>JBEKBY010000016.1:0-74196 GCA_050015155.1 Candidatus Acidiferrales bacterium | reverse complement strand
GCCCGTGTCCCATTACCGTATCGTCGAGAAGCTGGGCGGCGGCGGGATGAGTGTAGTCTACCGCGCCGAAGACACCACTCTGGACCGCGCCGTCGCGCTGAAGTTTCTTCCTGATGAGGTTTCCGGCGACAAACAAGCCCTCGAACGATTTCTCCGCGAAGCGCGCGCCGCGGCCGCATTGAATCATCCGCACATCTGCACGATCCACGAAATCGGCGAGCACGAGGGCCATCGATTCATCGCCATGGAACTGATGCAGGGGCAGACGCTCAAGCAGCGGATTGCTGGTGGGCCGTCCAGCATTGCCACGCTTCTAAACCTTGGGACGGAAATCGCCGACGTGCTCGACGCCGCGCACGCGAAAGGCGGTTGCCGGGCTGAATGACCATAGGTCCCCGTCAACTGGAATCCGCGAAGTATAACGGAGGGTATTTACAAATTGCTATTTTTCGGAGATCCCACGCCACTGCGGCCGCGATTGTCTTCAGTCCACATTTTCAAGATGAATTCTTTCCGACCAACCTTTGGGGGGCACGTTGTATCCAGGGCAAGAGAAGCGTACGATGCGCGAGTCTGAGGTCCAAATCGGGAATTCTGGCTAAATACAATGCAAAGGGGAGGAGGGATTGTGTCCACCGCCAAAGAGTCGCCCGTACCAGAACAGGAGATCATTAGGAAGAAGCAAAAATTCGGCAACGAGGAGATCGAAGTTGCCTACCGCCACGCAGCCAGACGTCCGCCTTTCGGCGTCGCCGCTGCCGCTCGCGTCGCGAAGGGGCAGTTGCCGACCTACGTTGTTGACGGATTCGGGGACTGGCCAGCCCTCAACCCGCGCACCTACGAGATCGGCAACGGGATAATTTGCGAGCAGGATGTCGCTGTGCCAATGCGTGACGGCACCATTACTTACTGCGATATATATCGTCCCGCCGGTCAGACCAGCATCCCCGGCATTATCGCCTGGAGCCCTTATGGCAAACGGGGGTGCGCCGATTCACTACAAACTGAATGGCAGACGCTGGGCGTCCCCCACGGTTCGCATTCCAACCATGCGAAGTTCGAGGGTCCCGACCCAGAATATTGGTGCCATAAAGGATATGCTGTCGCCAACTACGATCCGCGCGGTGTTGGCAATTCCGAAGGCGATATATATGTGTGGAGTTCTCAGGAAGGCCGCGACGGCTATGACTTAGTTGAATGGCTGGCAAAGCAGCAGTGGTGCAACGGCAAGCTTGGCATGGCGGGCAACTCAGCCCTCGCCAAGGCGCAGTGGCGCATCGCCGCCGAGCGCCCGCCGCACCTCGCTTGCATAGCGCCTTGGGAAGGCAACGCCGACACCTATCGCGAGATGATCAATATGGGCGGGTTCACCGAGTATGGGTTTAACCAGTTTCTTATAGCAAAGATCGTAGGCGGCGGTCTTATCGAGGATTACTACACCATGACCCAAGACTACCCCTTGATGAACGCCTACTGGGAAGACAAGATTCCTGCCTTCGAGAAGATCGACGTCCCGACGTATCTCACCGTGGGTTGGTGTCATTTCCATCTGCGCGGCGCTACCAACGCCTTTAGGCACATTAGCTCCAAAAAGAAATGGATGCGCGCCCACCGGGACTTCGAGTGGCCGGACATGCGCTCCCGCGAGTCGATCGACGACCTTACGCGCTTCTTCGACCGCTATCTCAAGGGCATTCGCAACGGGTGGGAATCGACCCCGCCCGTGCGCTTGGCGGTCATGGACGCGTATGATTTCGATTATGCGGTAGACCGCCCCGAAACTGACTGGCCGCTATCCAGGACTGAGCATCGAAGGCTATATGTCGATGCCGCAAACCGCGCCCTGTCGAAGGAGCCGGTCGCAAGCGAAAGCAAGATCAAATACGACGCCGAGGCAGGCAAGGCTACATTCGATATGTCATTCGACGAAGAAACCGAGCTCACTGGCTACATGAAGCTGCGCTTGTGGGTAGAAGCCGAGGGCAGCGACGAGATGGATCTGTTTGTCGCTGTCCAGAAGCTAGATAAGGTTGGCAAATGGCTGCCGGTCAACGTGCTGGGCAGGCCCCATCCTGGCGCTCCGGGCAAACTTCGCGTTTCCCTGCGTGAGCTCGACGAGAAGAAATCTACGGAGTTCCAACCGATATATCCCTATAACAATCCGAGAAAGCTCAAGCCCGGCGAAATCATCCCCGTCGATATCGAGGTCTGGCCGTCAAGCAGGATCTGGCATCGGGGCGAGCAGCTGCGCGTTGAGGTCATGGGCCATTATGAGCGCGTAGACTGGTTCGAGCCCTTTAAGTGGGACACCCAAAACAAGGGCAAGCACGTCATCTACTCCGGCGGGAAGTATGACTCGTATCTGCTCGTGCCGTACATTCCCCCGAAATACACAGCAGGTGATTACGTGTATCGGTGATTCGATTTAAGCAGGCGAGCGGGTAGCAAGGCGGAGAACGAGTGCGATTCCGGGCATATGTCCAAGCAGTTCGCCGCGAATCCGACCGTCAACTGATTGACTCTCTGCGCCCAATGACCGCGGTAATTGGAAACGATTGGCAGGAACCACTGTCGTGGTGCACGATGCCTCGCGCATGTGCTGCATCCAGAGCATCGGCAATTCCCACACCGAGACTGAGAAGCGCGTCTACTTCCACCCGCCCACCGGCGATACGCTGCTTCACGGTCTGGCCCTCCAGAAGTTCCATGGCGATGAAGCGACGGGCATCGTGCTCGCCGTTCATAGACCGTGCAGATGTACGGATGATTCAATGCGGCAGCAGCGCGCGCTTCGCGGAGAAATCCTTCGAGGGCTTGCTTGTCGCCGGAAACCTCATCAGGAAGAAACTTCAGCGCGACGGCCCGGCCCAGCGTGGTGTCCTCGGCACGGTAAACCACTCCCATCCCGCCACCGCCCAGCCTTGCGACGATTCGGTAGTGAGAAATGCTCCGCCCGACGAGGGGATCGGGAGCCGCCATTGGGCCAACATCTTATGTTTCGTCCCAAGTCAAGTCGACGACGTGCAATCTCGGGATCAAATCATCCGGTTGCCTACCGAATAACGTTTTGTTTGGCAAGCCCGCTCAGACCAGAGTCCCAAGGGAGCCGCAAGTCGTCAAGCCAGCTTGCGACCGATACCCGGCATGTTGCTTCCTCGACCTTCTGCGAGTTCTGTGCACATCTTGGTCAGAACATCGGAGATAGACGACACATATTCTTCGGCAACATCTTGGAGATTTTTCAGATTCTCGGGGTCGACATCATCCATATCGCTTGAAGCCTTCTGTAAATGGGGAACTTGCAGGCGATAGTAAGTACAGCCGAGCAATGCTCGCAATTCATAGTCAACCGCTTCAGAAACGCTGTCCATGAGGACGGGCGCGATTTGCTTCGCCCCTCCCAAGAGTCCCCAGTCCTTGGCTGCGGCATAGGTGATTTGATCCTGCCGATCGTCAGTCCCTACTGAGACTACGGTGATCTCCGTCGCGTCAGGATACAGCGTTCTTGCTTCTGCGTATGCGGCCATAGAAGGATTGTTAACAAAGATCCCTCCCGTAAGTTCATTCCATTTGGCATCACTTGGCATCAATTGACTTTTGAGCGGGGTAACGCCTTCCAGCAGTGAGGCTTAGAAGTATGGGATGCAATTCGATTCCCATCGCCCGCTCCAACTTCAGATTCTTGGCCGAGTTATAACGGCAATCGCTAGCGGACCTGGACGAATTCCTGCGCGATGTAAAGCGACCCGTCCTGCCCGCGTGCGATTCCGATCCCCACATGGGTGTAGTTCGGGTTCAGGATGTTTCCGCGGTGGTTGTGCTCGAATTTCGGCTCATTCATGAACAGCGTTTCGGCCTGCGCGACATCATCCGCTTTGGCGATGTTTTCACCGGTGGAAAGCCATTGCACTCCGGTCATGGAAACGCGCCACGACGGCAGGCTTCCGTCGGAACTTGCGTGACTGAGGGCTCCGCTGCGCGCCATGTCCTCGGAGTGCGCGCGGGCGACGGCGGCGAGCCTCGCGTCCCATACGAGAGGACGTGCGCGGCCCTTCGTCTCCTGGGCCTGAGCTGGAGCCGTGCGGTCGCGGTTGATCAATCCCCACATCTGCGTTTCCAGCCGGCCCGTTTCCTGCGACGAGTTGCGGGCCTCCAGATATTGCTGGGAGTCTGCGGCCAGCGGCAGGCACAGCACGGCGGCCAGAAGAACTATCGTCGGCTCTATCGGAAAACGTGACGGAGTGGACATACTTTCGGCCCTCTCCAAAGCTTACGTCCGGCCCCTTGGCGAATATACTGGCCGAAAGGTCTAATTTGGTATTGGTAAGACATGCCAACTAGCGGGCCCGGCATCAGGCAATCGCCAGCGGAATGGCCTTTTTCCACTTGCCCTGGGACTTGAGGATCAGCTCGACGACTTCGCGGATGGCGCCTTCGCCGCCGCGCGCGACCGTGATGTAGTGCGCGGCGCGCTTGGCCTCGAACATGGCGTCGGCGACGGCGACCGCCAGCCCGGCGCGCTCGAGCAACGGAAGATCGGGGAGGTCGTCGCCGACGTACGCGACTTCTTCATCGGTGACTCCGGCACGGGTGAGAATCGCTTTGTAGGCTTCGAGCTTTTTCGGCTGGCCCTGAACCACGAACTCCATCGACGCCTCTCGCGCGCGCCGAGCCGTTGCGGTCGAGTCGCGTCCCGTGATCAGTCCGGTGCGAATTCCCATGATGCTCGCGAGCTTGATGCCGGCGCCGTCGTGCGCGTTGAACATTTTCATCTCGGCAACGCTGCCGTCGGGGAATGATTGCAGGCAGACGTAGCGAGGCGTCATCGTGCCGTCCACGTCCATCAGCAGGACGCGGATTTTGCGCGCGCGGCGCACGACTTTCGCCGGGAATTTGACTTCACGAATCACCATTTTCCGCTTCGCCTTGCCTCTTCTTAGGGATCAACATACCGGAACAAAGTCATAAAGCCAAAATCCATATGAAGCTGCTGATGGCAATGAAACAGAGTCAGACCTGGGTGGTCCGCAACGAAATCAACCTCCACCTGAGCGCGCCGCGGCACGACGACTACATCTTTCATAACTCCCGCTGTGTTCCTGCCCGCAAGCCTCGTCAGTTCAAAGGAGTGGCGATGCAGGTGGACCGGATGATCGTCATCACTCCGATTCTCGAATCGGAGCCGGTATTTCTTGTTTGCCCGCAGCAGAATCGGGTCGGTCTTCGGATATTCCTTTTCGTTGATCGTCCAATGGTCCACCCAGTTGTTTCCCGCAAATTTGCGCCGAAACACCATCGGAACGATCTCATCCGGTTCGGGCGCAAGCCCCGAAGTTCCGAACAGACTGTAATCCCACGGAGCGTTACCCAGCGCCGTCCATTGAGGCGAACCGCTGCGGTTCTCGTATTCCACGACCACGCCCAGTCCCTTGCTTCGAATCTGATCGTCCACCTCGCCGAGCACCCAGACTCCGGGAGAGTTCATCGTCGCAACGACGTCCACGCGCTCGGCAGGTCCGAGCGTGAGAGCGTCCACCGCGCGCGGCGCCGGCACCGGGTTGCCGTCGAGGCTGACCACCGTAAGCTCGTGGCCGGCGAGCGCAATTCGGTGCGTCAGCGTGGCACTCGCATTCAAGATGCGGAACAGCACTCGCTGCCCTTCGCGAACGCGGATCGGTTCTCCGTGCCCCAGTGCGCGATCGTTCACGGAGAAGCTTTCGTAGACCGCCTCGAGAGATCCTTCTCCGCCCATGCTGCTCAGGTAGGGATCCCATCCGTGCAGGCAGAGAAGGTGTTCGGCGTCATACCCACCCGGCTCGTTCCTCGGCTCGATGTACACCATCCCGAACTGGCCCGTATAGGTGCTTCGCTTCAGGTTCCGGCCGGCAGAAACATGCGTGTGGTACCAGCGCGTGCCCGATGGTCGCGCCACAAACGAGTATTGCTGCCCGCTCTGCGGCTGAATGAGCGGCGTTCCCTCCTCCATCGCTCCGTCTACTTCCGGCGGGATGAAAAATCCATGCCAGTGAACCAACTCCGGCTCTTTCGTGTCGTTGAACACGTCCACGGTCACCCGCTGGCCTTCGCGAAAGCGCAGGAACGGGCCCGGCGCGGAGCCGTTGTATCCGATTGTCTTGATCGTTTTCCCGGGAGCGATTCCCACTTCCACAGGTGAGATGCGCAGCGTCACGTCCGCTTTCGGGCCGCCGGTCGGAACCTGAGCCTCCAAGCCGGACGCGAGAGGAACGCAAGCCCCGGCTCCCAGCAGCTCCAAGAATTCCCTGCGACGCATAGCTTCAAATCCTCAGAAGAGCTGCAAGGTCCAGAGGTCGTGGATGTGGACCACGCCTTCGAGACGCCCCGCAGCGTCGACGACCAGTACGGATGTAATCTTTTTCTCCTCCATCACGCGCAGCGCGGCCGCGGCAAGCTCCGTGCGCGGCAGCGTAACCGGATTCTTCGTCATGCAATCCGCCGCCGCGAGGTCGAGCACGTTCTCCTTCCGCTTCTGCATCACGCGCCGCAGATCGCCGTCCGTGATGATGCCGAGCAGCCGCCCGTCCCGCTCCGTCACGGCGGCCATGCCGAGGCCCTTGCGGCTCATTTCATAAATCACGTCCGGCATCTTCGCCGTTGGCAGGACGCGCGGCGCGTCCTCGCCCGAATGCATCAGCGCTTCGATGCGGCGCAGCTTTTTCCCGAGGCGCCCGCGCGGATGGAGCGCGGCAAAGTCGTCCTGCTGGAAGTCGCGGCGCTCGAGCAGCGCGATGGCCAGCGCGTCGCCCATCGCGAGAGCCGCGGCGGTCGAGGCGGTCGGCGCGAGATTCAGCGAGCAGGCCTCTTCCTTCACGGCGATGTCGAGCACGGTGTCGCTCGCCGTGGCGAGCGTCGAACGCGGGTGCGCCGTCAGCACGATGACCGGGACGGCCAGGCGCTTTGCGGCTTCGCTCAGCTCAATCAGCTCTTCGGTTTCGCCGCTCGCCGAGATTGCGACGAGAACGTCGCCCGCCATCAGCATTCCGAGGTCGCCGTGGAGCGCTTCGGCCGCGTGCAGAAAAAACGACGGCGTGCCAGTGCTCGAAAACGTGGCCGCGACTTTGCGGCCGATCAGGCCCGATTTGCCGAGGCCGGTGATGACCGCCCGCCCTTTGCAACCGTGGATCAGCTCGACGGCTTTTTCGAATTGCGCGTCGAGACGATCGATCAGGCCGGCGATCGCTTCGGCCTCGATTCGCAGGACGCGCTTCGCGGTCTCAATCGCCGATTGCTTCGCGCTGGCCGTTTTCATCGGCGGCCTCTCCACGCGCGGCGCTCGCCGCTGCCCGGGACCGGGTGGCGCTTCTCATCTTTTTTCTTGGGGCTCGTCGGCTGACTCGCAGGCGTCCGGGAACTCGGCTGATTCGCAGGGGCCTTGCCGCTCGTACGGCTCACCTCGGGCGGGCGGGCGCGCGGGGCGCCATCCAGTTCGCGCGACAGAGCACCCAGGGGAAGGACTTTCTCGAGTAGCGGGGAGAGCTGATCGATCGGCAGCGCGTTTGTGCCGTCGGAGAGCGCTTGCGCGGGGTTGTCGTGAACTTCGAGAAAAATCCCGTCCACGCCGACGGCGGCGCCCGCGCGCGCCAGCGGTTCGATGAATTCGGGCTGGCCGCCGCTCGACTTCCCCTCCCCGCCGGGCAACTGCACCGAGTGCGTCACGTCGAAAACCACCGGATAGCCGAGCTTGCGCATGATCGGAAACGAGCGCATGTCCACCACGAGATTCTGATAGCCGAACGATGTGCCGCGCTCGGTCAGGATGATCTTGTCGTTGCCCGCGGCGGCGACTTTTTCCGCGGCATTCGCGATGTCCCAGGGCGAAAGGAACTGGCCCTTCTTGATGTTGACGACGCGGCCGGAGCGTCCGGCGACGGCGAGCAGGTCGGTCTGGCGCGAAAGAAACGCCGGAATCTGAAGGACGTCGCAGACCTCGGCGGCGGGAGCGACGTGCGAGACCTCGTGAACGTCGGTCAGGATCGACAGGCCGGTGCGGCGCTTGATGTGCGCGAGGATCCGAAGACCGTCCGTCAGGCCCGGGCCGCGATAGGACGACACCGACGAGCGGTTGGCCTTGTCGTAGGACGCTTTGAAGATCAGCGGCACGCCGAGCTCGGACGCAACGATGGCCAGGCGCTCGGCGATCATCGTGGCGTGCGCTTCGCTTTCGATCACGCACGGCCCCGCGATCAGGAAGAGCGGTGCGCCGCCGCCGACGGTAACTTTCCCTATTTGGAAGCTGCGAGAAGGCTCCATGGGATCCCCCAGCGTATTCGGCTTCGCGCCTCTTTTCAACGTGGAATTGGGCGCAGTGCGGCGATGCGAGACCCCCCGGTTCCAGTGACAGGTAGCAGGCACACCGATCGTTTGTTTTGAGCGAGTTGGAGCCATTTCTACTCGACAGCAGTGTCGGGTAGAAAGCAGTAGCGAGTGGCTGGAAAACCCGTGATTCGTGACTGGCGAATCGTGCTTCGTGAAAGGCGCAGGACTAACGTCGTGAGCTTTGCGCCCGCCATATGCGCCGTTCGTGCTGTCGAAAACCATCACACTCGAACGTAGCACGAGCGAACGCCTTTCGAATCGCCCTGAAGGACAAAACTCGTACAGGGGCAAAAAGACAGTTCTCGAACCTGTCCTGCGGCATGATCAGATTCACTTCTCTCGGGCCATCACGCCGAGCGTCATTGGCCTCCCAACTTCCTCGGGTCTGAAGACCCGAGCTACATCCTTCCAATGGGGCTCCGGATGGAGATTTAGGCGAGAGAAGCTATGCACGAGGCTAGCGAAATAACGATTTCCGCGGATACACGGCGAGCGCGGTTGACTCGTCGCCTGGAGGTAGAGCATAATTTTTCACACAGCGAGGCACCATGAAGCCAGCACTTTCCCTAGTCGCTGCAATGTTGCTTCTTGCGCTGACCCCCATCGCCGTAATCGCAAAGGGGAGCAGTATTGGAATATATGCAGTCATAGACCAGGTAACGTTCGACCGAGAGGGCCCTTCGCCGAACTTGATCCGGATATCCGGTGTATTCGTGGTTCCCGTGCCGGTTTCGAGCGGGTCCTACAAGGCTCCTCAGCAAGGCTACCTTTATTTCAGGATCCCTCTTGGAGCGGAACAAGCGGTCCGAACGGATTGGAACAAACTCAAAGCTGTCGCCGGAACAGGCCAAGTGGTCGGATTTGCCTTTTACTGGGTGCCGGATCCGAGCGATCCCAACGGCAATCCGCATCATTCACTGGAGGTCACGGTACACGCAAACGGGGGTGCCGCATCGCCGGAGGTCTACCCGCTTAGTCACCCCAAGGGAATCGTCAAAGCTGGCGACGAATCCGACTTCGACAATCGGATCGGCACCCAGCTTCAGAAAGTGTCAGGCCGTTAACTGCCGCTGTATTTCGAATTGCCCACCACCCCAGATTCCCTTCACTTGAGGTTCAGACAACGCGTGGGATAATGCGGCGCGCACATACCATTGGAGACATGTATGACCACGGACTTGCCGAAAGCTGTGATCGAGAGCGCAGATATTACCGCCATCACGCAATTGATACTGCGCGAGCGGGAGAGTCGCGACACGTGGAGATGGGAGACGATGCGAGGCTGCTTCTGGCCGGACTCGCTTGTGCGAGTAAGCTGGTTTCGCGGAAACGGCCCGGATTTCGTGGCAGGGTCGATCGACATGGCCGAGCGCGGCGTGCCCGCAAAACACCGGCTCGCGCCAGTGTTGGTGACGCTCGCGGGCGACCGTGCAATTGCGAGCCTCGTCGGAATCATCGACCTGCCGGTAAAAATGCAAGGCGTGGACCTGACCCTCTCTACCCACGCGCGGTTCCTCTATCGGGTGGAGCGGCGCGAGCAACAGTGGAAAATCTTCGGGTTCGACGCCATCTACCTGCGGGACGAGTTGACGCCCGCGATACCGGGACAGTCGGTGACGATCGACGCGAATGAGTTGAAAGGCTTCCGCGCGTCGTACCGGATCCTGTCCTACTACTTGAAAGCCCAAGGTTTCGGGATCGATTCGAACCTGGCCGGAGAGGACCGGCCTGAGCTTGTCGAAGCACTGCTACGCGAGCTGTTCGGCTGGGCGGGATTGAAAATCCCGGACTAAGGCCGGCACAAAGCGAAGCCTACAAAAATTGATATGCTTAACATATTGTGGTATTATAAGCTACGTGACCGGCTTCCAAAAATAGGGACTAAAGGGAAACTTTTGGGGCCTGTGCGGCATCCAATATGCATGGCCAACGAGACACGTAAGCGCAACGGAACAGGTCGGTTAGTGCCGACGCGCCCGACCGGCGTGGAGTACCGCGTGAAGTACGGGATCCACATCGTGGATACCGGCAACCAGCACGGCCGCGGAGTGCGCCCCACTCGATGGGAGAAATGCTCCGTCCGTCCAGCCGGCACGGGCCGGATTCCGCAGGGGGACTACTTCCTCCACGCGGACGAGGGCGGAGTCTTTCAACTGAAGTGCACTGGCAGTGTCTGGCAGTACCTCGCCGCGGCGTAAGCCAGCCGGTTTCCCCTAAAAGAGAAAACTAATCGGCCGAGGCTGAGTCCGCGCGTGCGTCCGCTGCGCGCATTTCGGCGGCATGCGGCTCGCTCGTGGCAACGTGCGCTTTCGCCTGCGCGTCGGCGGCATGTCCGAGGCGCGCGCGGCGGTTTTCGAGGCTCGCATGCACGAACGCCGCGAAGAGCGGATGGGGTGCGAGCGGCTTCGATTTAAATTCGGGATGGAATTGGCAGCCGACGAACCACGGGTGGTCGGGCACCTCGATGATTTCTACGTAGACGCCGTCCGGCGTACGACCGGTGATGCGGAAGCCGGCGGACGTCAGCGTCTTTTCGTATTCGCAGTTAAATTCGTAGCGGTGGCGATGCCGCTCGGAGATTTCCGTGGCGCCGTAGGCTTTCGCGGCAAACGAGCCGGGCTCGAGCTTGCAGGGCCACGCGCCCAGGCGCATCGTGCCGCCCATTTCGTCGACGCCGAGCAGCTCGCGAAGCTTGTAGATCACGCGATTGGGCGTCGAGGGATCGAACTCAGTGCTGTCCGCACGCTCGAGATTCGAAACCTGGCGCGCGTATTCGATCGTGGCGCACTGCATCCCGAGGCAGATGCCGAAGAACGGGATTTTCTTTTCGCGCGCGTAGGTGATCGCGTGGACCATGCCGGCGATGCCGCGCTTGCCGAAGCCGCCGGGAACGAGGATGCCGTCCATGTGACGCAACATGCGTTCGGCGGCGGCGGCCGAGTCGATGTCTTCGGCTTCGATCCACTCGATGACCACGCGCTGGCGGCTCGCAAGTCCGCCGTGGACCAGAGCTTCGCGGAGGCTCTTGTAGGCGTCCTCGAGCTGCACATATTTCCCGACGACGCCGATGCGGACTTCGCCCTGCGGGTGCTCGAGAGTCTCGAGCATGGCGAGCCAGCGGCTGAGGTCGCGCGGCGGCGCTTCGAGATGCAACAGGCGGAGAATCTGCTCGTCGAGGCCTTCCGACGCGAGCGTTATCGGGACTTCGTAGATGTTGGCGACGTCCGGAGCGGAAATGACGCAGGACTCGGCGACGTTGCAGAACAGCGCGATCTTGGATTTCAGGTCGGCGCCCAACTGGCGGTCGCTGCGGCAGATCAAAATGTCCGGCTGAATTCCGATGCTCAGAAGTTCCTTGACGCTGTGCTGCGTCGGCTTGGTCTTTAGCTCGCCGGCCGTGGCGATGAAGGGCACGAGCGTGAGATGCGCGAAAACGACATTCTCCGCGCCGAGTTCGAGGCGCATCTGGCGGATGGCCTCGAGAAACGGGAGCGATTCGATGTCGCCCACGGTGCCGCCGATTTCGACGATGACGACGTCCACGCCATCCGTCACTTTGCGGAACGCGGCCTTGATTTCGTCCGTGACGTGCGGGATGACCTGCACCGTCTTACCGAGGTAATCGCCGCGGCGCTCTTTCGCGATGATGGCTTCGTAGATGCGGCCGGTGGTCCAGTTATGGTCGCGCGTGAGATGAGCGGAGGTGAAGCGCTCGTAGTGACCGAGGTCAAGATCGGTCTCCGCGCCGTCGTCGGTAACGAACACCTCACCGTGCTGATAAGGCGACATCGTGCCGGGATCGACGTTCAGGTAAGGGTCGCACTTCTGGAGGGTAACGTGGAGGCCGCGGCTTTCGAGCAAACAGCCCATCGAAGCCGCCGCTACGCCTTTCCCGAGAGAGGAAACCACGCCGCCCGTAACAAATATGTACTTCGGGCCGGTCGGCAAGGCGCTCGAAATCCTCCGGGAGAGTCGGCGTACAACGCATTATGTAGGGAAAGACGACGCGTGTCAAATCGCGATTCATTGGGGCCGAAATGAGCGAGCAGCAAATGGGCTGCGAATGTGACGCGCGTCACATGGCCGCGTGATGTGCGTCGCAGTGTGACGCGAGCGCCGACATTATAAAGAGAAGTGTCCTAAGGAGATTCGTAAGACTCCTCGCAGGTAGTCACGGGCGGAGGAGAGGAGGACGAAATGGCGAACGCCACATTCGAAGTGTTCCGAGAGGCTGTCTGGGAAGGACATCCCGGCTCAGCCACAAGCCTTCATGCGCAAACTCGCGCGCAAGCGCAAGCGACGTTCCTGAAAGGCATGCTGGAAATACCGTCGCAACATGGGCGGCGGAATCCGCTGGATTGGGCGGTGTCGCTGATCGCTCACATCATCATCGTCGCTGCCGTGGTGCTGGCGCCATTCTTCTTCACGCAGGTTCTAGATCTGCGCAGCTTCCAAACCACATTTCTGGTCGCGCCAGCTCCTCCCGCCGCGCCGCCTCCGCCGGCTGCGCAGATGCAGAAGCTCACAAGGCCTCTGCCTCGAGTGCTGCTGACGAGCCATCTGACGGCTCCCACCGTGATCCCGGCAAGGATCCAGATCGTTCACGATGAGGCCCCACCTGACGTGGGCGCGGGTGGAGTGATCGGAGGCATACCCGGAGGGCAGACGGGCGGAGTCCTTGGCGGAATCATCGGTGGAATGGCGGATGCGAGAGCAGCAATCCCACCACCGCCTCCGTCAAGGAAGATCGTGCGCGTCGGCGGCGATGTCAAACAGCCGCAGCCGATTTCGACTCCTCCCCCGGCGTACCCTGCGGTCGCGCGAGCCGCGAAAATAGAGGGTGTGGTGATCATCGACGCCGTGATCGACGAGCAAGGTAATGTCGTGCGAGCGCGTGCAATTGAGGGACCGGGCTTGCTGGTCGCCGCGGCGCTCACGGCAGTCACGCAGTGGAAATACCAACCGACGTACCTCGATGGCCAGGCGGTGGAGATCCAAACACACGTGGAGGTCCATTTCCGCTTGCAGTGATCTCCCGGGATCACTTCGCGGGCGTGGCTGCGGTTGCGGGAACCGCCGGAGGCGCAGGGGTCGTCAGAGACCCGCCGACGTCCAGGGCCAATTGCGACCAAGCCGCGTCGAGGGTGATCCTCCCTTCCAGGCGGGGCTGCCAATCCTTCACGAGGATGCTGCGGAGACCCTTCCAATCATCGTCTGTCACCCAGAGCTGAAAGCGGTCGGCGTAGGGCGTGTAATCCGGGTACAACTGCTTCACCAAGAAACCCGACGTGAAAAACAGAATCGCCTCGGCCAATCCCGGCGGCGGGCTTTTCTTTTGGGCGGTGAAGCCCCGAATGATGATCCCGGTGACTGTGTCCATCAACGCGACGGACGCGGCGTGGAACAGAACCTCGAGCGCGGCTACGTCCTGATTGCCGCCGTCGATGCTGGACACAATGATGCGCGAGGGGTGGAGCGTCGTGTAGGCGCCCCCGGAATTCGCGTAGGCGACCACGTCGATCCGCAGTGGATGATCCGGCCACGGCGTTTCGAAGGCCATGGCAATCTGCTGCGAGAGCGTGGCGCCGTCCTTGTCCACGAGTGGCATCAGCGTCTTGATCCACGTCCGATTCGCGGTGTCGTGGAGCTGCCACCAGTGGGTGCGATATACCGGCGCCACCGCGTCCAGGATTGCGGTCAACGAGGCATCCAGATTCGCGCGATTAATCGACGTGGCGTCTTCGAGATCCTCAAGGCGATTCTTGATCGTGACCATGCTGGGGTCCGACGAGAGATCGTGACGGAGCATGTTGGCCCGGTAATACGTCAACGCATTCGACCAGGTTTTCTCTTCGTCTTCCGAGAGACCGGCGGCCTGGCTCGCGTCCGTGGCTAATTCGGCTTCGTGAGGGGTGCCGCGCGGGCCCGCCGTGGCGATCGCGGCCTGCTCGTAGAGAAAATGGTGGAGGTTGATCCAAAAGCCGCTGTGAAATTCGAAGAACCGGTCCGATGAGGTGACGGAGGCCGAATCCTGCGCGCTCGTCGCGCGAACGTTTCTAGCGCCGTTGTCGGCAACACAAGATGGGGGGGATGCGAGCAGGACCGCGGCCACGAGAACAGCGACAGTGGGGATCTTCACCTTGCTTCTCCCAGCCACGCCTACGGCGCGCTCTCGCGCAGGAGCTTTTCGACGCGCTCGATGTCCGCGGGTACATCCACGCTGATCGCGTCGTATTCCGTCTCGACGATCCGGATGCGGTAGCCGTTCTCGAGCCAGCGAAGCTGTTCGAGCTGCTCGACGCGTTCCAGGTCTCCCGGCGGCAGCGTGGGAAACTCGATGAGCGCATCGCGGCGAAACGCGTACAGGCCGATGTGCTTCCAGTGGCGCGCGGCGACCGATCCATCCCTATCGCGCACCCAAGGGATCGGAGCTCGCGAAAAATACAGCGCGTTGCCATCGAAATCGCGGACGACCTTGGTGATATTGGGGTCCATGATGTCGTTCGCATGCGTAATCGGCACGCAGGGCCCGGCGATCTGGACCGAGTCGTCTTCGAGCACTGTCATGACGAGTGCGTCGATTGTGCCGGGATCGATCAGCGGCTCGTCGCCCTGCACGTTCAAGTAGATATCGGCCTCGCGGTGCGCCGCCACCTCGGCAACGCGGTCCGTTCCCGTGCGGTGGTCGGCGCGCGTGAGAATCGCTGCTCCGCCAAAGGCCTCGACCGCGTTCTTGATGCTCGCTTCGTCCGTCGCCACAACCACGCCTGAAATGAGCTGAGCCTGCCGGACACGCTCGACAACGTGCTGAATCATGGGCCGGCCGGCGATCGCGGCCAGCGGCTTCCCCGGAAAACGCGACGACGCGTGACGCGCAGGAATCACAGCCAGGACGTTTGGTTTGCGCGATGCTGGATGCACCATGGTCTCGCTGCCTACAAAATGATACTAACACGGAGAAGCGAAGCCTTCCGGCGCGGCGAGGGTTTCCTCCTAGAAGGAGGTTGTCGTTGAATTCCGGGCGCGGGATCCTTCGCGGCTCGGCTGCCACGCCTCGATCACCTTCTTTTGCTCCCGAAACACGCCGCTCGAGACGCGAATATTCCTCCGCGTACAAATCGCTCGTGATTCTCCTCAAGCTCGGCAGGCAGATACCGGTAGTTAACCGTCAACCCAGCGTACGCTTCCAGCCCCATACGGACGCAAATTTCCAAAGGCATTGACTCGTTCGAGGCGGGCGCCGTTGGAAAGGTGAAACGTGGCCACCTGGTCGTAGAGCTTTCCGTCCCGCCG
The DNA here is from genome assembly GCA_050015155.1 of Candidatus Acidiferrales bacterium. Classification (GTDB taxonomy): domain Bacteria; phylum Acidobacteriota; class Terriglobia; order Acidiferrales; family UBA7541; genus Palsa-295. The sequence goes on along the minus strand of JBEKBY010000016.1, from coordinate 58,548 downwards.
CGCGCACGTGAGATACGCAAGACCCAGCCGCTGCAACGGCTCGCCAAGGATTTTGCGGTGTGAGAGAGGCTGTTCGAGCAGATGAAAGAAAGCGTCGACAATATCGCGGCGGCCGGATGCGGCGGTCAGATCGCGGCCATAGTCGCTCAGCAATCGGGAGAGGCGGCGGGGCGTGAAGCCCTGCTCGTTGTGTGTGTCTCGCAGCGCGCGCGAGAACCGGGGCAGAGGCGAGAGCGTGCTGTACGTCTTGACGTTCGGGAATTCCCCGGCAAGCTCGGCGACCACCTGTTTGACCAGGGAATTTCCCATCGGAACGTTCCGCAGTCCTGGTAGGCAGTTGTTAATCGAATAGAAGATTGCTGTATCCATTTTCCCGGGCGCGAGCACCGGTGCTTTCACGTCGAGCAATGGCTCCAGGTCGCCGGCCAGTCCATCGCACAGCGCCACCTCAAGAAAAATGATCGGCTCGTTGGCAAGCGCCGAATGAAAGAACGCAAAGCACCGCCGGTCCACTTCGAGGCGCCGCCGCAGGTCCGGCCATCCGTTGATCTCGTGCACCGATTCATACCGGATGAGCTTTTCGAGGATGAGCGCCGAACTTTGCCAGCTAATACGCTCAAGACGCAGGAATCCCCTATTGAATCACGATCGGAACAGGTGCCTCAGGCCGGCGTCCAGCTCGCCGAAATCCGCACCATTATCCCGGGATGCCTCCATCATATGCCCGCGCAGAGCGACCAGCGTTTCCGTCCCGCCCGACGCCGTATTGATTCGCCGAATGAGTTCCTGGCGCGGCGCCTCCACGGCCGCCGAAAGAGCGGCGAGGTTTTCCGCGCTGCGAGAGCGTTCGTAAGCAGCTGCAGCACGGCGGATCTCGGCCTCATCCGCCGAAAACTCGCGGTTCAGCATTTTGAAGAAGCTGAAGGCGCTGCTCAGAATTCATGGCCTTATAGGCGTTGATGTTTCTTGCGCACAAGAGCCGTCTGCGACGCTTAGCCTCGCTCGGAAAGCAGACGATGGCACAGAAAGCGCATTATAGCTCGAATTTCGCGAACGCCTATGAACGTCCTGTGAATCGCTGCACTACAGGTGCTACGCGCCGGTGGCTCGATCACGATCCGTTGCGCGAATTTACGCCTCCATTCCGGCCCTAATGTGCGGAATCGAGCAACCTGCCCTTGCTTTGAACTCGGCTGATGGTACAATCCGCACAAGAGGCGTATGGGGGTACTTTGAAAGACCACGTCACGCCGCCGGACCCGAACCGTATATCGGCGGCTGTTTGCGTAGCGTTCAGTCTGCTGTTGTTTTCCGCCCTCGTTTCGCCGGCACGCGCGCAAGTCGGTCCTGTCGGTCCTGAAAATCCTCCACCGCAAAAGATACAGAAGGGCCAGCCGATCCGGTCGGAAACCGAAATGACGTTGGTTGGAGCGTCGGTTACCGATCCTCTCGGACGACTGGTCACGGGGCTTGAACGAGAAAACTTCCGCGTGTTCGAGGACGGGGTGGAGCAGGAAGTCGTCCAGTTTTCGAGCGAGGACGTTCCCGTGTCGATCGGCGTGATCTTCGACATGAGCGGCAGTATGACCGATAAGATCGATAAGTCGCGCCAGGCCGCCGTGCAATTTTTCCGCACGGCGAATCCACAGGACGAATTCTTTCTCGTGAATTTCAACGACCGCGCGCAGCTCATCAGCCCTTTCACCGCCAGCGTCGATGACTTACAGGACCGCTTGATGTACACGGCCGCGCACGGTCTGACGGCGCTATACGACGGCGTTTATCTCGGCCTCAGCCAGATGCGAGGAGCACACAACACAAAGAAAGCTTTGCTCATCCTATCGGACGGAGGCGATAATCATAGCCGGTACACGGACAGCGAGATCCGCAAGTTCGTTCGCGAAGCGGACGTTCAGATTTATGCGATCGGCCTGTTCGAACCCGGCGGCGGGCCGACGCCGGAAGAGCGGGCGGGTCCTTCTCTTCTGGAAGATTTGACGGAAATGACCGGCGGCCGGGTTTTCGCGGTGCAGAACCTGAACGAACTGCCGGACATCGCGACAAAAATAAGCATGGAGCTTCGCAATCAGTATGTCCTGGGATACAGGCCAAGCGACCGGGCACACGATGGCAAGTGGCGCAAGATCAAAGTCAAGCTCAACCCACCCAAGGGTCTGCCTCCGCTCACTGTGTCCGCCAAGAGCGGGTACTTCGCGCCGGGCCATTAGCAGAGCCGTTTTCCTGCTGGCTCTGGCTTTTTCGGCACTTGTCTTCGCTGCGCCATCGGCACGCGCGCAGAACCCGATTCCTCCCATCACACCTCCTGCTCTCCCTCCTCCGCCAGGACAGCAGACTCCCCAGGGCGCCCGGCTCAAGACAAGCGTCGATTTAGTCGTGCTGCACGTGACGGTGACCGACTCGCGCGGAGAATTTGTCCCGGACATGAAGAAGGGCGAGTTTCAGGTGTTTGAGGACAAAATCCCACAGGACATATCGATGTTCTCGCGCGACGATATTCCCGTGACGATGGGCCTGGTGATCGACAACAGCGGCAGCATGCGCGAAAAGCGAGCCCAGGTGAGCGCGGCCGCCATGACCTTCGTCAAGACCAGCAATCCGCAGGATGAGGCGTTCGTCGTCAACTTCAACGACGAGTATTACCTCGATACGGAGGGCGACTTCACGAGCGACCAGAGAAATCTCCAAGATGCGCTGTCGCGAATCGACACGCGCGGCAGCACCGCGCTCTATGACGCCGTGATCGGCTCACTGGCCCACCTGAAGAAAGGCCACAAGGACAAGCGGGTGCTTCTTCTTGTCACGGACGGCGACGACGACGCCAGCCGCAAGACGTTCGAGGACGCGATCAAGGCGGCTGAAGAGTCGAATGCCACAATCTATGCGATCGGCGTCTACAGCGAAGACGATCTTAAGCACGACAAGAAAATGGTCCGGCGGTCCAAGAAAATCCTCGCCGAGCTCGCCGAGGCCACGGGCGGGCTGGCTTACTTCCCCGACACTCTCGATGACGTGACTCCGGTCTGCGAAAATGTCGCGAGAGAGATCCGCAATCAGTACACGCTGGGTTACTATCCGTCGAATACGGCCAAAGATGGCACTTTCCGCGCCGTCCAGGTTCGCGCCTTTCCACCGAGCGGACGCGGGAAGGTTTTGGTCCGCACGCGCACCGGATACTACGCTCCAAGAGCCGCCGCTGCTGCCGACTAGCTTAGCCTTTCGCTTTGCACACAGACGCCACCGTGGATTTCACCGCGGCGGCGCGGGAATCTGCACGTGGTCTTTGGGCGCCAGAGCCATCAATTTCTCGATCACGTTGGGATCGACAGGAGGCGGCGTAATGAGTTGCGTCGCCGGCTCGCCCAACTCTTCCCAAAGCTTCTCAAATCCACCGGGGGCCAGCATCACGATCATCCGGCCGGGCTTGCTGCCCGTATTTTTGTAGGTGTGCAGCGTCCCTCCGGGAATGTGCACGAATGCCTCCGGGCCCGCTGTCAGGTTCCTCTCGCCGAACAGCAAAGTGAACTCTCCGTCCAGCACCCAGGACGACTCGTCCTCTCTCTCAGGTGAATGTGCGGGGGTGGTCCATTCTGCGGAAATGCCGTCAATTCGATGACGGATAGAGCCTCCCCGGTCATCTTGAAGGTGTACAGATCACCGCGCAGCCAGACGGATCGTCCTTTGCCCTTTGGCAGAGCCACTTCGTGAGTTTTCATGGCCCATACCCTACCACTCGAGCGAGCCCAATTCCAGCCAGGTCGCTGATTTGCCCGCGGCTACGCAGGGGCGTATACTTTTTTGTTTAGGCCCATGCCGACGGAACGCACTGAGAACGCTGTGCAGGTGCCGCGCGACGCCGCACTGCCGCACTCGCCATCGCCGCCCGCAGTCGGGGACGACAGCGCGGAGGAGATCCGCGTTCGCGGGGCGCGCGTCCACAACCTCAAGAACATCGATTTCACGATCCCGCACAACGCGATCACGGTGGTGACGGGAGTCTCGGGATCGGGCAAGTCGAGCCTCGCATTCGACACGCTCTACGCCGAGGGCCAGCGCCGGTACATCGAGTCCCTCTCGGCATACGCACGCCAATTCCTCGAGCGGATAGAAAAGCCCGACGTGGATGAAATCACGGGCATCGCTCCGGCGATTTCCATCCGGCAGAAGAATTCCACGCGCAATCCGCGGTCAACGGTGGCGACAGCCACGGAAATCTACGACTATCTGCGCCTCCTCTACGCGCGCGCCGGCCACACCTTCTGCCTGCGCTGCGGCGAAGAAGTCCGCAAGGACACGCTCGATGAAATCGCGGGCCGCGTGCTCGCGCTACCCGAAGGCCGGCGCTTCTACGTTTTGTACGAACTGCGAATCACTCCCGAGGCGGTGCCGGGCCTTCGTCCGACAGCGCCACCGAAAGCATCCCGCCCAAGCCCAGAGGCGGTTCGTCGGGCCCTTACGAGCCTGCGCAAGCGCGGTTTCAACCGTCTTTATCAATCGGGGCGGGTCTTCGAGTTCTCTTCCCCGGAGGAACTGCTCGACGTCGATTTCGCGAAGCCGGTCTACGTTCTTGTCGACCGGCTCGTGCTCTCGCCCGAAATCCGCTCGCGGCTGGTTGACTCGATCGAAATCTGCTACCGCGAGGGCCGCGGCGAAACGATTCTGGAGTTCGTCGCGGACGATGCGACTGCCTCCCCGCCCGCGGGCGGCGCGCCCGAGCGGCTCATCTTCAACGAGCGCTTCGAATGCAAGAAGTGCGGTGCGATGTATCAGGAGCCGGAACCGAGGCTTTTCTCCTTCAACAATCCTTATGGCGCCTGCCCGCGCTGCCAGGGCTTCGGCAACACGATTGATTTCGATCTCGACCGCGTCGTGCCCGACCAGGGAAAGTCCCTCGCCGATGGAGCGATCGAGCCCTGGACGAAGCTGCGCTACCGCCCGCTGGCGATGGAGATGCGCAAGTACGCCCGCGCGAAAGGCATCCCCGTCGACGTGCCTTTTCGCGAGCTGACCGCCGCGCAACGCGACACCATTCTCGACGGCGACCGCAAAGAGGATTATCCGGGCGTCAAAGGGTTCTTCGGCTGGCTCGAACGGAAAAAGTACAAGCTGCACGTGCGCGTCTTTCTGAGCCGTTATCGGGGCTACGCGACGTGCCCGGATTGCAAAGGAACGCGCCTGCGCGCCGAGGCGCGCGCCGTGAAAATCGCGGGCCGCTCGATCACCGAGATCTGCCAGTTGACGGTGAAGGAAGCCCGGCCGTTCTTCGACAGCCTGCCCCTAAGCCCCGCTGAGACGGTGATCGCCGAGAAAGTGCTCGAGGATATTCAGCAGCGCTTGCGCTTTCTCGACGAAGTCGGCCTCGACTATCTCACCCTCGACCGGCTCACCTCGACGCTTTCCGGCGGCGAGGCGCAGCGCATCCAGCTCGCGACGTCGCTCGGCTCGCATCTTGTTGGCGCGCTCTACGTGCTCGACGAGCCTTCTATCGGCCTGCACCCGCGCGACACAGGCCGGCTGATCGACATTCTCAAAGGGCTGCGCGACCTCGGCAACACGCTCCTCGTCGTCGAGCACGATCCCGAGACGATTCTCGCCGCTGACAACATTCTCGATCTCGGCCCCGGCGCGGGCGAGCACGGCGGCCACCTGATTTTCGCCGGGCCGCGCAACACCCTCATCGCCGACGCGCACTCGCTGACGGCGCGCTACCTGCGCGGCGATCTGCGGATCGCCGTGCCTGCGCGGCGCCGCAAGCCACAGGGCAAATTCCTGAAGATTCTCGGCGCGCGCAGTCATAACCTGCGGGGCATCGATCTGGCGATCCCGCTCGGGATGCTCGTGGCGGTGACGGGCGTTTCCGGCTCCGGCAAATCCACGCTCGTCTACGACGTGCTCTACAAGGCGCTGACGGCGAAGCGCACCGCCGGAAAGTGGCGCGAGTTCTGCGACCGCCTCGAAGGCGACGCAGCGCTAGTGGCGATCGAGATGGTCGATCAGTCGCCTATCGGACGAACGCCGCGATCGAATCCCGCGACGTATCTCAAGGCGTTCGATCCGATCCGCGAAGTCTTCGCCGCGACGCCCGAAGCGAAGAAGCGCGGCTTCAGCGCCGGGCACTTTTCGTTCAATATTCCCGGCGGGCGCTGCGAGGCGTGCCAGGGCGACGGCACCGTTACGGTCGAGATGCGGTTCCTCGCCGACGTCGAACTCGTCTGCGAAGAGTGCCGCGGCACGCGCTATAAGAGCAGCGTCCTCGAGGTGCGCTACAAGGACAAGAACATCTACGACGTGCTGCAGATGACCGCGCGCGAGGCGCTTGCATTCTTTGCCGCGACCTCGAAGGTTACGTCGCGGTTGCGCGTGCTCGAAGAGGTCGGCCTCGGCTACCTGCGTCTCGGCCAATCCGGCACCACTCTTTCAGGCGGTGAGGCGCAACGCTTGAAACTCGCCGCGCATCTCACGCGGCAGGACAACGCCGGCATCCTGTATATTTTCGACGAGCCGACCACCGGCCTGCACTTCGACGATATCCAGAAGCTGCTGACTGCGTTCCGGAAGCTGCTCGATGGCGGAGCCTCCGTGCTCATCATCGAGCACAATCTCGACGTGATCAAATCCGCCGACTGGGTGATCGACCTCGGCCCGGAAGGCGGCGACGCCGGCGGGCGCGTGGTCGCCACGGGGACTCCCGAACAGGTGGCGCGGAATTCGCAGTCGCACACGGGGAAATTCCTTGCACGCGTGCTGGGCTCCCGTAACGGCGGCTACGAAGTCCATACGCCGACGAAGGCCCGAGGGCCGCACGACCATTCGCCGGCGGTCTGAAGCGCGAAAACGCGTGAGCGGTGTGAAACGCACCACATCCTTTTCGAGACCGCTGGTGTCCGGGGCGCTGTGCTTTCTGCTCGGCGCTCTTCACGGAACTTTCGCGCAAGCCACCCAGGCCCCGAAAAAACGCGCCCCTGACGCCGCGGCTCAGACCCTGAACCGCCTTCTCGCCGACGCGCAAGATGCAGTCAGCCGCCAGGATTACACCACCGCCGCAAAGGACTATCAGGATTACATCGCGAAGAAACCGGACGATGCATCCGTGCACTACAATCTCGGCTACGTGTATACGGCGATGCAGCGGCCCGCCGACGCGAAGACCGAATACGAGAAGGCCATCTCGCTCGATCCGAAGATGGCCCCGGCGTATCTGAACCTCGGCGTCACTTTACTCGCGACCGATCCGGCCGCGGCAGTCGAGCCGCTGCAAAAGGGCGCCGATCTCACGCCCGATCAGGCGCGGCCCAAATTCTTATTGGGCGCGGCGCTCGAGCGCAGCGGGAAGCTGCCGGAGGCCATCGAGCAATACAAGGCCGCGGCAAAACTGGACGACAAGAACTTCGATATCCGCCTTTCGCTTGGACGCGTGCTGGTGATCGCCGGCCGCGCGAGCGACGCGGAGCCCGAGCTCCGTGCGGCCTTGGCGCTGCGGCCCGACGGTCCCGACGCCACCTCGGCGCACTTCGAACTCGCTCACAGCCTCGTCGCGCAGAAAAAACTCGAGCCCGCCGCGGCCGAGCTCGCAGCCTATCTTCAAGCCCAGCCGAAGGACACCGCTGCCCGCATCGATCGAGCCTCTCTGCTCGTCGATCTCACCAAGTATGACGACGCTCTCTCCGAACTCGACCGCGCAGCCGCGGACGGACCCGAAAGCCTTCGCGCGCTCAAGCTGCGCTCGCACGTCCTCTACGAGCAGAAGCGCTACGACGACCTCGTGCCGGTTTTGCAGAAGGCGGCGGCCCTTGCCCCGCGCGACGGCGATATTCCCGCGCAGCTCGGCCACGTGTATCTGGCCAAGAAGGACTACTCCGATGCGGTCCACCCGCTTGTCGCGGCGCACAACCTCGATCCGGCTGCCAGCGACATCCTGGGCGATCTTGTCCAGGCGGAATACGGCAGCGGCAACTACGCGGCGGCGCTTCAGGCGCTGGACCTGCTCTCCCAGCGCAAGGATCTGCCCGCGGGAAGCTGGTTCATTCGCGGGGCCTGTTACGATAAACTGGGTCAACTAGCCCAGGCGCTCGACGCGTACGAGAGGTTTCTCCAATTGAACAAGGACGAGAACAACGACATGTACTTCATTTCCACGTCCCGCGTGCGCTTCATCAAACACGAGCTGGAAGAAAAGAAGAGGTAGCGCGTTGCGTGCGACGCGAGGAGCTTGGGCACTCGTGCTAATCGCCGCACTCTTCCTCGGCCCGGCGTTGGCGGATGAAGGGACCGCGGCGCTTCGTTCGCGCTTCAACGCAGAGCCCGATCCGGTTCGTAAGGCGAAACTCATGCCGAAGCTCGGAGAAGCAGAATTCCGCGACATCCGGAAAGATGTCGACGAAAGCCGGCTTTCCGATGCGGTCGCCGTACTCCAACAGTATCGCGATGAAGCGCAACGGTGCGCGAACGCTTTCGATGCGGCGAAAATCGACGCAGAGAAACACCCATCGGGCTTCAAGGAATTGCAGATTTCCTTGCGGGAGTCTCTGCGGCGTCTGAACGAGATAACCAGGGGCCTTCCGGCCGACGAACAGGCCCGTTTTCTCGAGGTCCGCGAGGATCTCGACGAAATCAACCGGCAGATGATTCACAAGCTTTTCCCGCATGAACCGGCGCCGAGCGCGCCGGAAAAGGACAGTCACTAGAGGGGCGCTTCAAATAGCGTTACGTCTATGCGACGCACGGTCATTTTCATCGTTCTGGCAGTTGCGATCCTCGCGAGCCTTGGCGCGGCGCGCGCGGCTGCTGCTCCTCAGCAGAAGGATTACCTCACCGAGGAAGAGTCCGACAAAATCCGCGATGCCGGTACGCCTGCGGAGCGCATCACTCTCTACGTCGCTTTCGCGGAGGACAAGCTGAAGAAATTCGACTACGAGCTCAATCGGAAGACGCCCGAGCGGCGCCGCGACGAAATTCTCAACGGCCTGCTGAACGCTTACGCCGGCTGCGTCGACGACGGCGCCGACCAGATCGACGTTGCGCAGGAAAAGCAGATGGACATCCGCCAAGCGTTGAAGCTGATGGTGACGAAGGAAAAGGAATTCCTCGAGGAGCTCCAAAAATACGATAAGGACGGACCCGAGCTCGACACCTACCGCGACACGCTCGAAGACGCGATCGAAGGCACGAAAGACGCTCTCTCCGACGCCGAGGAAGCCCAAAAGGAAATGCTGCCTCCGCCGGTGCGGAGAAAACAGTGAAACGGACGCGCAATGTCCGCGGGAATCGAGGGAAATTCGTTCCCGGCGGTGAGCGGCTTTTCTGTCGCATCTACACGCGGCTCGGATGCGAAGGTCGCCCTCCGCACTTTGTCGTCGAATACCATCCGTACACGGACCTGACCCACACGATCCGTCTGCGCGAGGACACGGCGCACGTCCGGCTGTCGGATGTGTTGCAGCAGGCGCCGCGCATCGTGCTGGAAGCGGCGGCGGCGATTCTGCTCGGGCGCCTCTATCGCCGGCTCCCGCCGGAAGAACTCCTCGAAACATACAGGAAGTTTTCTTACGCCCGCTCGACGCGCCGGAGGCTCTTGACTCTTCGCCAGCGCCGCGCGCGAAGGATGGAGCATCAGCCTGCGGGCGTTCACCACGATCTCGCTCCCCTCTTCGACCGCCTGAACCGACGTTATTTTGAAAACGCCCTGCCGCGCCCACGCCTCGGGTGGAGTGCCCGCGTCTGGCGCACGCAGTTAGGCTGCTTCGATCCCGCGCTTAACCAGATCGTCATCAACCGGCAGCTAGATCGCCAGACCGTCCCTGAATACGTCGTGGCGTACGTCCTCTACCACGAGATGCTCCACCAGAAGCACCCCATGCGCTTCGCGCGCTGCCGCCGGGAATCGCACTCCGTGCAATTTCGCAGCGAGGAGAAGCGTTTCGCGGATTATGGCCGCGCAATGAAGTTCCTCAAGCGATTTCCTATAGATTGATCGAGAACTGCGAGCAAGAAGCAAGAGCGGGGGAGCACCGGGTTTTACGATTCTGTTTCGAAGGGATTCACCACGGTTACACTCAACTGGTCAAAGTCCCGCTGATTCCTGGTCGCCACTACGAGCCCGTGGACGCGAGCCGTCGCCGCAATCATAACGTCTTCAACGAGGCGATCAGGCCGCCCTTCCATCAGACGCGCCCATTCGCTAAAGCGTGCCCCATCCATGGGAATCACCTGATCAGAGCCTGACAGCCGGTCGACCCAGAGTTCGATCTCCTGCGCCTTCGCGGCGTCCAGGGGTCGAACGTGCGCGCTCACTTTGAGAGTTTCTCGATCTTCTTTTGGATTTTGCTCGCGTCGGGGGCCTTGGGGAAGGCTTGCAGGTACTCTTTGTAGGTCTTCACGGCGCTGAGTTTGTCGCCCGCTTTCTCGTAGGCTTCGGCAAGCTGCAAGCGAGGCTGCGCCCAGTTGGGCTTCAACTCAACCGCCTCCTGTAACCGCGGTATAGCCGCATTCGGATCGCCCTTGCGCAAGTAAAATGATGCGACATCCACGTCCTCCTGTGCTGAAGCCGCGTCGCTCGTCGTGCTCGCAGCCTTTGACTCAGGCGCTTGTGCTGGACCCTGCGGTCGAGACGACGACTCGGAAGGCTTCGCCCCCTGGTCCTGCGCGGACCAGGCAGGCGTCCCGAGTAGCAGGCTCAATAGCAGGAATCGGGAGATCGTTTGCGCCATGACGCTCTCTTTGGACTTAGACTGCGTTTGCTAGAATAGAAGTTGTCCGTTCCGGCGCGCTTTTCGCCCGCAACGGACATCCCGCATATTGTATCGCGCCGAAAATGGAACTCCGCGAAAAAGTCGCGAACCTGCCCGCCCAGCCCGGCGTCTACCTGTTCCAAGACGCGGCCGGAAAGATTCTCTATGTCGGCAAGGCGCTCTCGCTGCGAAGCCGCGTCCGGTCTTATTTCCTGGAGTCGAGCTGGCAGGACGCCAAGACCGGTTCGCTCTTCCACGAGATCGCCGATCTCGAATACATCGTCGTCGACAACGAAAAAGAGGCGCTGGCGCTCGAAAACAACCTCATCAAACAGCACAAGCCCAAATTCAACATCCTCTTGCGCGACGACAAGACCTATCCCTACATTCGCTACACCGCTTTCGAGAAGTTTCCGCGGGTCTACGTCACGCGGCGCCTAACAAAAGACGGCTCGAACTACTTCGGGCCGTACTTCCCGGCGAGCCTCGCCTACCGCCTGGTTCACCTCATCCACAAACATTTTCTCGTCCCGTCGTGCACCGTGGATCTCGAGCGGCGCCATCCCCGGCCCTGCCTGCAATATTACATTCATCGCTGCCTCGGCCCGTGCGCCGCGCTGGTGACCGACGAACGATACGCCGAAGCGGCGCGCGATGTGCGGCTGTTTCTCGAAGGCCGCCGAAACGACCTCTCGCGCAGCCTCAAGGAGCGAATGGATCGCGCGTCGGAGGAACAGCGCTACGAAGAGGCCGCCGGCTACCGCGATCTCCTGCGCACGCTCGCGGAAATGGAAGAGCGCCAAAAGATCGCCGCCGCCGAGGGGGACGACACAGACGTGCTCGCCTGGTACGCCGAGCCTCCGCAAGTGGCCGTCAATCTCTTCCATCTGCGCGGAGGCCGCGTCGTCGATCGGCGTGACTTCTATTGGGAGGACCTCGAGGAATTCAATCCAGGCGAGTTCTTGCCGTCCCTGCTGAAGCAGCTCTATCTCGATTCGGCCTACCTGCCCCGCTACATCCATGTGCCTACGGATTTCGAGGAGCGTCTGCTGCTCGAAGAGGTGTTGACAGAAGCGGCGGGCCACCGCGTCGAAATCCTCAACCCGCAGCGCGGCCAGAAGCACGCGTTTCTGGAACTTGTTGCGAAGAACGCGAAGCACTCGTTCACGCAGCGCTTCCGCGTGTTGAAGCCGACCTCGAAGGCGATTGCGGAGGCGCTGGAATCCGCGCTCGGTCTCCCGGAACCGCCGAAGCGCATCGAGTGCTTCGACATCTCGCACATTCAGGGGTCCGATACCGTCGCGTCGATGGTCGTTTGGGAAGACGGGCGCATGAAGAAATCCGATTACCGCAAATTTATCATTCGCGGCGACGCCATGGCCGAAGGCCCGGAGAAGTCCGCAGGCATTCTTCGCGACGACCTTGCGAGCATGCGCGAAACCATCGAGCGCCGCTATCGCCGCCTGCGCGACGAAAACAAGCCGATGCCGAGCCTGATTCTGATCGACGGCGGCATCGGCCAGTTGCACGCGGCCGCGCAAGCGCTCGAGAAGCTGGAAATCATCAACCAGCCGATTGCGAGCATCGCGAAGAAGGAAGAAATCCTCTACGTGCTCGGACGCGAGGACGATCCCATCATCCTCGATCGCCACTCACCCGTTCTGCACCTCATCCAGCAGATTCGCGACGAGACGCATCGCGTCGCGGTCACCTTTCACCGCCAGCGCCGATCGAGCCGCCGCCTGCGCACCGCGCTCGTCGAGATTCCCGGCGTGGGCGACCGCACCGCGCAAAAACTGTTGCGCCGCTTCGGCAGCGTGGCGCGCCTGCGTCAATTGAGCGTCGACGAACTCGCGGGCGAACTCCCGCGGCGCCAAGCGCAGCGCGTCTTCGAAGCCTTGCGCGGAAACGGCGCGCCCAAAGGTTAGGCGTCCAGCTCCGGCTTTCGCGCGACGCGTGCGTCGCTCGCCTCTCTTCCAATATCTGCTACTATTCCCGCGCTTGAGGCTCACGAATGCGTCGCAGCGAAAATAGTTCGCGCGCAGAGAGCGCCACCGGCGGATTGTCGCGCCTGGGCGTGGCGCTGGCGAACTGGTCCGAGCGCTGGTTTCCCGACGCTTTCGTTTTTGCTCTGGTCGCGCTCATCATCGTCTTCGCGGCCGGGCTGGCGGTGGGAACGGCGACGCGCGACCTCGTCCGGTATTTCGGCGAGGGGTTCTGGAGCCTGATTCCTTTCACGATGCAGATGGCCATCATCATCGTGGGCGGGTACGTGGTGGCAACATCCCCTCCGGTGCACCGGCTGATCCGCCGGCTGGCGAGAATCCCGCCGACGCCGCGCGCGGCGGTCGCGTTCGTCGCGTTTTTTTCGATGGCCACTTCGCTGATCAGTTGGGGCCTCAGCTTGATTTTCAGCGGCCTTCTCGTTCGCGAAGTCGTGAAGAACGTTCGCGACACCGACTATCGCGCCATCGGCGCGGCCGCATATCTCGGCACCGGAACGGTGTGGGCGCTCGGGATTTCGTCTTCCGCGGCTCTGCTGATGGCCACGCCCGCGTCGATTCCCGCCGCGCTGCTGAAAATCAGCGGCGTGATCCCACTGAGCCAGACGATCTACACCTGGCAGAGCGTCGCGACGGCGGGCATTCTGATGCTGGCGTCGGTCGTCGTGGCATATCTTTTCGCGCCCGCGACATCTTCGCGAACAGCTGAATCGTTCGGCATCACCGAAAGCGCGCCGCCGGAAAAATCCAACGAACGCCGGACTCCGGTCGAATGGCTGGAGCACGTGCCAGTACTCTCTGTTGCGGTGGGCTTGCTGGGACTGACTTACCTCGGCCAGGTCGTCGCCGCTCGCGGGCCGCTGGCCGCCCTGGACCTGAATACTTACAACCTCCTCTTCTTGATGGTGGGACTCTTGCTCCACTGGAGACCTCGATCATTCACCCGCGCCGTGAATGACGCAGTGCCCGCGACGGCGGGAGTGCTGATCCAGTTCCCTTTCTACGGCGGAATCTTCGGCATCGTGACTATGTCGCCCATCTCGCGAGACCTGGCGGGATTCTTCGTGCGCATTTCGTCCCAGCACAGTTTCCCCGTGCTCGTCGCCATCTATTCGGGCATTCTCGGCCTGTTCGTCCCCTCGGGCGGCAGCAAGTGGATTATCGAAGCGCCCTACGTGTTGCAGGCGGCCAAGGACGTCCACGTGAACCTCGGCTGGGTAGTGCAGATCTACAACACGGCAGAGGCTTTGCCGAACCTCGTAAATCCATTTTGGATGCTGCCGCTGCTGGGAATCCTGAAGGCGCGGGCGCGCGATCTGGTCGGCTATGGACTCCTCTATTTGGTTGTGAATTCAGCTCTCGTCCTTTTCCTCATGTGGTTTTTCGCGCGCACGCTACCGTACGTGCCACCGGCGTTTCCGCAGTAAGCTTGCCGTACTGGGACGGCTATGCTACTGTCCAAGCTGGAGGTGCAACATGGCCGATAACGTGGGCTCGAAAGTCAGTTTTTTCCTGGTTGGACTCGGAATTGGCGCACTCATAGGCATTCTTTTTGCGCCCAAATCGGGCGAGGAAACGCGCGAATACCTTTCGTCGAGGGCGGACGAAGGCAAGGAGTACGCGCAGCGGAAGGCGCGGGAACTCCGCGAACGCGCCGAAGATTTGATCGAACGCAGCAAGGAGATCATGGCCAAGCAGAAGGACGCCATCTCCAACGCGGTGGATGCAGGCAAGGAAACTTACAAGCGGGAAAGTAAGGCGTCCTAAGCGGCCGCAAGGAGCGCAATGTCCGGCTGGCTTGAGGCCTTTATCGTGATCGCCGCGGTCGCCATCGTGATCCAGATGGCGATCCTGTTCGCCATCTTCCTCCAGATACAGACGGCGATCCGGCAGTTCACGCGGATCGCGACGCAGCTGCAGGCCAGAATTGATCCCATCCTTCTCCGCACGAATCGCATCCTCGAGGATTCCGAAGACCGCATCCGAAGCATCATGGGCGACGGGGCGGAAATCACGCGAGTGGCCCGCAGCCAGGCGCAGAAAGTAGACCGCGTCTTCACCGACGCGGTCGAGCGGCTGCGCATCCAGATCATTCGGGCCGACCACATCCTCACCGGCGCGCTCGAAGTGGTCGAAGACGCGGGATCGACCATCCGCGACAACGTGTGGGGACCGATCCAGCGGGCGTCCGCGGTCGTCAAAGGCATCAAGGCAGGGCTCGAATTCTTCCGCAGCGGAAAACGTCCGCAACCGGACACCACTCCGCAGGACGAAGAACTCTTCATCTGAAGCGAATCTGCGATTCGCTTGATCGCACGGCACGACTTCTCTCATCGGTCTTTTCCTGATTATTTTGCGATCCAACCGCCGCCGAGGACTTGCTCGCCCGCGTAGAAAACAGCGGCTTGCCCGGGAGTGATGGCGCGCTGCGACTCGAAGAAGGAGACGCGAGCGGTGGTGGCACCGAGCGGAGTGATTTCCGCCGCGGCGGGCTCGTGGCGATTGCGGATGCGCACGTGTGCGTGGACGGATCGATCGGGCGTGTTGAAAGGAATCCAGTTCACGTCGCGAACTTCGCAAGTCGCGGCGCGGAGGTCGGAGTCGTCGCCGAGAATCAGGCGATTGTTTTCGCGGTCGAGCGCGACGACATACAGTGGACGACCGGCGGCGACGCCGAGACCCTTGCGCTGGCCGACGGTGTACTGATGCAGGCCGGCGTGGCGGCCGAGAACTTCGCGGGAAGTCGAGACGATCTCACCTGCACCTTCTGAGAGCGTACTTCCCTGCTCCTGCAAATAGCTTTCGATGAAGCGGACGTAGCTGCCCGTCGGGACAAAACAGATTTCCTGGCTCTCGGGCTTTTCGGCGACGGGGACGGCGAGCCGGCGCGCGATGTCGCGCACTTCGTGCTTCGTCAGCTCGCCCAGCGGAAATTCCGTTCGCGCGAGCTGCTTCTGCGTCAGGCCGAAAAGGAAATACGACTGGTCCTTGCTCTCGTCGATCGCGCGGAGGAGTTCGTAGCGGCCGGTTTCAGGATTGTGGCGGACGCGGGCGTAATGGCCGGTGGCGATGCGCTCGGCGCCGATCTGGCGTGCGGTGACGAGAAGCTGATCGAACTTCACGTGATTGTTGCAGAGCGTGCACGGAATCGGCGTGCGGCCGGCAAGATAGTCGTCCACGAACGGGCGGACGACGGTGTGCTCGAATTCGCGCTCGAAGTTGACGACGTAATACGGAATGCCGAGATGCTCGGCGACGCGCCGCGCGTCGTAGACATCGTCGAGCGAGCAGCAGCGGTGCTGCTTCGGGCCATCTCCCTGAAGCTCCGGCAGGCGGCGCTGGTTCCAGAGCTGCATCGTGAGACCGACGATCGGTTCGCCGCGCTCGCGCAAAATCGCGGCGACCGTCGAGCTGTCCACGCCTCCGGACATCGCAATAGCGGTCGTGGTCGCGGCGGACGCGGCAGTCTCGACAACAGATTCGAGTTGGGCGGTGGGCGTCATCGGATCAGCGCGCGGAGGCAGCGGCCTCGGGATGCGGAGCGTTGGGCGAAATCGAGCGGATGCGCTCGACGACGCCGGGAACGGTTTCGATGGCGCGGTCGATTTCGGTGGCGGTGGTGGGGCGGCCGAGGCTGAAACGCAGGCTCGAACGCGCTTCGTCGCGCGAGAGGCCGCTTGCAGTCAGAACGTGCGACGGCTCGGTGGAACCGGAAGAGCACGCCGCGCCGGTGGAGCACTCGACGCCCTGAAGATCGAGCGCGATCAGGAGCGCTTCGCCGCCCGCGCCCGTGAACGAAAGATTAACCGTGTTCGGGACGCGGCGCTTGCGGTCGCCATTCGCGCGCACGGAAGGAATGCGCTGAAGCAGCGCGGACTCGAGGCGGTCGCGAAGCGCGCCGATGCGCGCCGAATCTTCCGGCAGCAGCTTCCGGGCAAGTTCAGCGGCCTTGCCGATGCCGACGATGCCGGGAACGTTCTCGGTGCCGGGGCGGCGGTCGCGTTCGGCGTGGCCGCCGTAGAAACGCGGCGCGAGCGGCGTGCCGGTGCGAACGTAGAGCGCGCCGACTCCCTTGGGACCGTAAAACTTGTGCGCGGAGATCGAGAGCAGATCGACGCGGAGGCGATTCACGTCGAGCGGGACCTTGCCCGCGGACTGCACCGCGTCGCAATGGAAGCGGACGCCGGCTTCGGCGGCGATGCGCGCAATTTCCTCGATGGGCTGAATCGTGCCGAGCTCGTTGTTCGCGTGCATGACCGTGATGAGAACCGTTTCCGGGCGGAGCGCGCGGCGAATTTCTTCCGGATCAACGACGCCCTGCGATTCCGGGCCGCGTCCCACGCCGACGAAGGTGACGTCGATGCCCTCGCGCTCGAGTTCCTCGCAGCTATGGAGGACGGCGTGATGGTCGATCGCGGTGGTGATGACGTGCTTGCGCGGCTTCTGCGACGAAGCCACAGTGCCAAAGATTGCGAGGTTGTCTGCTTCCGTGCCGCCGCTGGTAAAGACGATTTCGGCCGGATTCGCGCCGATCAGCGCGGCGACGGATTCGCGCGCGGCATCGACGGCGGCGCGGGCGCGCTGCCCTGCGGAATGAACCGAGCCCGCGTTGCCGAAATTTTCGCCGAGGAACGGCAGCATGGCTTCGCGGACGGCAGGGTCCACGGGAGTGGTCGCGTTGTAATCAAGATAGACTGGCATGTGGGCGGCTCGGAGGATTCAGAATAGCGGCTGCGGCGGAGCGGGTCAAGCAAGCCAGCTGGTAGAACCGACCGCTGTTCGTGCGCGGCGCCAGGCCCGAATTTTTTGCGATTAGAATGGGCGCCGCTCCTTTCTTTTCATTGAGTTAGCCTCGATTCTAATTCTCGTAGTTTGCGATTAGAATTTCGCTGCCTTGCCCGCGCCCGGGCGCGCGTCGGCGCTCTCCCAAGCCGTCCGGCTTAGTCTTCCCTTCCCGCGAGTTGTGGACTTCTCTCATTTTGTTGCCGCAATCAGGCTAGCAAGATGCGGGGGAAATGCAAGCGCGAGGTTATGTGGACCTTTCGGCTACGGCGGGTAGACTGGGCGTCTGCCAAATCGAACTCTTCGATATCATCCACCAGCAGCGCAATCAACGCGTCGGTTGGACTCTAGGTTCAAGAGGCGGATGCTTGAGCCTCTCGCAGGTTGATTAATTTGTTGAGATGCTTGAAGTCGCGATTCAACAACCCACGAAAATCGCCTAGTGGTGCTCACTTAGGTAGCTAGGGAAGTGAAAGCCTGCCTCCCCGATCGGATGTTAAACGACATGCAGTTCACCGGTAGCGATGTCGGTGAATTCAATTACGATAACGGCCTTGTGGGCATATAAGTCATCGGGTTTTGCGATAGCGGGATATATCGCCCAACACCAGCTCTCAAAAGAGCATCCCAGACAGATCGCTTGTGCAGCTTTGCTGGGTAGGAAATCATTCCGTCGAAGTACAACCTCCACAGTAGTTCCACGATGCCGAGGCATTTTCAAATCTTTGTCAAGAATCAGCGGCACTACACCCTGAATAATTCGCGAATCATCTAATTCTACTCGCATCCTGAAATTGCTCGCGCCGCTTGGAGCGCCCGCATTACCCAGCCACATATCGACCACCACCAAAGGCTGCTTGTGGAAACTCCCGCCCGCAACCCCATCTATTGCTCCGACAAAATTCGGAGACTTGTTTGCCCTGGTTTGCTCTAACTGGCTTTCAAGATTTGCAATTCTGTTTCCGCGCCATTCAGCGCTCGTGTATTCATCGCGCCAAGCCACAAAGCAAGAGACAGAAACAGCGACCAGCATAATCCACATGACATGACGGCGACGACGAATTGGCTTGTTCCAAATCAGCATAATCGCGGAGAAAAATGAACCGTAAGTAAGGGAGCCCAATGAACCCAGATGCCCAAAACAAACAACCAGAAGTGGCTAGCCATAAATGGGTACCTCCGCAGGGTTAGTGGCGCACTAGCACGCTCCCTTGCGTGCAGTATATAAGCGCGCACTCTCGGCTGTGCGCTTACTGCCTGGGCCTACGTGCACAGGCACCCGTCGGCGCTCCTCAGGACAAAGAGTGCCTCTGTCACAAAAGCAATTGTGGTGGGCAAACCGAGTCACTGCCCGCGAATGATCGGTCCCGCTCCGAGGCGGATTCGTGCCGTATAATCCGCTTCGCATGGCCGCGGGCACCAATATCGCACAGAAGAAGAGCCGCCGACGGTCCGCGCGCGTCCGCGCTTTCTGGGGGCGCGTGACCGAAGGCATGGAACTTCAACAGCTCTGGGGCCAGTTCGTCTCCGAAGCCAAAGCCAGCTACGGACTCTACTCGAAGGACGTTGACTGGGAAGAGATCGGCCAGGAACGCAGCCGGTTCAAGAGATTCAGGCGGTCCGTCTGGGCCATGTTTGTGGCGATGTTGATGAAGCTTTCGCCGTCGCGGCGGGTGCTTTTGCTCGCCGCCGTCGTTTTCCTGCTGCTGAACGTCCGCCTTGGCCGCGAGGGAACGGAGTTCAGTTTTAACCTAGGCGGCCTGGGCGTGGTCATTTTGTTCGTCCTGCTGGCGCTCGAGCTGGCCGATCGCGTGACGATGAAGCGCGACCTGGAAATCGCGCGCGAAATCCAGCAGTGGCTCGTCCCCGCGAGTCCGCCGAGCGTGCCAGGTGTGGACATCGCCTTCGCCACGCGGCCGCAAAACACGGTCGCGGGCGACTATTACGATGCGTTCCTTCGGCCGCTGCCGTCAGGGGATTCGGGAACGCAACCGCTGCTGATTGCGGTTGCCGACGTGGCCGGCAAAAGCGTTCCCGCGGCGCTGCTGATGGCCACATTTCAAGCCAGCCTTCGAGCGCTTGCTGCCACGCCCGTCACGCTGGATGAAATCGTGACCGGACTGGACCGCTATTGCCGCGCGTATAGTCTCGAAGGGCGCAGGTTCACCACGGCGTTTCTTGCGGAGGTCAATACGGCCACGCACGAGATGCTCTACGTGAACGCCGGGCAGAACAATCCCATCCTGCGGCGCGCTTCGGGCGAGATCGAACGCCTTGCCGCAGGCGGCCCGCCGTTTGGCCTGCCGCTCTTCACGGAGAGCGAAGTTTCCTATGGCTCAGGGCGCGTGCAGTTGCAGCCCGGCGACTTGCTTTTTATTTTCACGGACGGAGTAGTGGAAGCGATCGATGGTGCGGGAGCGGAGTACGGGGAAGCGCGCCTGGTTCCGTGCATTCAAAACGCCCCGCCCGAAAGCGCGAGCGCGACTTTGAAACGCGCGATGGCCGATGTGAACGCCTTCGTCGGCTACGCACGCCAGCATGACGACATCACGTGCTTAGTCCTCCGCATCGGCGTGTAGAGCCGCGCTAATCCCTCTCCCCATTAACTGACGTGGTGAGGATGCCTATGCCTGCGATGGTGGCGATGATGATGATGCGAGGATGCACTCACAGGGCCCGCGAACATCGAAATTGCCACAAGACCCAACAGCAGCGCGAAAAGCTTGGAACGCCAAGAGGTCATAAACTTTCTCCAGGGTACTTTCCCCGCGAAACATACTTGAGCAGTTATCGTAGCACTCCCAGCGTAAGCAAGATGCCCGGCATTGGCGAAGCGTTGCTCCAGCATCACTCCCGCGCGCAACCAAATACCCTAGCCTTCTCAATTGAATGGTGGTTGAATGCACGGCGGCAAGGTGGAATGCGAGACCGGGAGAACGGTATGAGGGCACAGAAAATCGTAAGCGGATCGATCGGGCTTGGCGCGATGTGCGCGGCGGCAGTGCTCGCTGCGGGGGCGGCGCAGCAGTTCAACAGCCGAAGCATCGCCACATTCACGGCAGCGCAGGCGGCGGAGGGCAAGGCAGCGTACGCGAAGAGCTGCGCGTCGTGCCACGGGCAGAACCTGAACGGCAGCGAGTTCGCGAGCGCGTTGCGGGGCGGCACGTTCAGCCAGAACTGGGGCGGGAAAACGGCGGAGGAGCTTTTCACGTACATCAACACGAAGATGCCGCCGGACAAGCCGGGCAGCCTGAGCGAGCAAGCGGCCGCGCAGATCGTCGCGTACCTGCTGCAAGCGAACGGCACGCAGCCGGCCGACAAAGAATTGCCGACAGATACGAAGGCGCTCGCGTCGATGACGATTCCGCGAGGCGCGACGCTGCGGTCCGCGCCGATGATGCCGCTTTCTCCGATTGCGCCGCCGATTCCGGTGGTGACGCTGCCGAACCCGCTCGAACAATTCACGACCGTGACGGACGCGATGCTGCAAAATCCGCCGCCGACCGACTGGCTGATCTGGCGGCGGACGTACGACGATCAAGGGTTCAGCCCGCTGAAGCAGGTCGACAAGAAAAACGTGGGCGAGCTGCGCGTGAAGTGGGCGTGGTCGCTGCCGCCGGGGCCGAATGAGGCGACGCCGCTCGAGCACGACGGAGTGCTTTTCGTCGACAGCTACGGCGACCGCCTGCAGGCGCTGAACGCGGTGACGGGCGACCTGCTGTGGCAATACTCGCGGCAGCTGCCGAGCGACGCGAGGACGGCGGTCAAGAGGAACATCGCGATCTACAAGGACATGGTGCTGATGCCGACCTCGGACGATCATCTGGTGGCGCTCGACGCGAAAAGCGGGACGGTGATCTGGGACACGCCGGTGGCCGACTACAAGAAAGGCTACCAGGTGACGGGCGGGCCGCTGGTGGCGAAGGGCAAGGTGATGCAAGGCATCGCGGGACAGTCGCCGGGAGGAAATTTTATTGTGGCGCTCGACGTCGAGAGCGGAAAGGAGGCGTGGCGGTTCCACACGATCGCGCAGCCGGGCGAGCCGGGCGACAGTTGGAACGGGTTGCCGGCCGAAAAACGCAACGGCGCGTCCGTGTGGACGGCTGGGAGCTTCGATCCGGAATTGGGGCTCGCGTATTTCGGTGTCGGGCAGACGTACGACACGGGGCCCGTGCTACATCGCGTCCCGGGGTTCTCGAACGACGGGCTGTACACGGATTCGACGCTGGCGTTCGATCCGGATACCGGCAAGCTGGTCTGGTATTTCCAGCACGTGCACAACGATCAGTGGGACCTCGATTGGGCGTTCGAGCAGCAGTTGATACATCTGCCAGTGAACGGCGCGGACGAGAAGCTGGTGGTGACGTCGGGCAAGATGGGGATTTACGAAGGGATGGATGCGGCGAGCGGGAAATACATTTTTTCGCACGACCTCGGGATTCAGAACGTGGTGGCATCGATCGATCCGAAGACGGGCGAGAAGACGCTCAACCCCGAGGTGATCGTGGGCGACGGGAAGCCGCACACGATTTGCCCGCATCCGGGCGGCGGGCGGAACTGGATCGCGACTTCGTACAACGCGGCAACGAAAATTCTGTACGTGCCGATGGTCGAGTCGTGCATGGACTTGATCCCGGCGCCGGCGGGCGAGCGCGGGAATTTGACGTCAGGCGTGAACTGGTTCATTCGGCCGCGCCCGGATAGCGATGGGAACTACGGCCGGCTCGAGGCGTTCAACCTCGAGACGAAAAAGGTCGCGTGGATCGACCGGCAGCGCGCGCCGCAGTCGACGGGCGTGCTGGCGACGGCGGGCGGCGTGGTTTTTGCGGGTTCGCTCGACCGGTATCTGAAGGCGTACGACGACACGACGGGCGCGGTGCTGTGGCAGGTGCGCATGAACGATGTGCCGAGCTCGTGTCCGATCACGTACAGCGTGAACGGGAAGCAATACGTGGCCGTAGTAGTCGGCAACGGCGGCGCGCAAACGGCGACATTTCCGGTGCTTGTCCCGGAGATACAGAACCCGCCCGACCGTGGCGCGGCGGTATGGGTGTTCGAGTTGCCGGAGAAGCGCTAAAGCACGGAGACCGGCGGATTCAGGAAAACATCGTAGGAACTCCCGCGGGGCTCGAGCCGGCGGCGCGAATGACTCCGCCCGGGTTCATCAACCCGACGAAGCCAACCGCCATAAATCCAGTGGAAGCCGACACCTGCGGCTGACCGAGAACCACGACTCGCCGCGTCGCGGCAGGACTCGCAGCCGGAAACGTCCGCACCAGGTTGAGCGCAAGGATCAGAAGATGCGGCAGCGCGGTAATGCCGAGGAACAGAAGGAAATTACGGCGATAGAGGGAGAACGTCCGGTCGAGAATCTCGCCGAGCGACAGGGGACGCAGATCCAGATCCGCCATGCGGACCTCCTGCCCCAGAGAGTGAGAAGCTTACTTGCTTGTGTACCTTAGCAAAGAGTAAGCCGGAAGGCGAGGGCGGTCCCGGCGCGCGGCGGGGCCCGGCGGACAGGTGGAACTTTTCCATTCAGGGAAGCGTATCTTAGCCCGAGGAGGTGAACCATGGCAGAAACGGGCAGTCCGCGGCGAGGCTCGATCGTAGGCCCGGTCATTCTGATTGTGCTGGGCGTCTTGTTTCTCATGGCGACTCTGCTACCGGATTTCGATCTGTGGCCGATTCTGGCGCGATACTGGCCCCTGATCCTGATCTTCATCGGATTGGGGCAGATCTGGGATTACTTCCGGAATCGCGAGCGCACCGACGGAACGAGGCGTGGATTTTCGGGGACAGGCATTGCTTTACTCGTGCTGCTGATTCTCTTCGTGGTGGCCGTCTTGCACGGAGGTCGACGCCAATACGGAGACGGCTGGGATTGGGGCTGGCACGGGAGATACCACTGGAACGATCGCGGCTGGAGCTCCGGAATGCACGAGCTGCATGACACGCAGGCCGTCGAGCTACAGGGAGCGAAATCGGTGACCGCCAACCTCGAAATGGGCGCCGGCGAGCTGAAGCTGAGCGGCGGCTCGAGCAAACTGCTCGACGCGGACTTCCGGTACGATGAATCGTTCGGCAAGCCGAGCGTCGAGTATCACGTTTCCGGCGATCGCGGCATGCTCGATGTGATGCAGCAACAGGAACACGCGGCCTTTGGTGCGAGGGACAATGACTGGGACCTTCGCTTGGGCGGCAGTGCTCCGATCGATCTCAAGTTGAACATGGGAGCGGGACAGGGCGACCTGCGGTTGAACGGATTGAATGTCAGTAGCATGGAAATCAACATGGGGGCGGGCGAGTTGCATCTGGATTTTACCGGCGTGCGGACAAACACGCTGCAAGCGGACATTCAGGGAGGCGTCGGGTCGGCAACGATCCGGCTGCCGAAGGAGATCGGAGCGCGGGTAAATGCTTCTGGCGGACTCGGGTCGATCAACGCGCACGGGCTGAAGCGCGATGGCGATGATTACGTCAACGATGCGTACGGCAACGCGGCATCGACCATCAACCTGCGCGTCCAGGGCGGCGTGGGGCAGATCACTTTGCTCGGGGAGGACTAAGGCGCGTTACTCAATCGCCGCAGGCGCGGCGGTTGGCTTTGACAGGGGCGCGAGCGTCCGTTAGCGTCGAGGACACGGCCGGCGCGGGCATTTCTTCCGCGCCCGGACCAACAGGAGCGGACCTTGGCGCGGCCTATCATCACATTAACTACGGATTACGGCACGGCCGATCATTTGGTCGGCGTCATGAAGGGCGTGATGCTGAGCGTCAACCCCGAAATCAACGTCGTGGACATCACGCACGACGTCCTTCCGCACGACATTCTGGATGGCGCGCTCACCATCGGCCAGGCCTACAAGTATTTTCCACCGAAGACGATCCACGTGGTGGTGGTCGATCCGGGCGTAGGGACGCAGCGGCGGCCAATTTTGGTGGCGGCCGACCAGCACTATTTCGTCGCGCCGGACAACGGCGTGTTGTCGTCCGTCTACGACCAGACGGAAGCGCTTTACGCCTGGAACGTTATTTCGGAGCACTATTTTCGCAACCCGATCAGCAACACGTTTCACGGGCGCGACGTTTTCGCGCCGGTCGCGGCGTGGCTCTCGAAGTCGTGGCAGACGTCGGGGTTCGGCGAGCCCATCACGGATTTTGTCCGCTTCGGCATCCCCAAGCCGAAAGCTGCGGGCACAACCGTGAGGGGAGTGGTCCTGCGCGTCGATCGTTTCGGAAATGTAGTGACGAACCTGACCGTAGAAGATGTGCCCGCTCTCGCTGCCGCCGATGGAAAATTCACGATGAAGGCTGGGAATGCGGTCGTGAAAAAAGTTGTTCCTACGTTCGCGGAAGCGCCGGCAGGCGAAGCGGTCGCGATCATCGGGTCGAGCGGGTACCTCGAGATTTCCGTCAACAAGGCCAACGCGGCGAAAATGCTGGGGATCGCGCGCGGAGCGGAAGTCACGGTTGAACTAGCCTAGTCAGATTCCACCATTGCAGAAAACCTAACAGCCGATCCCTCGGACTGCGCTCGGGATGACAACGGGGCACAGCTACACGATCTTCAGCGCGCTAACGAAGTCACAATCAAATAGGAGCGCATGCGAGGGTCCATCCAATCACGAAGGGCGTCGCCGAGGAGATTGAAGGCGAGGACGGCGGCCATCACGGCGAGGGCGGGGAAAACGACCATGTGCGGCGCGTCAACGAGATGGCTGCGGGCGTCGTTGAGCATGGCGCCCCAACTTGGCATGGGCGCGAGAACGCCGAGTCCGAGAAAGCTGAGCGTCGATTCGGCAAGAATCGCGCCGGCCATGCCGATCGTCGCCTGGACAAGCACGGGTTGAAGGATATTTGGAACCAGGTGCAGCAGCAGGATGCGCGCGGGCGAAGCCCCGAGCGAGCGCGCCGCGAGAACGTACTCCGTTTCTTTCGCCTGCAAGATCTGCGCGCGCGCAAGCCGCGCGTAGCCCGCCCAGCCCGTGATGATGAGCGCGAGGATCACCTTTCCGATGCCGGGACCGAGAAACGCGGCGAAGGAAATGGCGAGAAGAATTCCGGGGAACGACAAAAACGCGTTGATCAGGACGACGTTGACCAGCCGGTCGAACCATCCGCCGCAATAACCCGCAACCGCGCCGATCGAAAGGCCGACCAAGCCCGCACCGAGAACGACGCTCACCGCAACCAACATCGAAACGCGCGCGCCATAGAGGGCGCGTGAAAGGATGTCGCGGCCCAGCTCGTCGGTGCCCATCCAGTGCGCGGCGCTCGGGCCGACGAGGCGCGCCGGCAGGTTTTGCACGGTGGGATCGGAGGGAGCAATCCACGGCGCTCCGAGAGCGAGAATCACGAGTAGCACGGCCAACACAAGTCCCCAACGCCCCGGACCGCTCTGGCGAAGGAAATCGCGCAGGCCGCTCATTCGAAGCGCACCCGCGGGTCCACAAGCGCAGATAGAACGTCGGTCAGGAGATTGACAGCCACGTAGGAAACGGCGATGAGCAGAATGCACCCCTGCAACAACGGGTAGTCGCGCGCCGAAATCGCCTGGACAGCGAGGCGGCCGATGCCGGGCCACGAAAAAATCGTCTCGGTTACGATCGCTCCGGCAAGGAGCGTCCCGAACTGAAGGCCGAGGATCGTCAGAATCGGGATCAGCGCGTTGCGAAAGGCGTGGCGGAACAGGACCTGGGATTCCGAGAGGCCCTTGGCGCGCGCCGTGCGGACGTAATCGCTCGAAAGCTCTTCGATGACGGACGTGCGAACCATGCGCGTGAGAATTGCGGCGAGCGCGCCTCCCAAGGTGATCGCCGGCAATATCAGGTGCGCCGGGCCGCCGCGGCCGGAAACCGGCAGCCAGCCCAGAATCACGGAGAAGATGAGAATCAGCACGGGGCCAAGAGCGAAGTTCGGCACCGAAAGGCCGAAGAGTGTAAATACGCCGACGGCGTGATCTATCGGCGTGCCGCGGCGCTCGGCGGCGAACATGCCGGCGGGAATGCCAATCGCGATGCAAACAAGCAGCCCGAAGACGGCCAGCTCGAGCGTCGCCGGATAGTGCGAGATAACAACGCGCGCCACAGGCTCCTGGAATCGAAACGACTCGCCGAGGTCGCCGTGAAGGAGGCCCACGAGATAGCGAGCGTACTGCGCGGGCACGGGACGGTCGAGCCCCAGCGAGTGGCGAAGCTGCTGTAGGTCCTCGGTGCGCGCGCCCTCGCCGAGCATCTGCTGCACGGGATCACCGGGAATAATGTGCGCGAGCAAGAAGACCAGGGTGACGATAAGCCAGAGCGCCGGGAGGGTGAGCAGGATGCGCAGGGAAACGTAGCGAATCATTTCTCGCGGCGCTCCCTGGTGGCGGTTGTCGTTTCTTTCGATGCTTGCGCGGGGTTTGGCGCCAGGGGCGGCGGAGCCAGCGCGGGCCGGAGCGGCTTGACTTTCACGCGGGAGACGCGGCGGCCATCCATTTCGGTGATGGTGAAGAGGTACCCGTCCGATTCAAAGCTTTCGCCGCCGCGGGGAATGAAACCAAGGCGGCTGAGAACGAAGCCGCCGATGCTCTCGTAGGAGGGGTCCTCGGGAATCGCGATGTTGTACTGCGCATCGAGGTCGCGGACCTTGGTCGCGGCGTCGAAAATCATACCGCCATCCGGGAGCGCCAGCGGGCGCTCGACCACATCGAACTCATCGTGGATTGCGCCGACCATTTGCTCGAGGATGTCTTCGAGTGTGACGAGACCGAGAATGCTCCCGAATTCGTCGACCACCATGGCAAGGCCGGTATGGTGCAGACGAAGCTCAAGAAGGAGTTCGCTCGCCGGCTTGGTCTCCGGAACGATGAGGACTTCGCGGAGAATACTTTTCAATTGAAAAGCGGGCGGTTGCGCATGTTCTTCGGCGCCGCGCGAACGATCGAGCAGAACCCAGACCACGTCCTTGATATGCACGAAGCCGAGAATGTGATCGAGCGAGGATTCATAAACGGGAAGGCGCGAGCGCTGCGTGGCGGCGAACATCCGCATCGCCTCGTCGAGACTTGCGTCGAGGGGCAGAGCGTGCACGTCCGGACGCGGCACCATGATTTCACGCACTTGCACCTTGCTAAGCTCGATCGCGTTTTGCACCAACTTCGCTTCCCTCTCGGGCAGAACGCCGCGGTCGCGCGCCTGCTGGACCATTATCTGAAGCTCTTCGGCGGAGCGCACGAGGGTGTGGCTGTGCGGCGCGAGGACCCCGAGAGCGCCAACGATCTTCTCGGCGGTTCCGTCGAGCAGATCGATGGCCCAACTGAACGTGGTCAGAAACCACTGAAACGGCCGGGCGACGAGCAGAGCAAGGCGCTCGGCCCGCGCCAGGCCCAGGCTCTTCGGAACGAGCTCTCCGAAAACCACCTGGAGGAACGTAAGCAGGCCGAATACAAGGACGAGCGCCACGCCATGGGCGACGATCGGCGCCCATGGGCGTGTGAACGCTTGGACGAAAGGGCGCAGCATTGCCGCGAGAGTGATCTCGCCGAGATATCCGAGAGAAAGGCTCGCGATCGTTACTCCGACCTGAACGCCGGAAACCACGCGGCCTAGATCGCCGAGGAGATGCTCCACGATCCGGGCGCGCGGATCGCCCTTTTCGACTAGCTGGCGGACACGAGACAGGCGGACCGCGACGAGCGAGAATTCCGCGGCGGCGAAGAATGCGTTTGCGCCGATAAGGAGCACAATGCCGAAGAGGTGAACCGCGGTCATCGCGCCACGGTCCCGATCAAAAAGGAGTTCGCGCCGCAAGCCCAGGATTCGAATTGCGCATTTACACGGAGGGGACCGGAGCCGCGCGGAACATCGGCGGAGGCTGCCATGGAACGCAATTCTAACAGGGCGCGCCGGGCCGAAGGATACTTTTCTGACTGGAATTGAGGCGACTGCTCTTATGATAAGCAAGACGCGATGGAAAAGTACCTCAGAGCCACGGAAGTAATCGACTGGCAGGATCCCGACGTGCTTGCCAAGGCCCAAGAGCTGTCGAAGGGCGCGCACGACGTGCAGGACATTGCCCGGCGCTGCTTTGAATGGGTTCGCGTCCACATTCAGCACAGCTCCGACTTTCGACGCAATCCGGTCACGTGTTCGGCGTCGGAGGTTCTCGCGGCGGGCACGGGCTACTGCTACGCCAAGAGTCATCTGCTGGCCGCGTTACTGCGCGCGAATGGAATTCCCGCCGGGTTCTGCTATCAACGCTTGAGCGTGGATGAGACGGGAGCGCCGTACTCCCTACACGGGCTGAACGCCGTTCACCTGCCTGAATTCGGCTGGTATCGAATCGATTCCCGCGGGAACAAACCCGGCGTCAATGCACAGTTTTCGCCGCCTGTGGAGAAGCTGGCTTTCCGGATCGTGCTCCCGGAAGAGAAGATTTTCCCGGACATTTTGACGGACCCGTTGGCCGTGGTCGTCACCGCTCTCCGGGCTCACAACACGTGGGACGAGATGTACTGGCACTTGCCGGATTGGGAGCTACCTTCCCTTCCCGATGCCTGAACTGCCGGAACTCTTTCGCGAGTGAACGAAACCGTGCAAGCATTTTCTGCGGCAACAGCAACATGGTCCATGCACAAAAAAGCAGCCTTAATCTGCGCTAATGAGCCCGTTGCGCGGCTGAATCCCCCCCCGTGCGGACACGCGGGCGTCGATTTGCAGCGCTAGCGCTGGGAGGCCAGGCCCTTCCCGACGCGAGTATTGAAGTCCGCTGACTTCCCGCGCGGAATACTGAGCGAGGTCCAGCGGCTGCCTGCGAAATGCTTTGCAATATAGACGATCTGTCCGATGTGATAGGCGTAGTGAGCGATCTGGCGGTTGATCGCCTGCATCACGGAATGGCGCTCGCCGCGAATGCGGATCGTGCGCCTGAGATCCTCGTCAGTCAGAGAGGCAAGGACGTCGAAGACAATTTTCCACGCTTGTTCCCACAGCGCCCGAATCTCGGCGCGAGTCTGCGGCGGCGCTTCAAACTCCGCGTCGCGATTGCGGCCGGGCTTTTCACCGTCGGAGGTGAGAAAATCCGTCCAGCGCGAGCACATGTTGCCCGTCAAATGCTTCACAATGATCGCGATCGAGTTCGATTCCGGATCAAGGACAGCGGTGAGCGCCTCGTCTGACGCCTGCCCGATGGCTTGCTCGCCGAGTCTCTTGTAGTAGCGCAGGATATCGGTCGAGTCTTTTATGTACGATGTGGTGAACTCGAGCGCCATGGGGGTGATTGTGCATCCGCGCCGGTTGTGGCGCAAGTGTTCGCCGCGAATACCCGGTCCTCGGCGGGACGCACAAGGCCATTGTTGAGTTTCCGCAGGCTGCGCTAGAATGCAGCTTCCATCCAACGACCGATTCGGCGAGCAAGCGTCGCGGGGCCGGTGGAAGATATCGAATGAGCTCAGCAACGAACAAGGCGGCAGAGCCGCAGCGCAAAGGCGACTTCGAGAAGTCGCTGGTGCGGCTGGAAGAAGTGGTGAAGCGGCTCGAGAGCGCGGACCTCTCCCTCGACGAGGCCATGAAGCTCTTCGAGGAGGGCGTGAAGCTTTCGCGCGAGTGCCAGAAGCAGCTCGAAGAGGCGGAAGGGCGCGTCGAGATCCTGCTGAAGAAAGCGGACGGCAAAATTGCGGCCGAGCCGTTCGAGCCCGATGATGAATCGTCGTAACACCCCCGAGTTGGTCCGCTGCCCGACCCCAACCGCAAGCTCAGCTCATTCGAACGCATGAAGCTCCCGGATTTTTTCGAAGCAGATCACGCCGCGATCGAGGCGGCACTCGACCGAATTCTACCCCCGGAGGATGCGCAGCCGCCGTCGATTCACCGCGCAATGCGGTACAGCGTGTTTGCGGGGGGCAAGAGGATTCGCCCCGTCCTGTGCCTCGAAGCGGCGCGGATGTTCACCGAGCATCTGGAGGGCGCGATCGACGCGGGCTGCGCACTCGAATTCATTCACACCTATTCGCTGATCCATGATGATCTGCCGGCGCTCGACAACGACGACCTTCGACGCGGCAAGCCCACAAACCACAAAGTGTTCGGCGAGGCGATCGCCATTTTGGCCGGGGACGGCCTCTTGACGCTGGCGTTCGCGACCCTGGCGAACGCGCCGCTCGAGCCGGCGCGACGCGTGCGCGTGATCGCAGAGATCGGCGCGGCGGCAGGGACGGTTCACGGCATGGTCGGGGGCCAGGTGGCGGACGTCGAGGCCGAGGGGAAGCCCATCGACGCGGCCACGCTCGAATACATCCACCGATCGAAGACCGCGGCGCTGATTCGCGGCTCGATCGTGGCCGGCGCGATCGCTGGCGACGCGGCCGATGCGGACATCGAACGGCTGCGGCGGTTCGGCGA
The DNA here is from genome assembly GCA_050015155.1 of Candidatus Acidiferrales bacterium. GTDB lineage: Bacteria > Acidobacteriota > Terriglobia > Acidiferrales > UBA7541 > Palsa-295. The sequence continues at coordinate 27,639 of JBEKBY010000016.1, read as the reverse complement.
CACAATCGGCTGGGCGTTTCAGGTTGTGGACGACCTTCTGGACGTCGAAGAGTCATCGGCGGCGCTCGGCAAGACGGCCGGGAAGGATCAGGCACAGAAAAAAGCAACCTACCCGGCGCTCTATGGCATCAAGAAATCGCGCGCGATTGCGACCGAGCTGGAGACGAACGCTCTGGCCAAACTCAATTGCTATGGCGAGCGTGCCGCGCGGCTGCGGCAGCTTGCGGAATTCCTCGTTGCCCGGCGTTCGTGACCAACCGTGTCCTCCGATGAGTCGCCCTCCCAAAAAGACTAAACCGGGAAAGGCCCGGCTGGATGTGCTGCTGGTCGAGCGCGGATTGGCGGCATCGCGAGAGCGCGCACAGGCGATGCTGCTGGCGGGGCAAATACGCGTCAACGGCACGCCGATGGGAAAGGCCGGAAGCCGAGTCGCGAGAGACGCCAAGATTGAGATCGCCGGCGAGACAGTGCGCTACGCCAGCCGGGCAGGGCTGAAGCTCGAAGGCGCGCTCGAAGATTTCGGCGTCAACCCGCAAGACCGAATCTGTCTCGATGTCGGGAGTTCGACCGGGGGATTCACGGATTGCCTGCTGCAACACGGGGCGCGGAAGGTGTACGCCGTCGATGTAACCATCGACCAGCTTGACTGGAAGCTGCGGCGCGAACGGCGAGTCACGACCATCGAGAAAAATGCGCGCTACCTGCGGCCCGAGGACGTTGGCGAGGCGCCGAGCCTCGTCACGGCCGACGTGTCCTTCATTTCCGTGACCAAGATTCTCCCGGCGGTTGTGCCTGTTTCGCCGATCGGGGCCGAGTTCCTTGTTTTGATTAAGCCGCAATTCGAGCTCGAAAAGCGCGACGTCGGAAAAGGCGGGATCGTCCGCGACGCGAGCCTGCGGGAGAAGGCCGTCGAGCGCGTTCGTGCGGCGGCGGCCGAGATGGGGCTCGAGATCCTCGGAGTGCGACCGAGCCGCGTGGCCGGCGCCGAAGGAAACCAGGAGTTTTTTCTCCACGCGCGGCGACGCAGGTAGAATAGAATGCTGCGTCGAGACGCATGATTCGCGCCGCCGGCATCATCTGCAAACCTGTCCGGGACCTCGTGTCCTCCGTCGTTCCGCCTCTGATTGCGTGGCTGCGGGAACGAAAAATCGACGTCTTCATCGACGAGGAGACTCACGCCTGCATCAAGCTGGCTGCGCCGACCGTGGCGCGCAATGCTTTAGGCGAGAAAATCGAGCTTTTGATTGTTTTGGGGGGCGACGGCACGCTACTTTCCGCAGCGCGCGCTCTCGGCGGCCACAAAATTCCGATTCTGGCAGTCAATCTGGGCGGCCTGGGGTTTCTGACCAGCGTGACGCTCGACGAACTTTATCCGCTACTCGAACAGGTGCTCGCCGGGAAGTATCAAACGAGCGACCGGATGATGCTCGACGCGGAAATCCTGCGCAGCGGGCAACCCGCCGAACGGCAGTGCGCGTTGAACGACGCGGTGGCAAACAAGGGCGCGCGGGCACGCATGCTCGATTTCGACGTCCACGTGGACGGCAATCACGTGGGGCGCTACCGCGCCGACGGGATCATCGCCGCGACGCCGACCGGCTCGACGGCATATTCACTCGCCGCCGGCGGACCGATCATCGATCCGAGCATCGACGCGTTCGTGATCACCCCGATTTGTCCGCACATGCTCACGAACCGGCCGCTCGTGATTCCCGACAGATCGAAGATCGAGCTCGATTTCACGGCCGCCGACGAGCCGGTTTACGTGACGCTCGACGGCCAGATCGGATTCCAGCTTCAGCCAAAGGACCGCGTGCGGATCGCGAAGTCGGCGAACCGAGTGGCGCTGGTCCGCCCTCCGAGCAAGACGTATTTCGAGATTCTGCGCAGCAAGTTGCGGTGGGGAGAACGGTAGCCTCTGGGTAAGCCCACGGTCGCCCAAGTCGTGTTTGGCGGCGTTTGTCGGAGCTAAAGCTCCGACCCCCTAAGGACCAGCAGACGATGAGTGCTTCGACCTAAATTGGGGCACTACCAGGTCCCGTGTTAGGACTCCGGTGGACAGATGCCGGCTTCCGAGGATCCTGGCAAGACCGGTACCGGAGATGACGATCCTGATCGGATCGTCACTGCACTTTCAGGACGACGAGGGTGCGATCGTCGGTCGGATGCTGGCCGCCCGAGAAGGTGTCCGCCTCTTCGAGGATTCGGTCGGCGATGCCGTCGGCCGTCAGACCTTGGTGCTCCTGGAGAATCTTCGCGACCCGGCGATGGCCGAAGAACTCTCCCGCGGGGCTCTGCGCGTCGCCGACGCCGTCGGAATAGAAGACGACGACGTCGCCGGGTTCGAGTATGAAGGCCCGTTCGTCATAGGTCACTTCTTCGAAAATTCCGAGGGGAAAGCCCGCCAGCGGAATTTTTTCGCACTTACCCCCGTGGCAGAGGATCGGCTGCTCCTGGCCCGCGTTTGCGAGCCGCAAAAGGCGGCGCCGGCGATTCCAGGTGGCAAAGCACAGAGTCATGAAGCGGCCCTCGATCAGGCGCTCGCCCAGAAACCCATTGACAGCGCGGAGCATGTTCGCGGGCCGAGGCTTGAGAGAACCGAGGCTGCGCAGGGTTCCGACAGCGACGGCGCCATACAGCGCGGCGGCGCTTCCCTTCCCGCTGACGTCGCCGAGAGCGATGCCCAAGTCCTGCGGGCCGTAGCGGAGGAAGTCATACAAGTCGCCGCTCAGCTCGCGCGAAGAAACGACGCGCGCGGCAATGCCCAAGCCGAACTCGGGTCCGGGCAGGCGCGGCAGGAGCGCTCCCTGGATGCGGCGCGCGGCGTTCAGGTCGCGCTCCATGCGGCTCTCGTCGCGCGCGACCTGCTCATAGAGGCGCGCGTTTTCGATGGACACGGCAAGATGAGCGGCGAGGATCGAGAGCACCTGGACGTGATCGGGCGTGAAATAGTTCAGCTGCGGACTCTCGAGGTCCATCACGCCGATCACGCGGCCCTTGTTGATCATGGGCACGGCCAGCTCGGAGCGTGTCTCCGGATTCAACATGCGGTAGCGCGGGTCGAGAGAGACGTCGGGAACGACGATGGGGCGGCGAAGTTTGGCGGCCGCGCCGACGATGCCTTCGTGTTCCGGGACGGCAGATTTCTCCTGCACGCGCTGGCCGAACTTCACCGTGACGTGGTGGCGGAATACGCACGCGGTCGGGTCGTGCAGAAGAATGCTGAAGATCTGGTAGTCAATCAGGCTCTTGGTCAGTTCCGCTGCGCGCCGCAAGACTTCGTCGACCTGAAGCGTGGCGTTGGTTTCGCGGCCGATTTCGTTCAGCAAGAGCAGCGTCTCAGCCTGTTTCTGGGCACTCTCGAAGAGCCGCGCGTTTTCGATGGCCGTACCAATGCGGCTGGCGACGAGATTGAGAATGGTCTGCTGCGTGGGCGTGAAGTAGTCAGGCTGGCGGCTTTCGATGTCCATCACGCCGATCACGCGCCCGCGGACGACCAACGGCACAGTCATTTCCGAGCGAACCGCTTCAGCGGCAGCGAGGTATCGCGGGTCCTTCAATACGTCGCCGACGCGAATCGACTGCCCTGTCTTAGCGACTGTGCCGATAATGCCGTCGCCCACAGGAATGCGCCAGTGCTCGACGACTTCGGGACGATGGCCGATGGCGAAGCGAATGTAAAGGTCGCCGGTGTTCTGCTCCGGCAGAAGGACGGCGAAAATCTCGTAATCAATCAGCCGCTTGACCTGTGAGGCCGCGTTTGCGAGCACTTCGTCAAGATTGAGCGAGGCGTTGATCTCGTGACTGATCTCCGCGAGGACCGCAAGGGTCTCCGCAGGGATTTCGAGCGTCGCGTTGAGTTCGGTCGAGTCCATGGATCTGATAAGCACGCCTTTGGCTCCAGGCGACACACCCGCTGGATGCCAGCGAGCACCCCGATTCTCGCTGCGCGGACGAGAGACATCTCATTATAGCAGGCGCGGAATTCGCAGCCGGGACAGAGATTCACGTTCAAGGAAACATCATGGGTGCAATTTGGACGGGGAGCGGAATCGGGAGCTTTTGGGGCGGCTACGGCTCCTTGCCGTCCGCGGGAAGGTGCAGGACCCAAACGTCCTTCAGATTGCGATAGCGCTCGGCATAGTCGAGCCCGTAGCCGACGACGAATTTGTTCGGGATTTTGAAGCCGACGTAGTCCGCTTTGACCGGCTTTATCCGGCGTGAAGGCTTGTCGAGCAGCGCCGCCACCCGAAGAGTTTTCGGTCTTCGCTGGCGCAAAACCCGCAGCAAGTAGTTCAGCGTCAGCCCGGTATCAAGAATATCCTCGACAAGAATCACGTTCAGGCCCGCGATGCTGCTGTCGAGGTCTTTCAATACGCGAACCTGGCCGGAGGATTCCTTCCCGCGGCCGTAGCTCGAAACAGCAATGAAATCGATCGAGGTCACAAGGTTGATTTCGCGTACGAGATCGGAAAGAAAGATGCAGGCGCCCTTGAGAACGCCGATGAGATGAACGCGCTGGCCCTTGAAATCTCGATCAATGCGGCGCGCCACTTCCCGAACGCGCTTCTCAATCGCGGCGCGGCGAATCAAGATGTCACGTTCTTCCTGTCGAGCAATCGGCATCGTCTCTTCTCCGCTCATTCGCGCCAATGACGGCTACTCTATCGCACGGGTCCACGGCTGACAAGAGAGCGAAACTTACGGAATCCTTACGCCTGCCTTATTCCTTCCTGACACCAGCGCATTAACCTACTCGTTTGAGCCGACTTTCACTCTTCGGATTGTTCGCAGTCACGGCAATGCTCGTCTGCTACGCGCTTGAGAAGCGCAGCAGGTGGTTCATTCTCGGGTTCTCCGCGGCCTGCGCGCTTGGATCGGCTTACGGATTCCTGCAAGGCGCATGGCCCTTCGGCATCGTGGAGGCCGTCTGGACGGTCGTGGCTTTGAGGCGCTGGTGGATTGCCAAGCCAAGCTGAGCTTGCTCGGGAAGACTGCGCCGCAATCGTTGACGGAGGCTACGAGAGCCCGATGACCTGGCCGGTTTCCAAATCTAGATCGATCTCGTAGTAACCCGGCCGAGTGGAAAGCCCGGGCATCGTGCTCATCGCCCCAAGCAGCGGATAGAGGAAGCCCGCGCCAACGCTCGCGCGAACGTCGCGCACCGGCACCGTGAAACCGGTGGGCGCACCCTTGAGATTCGGATCGGCGCTCAAGCTCAGATGCGTTTTGGCCATGCAGATCGGTAGCTTGTCGAAGCCAAGCCGCGTGTAGAGGGCGATTTTCTTCTCGGCTTCGGGCGAGTATTCCACGGCGGCGCCTCCGTACACCTTGCGGACGATCGTTTCGATCTTTTCCTTGATGCTGATATCGAGCGGATAGAGAAACTGGAATTTGCTGGGCATTTCGCACGCGGCGATCACGGCTTTGCCGAGTTCCACGGCTCCCGCGCCGCCTTGTGCCCAGTGGTTCGCCATCACGGCGTCCTGTGCGCCGGCTTCGATGGCCTTCTTTCGGACGAGTTCGATCTCAGCAGGCGTGTCGTACTGGAAGCGGTTCACGCCGACTACCACCGGAATCCCGAAGAGGCGCGCATTCTGAATCATCTTGGCGAGATTCGAACAGCCCTTCTCCAGAAGCTCGAGATTCTCTTCTGTGTAGGCATGATTCAATGGCTGCCCGGCAACCACTTTCGGCCCGCCGCCGTGCATTTTGAGGGCGCGGATGGTGGCGACGAGGACGACGCAATTGGGAATGAGGCCGCTGTAGCGGCACTTGATGTTGAAGAACTTCTCCATGCCGATGTCGGCGCCGAAACCGGACTCGGTCAGCACGTACCCGTCCGGCCCCACGAGCTTCAGCGCGATCTGGTCGGCAACGATCGACGAATTGCCATGCGCGATATTCGCAAACGGCCCGGCATGAACAAACGCGGGCGTGCCCTCGAGGGTCTGCATCAAATTGGGCTGGATCGCGTCCTTCATCAACACGGTCAGCGCGCCACCGGCTCCGATATCGTCCGCCGTGATCGCCTCTCCCGCTTTGCTCGTGCCGATCACCATCGCGCCCAGCCGTTCGCGCATGTCGGCAAGGCTGGTGGTAAGCGCGAGGATTGCCATGATTTCGCTCGCGACCGAGATGTCGTAACCGGTCACGCGCGTCATGCCCTTCTCTTCGGGCCCTTGGCCGATGGTGATCTGGCGCAGCATGCGGTCGTTGGTGTCCGTCACGCGGCGCCACGTGATGCTGTCCGGATCGATATCCAGGCGGGAAAACCGGCTGCGCTCTTCCAGTGTCAGGTCGTTGGGATTGGTCTTCGAAATGCCGAGCTTGCGCAGGCGGCGCAGCATCACGGGCGAAAACCGGCGGCTGCCGTCCTTGGCTGGCGGGCAGAGACGTTCGAAGAGCGCTTCGTCCTTCTGGGCACTCTCGTGAAACCAACGCGTGTCGATGGCCGCGGCAAGCAGATTGTTGGCAGCCGTGATGGCGTGAATGTCGCCAGTGAGGTGAAGATTGAACTCTTCCATCGGAATAATCTGACTATAGCCCCCGCCCGCGGCGCCGCCCTTGATGCCGAATGTGGGTCCCTGGCTCGGCTGCCGCACGCACGTGAAGACCTTCTTGCCCAGGTGCGCTCCGAGCGCTTGGCTGAGGCCGACCGTGGTGGTCGTCTTGCCCTCGCCGAGTGGAGTGGGCGTGATCGCCGTGATGACGACGTATTTCCCGTTGGATATGTTCTTCAGGCGGTCGCGAATCGAGAGGTGCACCTTCGCCTTGTTCTTGCCGTACAGCTCGAGCTCATCCGGCAGAATGCCTGCCTCGGCGGCAATCTGGTCAATCGGGATCGGCTTAGCAGCCTGGGCGATTTCAATGTCGCTGGGCACGCGCGCCAGAATATTCGTCAGCTTATGCGGCATCCCTCTCTCCTCCCGACAACGACTAAGAATTGAATCTGAAAAACATGCGATGAACTGGTTTTCCTGAAGCTCATCAGGCAAACAAATACCGTATTGGACGCTTGTAGAATTGTCAAGCAAGGCCTCGGGAACGCTTCCAGGACCGGGCGGTATGCGTCTCTTTGGCCGCACGCGCGCCGCGTTTGCGGCCTTTGAATTGCGCGGCTTCCGTTGAACCTCCGAGAGCAACCGTAGAAGCGTTGCCGCCCATGATCACCTGTTGCACGGCATCAAAATATCCCGTGCCCATGAACTGCCGGTGCGGCGCGGCGTCGGCAGTTTTCCACGTCAGATTCGCCGTAAGGGCGAGTGATCCCCACCCAGCGAGGATCCGTCCGCCACTCGCTCTCGAGATTGGAACGCCCGACGTTTTTACCAGACCTCCAGTCGCCTCCTATTGGGCCCACGTCATTACAGCAACATGTCACGCGAGCTGACCTGCTGGCATTTCATACCCAGTCTAAATCCCAAGCTGGAATGGAACCAAGGCGGAGAGCTTCCGACGGCGTCTTCTCCTCGGCCTGGAGTGTCCCCTGATAACACAGCGGAGTGAGTCTTGCGAGATAACGTCGCGACCGCACCGCCGGTGCGACAAAATATCGAGCCATGGTCCCGATAGAGGCAGGTTAAGTCAAACTGATTGTGATTCGAGCCGTTGAGCCGTAATCTCGACGTGATTCATCCGCGCCACGGGCCGCTCGCGAACAAGGTGCAGAACTTTCTGCGCCTATTGCGCGAGGCGGCTGCCATGGCTGAGGCCGCCAGTAGGCGCGCGAAGCACCGCGCGGGAATCCGGAAATAATGGCACTCAGAACTGCTGCGACAGCGAATGAACTGAACTTGCATCTCTCAAAGGAGGAAGAACTCGCATGTATTACGAGCCTGGCAAAACGCCGCATGGACTTCCCTATGATCCGTTCAAGTCCTGCGTCATCCCGCGGCCCATCGGATGGATTTCCACCGTCAGCCGGGACGGCCTGCACAATCTGGCGCCGTACAGCCAGTTTCAGATGCTGGCGTTTGACCCTCCTTACGTCATGTTCTCCGCCGGCCAGAACAGCCACGGGTGGCGGAAGGACACGGTCATCAACGCGGAACAGACGGGCGAATTTGTCTGGAACATGGCGACATACGAGCTTCGCGAAGCCGTCAACAAATCAGCGGAGGAAGTGCCACCGGAGGTGGACGAGTTTGTGCTGGCGGGCGTGACGAAAGCCCCTTCACGCGCGGTGAAGCCGTGCCGCGTGGCGGAATCTCCGATTCACTTCGAATGCGTTTACCACCAGACGATCCGCCTGCCGGGCAACAGCATGTTGTCAACGTCCGACGTCGTGTTCGGGCGCGTGGTCGGAATTCACATCAAGGACGACGTGATCGGAGCCGACGGGCGCATCGACGTGCTAAAGGTCCGGCCGATTGCGCGCCTCGGATATTTCGATTACACGAGCGTCGAGTCCATCTTCTCGATGATCATTCCCGGGAATAACAAGGTCGTCCTTGCGGGAATGGACGGCTCTGCACACTGAGCCATATTGCCTCCGTCCATAAGATCAGTGAGTCATAACGCATCCGCCGCGCTCAATCGTTTCTGCCGAACACGTGCGTTCTTGCGTCGGGCGTGGCGAACGGTAGTGCCAGCTTGATTCTCCGGTCGGAGGGATGGCCAAAGATATGGCGAGCACGACTGCTTGCCTACAGTAATGTGATTCACGGGGTAGGTGTTTTCAGTTATAGCGACCGATTTCTCGATTTTCTACAATCCCCCCAGAAGCGAAAGAAAATATGAGCGCGACGAAACAACGTCGACAAAGCGGTCCAAGAAGCTTACGCTTCATTTCTGACAAGCTCACTACCCAGGCAGTGTACTTCTCTCGGAGGTAAAAGGATGAAAAAGCAAATCGTTCGTCTGGCACTCGGCTCTGCTTTGGCGATCGCGTTCACGCTGCCTATAGGACATGTGACCTTCGGCGACCCGACCGACGATTGCCACAAACGGCTTGAAGCCGATCGCGCAAGAATCGATCGCGATGCTGCGAAACACGGTGAACATAGTCCGCAAGTGGACCGAGATGTTGCCCGCATGGACAATGATCGGCAGTGGTGCCGTGATCATCATGCGGACTGGGATCACGACCGTCTTGACGTGGGAATATACATCAAACACTAACCGCGATAGGACCGGTGGCACGGTATTTGGAAACAGCGTGTAATCTAGCCGAATGTGAATGGCTTGCGACGACCATTGACGAGGCCCGCGGTCCACGAGCTTGGCCGAGTACGCGTGTCGATTAGAGTAGGAATGTCAGCCCGCAGCATTCGCGCCGGGCGGTAACCCGAGGCACGATGCGAAAATGGATTGCCGCAGCCGGGATAGCCCTAGTTGTCATCTTTCTCGCGTTCGTTGTCGCTTTGCATGTCATGGCGCCGAAGCTGCGCGCCATGGTCCGCCAGCAGACGCAGGACTACCTCCAATCCCATTTCGAGAGCAGCGTCCAATTCGACGATTTCGAAGTGAGTTTCTTTCCGCGAGTGCGCGTCTCGGTTCAGGGGCTGGTGCTGCGCCATCAAGGGCGCACGGACATACCGCCGCTGATCGAGGCTCGGGATGTTTCCTTCTACTCAAATCTCGCTAGCTTGCTGAGGCATCGCCCTGAGATCGACCTCGTGCAATTGGATGGCTTGCGGATTCATACACCTCCGCGAAACCCCGGAGGCCCTCCGTTAATTCCCGCAACGAAACAAAATCTTGCTGACAAGTTTCCGATTGTGATCCGAGAAATGCGCGCGGATGGCGCTTTGCTCGTTACCCTGCGCCGCGACTCAGATAAGCCGCCTAACGAATTCCCGATCCACCATCTCGTGATGCGCGATTTCAGTTTCGACCGGCCCGCGGCCTTCTACGCGCTGCTTACGAACCCCAAGCCGCGCGGCGAAATCATTTGCGACGGCGAATTTGGTCCGTGGCAAGCGGACCAGCCGAGCGAGACGCCCGTCAGCGCGAAGTACACTTTCTCGGACGCCGACCTCGGCACGCTGAGGGGGCTGCAGGGCAAGCTTTCTTCCATGGGCAAATTTAGCGGGCCGCTCGATTACCTCAGCGTCGAGGGAGTAACAGACACGCCGGATTTCGCTATACGGACAAGTGCACACCCGATGGCTCTCCACACCGATTTCACCGCCATCGTTGACGGCACGAACGGCAACACGATCCTGACGAACGTTACGGCGAAATTCCTGCACACGACGGTCCTGGCGCACGGCAAAGTGATCGATGAGCATCCTCTGATCAAGGGCCGGACGATCGCGCTCGATGCCGTCTCGAACGACGCACGCGTCGAAGATTTACTCGCGCTTGCTGTCAAAGCAGTCAAGCCCATCATGACCGGATCGGCCCGATTGAAGACAAAGATTCTGATTCCAGAGCGCGACGAAGACATCATCGAGCGGCTACAACTGGACGGCCAATTCGGCCTGGGGAAAGTTCATTTCACGAGCTCTACTGTGCAGGGAAAAGTTGACTCACTCAGCCGGAGGGGACAGGGAAAGCCCGCCGATTTGGACATTTTCGATTCCGTGTCAGACTTGAATGGAAACTTCAAGATGGCGAATGCGTCAGTTTATTTCTCGAACTTGGCATTTGCCGTCGAGGGAGCGTCTGTCGCGCTCGCGGGCACTTACAATATCGACGGCGGGCAGATGGATTTCCGCGGCAAGCTGCGCTTGCAGGCAAAGCTTTCGCAAACGATGACCGGCTGGAAATCCGTGATGCTGCAGCCGTTCAACGGATTCTTTGCGGGCAAGAACGGAGGCACGGAAGTGCCGATCAAAATCACCGGCACGCGCGAAAATCCTTCATTTGGCGTGGATTTTCACGACCCCGCAAATAAGAAGTAGCCGACACACGAGCGGTCCCCCGGCAAATAAGCGGCAAATTTACGGGTTCCGCTGGAATTGGAGGAACAGAGAGAAATCCCAAGACCAGATGGCGGAGAGGGTGGGATTCGACGCATTGAATGTGGAGCCTTGTACCGGCTTGTATGGCCTTGTTCAGGCGCAGGAAACAAGGCACTTATCGGGATTTTAGTTTCCGCTCGATCTGATCGACGTGTTCTGAGGGCTAATTCGCATGGAGGATGTAGCACAGCAAAGGAAAATGTAGCACGGGACCGTAGCACCGTTACATCCCAATTTTCTTGCTGAGTTCCGGAGTCATGCCGCCCAATTTGCCGAACCGCTCAGCGATCCGCTTCATGATCTTCTGGTCCGCTGCAGTTTCGCCGGAGGGCAGGAAGCGATACCGGCGGGCTAATTGCTCCTTGCCGGCCTTCTCGACTTCTTCGATTGTCGGGAATCCCTTCATTGGAGCACCGTTAGTTTTCCACTCTACCACACCTCGAATATGCAACACCTATGATGCGACAATTTGCAGCTGTCGATTCCTACTCTAGGAGGAAATCGGTTGAAATTGTACCGATTTGCGGAATTCCGTACAATTTCTCGTACAAAAACGGGCTTACTTCTTCTGTGTCGGCCTCAGTGTTCCTTTCACAAAGCAAGAATCACAAACCCTCGTGCCATCCTTGAGCGTGAAGTCGACCCTGCGGCTCGGGTCAATCTCCGCTCCGCATTTTTCGCACCGGTCTTCGGTTGACTCGGCCATCACCATTTCCCTGTTCTATTCAATCACAGGTCGCGATGGAGCACATTTATCGTCGACACACAGAATTCTTGCACTCACGAGCGAAATTATGGGTCGACCGGATCCTCCCTGGTCAGCTGCGGCGGGAGAGACTGCCATTTTCGGCGCGCGACGGGAATTTGTTGCACACCACAATTCTTGCCTTGACAAAGTCTATTAAGTTGGTAGAATTGCCAAGATTCATAGGGAAGCGATAACCGCTATGAGGATCTCCCAAAGAGGACTGTATGCCCTGCAGGCACTGACGGTGCTCGCACGGCGGCATCCCACCGATGTCGTGAAGATCAAGGACATCGCCGCCGAGGAGGAGCTGCCGGAAAAGTTTCTGGAGGCGATTCTTCTGGACCTCAAGCGGGCGCGTATTGTCGTCAGCCTCCGCGGCGCTCACGGCGGCTACCAGTTGAAGCGGCCGCCGAAGAAAATCTCGCTGGGCGAAGTGATCCGCAGAATTGACGGCCCGCTGGCTCCGTTCGAAGACGCCGAATCCCTGCGCCGGCGTGTAAGTAACGACCCGAAACACCGTCCACTGTTCCGCATTCTTCTTGACGTGCGCAATGCCACGGCCAATATCCTCGACCATACCTCGCTCTACGATCTGTGTTGTCGTAACCGCAACTAAGTTCCCGTCGCAGTCAACCCGTTAGCAATACCAGGAGAAGTTTCATTTTTCACCCAGGATCCGGAACGCAATCGATTTGATTTTGCCGGGTCCGGAAAGAAGGCGCGAGGAAAGAGCCATGAGCACAGTGACGACGCAGGATTGGGAACGCGACTTATCCCCGAGCGAGCTCGAGTTGCTTCGCGAGGTTGCGTTGGCACTGCGGGGCATCCGTTACGGCTCCGTGGTACTCACGGTTCACGATGGAAGAATCGTGGAACTCAACAAGACCGAGCGCATTCGCAAGAATTCGGCATAGGGAATACGGAAACGCACGAACCCGACCCCGTCACGGGAGGGGTGCACGAAAAGGCCCGGCCGACCAGTTCACTGGAGGCCTGAAGCCAAACAATCTTAGGAGACTTCAATGCCGACACACTTAGGACTGACATCGAAACGAATCGCAATTGCACTGGTTCTTAGTTTGGGCGTCGCCTTACCGGCGACGATTGCTTCTGCCGGGGATGGAGACACGGCATCTCCCGGCGGCACGACGGAGGCTGCAAAAGGCAACGCCACGGCGCCCGATCCTAACTCGCCCGTCGCGCTCGAGCTGGAGGAGTTGAAGGCAACACTGGAAGCTCAGACCAAACAGTTTGCGGAGCACAGCCAGGAACTAGACGCCGAGCGTACCGCTCTGCACGACGAGCTCGCGCGCATCGCGGCCTTGGAGGCGAAGCTGGGCGTCACGCCCGACGCCGCAGCAGAGTCCGCTAGCACGGGCGCGCCTAACGAAATCAATGCGTTATCTGGGCAAAATACTCAAGGCCAGCCGCCCATCAACATCATCTCGCCCGAAAATCCGCTTTCGATCAAGATCGGGGGCGCCGAATTTACACCCGGCGGCTTCGTGGACCTGACCGGGATTTTCCGCAGCAGGGATGTCGGCAGCGGCCTGGGCACGAATTTCACCATTCTCCCATACAACAACACGCTTCCCCTGGGCCAGCTATCCGAATTCCGCTTTACGGGGCAAGGGTCGCGTTTGTCGTTGAAAGTCGAGGCCAACCCCACTAAATCGAGTGAAGTTACCGGCTACATCGAGAGCGACTTCAATGGCTTCGAACCGGCGAACTCGAATATCAGCACCAAGAGCGACACGTTCCGTCTGCGCCTCGCATTCGTCCAACTCAAGGCCGGTAAATGGGAACTGGTAACGGGACAAACATGGTCCTTCCTCACGCCTACGAGAGAAGGATTATCACCATTCCCAGAGAACATTTTCACGGCACTTCGGCTGGATACGAGCTATCTGGCTGGCTTGGTCTACGATCGGCAACCTGGGATTCGAGTTGTATACCATGCCGCACACTGGTGGTCATTCGGCGTTGCTCTCGAAAATCCGCAGCAGTTTGTGCCGAGTTCGGTCGTCTTTCCGACCGATGGCTCCACAAACTTCTTTTCGACTCAGTTCGACAACGGGAGCAGCAGCACGAGCGCCGCAAGTTCCGCCGTCAATCCCACGGTTCCGAACCTTCATCCCGATGTCATTGCGAAAACGGCTTTCGACTGGAGGCTCGGCGGAAAGCTGTTTCACGTGGATGCCGGAGGGATAGCCCGCAGTTTCAAGGTTTACGATAATCTCGTAACCCCCGCCAGTACAAACACGATTACCGGCGGTGGTGGCGGGGTCAACGTCAACTTTGAAGTGCTGAAGAACTTTCACCTCATCGGGAACTCGTTCTACGGTGATGGCGTGGGCCGCTACATCGGCGGCCTTGGACCCGACGTGATTGTAAAGCCTGACGGCACCCTCTCCGCAATTCACTCAGGATCTGGGGTGGGTGGGTTCGAATGGCAGACCACCCCTAAATTCCTGGTCGATGGCTACTACAGCGGCGCCTACTTCTTCCGAAACTACGATGTGACAACCAAGGCGTTGGGTACTCCTTGCGGTACTTCGTATTGCGTCGGCTTTGGATTTCCCGGCTCGGCGAATACGAACAATCGTGATTATCAGGAAGCGACCGTCGGTTTCATACCTACGATCTGGTCGAGTCCGAACTACGGAAAATTGCAATTCATTTCGCAGTTTTCCTATGTGGTCCGCGCCCCGTGGTTCGTCCCGACGGGTAGTCCGAAAAACGCGCATGCTTTCATCACCTACGTGAATCTGCGTTACATCATTCCGTAACTCGAGTTGCAAACGCGCAGTGGGGCTCGTTCGATGTCCCCGAACCACTGAATCCAAGTCAGCGGTTCGGGGACAAATCACGATTTTCATTGGCGGCCATACCAGGAGAATTTGACATGAAACCAACTTGGAAGTTGAGGACCTTGATCGCCGTGGTTGGCTTGGCCTTAGCTCTGGGCGTGTCTGCGCACGCCCAGAACCTGACTCTTCTCAACGTTTCGTACGATCCGACGCGCGAGCTCTATCAAGACTACAACGCAGCTTTCGCAAAGTACTGGAAGGCGAAGACCGGCCAAGATGTGACCATCCAGCAGTCGCACGGAGGTTCAGGCGCGCAGGCGCGCTCTGTGATCGATGGGTTGCAGGCAGACGTCGTTACGCTGGCATTGGCGTACGACATTGATGCTATCTCCGAAAAAGCCAAACTGCTGCCTGCCAACTGGCAATCGCGCCTGCCGAATAACAGCACGCCCTACACCTCAACGATCGTTTTCCTCGTGCGAAAAGGCAATCCGAAAAACATTAAGGATTGGGACGACGTCGTGAGACCGGGAGTCTCGGTCATCACACCGAATCCCAAGACATCGGGCGGCGCGCGCTGGGCGTACCTGGCAGCCTGGGGCTACGCGTACCTCAAGGCGGGCAAGAGCGACGCCGCGGCGAAGGATTTTGTCACGCGGCTCTACAAGAATGTCCCGGTCCTCGACTCGGGGGCGCGTGGCTCTACCACGACGTTCGTCGAGCGAGGCATCGGTGACGTTCTGCTGGCATGGGAAAATGAGGCACTCCTCTCGGTCAAAGAGCTAGGCCCCGACAAGTTCCAGATTGTCGTGCCTTCTCAGAGCATCCTTGCGGAGCCTCCGGTGTCGGTCGTGGACAGCGTGGTAGACAAGAAAGGCACTCGGGGCATTGCCGAGGCCTATCTCCAGTACCTCTACACGCCTGAGGGACAGGAGATCGCTGCCAGGAATTTCTACCGGCCACGCCTCGAATCAGTGGCCAAGAAATACGCTTCGACCTTTCCCAAAGTGAAGCTGTTTACCCTGGCGGACATCGTCGGCGACTGGCACAAAACTCAAAGCGTTCATTTTGCTGACGACGGCGTGTTTGACCAGATCTACCAGCCGAAATAGGTGGAGACGTTTGCGTTGGAAGTTCTTTTGGGATCCGCAGGCAGAAGCAGGAGTCGATGGCCGTAGTCTTCAAACAAAAGAGCATCTTGCCCGGTTTCGGACTGGCGCTGGGCTACACGGTTTTCTATTTGTGCCTGATCGTGTTGATTCCGCTCGCGGCCATGTTCCTGAAGGCGTCTGCGCTGACGTGGCACCAGTTCTGGCACGTAGTGGCTTCTCCAAGGGCCGTGGCTTCCTACCGCCTGAGTTTCGGCGCATCTCTGATCGCGGCTCTGATCAACCTGGTGTTCGGCGTTCTCGTAGCGTGGGTGCTGGTGCGTTACAACTTCCCGGGGAAGCGTCTCTTCGACTCGGTGGTCGACCTGCCATTCGCCCTGCCAACGGCGGTCGCTGGAATCGCGCTCACGACGATCTACGCCCCCAACGGCTTCCTCGGGCGCCCTCTCGAGTCCATCGGCATCCACGCTGCCTATACCCCATTGGGCGTGACGATTGCACTCACGTTCATCGGCCTGCCATTCGTGGTGCGGACCGTGCAGCCGGTGCTCGAAGATTTGGACAAGGAATTCGAAGAGGCAGCGGCAAGTCTCGGAGCCGGACGGTGGCGGACTTTCACGCGGGTGCTATTGCCAACGATTTTGCCTGCCGCGATAACCGGTTTTGCGATGGCTTTCGGGCGCGCCGTCGGCGAATACGGCTCGGTGATTTTTATCGCGGGCAACATGCCGATGAAAACCGAGATCACGCCACTTCTGATCATCACGAGATTGCAGGAGTATGACTACGCGGGCGCGACAGCCATTGCTGTTGCCATGCTCCTCGTGTCGTTCGTATTTTTGTTGGCGATTAATCTTCTTCAAGTGTGGAGTGGCAGCCACCGGGGAAGCGGATTGGCGAATGATTTCGGTCCTCTGAATGCCGACCTTAAGCCCGCTTGGGAGAAGGGAGGCAGGAAGTAAGGCGGCCCGATGGCGCCGCCCGAAGACCCGTCAATGGCTGGATCTATCGCATCGAGCATCCGGATTGCTCCGACTTCCGGTTATGTCGCCACGAAAGCGACCTCTGAACCAGCTATGGTGCGCTGGCTGCTCATTACCGCGGCGCTGCTTTTTCTTGGCATCTTTCTCTTTATTCCTCTTGGCGTGGTCTTTGTCACGGCTTTGCAGAAGGGCGTCGCCTTCTATCTTCAAACGTTTCGGGACCCGGACACGCTGGCAGCCATCCGCCTGACCTTGCTGGCCGCTGGTATCGCCGTACCTCTGAACATGGTGTTCGGCGTTGCCGCTGCATGGGTGATCGGAAAATTTGAATTTCTGGGGAAAGGCCTGTTGATCACGCTGATCGATCTTCCGTTCTCGGTGTCTCCGGTTGTCTCGGGATTGATCTACGTGCTGCTATTTGGCTTGCAGGGGCTTCTTGGACCCTGGCTGATCGCGCACGGCATTCGGATCATCTTCGCCGTTCCGGGGATCGTGCTGGCAACGATTTTCGTCACGTTTCCGTTCGTCGCACGCGAGTTGCTGCCCATGATTCAAGCCCAGGGCAACGATCAGGAGGAGGCCGCCCTCACTTTGGGCGCGGGCGGCTGGCAGACCTTCTTCAAAGTGACACTGCCGAACGTCAAGTGGGCGCTCTTGTATGGTGTGATTCTCTGCAATGCCCGTGCCATGGGAGAGTTTGGCGCGATATCGGTTGTATCCGGCCATATTCGCGGGCTCACCGACACCATGCCGCTGCACATCGAGATCCTTTACAACGATTATCAGTTTGTTCCTGCGTTTGCGGTCGCGTCGCTTCTCGCACTCCTCGCGCTCGTGACCCTGGCCGTCAAGAGCGTTGTCGATTGGAAATCAAGCCAACAGTTGAAACAGCAGACTCCGGGTGATGAGGCAGGAAATTCATGAGTATCAGCGTGTGCAACGTCACGAAGACATTTGGACGCTTCACGGCGCTCAAGAACATCGCTCTGGAAATACCGGACGGCCAGCTCGTCGCCTTGCTGGGACCCTCCGGCTGCGGAAAGACGACGCTGCTGCGAATTATCGCAGGACTGGAGTTCGCGGACTCCGGCACGATACAGTTCGACGGCCAGGACATCACGGATCGGGCAGCTCGCAAGCGAGACGTGGGGTTCGTGTTTCAGCATTACGCGCTCTTCCGGCACCTAACCGTATTCGAAAACATCGCGTTCGGCCTCCGGGTCCGCCCCCGGCGCGAGAGGCCCTTGGAAAATGAAATCCGCGCGAGAGTCCGTGAGCTGCTTGGTTTGATACAACTCGAAAATCAGGCGGGGCGCTATCCGTCCCAACTCTCCGGAGGCCAGCGCCAGCGCGTCGCACTCGCCCGCGCGCTCGCCGTCCAACCCCGAGTCCTGCTGCTGGACGAGCCGTTCGGCGCCCTCGATGCCAAAGTCCGGCAGGAATTGCGGCGCTGGCTCCGGAAACTGCACGACGAGATTCACATCACCAGCGTGTTCGTCACACACGATCAAGAAGAGGCGCTCGAGGTGGCCGACCGCGTCGCCGTGATGAACCAGGGCCACATCGAGCAGTTCGACAGCCCCGACGAAGTCTACAACCATCCGGCCAGCTCGTTCGTCTACAACTTCCTGGGCAACGTGAATCTGTTCCACGGCCGGATCGACAACGGCACGACCTACATCCAACAAACGGCGAGCGACCATCTCGTCTTCGTCCGGCCTCATTCGCTCGAAATCACGCGCCAGCCGAACGGCGCGAATCACTTTCGCGCGACGACCAAGCACATCAATGCGGCCGGGCCTTTAGTCAAAGTGGAAGCAGTTACGGAATGGGGCGCTCCGATTCACATCGAAATGTCGCAAGAACGGTTCCGCGATCTTCATCTCGTGAAGGACGAAATCGTTTTCATAGTACCGAGAGACCTCACTGTATTCCAGAACAACGAAAAGTGATGCGCTGTTCTCTCCTACCAAGATCCCCGATCCGTAAGATCCGTAATTCCCCGGGCTGACCAACGTATACTTGCGACACACCCTGACCTGGCCTCAGGAGTTGCGAACATGCCGGACGAAAGCACCACCAATATCGCGATCATCAAAGGCCAGAGAAAAGCAGGCAACTGAGAAATCTTCTTGCGCTGGAGTTGTTACGCGATCACTCCAGGCAGGAAACAGGGGACGAATCGAACCAGCAACGGAATTGCTGGATGTCGCCCCAATCGATAGCGCCCAGACGAGAGCGATTCGCCACACCGATCGAGCCAAACGGACCAACAAAACAACGCCGAAAGAAAAAGATGCTACTGAGTGTCATTCAAGCGGCTCCGGAAGTCTCAACTCCGTCGCCCAGTGCCGCGCAGCCAAGAAACGGATGCCAAAACCTGGCGGTCTTTATTAAGCCGGGACACTGCTGATTTTGCGTCACCTAGCTCGCAAAAGTTTAGCCTCCAACTTCAGAGCATTGAGCTGGGTCTGCCGTTGACTCTGTCCCGTCGTACACCTCTCGCACAGGCACCCCTCCCCAGAGCAACACATGAACTCGATTCTGTAATATTGCTGTGACGGCGGTCACAGACTACTGTTCACGAGCTTGCAGGCAGGGAAAACCCCGCCAAGGAATCCGGTCTTTTTTCAGTCTAGCCGCTTCGTACGCCTGTCTGCGTTTCGTTGTTTTCGCAAGACCCCTAGCGGAATGGGCTTGGAACGTCTTTCCGTCGGACGTTCAAATCCCCTTACAGACACCCTTCTGGGTCCCCATGGTGCTTCTTAGGTTCTGAAGCGATTCTGGAAGATGCCTTCTGGCGTATATTCGCATTGGCACTCTTGTGAGCGGGATGCGACTCGATATCACTCTCTTGCGCGCAGTACTGATCGGTACGTTCACTGTCGTGTGCCCCACTTTACTTCCGGCGCAGGGACGAGCTTCGAATTCACACGATTGCGGAAATCACGTGGAACTTCGGCTCAGTTCTTCAGCAGTTGCTCAAGGTAGTCTGCTGCAGGCGGAGGTGCGGAGTGCCTCCTCTCTTACCAAACTGAATGCTGATTGGGCCGGCCACATAGTTCCATTTTGGTCGGATGATAGGCACGAGAATGTCCGCCGCGCTCTGCTAGGCGTTGACGTCGAACGGCCGTCAGGGCAATACGAACTCACCTTGAGCGGCCAACTGCAGACCGGGCAACAACTAGGTTGCAGCGCTCTTATATCCGTCAAAGCTGGTCGGTTCGCAATCGAAAAGCTGCAGGTGGGACAGAAGTTCGTCGAAATAAGTCCGGAAGACAGCAAGCGGACTGAACAGGAACACGACCGTCTCCAGGAACTGTTCGCTAGTGTGACTCCCGACCGATTGTGGCAGGGCCGCTCCCGATTGCCGCTCGACGGCGTCCAGACAGGCAGCAACTTTGGACGCCGCCGGATCCTTAACGGTCAACCAAGGTCGCCGCACACTGGAGTAGATTTTCCGGCGGCACAAGGCACCCCTGTGCACGCTGCGCAACGGGGCCGCGTAGTGCTCGCAGAAAATTTGTTCTTCACTGGCAACACCGTCATTCTTGACCATGGCTTGGGTATCTACACCCTCTATGGACACCTAGAATCAATCTCCGTTGCAGTGGGTGATGTAATAAAGGTCGGCGCAATCTTGGGGCGGGTGGGGGCTACCGGACGCGCTACGGGGCCGCACCTACATTGGGGGCTAACGGTGAACGGCGCCAGAGTCAACCCACTGCAAATTGTGAGACTACCGGCACACTAACGATTGCAATTTCGGTCGACGCGGTTATGGTGAAATCTCGGCGCTGTTCTCTTGTGATGTCCTGCTCTATTAGTGGCTGGCGTTATCAGCAAAGAATGGAAGGAGGGGCACTGCTCGTGGTTGGTCGCGTCTTCAGGTTCATCGGGCGCAATGTGTTGACCGGCCTTTTTCGCGCCTTGAGTGTGGCTAGAATCAACGGGCTTTGCTGGCTTCTCGAAAGAATGAGCGGGACGGCGTTCGATACCGCCGATACTCGCAAACCGACCACAGGGCTTATCGGGGGACCGAAAAGCGACAGCAAGCAAACACACGAGATATTGGTGCGCAGCCTAACGGATGTAACGCATACGGCGCGCGAGGGATTTCCTGTGGCTTAGAACTTTATCCTACCATAACTGTCTGATGACACAGCCTTTCGTTCTTTGCTACACAGACGGGCGCTACATTTTGAATCAAAAACAACAATTTTTTCCCGAGCCATAATTCTCCCGCAAAAAGAAAAGAACGGCCGGTTGTCAACCGCCGTCGTACCCCATTGACAATGAAGAATTTAGTTTATTGCTACACGGATCCTGCTACATTTCACATGGGAGAGCGAACGATTTTTTGCGAAACCATAGATCGTTTTGAAAAAAATGAAAATGCCCCGGTTGTCATGATATTCGTGAGGTTGGTAGGGGCGGTGGGGATCGAAAACAACGACGGTAGAGATTTCAAGGACTTACGGGGAATGCAAGGGAACACTAAGTTGTTGAAAAGGGATGACGGGGAGCGCAAAGAAATTCTTATTGCTCCCTTAAAGCTCCCTGGTTTTCTCGGCCCCTGGAATTCTTTCGTCGTGCGATTTTCACCTATTGTCCTAGATAGGAAGTCGGCTTCCGGCCCAAATCTCGCGGCACGGATGGCGAGCCGACAAAAACTTCCTGGCCCTTAAGCCGAAATGAGAAGGCCGCTCGCTACAGTAGGCTAGACTAGCGGCCTTGCTTCATGGGGACTTCTTTAGGTATGGCGGAGAGGGTGGGATTCGAACCCACGGTAGGGTTCCCCCTACACTCGCTTTCGAGGCGAGCTCTTTCGACCGCTCAGACACCTCTCCGCGTCGTTGCGATTGGCTAGCTTAGCAGACTGCCTCCAGCGGTCACAACTTAGCCCGTTCAGGGCGCGGGCGACACCCCATCTCTTCCCGCCATGGCCGCGAGCGACAGCTTCTTCCTAACGCTACTTCCTGAGTGACGGAATGAAGCGCGGGACGCGGCGGCAATAGCCCTCGTAGGCCGCGCCAAACCGCGTTCGAAGTTCTCGTTCCTCCAGCGAAATAGCCACCAGCGTCAGCACAACCCACACCGCGGCCACAACCCACGCCGCGCGGGTTCCCGCCAGAAAGCACGCACCCACAATCGCGAGGAACGACCCGCTATAACGCGGATGGCGGATGCGCGCGTAGATCCCGTGCCGCGCCATCTCACCCCCGCCCGTGAGCTCTGTCTTCCCGACCAGCCGCGCCGTCCCAAGATCGTGGTGGACGCGCCAGAAGATCCAGCCCTCGAAGCCAATCAGTGCGAGGCCGACGACGATTCCCGCGGCAGGCGGCAGGGCCGAACGGAAGAGTTCGTGCCGAAAGATAACGATCGCGGCGGTCACCGGAGGCCACGAAAGCAACAATCCCACAACGTAAGCGGCCGTCGGACGGGCGCGCCAGAACCTCACGAGCGGATGCACCACAAACCAGTACAGCGGAATCGGCAATTGCAAGAAGAGGACGATCGCCGCGAGCCACCCGAAAAGCGTCACACGCGCATCTTAGTGGAAGCGCCATGCGCGGACAAACGTTCTTCGAGCCCATCTCGAACGCGGCTGGCCGCGCAGATATAATGGTCGCCTACTTTCATCGACGTTCATGGAGAGGAAACGGAATGATCCACGGATTCGAACTTCGGCGGTATCTTCGGACGGTCGTGTGGGCCGCGGCGCTTTTGCCGGCGGCATGGGCCTGCGCACCGGCGGCGTGCGCGGACGAACCCTACGCCCGCAGCCGCGACTACGCGTTGCAGGACATTCGCACGCATTTGTGGTTCGATCTCGACCAGCGCAAGGTGCGGGGTGAAGTGACCGAGAGCGTTTCCTCACTGCGCGACAATGTTTTGGAACTGAAGCTCGATTCGGTGGATTTGAAAATCGAGAGCGTCCGCGTGGACGGGAAAGCCGCCAAGTTCACGACCGGCGCGAAGCAGCTCATCGTCTCGCTCGATCGCCCTGCCCGCCGCGGCGAGCGACGCGAACTCTTCATCCGCTACGAGGGGCAGCCCAAGAAGGGCCTCTACTTCATACTCCCGGATCAGAACTATCCGCAGCAGCCCCGGGAAATTTGGACGCAGGGCGAAGCCGAGGACACGCGCTATTACATTCCTCTCTACGACTACCCGAACGCCCGCCTGACGTCGGAAATGCTGCTGACCGTCCCCTCGACGTGGATCACCGTTTCAAACGGCCGGCTCGTGGGCGTGAGCGACGAACCGGACGGCACGAAGACGTGGGACTGGAAACAGTCCGAGCCGCTTTCGACGTATCTGATCTCGGCAGTCGCCGGGGAGTTCGTCCAGCGGGAAGACTCGTGGCGCGGGATCCCGCTGCGCTACCTCGTCCCGCGCGGCGCGGAAGCCACGATCGAGCCGACATTCGCGCACACGAAGGAAATGCTCGACCTGTTTTCCTCGGAGCTCGGTGTTCCCTACCCCTGGGCGCAGTTCGCCCAGACTTCGGTGGACGACTTCGTGGCCGGCGGAATGGAGAACACGAGCGCGGTGACGCTGACCGTGAACGAACTCGTCAACCCGAAGCTCGCGCCCGAGTACCACACCGGGTCGGACGACGTGACCTCGCACGAGCTGGCGCATCAGTGGTTCGGCGATCTCGTGACGTGCAAGGATTGGGCCAACCTCTGGCTGAACGAGGGGTTCGCGACGTTTTTCGAGCACTTCTGGAAGGAGCAGCACTACAGCGCCGACGACGCGGCCTACGAGTTCTGGCACGAGCAGAACAATTGGTTCCGGCAGCCGCGCCTCTATCCCGTGCCCATCGTCGACCGGGATTTCGACGACTCAACCAAATACGAGGGCAACATCTACGACAAAGGCGGATGGGTGCTGAAGATGCTGCGGGAGAAGCTCGGCGACGACGATTTCTTCCGTGCGCTGCGCAACTATCTGGAGACAAACCGCGGGCAGAACGTGGTCACCGCGGACTTGCAAAAGGCGATCGAGCAGGCCACTTCCATCAACGTCGATGAATTCTTCCACCAGTGGGTCTATCGCGCCGGCGCTCCCCAATTCGAGGTCAGCTACGCCTACGATGGCACGGCGCACCAGGTGAAGCTCGACGTAAAACAGACGCAGAAACTCGAAGGCCTTGTCGGTCTCTTCGACGTTCCGATCGACGTGGAAATCGCCACGGCCGGTGGACGGAAGACCTATCCGATCGAAGTAAGCAAGACAACGGAGAGCTTCACGTTCCCGGCCGACGGCGACCCGCAGATGGTGCTCTTCGATAAGGGCGACCAGATTTTCAAGAAAGTTGAGTTCAAACGGGACCCAGTAGCGCTGATCTATCAACTGAAGAACGCCGAAACGGTGCCCGATCGCGCGGACGCGGCTGTGGGGCTCGGGAACGTGCGGAATGACGCCGACACGGTTGCGGCGCTCGGCGAGGCGGCGCAGCACGACTCCTTTTGGGGAGTGCGCGTGGAAGCCCTGCGGGCTCTAGGGAAAATCGGCGGAGCGGACGCGGAAAAACAGGTGCTCGCTGCCGTGAACGAGGAGAAGACTCCGTGGGCTCGCGACGTCGCGACGCGGCAGCTTGGGAGCTTCAAGGACGATTCATCGCTCGCTTCGAAGCTAGCGGATACGGCTTCCAACGATCCGGCGTATCGCGGTCGCGGTGCGGCGCTCGTCGCGCTCGCGCAGCTCAAGGCGCCGAACGCCTACGATACCCTTGCCGCAGCGGTCAAGTCGGATTCGCCAGACGATATTCTTCGCAACGCGGCACTCGGCGCTTTTGGGCTCCTCGGAGACGACCGGAGCATTCCGATCCTGCTCGATTGGTCGGCGGCGGGAAAACCATTTCGCAGCCGGCAAGCAGCGATCGGCGCCGTCGCCGACCTAGACAAGAAAGACAAGACCATCACGCGGACGCTCGTCTCGTATCTGCACGAACCCTATTTCGACGTGAGATTCGCGGCGGTTCTCGCGCTCGGCGGACGCGGCGATCCGGACGCGATCGGTCCGCTCGAAGAGATGCTCAAGAACGGCGAACTCACGGTCGGCGAGGAGCCGTTCATCGAGGCATCCATAACGATGCTGAAGGCGCAAGCGGCCGCGAAATAGGAGCGCCCGGCCCGCTCAAGAGATGAGGATCCGGAGATCGCGCAGATTGTTGCCGGTCGGGCCGGTGACGACGGCATCGCCCAGGCGGGCGAAGAAGTTGTAAGCGTCGCTGCGACGCATGAAATCGCGGGCATCAAGACGTGCGTCGCGACCGCGAGCGAACGTCTCTCCATCGGCGACGGCGCCCGCGGCGGGGCTGTTGCCGTCGATTCCGTCGGTGCCCGCACTGAGCACCGTGATATTCCTTCCAGCGATTTTCGGTACGCACGCCAGAACAAATGCGGAGTTGCGCCCGCCGATTCCGTCTCCCGTCACCGGGCTGCTCAGTTCCCCGTCCGCCAAAACGGCGACGCGATGACGCGGATTTGCCTTCTTCTGCGCTTCGAGCTGAGCCAGCAGATAGTCGGCGGCTTTTTCGACCGGCCAATTGTCGGTCGAGTTGTCGCAGATGCAGACGCAACCTTCCCCCTCGCAAGTGTGGTGGGCCGCGTGGAATAGCTCGTGCGCGCCGAGCAAGAGAACGAACTGAGAACGCGCAAAGGCCGCATCGCCTTCCTTGGGAGTCTCACTCAGCGTGTGATTGTCGAAAGTGACGCGAAGCGAGGGAGGAAGCCTGCCGATGAGGCCGTAGTTCCTGGCGACGCGCTCGGCATCGCGAATTGTGGTGGGGTCCGGCAGCGTCGGTCCGGACGCGAGCGCGGATTCCTGGCCTTGCGGCACGTCGCTGATGGCAAACGTCAGTTTCATCGAGCGCAGCGCGACGGCAGCCAGACGCCCGCCTTTGGTTGCGGAGAGGTGCTTGCGCACGGCGTTGATTTCGTCGATGGAGGCGCCGCAGGTGACGAGCGCCGCGTGCAACTGCTGAAAGTCTTCGAGGCTTACCGAAGGATCGAGCGGCTGTTCGACGAGCGCCGAGCCGCCGCCAGAAATCAGAAATAAAACCAGCGTTCGCTCGTCGCAGCGCGCGAGACGATCGAGAATCGCACGGCCGGCCCCAAAGCTCCCCGCGTTCGGCACGGGATGCCCACCGGCGAAAACTTTCCATCCAGCCAGCTCGCGCGTGGACCCGGCAGGAACGACGAGAATGCCTTCGACCGGGAATTCCGGCTTTAGAACGCGGGCGAGGCCCTCTGCCATCGCGAAGGAAGCCTTGCCGTATGCGATCGCGAGAAACGTTTCGAATTCGCGAAGGTCGATCGTGGCGTCACCGGCGCGAATTCGAGAGCCACTTCGTGCGAGCTTGCGCTCCAGCGCCGCGGAAACGTCGATGGCCGCGAGCGTGTTGCGGAACGCGCGTTGCGCGATCTCCTTCACGCTTTTTCGATCGCAGCAGCGCCGGCGCGAGCGACGTCGAGGTCCTGGTCTTCGGTTCCCGCACTCGCGCCGACCGCACCGACCACCTGACTGTCCACAATCAGAGGCATGCCGCCGCGGATGGGCGTCTGATGGCTCGAGGCAGCAAGGGCGAGTCCCAGCACGACCGTCAAGTTCACCTGGTCGCCGGCCATCGCCGGTCCGGTGGGCGCGCGGCGCATTGCGGCGGCCTGCGCCTTGACCATGGCGATTGCGATGGATGACGGCTTGGCGCCGTCCATGCGCTCGAAAACAAGCAAGTGGCCGCCGTCATCCACGACGGCGACATTCATGGGGACCCGAATCTCCGCAGCGCGACGCCGTGCGGCCGCAAGAACGGCGCGCGCGCCTTCGACTGTCAACTTCGGATGATTGCGTGTGACGAGTGGCAACTTTGCCTCCATGCGAGAAAGTCCGGCAAGCTTCTAGAGCCCGAGCGCGTCCGCATTCAGCGCGTTGGGCGGGCGGCGGCCCTCGAAAAGCGCAGCCGCGTTCGTCGCCGCCATGACCGCCATTTTCGTGCGCGTTTCAACGGAAGCGCTGGCGATGTGTGGCGTGAGAATCACGTCGCGCCTTGGGATCAAGCCGGGGTGGACCTTCGGCTCATGCTCGTACACATCGAGCGCGGCGCCCGCGATTTTCTTCTGCTCGAGCGCTTCAACGAGCGCGGCTTCGTCCACGACGGGCCCCCGCGACGTGTTGATCAAGTACGCGGTCGGCTTCATTTTGCCGAGGGCATCCTTCGAAATCAGGTGCCGGGTTTCGGGGAGCAGTGGGACGTGCAGCGAGATGAAATCCGACTCGCGGAGAAGCCGATCGAGATCAACATATTCGGCATGTAATTCGCTTTCGACGTCGGGCGCCACGCGGGCCTGATCATGGTAAAGCACACGCATCCGAAAGCCCTGCGCGCGGCGAGCGACTCCGCGACCGATCCGCCCGAAGCCGATGATGCCGAGCGTCTTTTCCCAGACGTCGCCGCCGAGGAGCTGATCGAGGTCCCAGCCAAGCCAGGTGCCGGAGCGCATCCGGGCGTCGCCTTCGACCAGCCGTCGCGCAATCGCCATGAGCAGCGTCCAGGCAAAGTCGGCCGTCGTGTCATCGAGCACTCCCGGCGTGTTCGTCGCGACCACTTTGCGGCGCGTGCACGCCGGCACGTCGATGTTGTCGAAGCCGACCGAGACGGTGGATGCGATCCGTAGCCTGGGTGACGCCGCGAGCAGCTCTTCGTTCACTTTTTCGGTGAGCAGGCATACGAGGGCGTCTTTGTCCGCGACGCGCTTGAGCAATTCGGCTCGCGGAATCCGTTCGGGCTGCGTCCAGTATTCGGCCTCGAAATTCTTGTCCAGAATCGTTCGCGCCGCCGGAAAGAGCGGCCGCGTCACAAGGGCCTTCGGTTTGCTCGCCACGTACGCCTCACAGAAAACGCGTTGGGCCGCGCAGTAGGATACACCAGAGCGCGGTCTCGTGTTCTCGTTCAGAATGATTGGTGACACTCGGTAGAGTGTCGCCATGCAAATTCGATGGGGGAAGGTGCCCAAAGCGCGAGAGCTCTCGCGCTTTGGGCGCGAGCTGAGCCGGGCTGGCCAGCTC
>JBEKBY010000015.1:0-74352 GCA_050015155.1 Candidatus Acidiferrales bacterium | reverse complement strand
TAACGAAGTATAAATCGTACAGCAGATCTTTAGGGTCATCATTACGTCAAGAGAGGAGCAATCGATGCCACATAACGAACATGACTTCCTAGCTAAAGAACAGATTGAGCGGCGTGCGTACGAACTCTATTTGCAAAGTGGATGCAAGAATGGCAAGGATGTAGAGAACTGGCTCACTGCCGAAAAAGAGCTGACAAAAGAGCTCGCAGGGGACGTTTTACCGGCGAAGAGGAGATCCGGGACTGTCGGGCGACGCAAACGCAGTGAAGCTGCCGCGGTGGCTACGAATTAATGGAATATTCCTTCACCTGTCCGTATTGCGGCGAAGAGATTTCGATGGTCCTGGACGTGTCCGTTGGCCGTCAAACCTACATCGAGGACTGCGAGGTATGCTGCAAACCAATTGAGATCAGCTTTACGGTCGAAGATGACGATCTCGCTAGCTTCTACGCCAAAACCCTCGCTTAGATGTGGGCACAGTGCGGCGAATGTCGCGCCTACGGCAATTACCCCGCGCTGGGAATAAGAAGCGTCGTCGCTTCGTTAATCACGAACAACAACAATCTTGGCGTCACGAGGTGCGGGAATAAACACAAGCCCGCCGCCCGGTTCCGCCGTCACGTCGCGGATGACCAGCTCGACAGGCGTGAGGCGCGGGTCCTGTTGTTCTGGTTTTGGTTTCACTTGTTCACCTCAAAAGGCCCGCGTGCTTCGACGTTCCATTCCAGCTCGTCGGGTGCCAATCCTTCGATTTTAAAAAACTTGAGCATTTGGGCTTCCGTTGGCTTGTGCTCAAAAAGTCCGTAGTCCTCACCGTGCCTGTGGTAATAACGTGCAATCCAGTAGACCCGAGGCTCGCGTCGCGCGTCGCGCAACTCTTCGACGGCTTCTTGCTGTTTCTGTTCGTTCATCATTGTTCAATTCTACCGCAAGACACCGAATTGAATGGCTGTTTCGCCAGAGAGGCGCTTCAATCACTACAAAAGTTGTAATCACTACAGAGGTTCAGAGCTAACCTGATTGCTCTGAGAGAGTCTTGGTAGGGGCGGTGGGGATCGAAAATTCTACTATCTTACCAAAGCCCCTGGATTTCTTGAGCGAGCGCCAGTACAGACGGCAGCCACATATCCTCACGTTCGAAGAGGAGACGAGGCTAATTGCAGTCGCATCGCCACGGCTGAGGGCATTGATCGTGTTGCTTGTTGAAACCGGAGTACGCGTCGGTAGAGAGGGTCTGCAACTGAGGTGGGATGACGTTGATCTGGCTAACCGTGCAATTCGTGTTCAGGAATCGAAGACGTTGGCTGGCCGGCGGCTGGTTCCACTCTCGGACCATTGCAAGGCGGAATTGTCACGGTGGCGTGAAATGACTGGTCCAGCATTTTCGAAGTATGTGTTTTCAATCCGCGCAATCCTTCGACCCATCTTCTGAAACTCCCGAAGACGTGGACTAGCGCGCTGAAGAAAGCAAAGATCGACTACTTCTCCATTTACAACTTGCGTGCCACCTTCGCCAGCCGGTTAAGCGCGGCGGGGACTCCGGACAATCTCGTGGCACGATTACTCGGACACTCTTCGCCGAGCATCGTTCACACGTATGCAAAGGTCTTGGACGAATACCGGCGCGATGCCATCAAGAAGCTGGAAGAACACCGGCAATCGCAGAAATCAATCTCGGGCGAGCCGAGCACCACGGTCACCGTTCAGTAAGGGTCATGCGGGAGGAGAAGGGCACTTGTCCGGTTTCGGCGTTTATCAGGAGTTAGCCTTCATTGGAGACGGCGAATGAATAGGAAACCCAAAATTCGAGCGTTCTTGGGGATGCTTCGCCTGTTCGCTGGTGGAAAAGCAAGGGAGGAAGCTGACCTTCCTCCCTGCGCGCCAATGCGTGTTGATGCTGCAGATCCGAATTACTGCCCGAGGATCGTTGTGTCGGTGCAGCCAACCTGACTTGCACTGACAACGTACGTCGGAGTTCCGATCGCATCGTAGCGGATGACGCCGGTTTCATCCGAGCAGATCCCGCGCTGGCCGGTGCTCGCCAATGCGCTCCTTGATTACTGCCCGAGGATCGTTGTGTCGGTGCAAAGACTATTCGCGGGCGCTGATGCAGTGCCCGTGGCGTTGTACCGGATCACACCCGTCGCATCCGAGCAAAACGCGCGCTGCCCAGTCGTGCCAACTGTGCTCGGTGTGGCAATGATGGTGTAGCCGTCGACATAGCCGGCGGCGCAGCCCGCGGGAACCACTCCGACTTGCACTTGGCCCGCGCCCATTGTGAAGAAGTAGCCGCTCTTGGCGTTAGCTGCTACGGTTGCAAGCGTCAGAACGGGGTCAAGATACTCTGCGTTGGCGCAGCTCACAGCCGCGGTTCCTGTGGTACCGATCTGAGCCAGAGTGCTCGGAAAACCATCACCGTAGCTGGAGTTAAACGAAATGGCCGCGGTGTTGATGGTGCGGACGGAACCGACGGCGGACGCTTCATTCGCCGCCATGCGGGAGCGAAGCAGGTTCGGAATCGCGATGGCCGCGATGATCAGAATGATCGCCACGACGATCAACAACTCAATCAACGAAAAGCCCTTCTGTTTCTTAGTCATTCTCTTCTCCT
Organism: Candidatus Acidiferrales bacterium; assembly: GCA_050015155.1. Classification (GTDB taxonomy): domain Bacteria; phylum Acidobacteriota; class Terriglobia; order Acidiferrales; family UBA7541; genus Palsa-295. Next base: position 71,741 of record JBEKBY010000015.1, on the reverse strand, counting down.
GGAAGTGAGTCTTCATAATCTCGTTTTCGTATCCCTGGCGGGGTACGCGGTGGTATATCGCAAGGGAGATGCCAGCAGGCTGGCCGAAGTTTACTCTTGCGATACAAGCAATTATAGCGCGCATTCTCAACGACATAGAGAGTCTTTTCGTATGGGGAGGCAGACTTACGGGCGCGTCTTCTTCCCTGGAGATCGAATGTTGACATTTTGTGGCGGTCGCCGGTGACCAAATCAGCCACCTAACAGGACTTTCACGGAGTTTCCGGCAAGGCTGGGTTTGGAGGTGCACCTGGTCCGCCTTGGACTCGCAATCTGGTTGCATGCGCCTCGGCTTCGGAAGCCTTCTCCCCAAGTCCTTCGGCTCGATAGAGGTCGGCCAGAGATTGCCAGCGCGCCGCATTGTCAGGCGGGATACGCACGGCGACGAGTTGTGCCGCAATGGCCTGATCGAGCTGCCCCAGGGCACGATACGCGGCTGCTTCGCCCTCCGCAACGCGGCCGTCAAAGTCGCCGCCGAGCCCTGCAGCGCCGTCATGGAATGGACTACGGCGTGCCGCCTCCTGGAACGCAGCGAGTGCGTCTCGTGGTTGGTTCATCGCCAGGTAGAGTTTCCCCAAGGCACGATAGCGGTCGTACGCAACCTCCGAGATCGCCATGGATTCGAGAACGCAGTGCAGGGTTTCCGGATAGCGGTGTTCTGACGCGTAGAGGCCAGCAAGCGCGTACCAGGCAGCATCCGAAGGCCTGATCTGGAGAGCGGCCAGATACTCGTGTTCGGCGAGATCGCTCTGGCCGTGCGCCTGCGCAAGCTGCGCTTTGAGCAGGTGCAGATTCGGATCACCCGGAAAGATTGCGTCGGCATTGGCGATGTCGGCCGCCGCTTCGCTGTCCCGTCCCAATACGTAGAAGATGGAAGCGGAGTTCGCAAGGAACTGAAATCGCTCCGCGGACGCGCGCCAGGATGAGCCGCCCGAAGCAATTGTGGGCGCTGTGATGACGACTGTATCGCATCCGATCCTAAGGCGGCCCAGGAGATCTGCATTGTCCGGCGAAATCCGCAAGAAGATAATCGCTACATCATCTAGATAGACTGGAGTCCAGTTTCGGTTTTGGCAATCCTTTTGAAGTGGGAAATTGCCCAAGCCTGCAAAGCGGGCCGTAGAAAAAATAACAGTTTGAATGTTGCGAGCGTCCGCTTCCCGCTGCCACTCCGGAGAATCCAGCGACGCCGCAACAAGCGCTCCGTGCCTGGCGAATAGCCCTTCGCCAAACGGGATAAACCGACCATCGAAATAATCTGCGTACTCCGGGCCGATTCGCCATGTCAGATAACCGCCCAGGTTGTAGTCGCCGAAAACATTTCCCGGCAGACGATTCTGGACCAGGAACGCTACAGCGCGTTCGGGGAACCACCACGATGGACCTGTGCCAAAAAGCGTGATCTGGTCTGAGGTTAGGTAATAGCGGTCTGTCACCAAGTCGGCGACGCGGACGGCGGAAAACAAAACGCAGAGCGACACGAGGCACCATTCCGCGATTCGGTGCATGGGCACGCGAGAAACCGATTCGTGCTGCTGCGAGCCATCAGGCCCCGATGCTGTCGCGTGGTGTCCTTCCAAGATGCGGGCGAAAATGGAACCGCCGACGATACATACCAGAATCGCGAAGAGGCCTTGCAGACGGATGTGGTGCACGGCCGCGTACGCGCCGACGCCCAGCAGAATCGCCGGACCAATCTCCTTGCGAATCAACGTTGTCGCAATTGCCGCCGCGGCGGCTGCGAGCATCCACCAATCCGCGCTCGCGGGATCTCTCCACGAGAAAGCTTGCAGCCAAGCCGCAGACGAAAAGTGTACGGCCGACCATTCGCTAATGAACTCGCTGTGTAACTTCATCATCGCTTCCTGGTGCGCAATCGCCTGATAGATCCTCCAGCCCCACGGATTCACGAGCGTCGCGACCAGTGATGCGGCCAGCCAAGGGCCCGCCTTGCGCAGGCGGACCAGACTCGCTCCGCGCCGGGCCGCAAACGGCAGGTCGAGCAACTCAACCACGATATACGCCCCGACCAATGCCAGTCCTGCCACGAACCCTGTGTGCAAGTTGACCCATGCGAACATCATCAGCGACAAGAGCCACAAGGAGGACTTCCGACCGTCGTAGTGTCGCCAGAGGATGGTGGCGAACGCCGCGAACAAAACGGTCGTAAAGAGCTCCGCGCGCGGGACCGTGCGGAAAGCAATCGCGGGAATCGCGATGATTGCCAGCGCTGCCGCAGATCGACTTCCCTGCCTGACGATGAAGGCCACCGTGACCGCACACGCTAGGGCGCTGAGCCAGGACAATGCGGCAAAGCCGCCGGCTTGAAAAAGCAAATAGAGGAGCACTTCCGAAAAGGGCGGATACAACCATGGTTTGCCGTACACGGTGTACGACAGAACGTCGGTCGATGGGATCGCGTGATGCTGCAATATGTAACGGCCCGTGGCGATCTGCCACCCGAGATCGAAATCCGCGACCGTTCTGAGTCCTGCAAGAAATGCGTAGAGGACGGCAACAACGATCAGGGAAGCTCGGATCCAATCGATGCGTCTTTGGGCGCCCATACTCGTCCGATCATCCTGCATGTTAGGGTGATCTTGCGACAACAAAGGTGTCAGCGCGCCATCCGTTGAGCCGAGGCTTACCAGGACTGATTCACTAGACGCCATATTTCTTGGCGTAGTGGCGGAAGGAACGATACGACATCTTCAGAAGCCCGGCGGCCTGTGTGCGGACGCCGCCCGACTGCTCCAGAGCCGCCAGTAAATAGGAGCGCTCGATCTGTTGGATGTGCTCTTCGAGGTTGAGCCCTTCCTGTGGCAACGTGGCGCCATTCCCGTTGTGGGGCGGCAGAACCATAGATCCTTGAGAATGGCTGCGGATGCGGTCGGGCAGCGCCTCGGTTGAAACTCGGTTGCCGCTCTCGAGCGCGACAGCACGCTCGATCGTATTCTCGAGTTCGCGCACGTTGCCAGGCCAATCATAGACTTCCAACCGCCGCATCGCCTCGGGGTCGATTCCGTCCACGTTCTTGCCCATTGACTTCGAAAACCGCTCAAGGAACTCGCGTGCGAGAAGCGGGATGTCTTCGCGGCGCTCGCGCAGCGGCGGCAGATGGATCGGAATCACGCTCAGCCGGTAATACAAGTCTTCACGGAAACGCTCCTCTGCGATTTCCTTTTCCAGGTCTTTGTTCGTCGCTGCGATCACGCGGACATCCACATCGGATTCATCCGTGCTTCCGATCGGCCGGACCTTGCCCTCTTGCAGGACGCGATAGAGCTTCACCTGCATCGTGACACTCATGTTCCCGATCTCGTCCAAGAAGAGCGTGCCGCCGTGGGCGGCTTGGAAGAGCCCGCGCCGGTTTTCATTCGCGCCGGTGAAAGCGCCCTTCATGTAGCCAAACAGTTCGGACTCCAGCAGAGTTTCGGGGAACGCGCCGCAATTGATCGTGATGAACGGGTCTTTGGCGCGGGCGCTGTTTTCATGGATCGCGCGTGCAACGAGTTCCTTTCCGGTGCCGCTTTCACCGGTGATGAGGACGCGGCTCGATTGCGGCGCAATATTTTCGATCAGCTCGAAGATGGCGCGCATCTTCGGAGCAGTCCCGATCATGTGGTCGAGCCCCGTTAGCCGCCGGAGCTCGCGGCGCAGATAGCCGGCTTCCTTCTTGAGCGCGAGGCTTTCGGCTACTTGCTGGATGGCCGGGCGCAGTTCATCGAGCAGGCGGTCGCCTTTGATCACGTAGCGGTCTGCACCGAAATTGACAGCACCGATCGCCGTGTCGATCGTGGGTACGCCTGTGATGAGGATGAAAATCGTCGCGGGGGACACCTCCTTGCAGTAACGCAGCAGCTCTACGCCGTCCATGTCAGGCATGCAGATATCGGAGACCACAATGTCGAACATCTGCGAGGCGAGCCTCCGCTTTGCTGCTTCGCCGTTCGTGGCCACTTCGACGCGGTGCCCCTCTTTGCGAAAGCTGATCTCGAGCAATTCGCAGATCGAGCGCTCGTCATCGACAATAAGCATGTGGGCCATCCGCTATCCCTTCCCCGCCAACCGCACAAGTTCAGCTTCTCCGCTCGTGTCCGGAGACACAACGGGTTGAGCGCGCAACGCCCGCGGGAGCTCGACAATAAATTCCGTCCCGCGTCCTTTTTCCGTTTCGACGCGAATGCGGCCGCGGTGTGCCTGGAGAATCTGGTACACGATGGCGAGCCCCAGCCCCGTTCCTCCGGTAAAACCTGATTGAAACGGTTCGAAGATTCGGGTGGACGCGCGTGGATCAATACCGATCCCCGTGTCGCGAATCGAGATTCGAACCCAGTCCGGACCGGCAGCTTCTAGGCCGACGGAAAGAACGCCTCCCTCCGGCATCGCCCGGAGCGCGTTGTTGCAAAGATTCCAGAACACCTGCTTCATGGCATCGCGGTCGGCGCGAGCGCGCAGGTTCCGCGCGGCAAACCTTCTCTCGATCCGGTACTTCCCTGATCGGCTCGCGTCGCGCTCGAGAAGCAAAAGCGTTTCTTCGATCAAAGCGGCCATGTCGACGTCCACAAATGCGTATCTCTTCTCACGGGCATAGTCCAGAAAGTCGGTGATGATCTGGTTCAGCCTCTGCGATTCGCGGCTGACGATTTGAACGAGCTTCTTGTCGTCGTCCTCGAGAGGTGCGAGCCGCGCCAGTTCCTTGAGCGCGCCTGTCATGGCCGTGAGGGGCTGGCGGATCTCGTGGGCGATGCCAGCCGAGAGGCGTCCGAGAGCGGCCATGCGTTCTTTTGTGACGACCTCGCGTTCCAACCGCCTCAGCTCCGTCAAATCCTGAAAGTTGAACACGAAGCCGCTGGCCTGATTCTGCCCGGTCCTCAAAGGTGAGATCGAGACACCGACGAAGCGAGTTTCGCCCTCCGGAGTGCAGAATTCGATTTCTCTGCGCATCGCGAGCGGATTCCCCTGCTCGTCGACCTCGACCGGCCAGAAGCCGGAAAAAACGTCGGCAATGTGCTCGCCGCGAAGTAGACCAAAACCGTGCCCGGTTATCTCGGCGCCGGCGCGGTTCACCAGGAGAATTCGGCCCTCGAGATCGGTTGTGAGCAGGCCGCCCCGCATGGACTCAATGATGTCCTGGTTGAAGATTTGCAAATCCTTCAGCGCTTCGCTCTTTTCTTCGAGTTCCACTCCCTTCTTGCGGATTGTCTGAGTCAACAGACTCCCGAGGTACGCTACCGCGAAGAATGCGAAGAGATTGCTCCCGAGCCACGACTCCAACGCTCGCGAACCCGGAATGGAAGTCGCGGTCCGCGGAATCCATGCGTAATAGGTCATTTCAACGACGCACCCGAGCAGCACAAAGCTGAATCCCGCCACGAGAAACGCACCGCGCCGAGAAAAAAGAATGCTGCCCATCAGAATGGCGAGGAGATAAAGCGAGACAAAGTAGCTGTCCTGCGCGCCACTCGCGTAGACGACACCCGTGATGATGGTCAGATCCAGCACTATCTGAAGTGGCGCGTGCCAGCGGGCCTCGGGAAGAGCGCGCTGGAGAATCACGTAGAGACTGGCGAGGACGTACCAGAGCGCGATCAGCAGAACCAGCGACCCCGCTGGGAGCGGGATCAGTGTCAGCTGATGGACGACGACCACAACTGCCAGAAGAAACGTGATAATCAGAAAACGGACGCGGCCCAGCCAGGACAGCCATTGACTCGCGCTAGAGGTGAATTCCATTTCCGATACGCCAAATAGTTTCGGCTCCGCGCCGAAGGTCCTGTCCGTGGACCGGTTCCCACCGGTAGAGCTCCACACCGCACGGCGGGAAGGCCCGTGTCCGGCTTGCCGACTATTAGTGTCCGGCCAGCTTGCCGATCAGCGAGAACAGTGGCAAGTACATGGAAATCACGACGCCGCCAACGACGACACCGAGGAAGACGATCATGATCGGCTCGATCGCCGTCAGCATGTCCTTCACCGCCGCGTCCACTTCGTCCTCGTAGAAGTCCGCGATCTTCTGGAGCATGGCGTCCATCGCACCGGTCTGTTCGCCGACGCCGATCATCTGCGTCACCATGCCGGGGAAAACATCGGTTTCCTTCAGGGGATCGACTAGGGAACGTCCGGCTTCAACCGCCTTTCGCGTCTCACCGATCGCCCTTTCCACCACCGCATTGCCCGAAGTGCGCGCCGTGATGTCGAGACCCTCCAGAATCGGCACGCCGCTCGAAATCAGCGTACCCAGAGTTCGCGTAAATCGGGCGACGGCGATCTTCCGCAAGACGGGTCCGACCACCGGAATCTTCAGCAGGAGGGCGTCGATCGCCATCCGGCCCTGCGGCGTGCCGTACCAGAACTTGATCGCGACGCCCGCGCCGATGAAAAACACGAGGACCATCAACCCGTAGATGCTTCCGACGAAGTTGCTCAGCGCGATAACGATCCGGGTCGGGAGGGGCAGCTCGACGTCAAGGCCGTTGAACAGCGAGACGAAAATCGGAACGACCTTCCACAGCATAAGCGTGATCACCATCGCCGCGATTCCCAGCACCGCCACCGGATAGATCATGGCGGACTTCACGGCCCGCTTCAGTTTCACGTTCTTCTCGATGTAGCTCGATAGGCGCTGGAGAATCGTATCAAGAATACCGCCCGTCTCGCCCGCTTCGACCATGTTGTAGTACAGCGGGTCGAAGACCTTGTCGTGCTGCTTCATCGATACCGAGAGAGTCGCACCGCCCTCGACGGAAGCTCGGACGGAATTCAGTATCTTTTGAAAGCTCTTGTTCTCTTGCTGCCCGGCCAGGATTTCGAGACACTGGACAAGGGGCAACCCCGCATCGATCATGACGGAGAATTGCCGCGTGAAGATCGCCAGCTCTTTTTGATCCACGCCCGTTCCGAAAGTGGGAATGTTGAACTCTTTCCCCTTTTCGGAGAGCTTGCTGACGTTGATCTGCTCCCGGCGGAGGATCGCCGCCAGTTCGTTCTTGCTCTGTGCGGTGCGCTCTCCCGAAATGTTCGCGCCCGCCCGGTTGACTCCCCGATAGGTATAAACCGGCATGATCTGTTCCTCCCTCTCCTCTTGATTCCCTTATCGCCGGACAGGAGCCCGGCCGCCGGCTGCCGGCGACGTCACCCCTCGATTAATTAAATCCTGCAATTCGTCCGGATTCGAGGATCTCGAAAGCGCCGTTTCCAAAGTGATTAACTTCTGGAAATACGCGTTCGAAAGACTCTGATTGAACGTCTGCATTCCGGTCTGTCCGGTTCCTGTCTGCATGGCCGAATAGATCTGGTGAATCTTGTCTTCGCGAATCAGGTTGCGGATGGCGGCGGTGGGGATGAGAATCTCCATCACCATCACCCGGCTGCGCCCGTCCACGCGAGGCAGCAGCGACTGGCAAAGAATTCCTTCGAGCACCATCGAAAGCTGCGCGCGCACTTGCGGCTGCTGGTGCGCGGGAAAAACGTCCACGATTCGGTTGATCGTCGAAACGGCCGAGTTCGTGTGCAGCGTGGCGAAAGTCAAATGGCCCGTCTCGGCGATGCGCAGCGCGGACTCGATCGTCTCGAGGTCGCGCATCTCGCCGATGAGCACGACGTCGGGGTCTTCGCGGAGCGCCGCCCGTAGCGAATTCGCGAACGAGTGTGTGTCCGAATGAACCTCGCGCTGATTGACCAGGCACTTCTTGTGGTTGTGCAGGAACTCGATCGGGTCTTCGATCGTGATCATGTGCTCTTCGCGCTCGTTGTTGATCTTGTCGAGCATTGCGGCGAGGGTCGTTGACTTGCCCGAGCCGGTCGGCCCGGTCACGAGCACGAGGCCACGCGGCTTGTCGCACAGCGTGCGCACGATCGGCGGCAAACCCAGCGCCTCGAAACCCTTGATCTCCCATGGAATCGTCCGGAAGACCGCGGCTACGGCGCCGCGCTGATGGAAGATGTTGCCGCGAAACCGGGCGAGGCTCTTCAAGCCGAAGGAGAAATCGAGCTCGAGGTTCTCTTCGAGCCGGTGCTTCTGCACGTCCGTCAGCACGCTGTAGGCCAGAGCCTTGGTGTCCGCCGCCGTGAGCGGCGGCATGTCGAGCGGCCGCAGCTTGCCATGCACGCGGATGCGCGGCGCGCTGTTCGTCGAGAGGTGCAGATCGCTGCCTCCCATTTCGATCATTTTCTTCAGAAGCTCACTCAATGTGATTCCAGCCATGTTCTCCTCCGATTACAGAACGGTCTCTCGCAGAACCTCTTCCATCGTCGTGAGACCGGCGGCCACCTTCTGCAGGCCGCTGCGCCTCAGCGTGATCATTCCCGTTTCCAAAGCCTTCTTCTTAAGTTCCAGAGCGGAAGCACCCACCAGAATCAGCTCCCGCAAATCGTCATGAATCTCCATCACTTCGTAAAGCCCGAGCCGGCCCTTGTACCCCGTGTTGTTGCAGGCCGCGCATCCCTTCCCGTGCTGCACCGTCGTCTTCGCTGCCTCTTCCGGCGTGTAGCCCGCGTCGATCAGCGCCTGGGCTTGAATCTGGAGCGGCTCCTTGCACTGCACGCAAATGCGGCGGACCAACCGTTGCGCGCAAATCAAGTTCACCGAAGTCGCCACGAGGAACGGCTCGATGCCCATGTTCATCAAGCGGCTGATTGTGGAGGGCGCATCGTTCGTGTGCAGGGTGGAAAGCACCAGATGGCCGGTGAGCGCTGCCTTCACGGCGATTTCCGCCGTCTCGAAATCTCGGATCTCGCCGACGAGAATGATGTTCGGGTCTTGCCTGAGGAAGGCGCGCAGCGCCGAGGCGAAATTCAGCCCGATCTGCTCCTTCATCTGAACCTGGTTGATGCCGGGGAGCTGGAACTCGACCGGGTCCTCTGCGGTCATGATATTGGTTTCGGGAGTGTTCAACCGCGCAACCGAGGAATAAAGCGTGTTCGTCTTGCCCGATCCGGTCGGGCCCGTAACCAGCACCATGCCGTACGGCTTCAGAATCTGGCGTTCGAATTTAGCGAGCGACTCCGGCTCGAAGCCCAGCTTCGTCATGTCGAGGCGCAGGTTTTCCTTGTCCAGCAACCGGAGAACGATCTTCTCGCCGAAAAGCGTCGGAACCGTCGAGACGCGGAAGTCCAGCTCCTTCTTCTTCCCGTCTTTCATATACTTGATCATGATGCGGCCATCCTGCGGCAGCCGCTTTTCGCTGATGTCGAGCTTGGACATGATCTTGATGCGGCTCGTCATGGCGTCTTTGAGCTTCATCGGCGGCGCCATGACGTTCTGTAGGACCCCGTCGATGCGGAACCGGACCCTGTACTCTTTTTCGTACGGCTCTACGTGGATGTCGCTCGCGCCTCGCTTCACCGCGTCGGTGAGGATCAGGTTGCACAGCTTGATGATGGGAGCTTCCTCAGCGGCCTTCGAGAGCGAAGCCAGGTCCATTTCGGCTTCTTCGGCGGTCAGCTCGAGGGCGTCCGCCTCTTCCCCCGTCAGGTCTTTCATCACCCTGTCGAGTTCTTCGACGCTCTCGACTTCGCCGTAGAATTTGTGGATCGCCTCGCCGATAGCCGTCTCGGAAGCAACGACTGGCTCGACGTTAAAGCCGGTCATGAACTTGATGTCGTCCATCGCGAAGACGTTCGTCGGATCGGTCATCGCAATGGTAAGCGTCGAGCCGACGCGCGAAAGCGGCACGATCTGGTAGCGGACCGCCGTCTCCTGTGGGACGAGCTTGATTACCGCCGGATCGATCTCGTAGAACTTGAGGTTGATCGAGGGAACACCGTACTGCCGGGAAAGGACCGCCGTGATGTCGTCGTCGCTGACCAGGCCCATTTTGACCAGACAGGTCCCGAGCCGCCCGCCATTCTTTTTCTGGTAGTCGAGCGCCTGCTTAAGCTGATCCGTTGAGATCAGGCTGTCTTTGACCAGAATTTCGCCAAGTCGTGAAGACATTACTGTGCGCCAGCGGTACTAGGACTAGACCGCTCGAAATGCCAGCGTAGCATGCTCGCACTCGGAGGTTGGGAACCCGGTTCGGCGTTCGTGGTGAATCAGCTAACATCTGATAGGACCTGTACTTCCGTACAGTACAAATTTTGTCCCTGTACCAACTTACAGGCTGCCGATAGATGTCAATCTCTTCGGCTGGTGGGAGGATTCCTCGGACGCTGCTGGTCGGACTCGGCCTACACTAGTCCCATCGCGGCCGCGGCGCGTTTCTGCCCTAGCCTCGCATGTGCGGGTTCTGCTACGATGAATGGAGGGCGGTTAGCTCAGCGGTTAGAGCATCCGGTTTACACCCGGAAGGTCCTCCGTTCGAATCGGAGATCGCCCACCATCTGGTGCATACCGCGGGGACGTAGTTCAGTTGGTTAGAACGCTGCCCTGTCACGGCAGAGGTCGCGAGTTCGAGTCTCGTCGTCCCCGCCATTTTCCCGCGCGCCGCTGGTTTTCACCCAGAACTCAGAAGCCAAGACGTCAAGTAGCCTGGATGGTGGGCCGATCGAGGCGTTGCCACGGTCATCGTTTCCGTTAATGCACTTCTACTCAGGAGAGTCTCACTTGATTGCAGGCGGCTGAGCGCTCCGGCGAGAGATTCCGCCCACGGCGCGTCCGAGCGCAAGAGCGCGGCGCGGACCTCGTGTTCGTGGTCGCCGCGTAGCCGATGCGTCAAACGCTCCGGCGAACGGCCATCGTGCGCGCCCTCATACAACGTCCGAAAGCTCAGTTCCCTGCCGCAGTCCCGTGACACAACGAAGTCCGAATCAGTCGTGAGTCCAGCGATGTGGCCACCATATCGCGCGAGATGCGCGCGCAGCGGACCATACCAAAGGCTTGCGGCATCGCCGCTCGTGGAAAATGCGACCGCTCCCTGACACGCCAGCAGATCGGCGAAAACTCCGCAGTCCGCGTAGCGTTCGTCGTACATAACGGCCCTGATCTGCGCGGGCGCCGACCCAAATGTTCCCGCAACGGCGGACAATCGCACCCTCAAAACTGCCGCCGGCACCACCGCCGCGCCCTTGAGGAAATCCCGCCTATTCATGCGCACCGCCGTTCGATCCTGGATTCTCGGGCGCGCGCGCCGACGCCGGGCGCGTGAGATACGCGGCAATCAAATCCAACTCGCTGTCGGGCAGCTCGATCCGAGTGTGCGGCGGCATGCTGTTGATCCCGACGCGCGTGATCTTGCGAATGTACTCGGCCGTGAAATCCGTCCGCGATTCCAGAAGCGCGCGGTCTTTGCCCAGTCGCCGTCCGAGCATGAGCGTGCCCGTCCCGCCGGCAAGGTGACAATAGCCGCATCGCGCGTGGAAAAGCTTTTTGCCTTCCTCAAGCTTCTGCGCCGGCTCGTCCGTAGCCTTGGCTTGAGCAACGGTGGCACGCGCTGTGCCGATTCCGGCCGTCAACCATGTTGCCGCCGCAAATATGACAAATAGGTCGGTCAAGCATCCCGGCAGCGGAGTGTTCATCGTTGTCCTCATGCCCTCTCCGTGCGCAGCGCTTTGGGCCAAATTCCCTGCTTGCCCGGCGCGAGGATGCCATTCGGATCGAGCGCGTCCTTGACCGTTTCATTCAGCCGCAGCAAGGCGTGGTTGTTGTAGCCGAACGTCAGCGCGACATCGTCCATGTAGGAAAGATGCGTCCGATATTCGGAATAGCCTTCCTTGGCCGCATCCGCGACCAGCGTCTTGAACAAGGCCCGCACCTTCCCTGTCATCGCCGAATTGCCTCGGTCGTAGATCATCAGGTTGATATTCGTAACGGACCGCTCGAACAGCGTGAACGACCCGTAATAATCGACGCCAATTTCTTCGTATCGCTTCTTCGTGCTGTGGAATTGTTTCAGCACGTGCTCGCTCGTCGGCGGAAGCACCGGCGAGAATCCGATGTGCCCGCCCCGGCCGCCGCGCCAGTTGACGATTTGCAGAGCGTTCGTGCTCGGCACGCCCGCGCCGGAATCCGCGATCGGATCGCCGCGATGCCACTTGACCACCTGAAACTCCTGCTTCGTGTGTTTCGCGAAGGCATCCTTAATGATGCGCGCGTGCGCCTCGTTCACTTCGTCGTACCCGTAAAGCCGCAAGTTGATGTTCCACCAGCCGAGATCGAACTTTTGCAGCACCTGCCTCAGCACGTCGTCCGGCATCGCCCCATCGCCGTCGTACCACTGGCTGCGCTGCGACTGCGAGGCTGCGATGCGCAGCGAGTTGCCAATGCTCGGGCTTTGCAGCAGCACGCCGTTCAATCGCAGCGGCGCCAGCTCGTCCACCGCCCATCCGACGTCATCGGGATTCGGAAGTTGCATGTTGAGCCCGAGCGTCGCTTCGGGTTCGGGCATCAGCCACATGCCCATCTTCGTCACGATCCCGAAATTCGACTGCACGAACAACTGATCCCACGAGGGGCCGTAGCCGTATTTGAAAAGCTGCCAGCAAGCACTATTCGCCATCGCGCCCGTGCCGGTGCGAACCAACTCCCCGCTGGGAAGCACCACTTCCATGCCGCAGATGTTGCGTGTGTTGTCTCCGTAAGGCGTATAGCCATAGCCGCGCTCGAGCGCGTTGCCGACCACGCTTCCCCACGCATTCGCCGGCACCGACATCCACAGCGGAATCTTGTTTTCCTGAAGATGGTTGAAGAGGTCGAAGAAACCGACGCCCGGCTCGATCAGGCAGCAGCCGAACCGCTCGTTGACGTCGAGGATTCGTTTCATCCGCCCGAGGTCCAGCACGACCGTGCCGCTCAACTCCGGCGCCGCGGCGCCATAACCGAGATTTTTCCCGCGCGAGATCGGCCAGAGCGGAACCTTATATTCGTTCGCGATGCGAACAATCGCCTGAACCTCTTCCACCGATTGAGGGCCCACGGCGGCGCCGGGAATATGCTGGTCCGCGTCGCCCGCCGCATAGATGTCCATGTAGGTGCCGCGATCTTCGTCCGTCGCCAGAACCCACTGCTTGCCGACGACGCCCGCAAACGCGTCGAGTGCTTTCTGGAAGTTTTTCTCAGACACTCTCGGTGGAAGTACCAGGCCCATTTGCAATCACTCTCCGTATAACCGCGCGAATGCGTGGGTAGCACGCACGATTTTTTCTGTCAATGAGTTTGTGTCGCAGGATCCAACAGAAATGCGACTCGGGATTGCAAAACACGGGAACAAGGCGGCCCCGCCTCTGAAGTGGATTCAAATGTTGAGGCGCAAGTGAAACGATTTGACTGTGCCCCTCGATTTCAGCCGATTGTGACGCAGATTACTGCGCCGCGCATCGCGTCCCGTGTTAGTATGCGCGCGCACGTAGGACCGGGTAGTGGTGTGCACCCCGCAGGCGAATTGGTTTGGGCGCCGTACCCGGTGCCGGGGGAACCGATAGGTGCGGAAGCTGGCTTCTAAGTTATCAGGGTGCTGTGCACTGCTAGTCGCCGTCTCGGTCTTCTGCGCTGCCACTCCAACCTTTGCTGAATCTCACGGCGGGGGCATCAGCCCTACGAACATCTTCGCGCCGGACTCCACGCCAGCGAATTCCCTCTATCACGTTTCCCTATTCATGCTCGAGGTGACAGGCGTAATCTTCGCCGTCGTTTTCAGCCTGCTCGTCTACGCCGTCATCAAGTTCCGGCAGCGAAAGAACGACGACGATTTCGAGCCGCCTCAGGTCTACGGCAGCCACCAAATGGAGTTGGCGTGGACCGTGCTCCCCGTGCTGATCGTCGTCGTGATGTTCCTGAGCAACGCGCAGGTGATTCATCGTGTCCAGGACGCGCGTCGCCCGGAGGGCGCCGTCGACGTCACCGCCGTCGCCCACCAGTTCTGGTGGGAATATCGCTACCCTCAGTATGGGCTGGTGACCTCCAACGAGCTCCACGTCCCGGTAAGCGACCCTCGTAATCCGACGCCCACGTTTCTCGCCCTGCAGTCTGGCGACGTCGATCACAGCTTCTGGGTGCCGCGCCTCGCCGGGAAGACCGACCTGATTCCGAACCATCCAAACTCCATGTGGATCGACCCGCAGGAGCCGGGACTCTATCTGGGCCAGTGCGCCCAGTATTGCGGAACCCAGCATGCCAAGATGCTTTTGCGCGTCTACGCGCAAAGCCGTGCTGATTTCGATCAATGGGTCCATGAACAGCAACAACCCGCCGTATCCGATCCGTCCGTGGCGGAGGGCCGCGCGCTGTTTGTGGCGAAAGCCTGTTTCGTGTGTCACTCCGTGCGAGGAACCCCGGCTGTCGGGCAAATCGGCCCGGATCTCACTCACGTGATGAGCCGAGATACGCTGGCGTCCGGCGCCGTGACGAACACGCCCGAGAACTTGCGTGCGTGGATTCGCAATCCCGAAGCGTTCAAGCCGGGCTCGCGAATGCCGGTGACCGAACTCACGGACAAGGAACTGGATCAGATCACTGCGTATCTGTTGACGCTTCGCTGAACCTAGGCAAAGAGAGAAGAGATTATGGTCTCCGATGCAATGCCGCTGGCGATTCACAAGAGTCCGCTCACAGTAATCTACGAATGGCTCGCCACCGCGGATCACAAGAAAATCGGAATCATGTATATCGTCTACGCGCTGCTCTTCCTTGTGATTATGGGGATCGAGGCTCTCCTCATGCGGGTCCAGTTGTCGCATGCGAATGCCACGTTCCTGTCGCCCCAGGTTTTCAATCGCCTATTCACCATGCACGGCACCACGGGCGTCTTCTTCGTTGCCATGCCGATTCTCTTCGGCTTCGGAAACTACCTGGTACCTCTGATGATCGGCGCGCGGGACATGGCCTTCCCCCGCCTGAATGCTTTCAGCTTCTGGATGACGGCCTTCGGAGGGCTGCTCCTCTACGCCAGCTTCTTCGCCGGAGACGGCTTCTCACAAGCGGGAATCGCGCCGGACGTTGGATGGTTCGCCTATGCGCCGCTCACGGCGCCGGCATTCTCCCCCGGTCACAGCACCGACTACTGGACGCTCTCCTTGCTGCTCGCGGGCGTCGGCAGCATCGGAGGCGCGGTGAACTTCATCGCCACGATCCTCTCCATGCGGTGCCCGGGCATGACGCTGAGCCGGATGCCGCTGCTCGCGTGGATGAATCTCGTGATGGGTGGTCTGGTGCTCGTCACGATCAGCCCGCTGACTGCGGCCCAGCTCATGCTGATGGTGGACCGTTACATGAGCGGGCACTTCTTCGACACGGGAGCGGGCGGCTCCGTGGTGATGTGGATGCACTTCTTCTGGATCTTCGGCCATCCGGAGGTTTACGTCCTTATCATTCCCTGCTTTGCTTTTATCTCGGAGATTATTCCGGTGTTTTCGCGCAAGGCGATGTTCGGCTATCCCGCGATGGTCGCAGCGACCGTGAGCATCGGGTTCGTGAGCCTGGGCGTGTGGGCGCACCACATGTACACGGTCGGGATGCCCTCGTACGGGAACGCATTCTTCGTCCTCACGACCATGGTGGTCGCGGTGCCGACGGGCATCAAGATCTTCAACTGGCTGGCGACGATGTGGGGAGGGAAGATTCGCTTCGCGACGCCGATGATCTTCTGCATCGGATTCCTCTTCCAGTTCCTCATCGCCGGGTTGACGGGGATCATGCTGGCCGCGGCGCCTTTCGACTGGCAGCTCGGCAACTCGTACTTCGTCGTGGCCCATTTTCACTACGTCATCGTGGGCGGTATCCTTTTCGCAATTTTTGCCGCGTTCTACTACTGGTTCCCGAAGATGACCGGGCGCATGCTGAATGAAACCCTCGGGAAATGGCACTTCTGGGTCTTCCTGATCGGTTTTCATTTGACGTTCGATGCTATGCACGTACCAGGGCTGCTCGGAATGCCGCGCCGCATCTACACCTATGAGCCCGGCCGCGGCTGGGAAACCTGGAACATGATTTCTTCGATCGGCGCCATCTTTCAGGTGGCCGGGATTCTGATCTTCGTCTACAACATGGTCCACTCCTATTTCAAGGGCGCTTTGGCAGGCAACGATCCGTGGGATGCCTGGACGCTCGAGTGGGCCACCACTTCCCCGCCGCCGGATTACAACTTCGCCGTCGTACCGGTCGTGCGCAGCCGCCGGCCGTTGTGGGACATCAAGCACCCGGACGACCCGGACTGGAAGTACGAATGAAAAACCGCGATCTGAGAAAGGCTTGGTGCCGTCGATGAGCGCGATTCCCGCGGCGATGCCGGCGAGTGAAACTCCGTGGAAGCTTCCCTCGCGAGGCAAGGTCGGCATGTTGAGTCTGATTGTGGCGGAGTCGGCGATCTTCACCATCTTCATCGTCGCCTACATCTTCTACATCGGAAAGAGCCTGGACGGGCCTACGCCCCGCCAGATACTCACTGTCCCGATCTTCACCACCATCTGCTTGCTGTCGAGCAGCCTCACAATGCATTGGGCGGTGGCGGCGCTTCGCAAGAGCAAGACCGGCACCTTCCGCGCATTCTGGTTCGTTACCCTCGCGCTCGGAGCGATTTTCCTGATCGGGACTGGACGCGAATGGCATCACCTGATTTATCAGGAAGACTTCACCATTACGACGAACCTCTTCGGCACGACTTACTATTCGCTGGTGGGATTGCACGCATCCCACGTCGCCGTGGGCCTGATCGTGCTGACTACCGTGATGGTGCTAGCCCTGCTGGGCAAGGTGAAACGCGAGCATTCGGAGCGCTGTGAGGTGATTTCCCTGTACTGGCATTTTGTCGACGCGGTGTGGGTGGTGGTTTTCACCGTGGTCTACATCGTGGGCCGGTGATTCTTGGAAACGCCGAATCGAATGAGGACGACATGACTTCGGGACACGAATCAAATCCGGCGAGCGGCTCTGCATTTGAATCCGTGCACTTGCCTGCTCCGACCGCCTGGCCCGGACTGCTGGCTCTCGGCCTCACGCTGCTGGCCGCGAGCCTGATTACCAGCAGCCAGCTTGGCTGGGTGGGCGCGCTCTTGGCCCTGGCGGGTTGTGTCGGGTGGTTCCGGCAGGTGCTGCCTCGCGAACAGCATGAGGAGGTCCCCGTGCATGCGAAGCCTGCGCAGATTGCCGCGTCGCGTCGCAAGGTGGCTCGCATCGCGGCGGCTCAGGCTCCCCAACGCGCGCGCCTGCCCCTTGAGATCTATCCCGTCTCAGCGGGCATCAAAGGCGGCCTCGCCGGCAGTGTCGCAATGGCCGCTCTAGCCATCCTCTACGGCGTCTTGAGCCACAGCAGTGTGTGGTATCCCATTAACTTGCTGGGCGGCGTGGTTTATGCGGAAACGCAAATGAGCACGGCTTGGCTGGCGGCATTCCACATCGAGCTTCTCGTCGTGGCTACGCTGCTGCATCTGACCGCATCCATCCTTGTTGGACTCCTGTACGGCGCTCTCCTCCCGATGCTTCCTCGGCGGCCGATTCTGCTGGGGGGAGTCTTTGCGCCGCTTGCATGGACAGGCTTGCTCTACACTGTTCTCGGCATCGTCAACCCGCTCCTCAACGCGCGCATCGATTGGTGGTGGTTCCTCGCTTCCCAAGTCGCGTTTGGAATCGTCGCAGGATTGGTAGTCATAAGGCAGGTGCGCATACCCACTTGGCAGTATCCGCTGGCGGCGCGGGCCGGCGTGGAAACGCCGGGCATGATGGGCGAGGCCGGCGGCGAGAATCGCCCTTCATGAAACGCGTCGCCGCTCCTTTCTCCCTGCGCTTTCCCGTCTGGCCCTAGCAACTGCCGATGTCCTCTGCGGCTCAAGCCGTCCTCGCGTCGTGGTCGTTTCTTCCCTGGGCTACGGCGCTGAACCTCCTGACGGCGCTCCTCTACATTCGCGGCTGGATCGAGCTTCGCCCGGTCATGCCCGGCCGCTTCACGGCGTTGCGGCTCGCCTCTTTTCTCGGCGGCCTCGCCATCCTGGAGATGGCGCTCGCTTCTCCCATCGACGCGTTCGACCCCTTCTTCCTTACCGACCACATGCTCCAGCACGTGCTGTTGATGATGATCGTGCCCCCGCTCGTTCTCCTGGGCGATCCGCCCATTCCGCTGCTTCGCGGCCTCCCACGCTGGATCAGGAGAAACGTGCTCGGTCCGTTTCTGAACTGGCCGGCGATCGTCCGGCTCGGACAACTACTGGCGCATCCGGCGATCGGTCTGTTCGCGATGTCGCTCGCGATGATCGGCTGGCACCTGCCTACGCCCTACGAACTTGCCCTGCGTTCGTCTGGCTGGCACGATGTCGAGCACGCCACTTTTCTCGTCACTTCACTTCTCTTCTGGTGGCCTGTTTGTCAGCCGTGGCCCAGCCGGCCGCGCTGGTCTCGGTGGACCATGCCCCTCTACCTCTTGCTGGCAGACTTTGTGAACACGGCGCTGTCCGCCTTTCTGACTTTCTCCGGCCGGGTTTTCTATCCATCGTATATCGACGTGCCGCGCCTCGCAGGAATCTCCGCCCAAAACGACCAGGTTGCCGCCGGCGCCATGATGTGGGTCGTCGGGTCGTTCGCGTTCCTCGTGCCTGCGGCGGTCATCACTGTGAAACTGCTGGCGCCTTCGCCGCCTGCGCCTCACGTCCGCAGGCTGCGCGCCTTGCACCGTTCCCTTCTCCGGAGAGCAGCCCTGCCCGTTCTGACGCTTGGTCTGCCGATCGCCGCACTCGCTTATGGGTGGCTCGCGCCCGACCGAATCGATATCGATGAAGACGTCGTCCGGCTACAGGATGTCGCGGGCCCGTTCCGCGTCAGCGTATTCGCGGAGCCAGGCTCGCTGCCTGCCGGCGAGTCGGATGTCGCCGTGCTGGTTCAGAGCCGCGACTCGGGCGAGATCATTCTGGACGCCGCCGTCGACCTTGCCGTGCAGCCGATCAACCGCAGCAGCAGCACAGACGACCGCGCCGAAGCAGCCGTCGTTCGCGCCACCCGCGAGCGAGCGGCCAATCGATTGCTCGCCGCGGGCACCGTTGATCTGCCGAGCCCGGGGACTTGGGAACTTCGCGTCTCGGCGCGACGTGGAAGCGACCAAGGCACGATCTCCGCCAAGCTGGAAGTGGAGCCGCCTGAATCGAAGGGCGGCCACCGGCCGTAGGGGCAATCGCCGGCCAGGTACCGCCTGCGGACCGAATAATCCCCGACGTTACGCGCGATCGCGGCCGGCGGCGGCGCTCCGCTGTCTGCGCGGGGCCTCTTCAGATCGCTTCGTGGGTGACGCGCCATGCTCTTCGAAAAGTTGTCTCTCAGCTTCGAGCCAGTCTTCGACAGCGTGCCCGTCCTCGCAGCCTCGCTCGACGTAGAGGTCGTAAGCCCGCAGCTCGATTTCTTTTCTGGTCGGAAAATCTGCCATGGTCGTTTCTCCTCAGGATGGAACGAAAGCTCGTTGTTGGGTATTCGAGTCGTGGCGTTTGGCTACGACATATGCGTGGTGGAAAGCTGCCGCTCAGCGGGTTACAACTTTGGCTGAACTCGCTTCTCGGCTTCGTGCATTGCCTCGTAGATTTGGTTGAAGCTTTCGATCACAAACAGCCGGCTATGGATCCGGTCGACCTTCACCGGAGTTGCGAGAACTTCGTCGAGGCTGAAATGCCTGAGTTCGCAGCCGCCTTCGATCACGTTCGTGCATTCGCCGTGCGAACTGATGACGCCGCTGCCGTAGACCTTCACCTTTCCCTGTTCGCGAATCAGGCCGAACTCGACTGTGTACCAGAAGAGTCGGCCTAGCCGTTCAAGCGCTTCCGCGCCCCTGATTCTCGCGCACACCCTGCCGTAGTGCTGGAGAAAATCCGCGAACACCGTATGCGCGTGCATCGGAACGTGCCCGAACACGTCGTGAAAGATGTCCGGCTCGGGCGTGTAACCCAGCGAGTCGCGGCTGCGCAGCCACGTGGTGGTCGGAAACTTGCGCGCGGCCAGCATCTCAAAAAACGCGTCGCTCGGCAGAAAGCCGCTCACGGGCGTCGTGCTCCAACCGGTCCGCGGCCTCAGCCGGCTGGCGATCGCGCTGAGATTCGGCAGCCGGTCGTCCTCGAGCCCGATGATTTCGTATCCTTCCCGATATTCCCGGCAGGCGTGCGCTTCGATCTGCGGGCGCCGCCGCCGCACCAGCTCCGCCCACACCGCGTGCTGCTCGGCCGTGTAGTCCTGATACGGCTGCTCGATCAGATACGGCGCTGCGGCGACGAGCGTCTCGGCGGCCATCACAGATTCTCCATGCGCTGCCCTCGTTCCGCGGAGACCGCAATTTGATTCGCGGCCAAGCGCGCACAGTGTAGACTCAACTCATTTTCAAACCACGGGAGCGTGCGGTCGTGGACGGAAGCTCGATCGGCATGTGGGTCATCTTCGGTATCGTCGTCGTGGTCGCCGTCGCAGCCGACTTCGTTCTCTTCCGGTCGAAATCCGAAGGCGTCTCGCTGGCGCAGGCCAGCGTCGAAACCGCCGCTTGGATCGGCCTTTCGGTGGCCTTCGGGGTCTGGGTCTACGTCTCGCGCGGGCACCGTGCCGGCATCGACTTTTTCACCGCGTACGTCCTCGAAAAATCCCTCAGCGCGGACAACGTCTTTCTCTTCCTCGTGATTTTCCGCGCGTTCGGCATCGCGCCGCGCGCGCAGCACCGCGTCCTTTATAGCGGCATCGCCGGGACGCTCGTCATGCGCCTGGCGTTCGTGCTCGCCGGAATCGCGTTGTTGCAGCGCTTTCATGCGGTCCTGTACCTCTTCGGCGCGATTCTGCTGATTGCCGGAGCGCACATGCTGTTGTCGGGCGAACAGAAATTCGACCCCGAGGGCAGTTGGGTCATCCGTCTGGTCCGCAAGGTCATGCCGGTCACCATGTCGCCCGGGGACCACCGCTTCCTCATTCACCGCCACGGCCGCTGGTCCGCGACGCCGCTGCTTCTCGCGCTTGTCGCCATCGAAGCCACTGACGTGATCTTCGCGGCGGACTCCGTCCCCGCCGTGCTCGCGATCACGCGCGATCCCTTCATCGCGTACTCATCCAACGTATTCGCCATCCTCGGGCTGCGCGCGATGTACTTCGGGCTCGCCGAGCTGATGACGCGCATGAAGTTCCTGCACCAGGGCCTTGCCGTCGCTCTCTTGTTTGTCGGCGCGAAAATGCTCGCCAGCGAGAAATCCCCAATCTCCTCGGAGGCTTCGCTCGTCGTCATCGTCGCGATTCTCGGAGTTGCGGCGGCCGCGTCGTGGTTCGTCTCGCGCAGGGCACGCCCCTAATGTAGCTCAGGCCTTCAGGCCTGAGGCCTTTCGAGCGTCACAAATTGAGGTCCTCATATCGCTCGGCCGTGCGAGCTTCCGCCTCGCGAACCAGCCTCGGGGGCGTCTTGCCGTGCGGGTTCGCCCAGCGGCCCGGAACCGCGAGGCCGCACTTTGGGCAGCAGCCGTTCCTAAGCCGATTCTCTTCCACGTCGTGCCACGAGCGCCGGATCAACATCGTCCTGCACGACGGGCAGAACGTGTGCGCTCCGTCGCTGTGGATGTTGCCTTCGTAGACAAAGTGCAATCCCGCTTCGAGCGCCGCGAACCGCGCGGCGTGCAGTGTCTCGGGCGGCGTGCGTGGCTTATCCTTCAACTTGAAATCGGGGTGGAACGCCGTGAAGTGCAGCGGGACATCCGGCCCGAGATGCTCGAGCACCCACTCGGCCAGCGCGCGCGTCTCGGCGGGCGAATCGTTCAGCGTCGGGATGATCAGGTTCGTGATCTCGAACCAGACGTTCGTCTCCTTCTTCAGCCACTCGAGCGTTTCGAGCACCGGTTTCAGATGCGTCAGCGTGATGTGCCCGTAGAAATTCTCCGTGAACGCTTTCAGGTCGATGTTCGCGGCGTCGATGTGGTCGTAGATGTCGTGAAAAGCCTCGTACGTGATGTAGCCGTTCGACACCATCACGGTGTTGATGCCCTTCTCTTTCGCGGCGTGGCAGATGTCGATCACGTACTCTCCCCAGATCGTCGGCTCGTTGTACGTGAACGCGATAGTCGGGCAGCCATTGCGGATCGCGAGCATCACCACATCCTCGGGCGGCACGTAGACCGATCCCGCCTGATCGGACCGCGACTTCGAGATGCCCCAGTTCTGGCAGAAGAAGCAGCCCATGTTGCACCCGGCCGTGCCCATCGAAAAGACGCGCGTCCCGGGTAGAAAATGGTTCAGCGGCTTTTTCTCGATCGGATCGATTTGCATCGCGGCGGGATGCGCGTAGCCGAGGCTGTAGAGCTTGCCGCCCTCGTTCGCGCGGATGAAGCAGAATCCGGCCTGGCCCGGGCCGATGTGGCAGTGGCGCGGGCAAAGATAGCAGTGCGCCTTGTTGCCCGGCTCAGGTTCCCACCAACGCGCTTCGTGGAACGAAGAGGCGTCTCGAAGAGTCTTGAGGTCTTGCATGGTACAGTACAACTATTATACGCCTGTTCGAGACGGCGCGCTTGGCCCCTCCCGCATGGTCCTGTCACCATTTGGAGTTGAAGCATCGGTCGTCTGGAGATCTTTAGGCGGGAGGAGCTTCAGCTCCGACATAAGTCGCTCAGGATGGGAGGGCTATAGCCCCTGAGGAAAATCCTCATAGCCAAGCCCCTTACGCGAGACTTCGGACACTACCCCGCACGACTGCCTATTCCTTCGTACCGGCCGAAGATCAGTGCGGTTTCGGAGGTGTCACGGCCGGCGGCGTCGGGAAAGTCGGTTCTTCCCATTTGACTGGCTAGCCAGGGCCCCCGATGTTGCCGACGGCACGGCTACTACTGCTGCGTAGCGCCAGAACTTCTGTTCAGTGCTATAAGCAAGGAGAGGAGGTTTCGCCATGACTTCTAGCGACCGCCGCGAATCCCAGCCGCTTAGGCCGACCACGAAGGTTCTGACGCAGGGCTTCGATCCGAGTCTTTCCGTCGGGTCGGCGCGCCCTGCCGTCTTTCGCAGCTCGACGTACGTCTTCTCGAGCCCCGAGGCGGCCGAGCGCGCGTTTGATGTTGCCAGCGGCCGAGCGCAGATGTCCGAAGGCGAGACGACCGATCTCATCTACTCGCGTTTCAATCACCCAAACGCCGAAATTCTCGAAGACCAGATCGTGAACCTCGAGGCGGGCGCAAGCGCCGCGCTGGCGTTCAATTCCGGCATGGCCGCGATCATGACGTCGCTGCTCACCTTCCTGCATCCCGGCCACTCCGTCGTCTACACGGTTCCGATCTACGGCGGCACGCAGCATTTCATTCAGGACCACCTCTCGAAATGGGGCGTCACCGGTATCCCTGTGCTGTCGGGGCGCAACGACCTTATCGAGCGCGCGATCGCCTCGGCGTCGAACCTGGGAGCGGTTCTAATCGAAACGCCCGCCAATCCCACACTGATGATGACGGACATTCGACAGGTGTGCGCAGCCGTCGCACCGTCGAAGGCGAAGCCGGTCGGATCGCGGCCGCTCGTGATGGTGGATAACACGCTGCTCGGCCCCGCGTTTCAGCATCCGCTGATGCTGGGCGCGGACCTCGTGGTCTATTCCGGGACGAAATATCTTTCCGGATTCAGCGACATGCTTGCGGGGATCGTGCTGGGCGTGGACCCGGATTTAGTGCGTAGGATCGGACCGACGCGAGGCCTATTCGGCACCATTCTCCAGCCCGATGAGTGCTGGATGCTGGGCGGGCGCCTGCCCACCGTGGGCCTGCGGATGACCCGCGCGAGCAAAAACGCGCAGCGGATCGCGGAGCATCTGGCGGGGCATCCTAAAACCAGTCGGGTGTTTTACCCCACGCTGCTGACCGACCCGGAGCAGAAAAGAATCTATTCGGCGCAGTGCGACCATCCGGGCGCGATGTTCTCGATCGAGCTGCGTGGCGGGAAGGCCGCGGCGTTCGAGTTTCTTCGCCACGTGCACATCGCGCGGAATGCGGTGTCGCTCGGCGGCGTGGAATCGCTGGCCTGCCATCCGAAGACCACCACGCATTCCGGCTTCACCGAACAGGAATTCGCGCAGGCGGGAATCACCGACGGGCTGGTGCGCGTGTCGGTGGGAATCGAACACTGGCGCGACCTGCTGAGCGACTTCGAGCAGGCGCTGGACGCGGTCTGACACGTGCACGCGAACACGCTGGAGTTTACGGTGCTGATCGCGGACGGATCGTTTCTGGCCGGGCTGCTTGGCGCGCTGACAGGTCTCGGCGGCGGCGTGGTGATCGTGCCGCTGCTCGCGCTGGTCTTCGGCGTCGATATCCGCTACGCGATCGGCGCGTCGCTCGTCTCGGTGATCGCAACGTCGTCCGGCGCGGTCAAGGTGCTGGCGATGGACCGCGCGATGCACATTCCCTTCAAGGTCTCGACTACGACGAGCAATTTCATGATCGGCGTGACGGCTGCGGCGAGCGCGGCGATCTACCTGCATCGCGGCTACCTCGATCCTGGAATTGCGATGCCGGTGATGCTCGGCGTACTCGCGGGCGCGCTGCTGGGGGCGCGCATCCTGCCCGGTGCTAAGGTGCACACGCTGCGGTTCGTCTTCAATGCGGCGATTTCCCTGGTCGCGATCGAGATGATCGTGCAAGGAATCCGGGGGCACATCTGACCATGACGAACGCGCACGAAATGAGCGAACAGCGATTCGAGGGGCTGATCGGGAATTTGCTGCGCGCGGGAGTGATTCTCGCGGCGGCGGTCGTGCTGACCGGCGGCTTTCTTTATTTGGCGAATTATGGAGCGCAGCAGCCGCAGTACCAGGCGTTTCGCGGAGAGCCTTCCGACCTTCGCCAGGTCTCGCAAATTTTCAGGGAGGCGGTCTCGCTGCATTCGCGCGGTCTGATACAGCTCGGGCTGCTGATCCTGATCGCGACGCCGGTGGCGCGCGTGGCATTTTCCGTGCTGGCGTTCGCGGAGCAGAGGGATTGGCTCTACGTGTCGATCACACTGGTCGTGCTCGCGATTCTCGTCTACAGCCTCGCGAGCAGTTGACGGACCAGCGAGCTACTGGACGGTGATATTGATCGTCGCGGTGGTGCGGCCGAAGGCGTTCGTGGCGTAGAGCGTGTATGTGGTCGATTGCGCCGGAGTGACGACCACACTCGAGCCACGGACCGCGCCGACTTCCGGCGAGACGACGAAGTAAGACGCGCCGGTGACGTTCCAACTCAGCGTCACCTGCGTGCCGGCCGAAACGGATTGCGAGCTGGCGGTGAAGCTCGGAATCGTGGGCGCGGCGCCTTGCGGGATACTCGCGCTCGTGTAAATCGGATTCATCTGGATCACTTCGAAATCAGATGCGGTGACGCCATCGAGATTGTGGAGGTCGTCGTTGTTCCAGTTGTCGTCGGGCGCGCCGCTGACGTACATCGACGAACCGTTGTCCGCCATGATCATCCCGTACTTCTGGAGCGCGGTGAGAATCACCTGATTCGTCGCCGAGAATCCCGAGATATCGAAGCTCGCCTTCAGCCGCATGCGCATGCCCATCGGCGCGGCGAGGGGATTCGTCGAGTTCACTGCCCAATGCGTTGCGGGCGGAATGAACGCGGCCTGGCTCGATTGCAAGGTGAAGCGGATCGCGTGGTTGATCTGACCGGCGGCGACTTCGTCGTAGCGAACGAGGCCGGGGAAGATCGACAGGCCGGCGGCGTCGGCGGAGGTCCATGTATATGGACGCTGCTCGTCAGCCGTCAGGTCCCAGACGGCGGCAGAGCCGGCGTCCCAGCTTCCGTCGCTTTGGGGGTAGGAGCTATAGAGTTCGTAGAGCCAGCAATTCGCGTTGTCGAGCACGAGGACGTGGCGATCGCCATTGCCGGGAGCGGGATAGCCTTCGATCGGAGCGGTGGTTGGAATCGGCATCGGGCCGGGATCGCTTTCGTCACCGTAGGCCGTGAAGTTGATCGTCACGGGTCCTTGAGTGGAATCGACAACCAGATACGGAATGCCCATGCTTTGGCCGTTGTAGAGGCCGGAGCCGAAATCGGGATGCACGGGAACGGTCGGGCCGATGAAATTGATGATGGCCGCCGAATTCGGATCGACCGGCGCGGACGAGATATCCTGATTCCAGGCGTTGTCCGCCGGGAACGGAACGAAACCATTGAGGCTGCCTCCCTGCCCCGCGCTCATAACGCTGCAAACGGAAAGCGGGGGCGGAGGCGGAGGACCACCGCCGCCGCTGGCCGACGTCACTTGCAGATTCTGCGAGCCGGAAGTCATGCTGCCGGGATTCGGGTTCATCACGGCGATGGCGAACGTGCCCGCGGAAGTCTCAGTGCCGGCGGCCGTGAGTTGACTCGGCGAGACGAAAGTCGTGGCGAGCGCGGAACTGTTGAGCAGCACTTGAGCGCCGTTGACGAAGCCGCTGCCGGTGAGGGTGATCGTGAAACTGCCGGCGCTGACCGACTGTGGCGCGATGCTGGTGAGCACCGGCACAGGATTCAAGAGCGTGACGGCGCTAGCGCCGCTGGCATTCGAATCGGCGGCGCTAACGGCTTGTACCGCCACGGTGTTCGGATTCGGCAGCGTCGCCGGCGCGGAGTACATGCCGGACGAGCTGATCGTGCCGGTCGCCGAAGCGCCACCTGTGACGCCGCTTACCTGCCAGGTGACCGATGCGTTCGACGAACCGGTCACCGTGGCGCTGAACGACTGAGTTGCACCGGCGCGCACGCTAGCTGGATTCGGCGAAACGGAAACGGCTATAGCCGGTGGCGGCGTCCCGGGAGTGCCTAGATCCCCGCCGGACTTCCTAGTCACACCCGCGCATCGCGCCTGAAACAAGGCCGCAAGGACCACAATCAGTAGGAGGACACGGCGCATGACGGGCGCTTTCGCAGGACAGAACTATTGCGCAAAGCGGCGCGCAGAAATAGCTGTACGGAGGTACAAAATCGGGTCAGGAGAAGAGAAATCGGAGGTGAAGCTTGGCTATTGATTCAGCAATGGGATGCTGGACGCCGGAGCCGGTGGCGGAAACGATTTGAGATACGCGTAGATATCGGCCATATCCTGGTCGGAGACGACTTTCGCCGTGTACGGCGGCATCTGGCCGGTTGGCGCACGGACGTAACGGAGAACCGCCGCGAATGAAATCGCAGGCGGGCCAATGCGCGGCGCGATAGCTGCACCCGCGCCCTGACGGCCGTGGCATTCGTAGCAGCCATAGGAAGCGAAGAGGCGCTTGCCGCTGTCGGCTTTCCCCGTAAGCGATTCGCCGCCTGCCGAAGCGGGCGCGACGGATTTCAGGAAAGCATAGATGTCGGCAAGATCCTGATCCGAGGCAGTGGCAGCCGGAACGGGCGGCATCTTGCCGGTCGGCTGCCGGACGTAAGCGATCAGCGCCGGAAGTTCCAAGGGCGGCGGAGCGATTTGCGGAGCAAGGGATGTGCCTTGCCCTTGCGCGCCATGGCAGGCGGTGCATCCGGTGCTTGCGAAAACGCGCTTGCCGTTGTCCACATTTCCGTCGGATTTCGGTTTCGTGGCGGCGCTTTGCGCCTCAGCGCAAGAACAGGTCGCCAGCAGCATGAATGCGATCGCAAGCGGAGTCAGGTAGCGCAACGGCGTCTCTCCTTGTCCGTCCTTAACGTGGCTGCGTGAGCACATCGACGAGTGCAGGGTCGCCGCGTTTGACGACCTCGATGGCGCGGCGAATGGCCGGCGCAAGATCTTTCGGATCGGCGATCGGGCCTTCGCCGTGCATGCCCATGCTCTGAGCGAGCTTCGCGTAGTCGATCGGAGGATCGACGAGCGTGTTGCCGATGCCAGCGCGCGTGATGCCACGATTGTGCTGATCCGCCATGATCTGAATCTGCATCAGCTCCTGATGGTAGGCGCGGTTGTTGTGCATGAGGATCAGGAGCGGAATACGACTGTGCGCGGCGGTCCAGAGAACCCCGGGGGCGAACATCAGGTCGCCGTCGTTCTGAATGCTGACGGTAAGGCGTCCGTGCTTGCGGTTTGCGAGCGCCGCGCCGACCGAGGCCGGAGCGCCATAACCCACGCCATAGCCACCCTCGGCGCCGATATAGTGATAGTGCTTGTTGAAATCCCACAGGCGCAGCGGCCAGCGGCTGACGAACTGGCAATTCGAAACCAGCGACCAGTCTTCATCTTTGATTTGGGCCCACAATTCGGCGGACATGCGCGCGGTGCTGATCGGGCTACCGTCCCAGCCTGACGTGGCGGCTTCGCGCGCGCCTTGCATGGCCTGCTGGTGAGCGGTGGTGTGCTTCGCACCGCGATCGGCGAATGCGCGCTTGCGATCGTCGGTGATTTGGCGCTTCACGGCTTCGATGAGCGACGGAAGCGTGGCCTCGGCGTCGGCGGCAATAGCGAGATCGACGGGCTGGTATCGTTGGAAGTCCTGATAGTTACTTTTCAGGTAGAGGTCGTTGGCAGTGACGCTGATGAGCTTCGTACCGAGCTTCGTCACGGGCCGGAACTCCGGATTCACCTGCCCGTGCACGGAGTTCACGCTGCTCCAAAAGTCGGTCAGCTCGAGGCCGGCGACAACGTCCGCACCGGCAATAGTCGCGCCGCCGCGCTCGGTGTGATTGAGCGGATGGCGCGTGGGGAAATTCATGCGGCCGTTGCGATCCACGACGGGCGCCTGCAGAACCTCGGCAAGCTCGATCATCGCCGCAAGGCCCGCGGGCGTGCGCGCGACGCGGTCGGTGACGAGGACTGGATTTTCAGCGGCAACAAGAAGGCGCGCGGCCTCGGCAACGGCGCCGGAGTCCCCTGCGGGCGGCGAGACCATCGTGAGCTTGGGCACGCTCATGTTCGCGCCATCCGGGACCGGAGTCTCCTGAAGTTCGTGCCCGGCAACCAACGCGACCGGCATCATCGGCGGGGTCGTAGCGATTTTGTAGGCGCGCACGGCGGACTCGGCAAAAGCTTGAAGCGAGATAGGATTGTCGTCCCATTTCACGTAGTCGCGGATCATCGCGGCCGGATCCTGCGCGCTGTGGGTCCAGTCTACTTGTCCGAAACGCACGGCGGCGTCGGAGAAATTGCCGAGAATGATGTAGACAGGCACGCGGTCGCAGAAGGCGTCGTAGATCGCCATCGACGCGTGCTGCAATCCGACGGTACCGTGAACGCAGACAAGCAGAGGCTTGCCTTCGATTTTTGCGTAGCCGTGGCCCATCCCGACGGAGGATTCTTCATGGCAACAAGTGATGAATTCCGGCCTCTGATTGTTGCCGTAGTTGATGAGCGACTCGTGCAGGCTGCGAAACGAATTGCCCGGGTTGGCGCAGAGATACTCGAAGTCGAGCGATTTAAGAACGTCGACCATGAAATCGGAGCCGGGGCGATCGACGGTGAGGACTTGGACGCTCGATGGCGCGTCGGCCGCGACCGCCTTCAAAAGGGGTGGCGCAACGGCGTTGCGGTGCGGCTCGGGTGTGGCGGCTTTCACGGCGCCAGGCGCGGCGACCAGCGCGGCCGTGCCGGCAGCGGCTGTCTTGAGGAAATCGCGACGGTTGACCGAATTCGCTTTGGACTTTCCCACGGCCACCTCCTGGTCTCGCTTCCGACTAGCTGACGCGTCCAGAGGTTACTCCCATTTGCCCGCAAAAGTTAAGCTTCACGTTTTCGCTCGGCGACCCAGTCGAGGAAGCGCTCCATGCGGACACGCTCGCGCCACATCAGGCGAAGGAATGTGCGGGCGTCGAGCTCGGCGGCCTCTTGTCCGAAGAATGTTTCGAGGCGCCACTGTATGTACGGCGATTTCCACGGGCACAGACGATAGCCCTTGGCGATGATCCAGTAGTAGCGGAGGGCGTTCAGCATGGATGTGGCGCAAGCGTACCACGCCGGATCGTCACACGCGTCGGACCCAGATGCGCTCGGTGGCGGGCTTGCCGAGATGGGTGCGCGCGGAGCCGTGGCCGGCGACCGTGAGCGCCATGGTCTCGTCGTACTCTCGGTCGAAGACGCGGATGCTCGCACCCGGGCGGAGGTGGCGCTGCTCGAGGAATTCGAGGAAGGCCGGGTCCTTTTCGTAGACGCGCAGGACTTCGTAGGAATGGCCGACCTCGACGTCGCAGAGCTTTACAGCGCCGTGTTTGCGGCGAAGGCGAGACATTCCACCGAGAAGCGGCACGCCGTGGGGGCAGCGGCTGTCGCGCCCGAAGCGGTGCAACAAGAGGCGCGCGACCTCGGGAGAGATGCCGTGCTCGAGCCGTTCGGCCTCTTCGTGCGCGCGCGACCATTCGAGGCCGACGACCTCCGTGAGAAGTTTTTCCGCAAGCCGGTGGCGGAGGACGAGATGCTGCGCCGCTCCCTTGCCTTTTGGCGAGAGTTCGATGCGGCCGTCGCGACGAACGCGAAGGTAGCCGCCGCGGGCCATGCGCTTGAGCGCGGCGGTGACGGCCGGGGGCGTAACGTCAAGGTCTTCGGCCAGGCGGGCGCTGATGGGAACTTGCTCCTCCTGCACGATCTCCCAGATGGCCTTGAGGTAGTCTTCCTGGGAGACGCTGGTTATCTGTCGGGACATGGTCTTTATTATGCGTTCGACAGTAGCAAAGTAGCATTGCCGTGGGGCGCTGTCGAGACGGCGGAATTGACTTTCGCGGGCGGGGCGACGTACGCTTATGCGAACGACAATGCCAACGGACCTATTCGAAGAGATCGTGCGGATGCGGCGGGCGGGCGAGCGCGGCGCGCTGGCGACGATCGTGCACACGAACGGCTCGATTCCGAGCTACGAAAGCTCGCGGATGCTGGTGCGTGAGGATGGCTCGATCGCCGGAACGATCGGCGGCGGCTGCGTGGAAGCGGAGGTATGGGCGGCGGCAAAGGAAGTGATCCAGGCAGAGCAGCCGCGGAAGATGACGTTCAATCTGAATCAGGACGCGGCGTACGACGCGGGGTTGATTTGCGGCGGCACGCTCGAAATCTTCGTCGAGCCGATCTTGCCGCATCCGAACCTCTACGTTTTCGGCGGAGGGCATATTTCCTCGGCGGTGGCGCGTGCGGCGAGCGCCGCGGGGTTCGCTGTCACCGTGGCGGACGACCGCGAGGCGTTCGCGAATACCGAGCGGTTCCCGATGGCGGAGAAACTCTACACATCGTACGAAGAAGCGTTCGCGAAGATTCAGCCGAATGCGTCGAGCTATCTTCTGATCGTGACGCGCGGGCACAAGGACGACATGCGCGTGCTGGCGTGGGCCGTCCGGACCGACGCGCGTTACATCGGGATGATCGGGAGCAAGCGCAAGGTGCTCTCCGTGTACAAGGCGCTCGAGAAAGAGCGTTACTCGCCCGAGGAGTTCGAGCGCGTGCACGCGCCCGTGGGCCTCGATATCGCCGCGCTCACGCCGGAAGAGATCGCCGTCAGCATCACGGCGGAATTGATTGCCGTCCGGCGCAACGCCGGAAACCTGCCCCATAAGTCCGTCAGGCTTTCACAAGCCGCGAGCGCGCACAACGACTGAAGCTGAGATGCTCGCCGCGGCCATTCTTGCTGCCGGCGAATCCCGCCGGATGGGCACGCCGAAAGCGCTGATTCCCTACCGAGGAACGACGTTCGCGGGACATTTGCTCGAAGTGACGCGACACGCGCGCGTCGGCCTGACGCGCGTGGTGCTGGGCGCGGGCGCGGACGAAATCCGCGAGAAATTGCGGCTGGATGCTGCGTCGGTCGTGCTGAACCCGGATTGGTCGAAGGGACAGCTCTCTTCGATCCAGGCGGCAATTCGAAGCCTGCCCGAAGGGGGAACCGAGGGGCTGCTGCTCTGCCCCGTCGATCATCCGATAGTTTCAGCGAAGCTGGTCGCGCGGCTGATCGAAGAATTCGACTCGACCGGCAAATCAATTGTGTTGCCCACGTATCAGGGGCGGCGCGGACATCCGGTAATTTTTCGGGCGGGGCTTTACCACGAACTACTAGAGGCTTCGATCGAGGTTGGAGCACGACAGGTCGTCTGGGCGCACCAGGCGGACGTGGTGGAAGTTCCCACCGATGAAGAGGGCGTGGTTCTGAATCTCAACGATCCCGAGACGTTGAAGCGCGCACTGGCGAATCAAGGCGGCAGTTAGGGAACGCGACCGCGGCTTCCGTCACAACTTGCGAACCAGGGCGGCGACGGCGTCGGCGCAGAGTTGGGCGGCGTGGAAGGTGGCTGGAGGAAGGCCAGCGAGGGCTTCGGAAATTTGTTGTGGAGTGATGCGGCGGGCCTCAGCCGGTGACTTGCCCGTGAGGAGGTCGGTGAGGACGGAACTCGATGCGATCGCCGCAACGCAGCCTTGGGTCTTGAACCGAGCGGCGGTGATGCGACCGTCCTCGAGGCGGACGGCGAGGCGCAGCACGTCGCCGCAGACCGGGTTCGTAACGTCGACCGTGGCGGTGGCGTCGGGGAGATCGCCGGCATTGTGGGGGCTGCGGAAGTGGCCGAGAACGACATCGCTGAACATCGCCCACAGTATAGAGTAGAGCAAGGAATTCGGCGCCTTGAAGATTCCGTGTAACCTTTCGCTTTTCATTTGAATCTCATTGACAGGCTGGGGGTTAGAACGATACTTTTATCCGTGCCCTAGCCTGTGTTCTCTCGTCAGGGCGCGAGAGAACAATCGTAATTAATCCGCCTACAAATACTGAGGAGATTCAGATGCGACGACTCGCTTACCTTTTCACCCTTGCGTTGGCCATCGCGCTGGGCGCGACTGCCGGCTTCGCACAGGATGGGAAGCTCAAGATCAAAGTCACGCCGAAACAGGCGTACGTTTTCGTGGATGGGAATGCGATCCGGGACGGAAGCCGGTCGATATCCCTTAGCCCAGGGAAGCACACGGTGGTGGTCGTAAACTATGGGTACAAGATCTCGACGCAGGACGTGAATATCGAGGCCGGTAAGTCCACGCCGCTCGACGTGAAGCTCGATCCCTATGGCGGCAACGTGAGCGGCCCATTCGGCGACGTGCAACTCAAGGGCGACCCCCGCGCTGCCGTGCTTTCCAACGGCACTACGCCGGGTTATTTCGTGGGGCACGTGGATGAGTTCGACAACGATTGGATTTGGCACCAGAACCTGCTTCTTCCACCCGGCACGCATCACCTGACGGTCACGCACCAGGGCAAGACGGTGTGGTCCGGCGACGTGAAGGTGGAAGCGAACAAGAAGACCGTTGTGTACCTCGATAAGAACACGCAAAAGACGGTCGACTGGAAGCGCGGCGAGAGCCTAAAGGATCTGCCCCGCTTCAAGGTGGGCATCGCGAGCGCGCAAGTGGCCGTCGCTCCGGCGACCGGGAGCTTCAGCGTCTCGAACGCCAACATCAACTGCGGCCAGTCCACGAACCTGACATGGCAGACGACAGACACGGTCGATGCCAACATCAGCGGAATCGGCGCGGTGCAGACGAGCGGCAGCCAGTCGGTTTCGCCGCACGCGACGACCACCTACGATTTCACGTCGGCGGGTCCCGGCGGCACCGTCAAGGGCAGCTCGACGGTGAACGTGAACACGAAGGTCGACGCCAGCATCAACGCGAATCCTGCCGAAGTACACTACCGGAAGATCGGCGACAAGGTGATCACGCAGGATTCGACGACCGTCGCCTGGCAGACGTCGAATGCGGATAGCATTACGGTCGATGGCAAGACGGTGGCCGCCAGCGGCAGCGAAACCGTCAAGCCCGAGCCAGCGGACACGACGCAAGTGCCCGACGGCCAGCCGGCACGCACGGTCGACGAGAACAAGTCTTTCACGCTGAACGCGACGAACGTCTGCGGCGGCTCCTCCACCCAGACGGCTTCGGTGCACGTTGTTGGCTCGGTCGAACCGATTCCGGCGGTCACGTTGCAGAGCATCTTCTATCCCACGGATTATCCCGACAAGAAGAACCCGCAGGTCGGGCTGGTCCGCAGCCAGCAGCTCGCGCTCGCGACTTTGGCCGACGGGTTCAAGAAGTATCTCGAATACGACCCCGACGCGAAGCTTTCAGTGGAAGCTCACGCCGACGAACGCGGGTCGAAGCCGTTCAACCAGGACCTGAGTGAGCGCCGCGTCGAGCGGATCAAGCAGTACCTCGTCGATCAGGGCATTTCCGCCGACAAGATTCAGACGGCTGCCTACGGCAAGGATCAACCGTTGGACAAGGCAACCGTCAAAGGCCTGGAAGACACCAACCCGAATACGCCGCCGAAAGCGCGTCTGAGGGACAAGCACACCGACTGGCTTGCCTACAACCGCCGCGCGGATATCGTGCTGCTGCCTTCCGGCAAGAAGTCGGCGCAGTTCTTCCCGCACAATGCAGACGACTCGAAGTTAATATGGCAACTGCCGAAACCGGCGTTGAAGAAAGTCCAAGCGGATCAGTAGATACTTCCGAAAAACCAACGCGCCGGGGAGCGGGTGCTCTCCGGCGCGTTTTTGTTTTTGTGCTTGTGTTAGCTTGCAGCCTTGGCGGAGGCAAGCGTCGGCTGGTAGCCGGAACGGGCCGCCTGCTTGAAGGCTTCGAGGCCCTCGGCGGTAGTCATCAGCGGAGTCGTCTTAATGGTCTTGCAGGCGCCGCCGGAGGCAAAAGCCAGGGCGATCGCGGCTGCGGCGACGTTGGTGGGCATTTCGAGAAGAAGCACGGCGTCATACTCGCCAAATGAAAGGTACATGCTGTGGACTTTCCCCCCGAGCGCTTCGATCGGCGCGCGCACGACGTTCGTGCGATCCTGCGGATTCTGGAGCATAACTCGAAGGGCTTCCGGGGTGTAAGCGGCTTGAATCAAATAGAGAGACACTGTGATTCTCCTTTCCAGCAAATGAGGTGGCTGGCCGTGGACGCATCGTCACACATGGCGAGGCCAGGGTCAAGTGACCCTGGCGGCTCATGCTGATCGTGGTCGCAGCGCTGATTCAGTCCCAGGGAAAGCTACTGGTCTGCCAGCGGCAGCGCGAATCCAATTTCGAGTTGATGTGGGAATTCCCGGGCGGCAAGAAGCGCGCGGACGAGACGCTCGAGCAAGCGCTCGCGCGCGAACTGAGCGAGGAGCTCGCAGTGGCGGCGAAGATTGGCCCGGAAGTGCATCGCACGCAGCACCGCTACGCTGAGATGGACGACCCGATCGAGATCGTCTTCTTCGCCGCGAGCGCGGCGCCCGCAGACATGCGCAACCTCGTCTTCGAGCGAATCGAATGGCGCGAGCCGAAAACTTTGCCGGGACTGAATTTCCTGCCAGCCGACCGCGAGTTGATCGAAAAATTAGCGACTGGCGAAATTTGGTTGCCCCACGCTGACTGAGGTTTACTTCGCGCCACGAATCTTGCGCACGAGCATCGTCAACGGGTCGTAGAACTCGTCCACGACGCGCTCCTTGAGCGGGATGATCGCGTTGTCGGTGATGTGGATTTCTTCGGGGCAGACTTCGGTACAGCACTTCGTGATATTGCAGAACCCGATGCCGAGCTGCTCTTTCAGCACGCGCGTGCGGTCGACACCGTCGAGCGGGTGCATTTCCAGGCCTGCGGTGCGCACGAAGAAGCGCGGCCCGCCGAACTGATCTTTCTTGTCGTGGTCGCGCAGAACGTGGCAGACGTTCTGGCAGAGGAAGCATTCGATGCACTTGCGAAATTCCTGCACGCGGTCCACGTCGCGCTGGTCCATCTTCCATTCGACGCCGGGGCTCGGCTGGAACGGCGGAATCTTCTTGTTCACCTTGTAATTCCAGGAGACATCCGTGGCTAGGTCTTTAATCAGCGGAAAGGCTTTCATCGGATAGACCGTGACCGGCTGGTCGAGCGGCAGCGAATCCATGCGCGTCTTGCACATGAGGCGCGGCCTGCCATTCACCTCCGCCGAGCACGAGCCGCACTTCGCGGCCTTACAGTTCCAGCGGACAGCGAGGTCCGGCGCCTGGTTCGCCTGGATAGAGTGCACCGCGTCCAAGACGACCATGCCCTCGGTGAGGGGAACCTTGTAGTCGACCGGCCTCCCTCCCTCGCGGTCGCCTCGGAAAACTCGGACGGTCACTTCCGCCATGGATTCTTCTCCCCTACTTATCTTCCACCAGAATCGGCTGCAATTCTGATGGCATCGCGGGACGTGGCGCTTCGAAGAGCGTCATCGCGTCGCCCTTCCTCACGATCACATGATTCTTCGTGCCCCAGGCATCTTCGGTCTTAGGATAGTCGAGGCGGCTGTGCGCACCACGGCTTTCTTTGCGCGCGAGGGCCGCCAGCGTGCAGGCTTCCGAAACCGTGAGCATGCATTGCAGATCTCGCGAGAGGTGCCAGCCGGGGTTGAACAGGCGCGAGCCTTCTACGCGCATCTTGGCCGCGCGGGCTTTGAGCTTTTCGAGCTCCGTCAAGGCCCGGCAAAGATCTTCGTCGGTGCGGAAAATGCCGACGAGGTTCTGCATGGTCTCCTGCAAATCGTGGTGGACCTGGTAGGGGCTTTCGCCGCTCGAACGTCCAAACGGAGCGAGAAGCTCGCGCTCCGCTTGCTCGGCCTGCGCGCTGTCGAGCGCCGGCGCCGACACTTTCTTGGCGTGTTCCGCGGCGGCCAACCCCGCGCGGCGGCCGAAGACCAACAAATCCGAAAGTGAATTGCCGCCGAGGCGGTTTGCTCCGTGCAAACCGGCCGCCGCTTCCCCCGCAGCAAAAAGCCCCGGTACAGAGGACTGCTCCGCTTCGGCCTCGACTCGAATTCCGCCCATCATGTAGTGGCACGTCGGACCGACTTCCATCGGGCCCTTGGTGATGTCCACGTCCGCCAGTTCCTTGAACTGGTGATACATGCTCGGCAGTTTGCGCTTCACGTACTCGGCAGGCTTGTGCGAAATGTCCAGAAACGCTCCGCCATGCGGGCTGCCACGCCCTTCCTTGACTTCCGTGTAGATCGAGCGCGCCACGACGTCGCGCGTGGAGAGCTCCATGCGCTTGGGATCGTATTTTTCCATGAAGCGCTCGCCGTTCTTGTTGCGAAGGAGCCCGCCTTCGCCACGGACGGCCTCGGTCACGAGAAGCCCCTGCACTCCGGGCGGCCAGACCATCCCGGTCGGATGAAACTGCACGAATTCCATGTCGAGGAGCTCGGCGCCCGCTTCGTACGCCAGCGCCATGCCGTCGCCCGTGCATTCCCAGGAATTCGAAGTGATCTTCCACGACTTACCTATGCCGCCGGTAGCGATTACGATCGACTTCGCCTTGAAGGTGATGAAGTTGCCTGTGTCGCGCCAATAGCCGAACGCGCCTGCGATGCGGTCGCCGTCCTTCAAGAGCTTCGTGATCGTACACTCCATGTACACGTCGAAACCCATTTGCACGCCGCGGTCCTGCAACGTGCGGATCATTTCGAGACCGGTGCGGTCGCCCACGTGGCAGAGCCGCTTGAAGGTGTGCCCGCCGAAAGCGCGCTGGAGGATTTCGCCATCCGCGGTGCGGTCGAATAGCACGCCCCATTGCTCGAGTTCGCGCACGCGGTCGGGCGCTTCCTGGGCGTGAAGTTGCGCCATACGCCAGTTGTTCAGGAGCTTTCCGCCGCGCATCGTGTCGCGGAAGTGCGTGCGCCAGTCGTCCGCTTTGTCGACGTTGGCCATCGCCGCGGCCAGGCCCCCTTCAGCCATCACGGTGTGCGCCTTGCCGAGGAGCGACTTACATACCACGCCGACACGTGCGCCCTGGGCCAGAGCTTCGATCGCGGCCCTAAGGCCCGCGCCGCCCGCGCCAATGATCAGGACGTCGTGTTCGTGAGTTTCGTATTTGGAGGCCGCGGTCACAGCAGTCGGATGTCCCTGATCACGCCGGCCGACACGAGGCGAATGTAGAGGTCCGTGAGCGCCACGGAGAAAAGGCTCAGCCAGGCCCAGAGCATGTGACGTTCATTCAGTATCGTCACGAAGCGCCAGGCCGAATGGCGCGGTTTCCCGAGCGTGACGCACGAAAAACAATCGAGCTTGCCTCCCACCAAGTGCCGCAGCGAATGACAGGAGGCCGAATATGTGGTCAGGAGCACCACGTTCACAATCATGATGAGCGAGCCAACACCGACGCCGAATCCTTCCGGAAACTTGAAGGCGACTATGGCGTCGTACCAAAGGAAGCAGAGAACGATGGTGACGATGTAGAAGAAATACCGGTGGACATTTTGAAGAATCAGCGGAAAAGAAGTCTCGCCGCGATAGCCCCGGTGTTCGCCTTCGCTGACGGCGCATGCGGGAGGATGAAGTACAAACGCGCGGTAGTAGGCTTTGCGATAGTAGTAACAGGTAACGCGGAAACCGGCGGGTGCGCCGAGAATAAGGATGGCAGGGGAAAAGGGCCACCAGTGATGATGCGGGTCGATCAGCGGCGAGTAGAACGGCGAGAGGTAAGGACCCCACTGGTAAAACCTGCCTTCGAAGGCCCTCCACGTGGCATAAACAAGGAAACTGCTGAAAACAACCAGTGCGGGAGCGATTTCAACCCACCACGCGTCCTGACGCAAGGTACCGCCGAAACTGCTCGCGGACTTCGCCGCAGACATTTCCGCCACCGAGTCGATCCCCCATGGACCCACAGCGGGTCGCCCAAACAGACTAGATTATTCGAGAACCACGCTTTTGCAACAACAATTTTCGGGATCACGCCGTGCGTTTCAGGAAGCGAGCCTATCTCAGCATTTGGATTGATTCGAGGTACTTCACCAGGTTTTCGAGCCTCACGTTTCCGCGGTCCACATCTTCCTCGATCTGATGAAAGATCGGCCCCCAGATCGGCATCTCTAGGGAGCCATGGGCCGCGAGTACGTCGTCGCCCATGATGACCTTGCGCACGCGGGCCGCGGGAAACTGTCCTCTGTTGTCCTTTGACAGGACGGTCAGGTCGGGCACCTTGGCTTTCAATGCCGGGGCGACCGGACCGTTGCCTTTTGCATCGACGCCGTGGCACGAAGCGCAGTAAGCGCGAAACAGGTCCGAACCCTTCGTGGAGCGAATCAGCGGCGGGAGCTGTTCCTGCGTCTGCGGCGATTGGGTGGATGTCTGGGACTGCGCGCCGAATGCAGCCAACGTCAAACAGCTCAACGCAACGCCTAACGCAATCCGCATCGCTCTTCGCATCACACGACCCCCAGTTTTCACGACGATCGCTCTCGTCTTTTGCTTCACGAGGGCGACCGGCCGATTGGTGCCATTCTTCGATTTTCGGACTTCGCCTGGTCGAGACAGTGGCGCGCTCAAGGGGACGATTATAGAACTTTTCTAGGCGATGTTCGTGGCGACTTTGCCGCAGGTGGAGTTCCCTGCTGGATTGAGTCCATAACATGATCCGGAGCGAGTCGAGAGATAGCCCCGAGTGGAGCAGTATGCCGAGATCCTGATTGGAAGTCGTGAGACCCGGCACCAATCACACGGCGGGAGGCCGCGGATCAACGGGTGACGTCGCGAAGCCAAGCTCCGATTAAGTAGGCTACGGCGGCAGCACCGCCACCAACTGCAAGAGTTCCGAGGCCGGAATACCACCATGGCCGGATCGACCATCGACTCTTGAGCGCGCCGATCAAGACGAATACCAGGCTGGTTGCCACCGAAGCCACCCAGAAGGCGCTCTTCAGACCCGCTACGAATGGAACAAGTGGGACTAGACCGCAAAGAAGAAATGCTGCAAACGTCGACCCAGCCGCCCGCCACGGTGAACGCACCGCAGCCGGCAGCCCGTATTCCTCGCGGACCATCATGCGCACCCAGCGATCGCGGTCCGCCGTGATCACCGCGACGACCCGGTCGAGCAGGTGGCCGGCAATCCCGAGTCCCCGTAGAATCTCGCGTACCTCTTCCCGTTCACCATCCGGAACGGCCTCGATATGGCGCCGTTCAACCGCTTCAGCGTGGTGGAATTCCTCGTGCTCTGCTCGAGTAGCTAGATAGTTGCCCGCCGCCATCGCGAAACCGTCCGCAATCAGATTGGCGCAACCGAGGATCAGGATGACGCGTGGTGACAGGTGAGCCCCAACGACTCCCGCGACGAGCGCGAACGTCGTCACGGTGCCATCGATGCCGCCGTAGACCCAATCCCTGAGATAGCTGTAATGGGGTCCCGCCGCGAGTCGTTGATGGATGGCCTGGCGGGTGTGCTCATGTTCCATGTTGCGCTCTTGCTTTCTACGATCCAGCTTGGTGTCAAGCCAAATTGCTCAAAACAGTGCTTTCGAACTGCACCCTGGATGCCGTAAACATCCATCCGACATATAGAAAGCCTTCCGACCTGATCTTCATGCGGGCCAAGAATGAGGAATGGCGCGCCCGGAGAGATTCGAACTCCCGACCCTCTGGTTCGAAGCCAGATGCTCTATCCAGCTGAGCTACGGGCGCCCGACACAATAGTAACGCACACACGCCTCAAATCACACGAGGGTGCGCCCGCCATCAACGACGATCACCTGCCCCGTCACGAAGTCCGCGGCCGCAAGATACGCGACCGCGCCCGCGATGTCGCCTCCCGTGCCTGTGCGATGCAGCGGGACACGCCGGATGTATTCTTCATCGGGAGGCTCGCCGGGAAACTGAACCGTGCCGGGCGCGACGCTGTTCACCAGAATCTCCGGCGCAAGCGCACGCGCCAAGCAGCGCGTCAGCATGATCGATCCCGCCTTCGAAACGCAGTAGTGCGTGTAGCTGGGCCATGGGAGCAGGCCACCGAGCGAAGAGATGTTGATAATCCGGCCGCGGCCCTGCCGCTTCATGATGGGGGCGGCTAACTGAGAGCACAGAAACTGCGACTTCAGGTTGGCGTCCATGATGCGGTTCCACTGCTCGTCCGTCAGGTTTTCGAATT
The DNA here is from genome assembly GCA_050015155.1 of Candidatus Acidiferrales bacterium. Classification (GTDB taxonomy): domain Bacteria; phylum Acidobacteriota; class Terriglobia; order Acidiferrales; family UBA7541; genus Palsa-295. The sequence goes on along the minus strand of JBEKBY010000015.1, from coordinate 31,061 downwards.
TCGCTTGAAAGAACATTCCCGCGTTGTTCACAAGGATATCGAGCCGGCCCAATTCCCTTTCGACCGCGGCGGTCATTCCTTCGACTTCCGCACGGTTCGACACATCCGCCTGAATTGCGATTGCATTCGTTCCGCCGGCCCGAACCTCGCGCACGAGGGACTCGGCCTCTTTCCTTGATGTTGCATAGTTGACGGCTATCGTCGCTCCATCCGCAGCGAGACGCAGCCCAATGCTGCGCCCGATTCGTTTTGCGCCCCCCGTGACGAGCGCAACTTGTCCTTCCAGGGACTTTCCCGGCATGCGGAACTCCTCCAAATTGCAGACGGACACATTAGCATTAGCTGAGCCTTAGAGCACACCCTAGCCCGCTCTCTTGCACCGAGCCCCCGTTCGGCGAGCGGACTCCCATCTCCCCTGATCCTGGCATCCCGCAACAACCCCCTCACAAATTTCCCGGACTGTGCTAGGGTGATGCGAGTTTGGGGCAGCAACCGGTTTGCGAGAGTGTCGGGGGGAGCCGAAATGAATTCGATTCGCTCATCGTGGGTTCTCGCCGCGATTCTTGTGGTCGCGGCGCTGATTGGGAGCAGAGTTCCGGCCGCTCTGGGGGCCCGGCAGGAATCGCCGGCGACGAAGCCGGCAGATCAATCGCCGGGCAAAGACCTCTTCGAACAGCGCTGTTCGACGTGCCACGGCCTCGATGCAGGCGGCGCGATGGGCCCGAATATACAAGGCATTCCATTTCGGCTGGGCGCCGACGTGGTCAAGAGCACCATCAAGAATGGGATGGGGGGTGGCGGGATGCCCGCCTTCGCGGGGCAACTCGACGACGCGCAAATCCAGCAGATCGTTGACTATCTTCTGACGCTCATTCGCAAGGATGCCGGCACGGTGACGGGTGACACAGCCAAGGGCAAAGATGTTTACGCCTCGAGCGGCTGTTCTTCGTGCCACATCATCGCGGGAGAGGGCAGCGACGCAGGGCCTGAACTGACAAACGTCGGCACGCTGCGCGGACCCAGTTACCTCCGCAACGCGCTGCTTTATCCCGGCACGGATTTGCCGCAAGCGCGCGTGTTCTTGGAAACGGGAGGGCTTCTTGACTACCTTTTCATCCACGTCGTCACCAAGGACGGCCGTGCCTTCGATGGCACGCGCGTGACGGAAGATTCGTTCCGCATCGTGATCAAGGACGCCAACGGCAAGTTTCTCTCGTTTCAGAAGGCCGACCTCCGGGAATTGAAGAAAGAGCCGGGCAAGAGCGTGATGCCCAGCTTCCGGGCCAAGCTGTCTGACCCGCAGGTCAACGATCTCGTCGCATACCTTGCGAGCTTGAAGGGGGCCCAATGAAAATCGCTCGATACGCTCTTCTTTTGTCTCTTGTTTTCTGCGCTGCCGGGCCGTCCGTCGCGCAGAACGTGCCCTACGACCGCATTCTGCACTCTCAAAGCGAGCCCCAGAGTTGGTTGACCTACGGCGGCAGCTACTCCTCACAGCAGTTTTCACGGCTCAAGCAGATCAACAAGCAGAACGTCTCTCAACTGAAAGTCGCGTGGATCTATCAGCCCGCGCGCCCGGTCGCCAATCTCGAGTCGTCTCCCATCGTGGCGGATGGCGTCATGTACATCACCGAGCCACCGAGCACCGTCACGGCGCTGGACGTCCGCACCGGTTTGAAATTGTGGAGCTACTCGCCGCCCCTTCCGGAGCACGTTGTCTCGATCGGGCTGTATGCGACGAGCCGGGGAGTCGCCATTCTCGATGACATGGTTTACATCGGCACGGCCGACTCGTATGTGGTAGCGCTCGCGGCGAAAAACGGCGCCGTGCGTTGGAGGGTCCACGTTGCGGACAACGCCATGGGATACGCGATGACCGGGCCTCCGCTCGCCGTGAAGGGGAAGGTCATCGTCGGGATCGCAGGCAGCGAAGCCGCGGTGAGAGGATTCATCGACGCCTACGACGCCAAGACTGGCAAAAGGCTGTGGCGTTTGTGGACCACTCCGAGGCCGGGCGAGCCGGGCGCGGAGACCTGGGGCATAGGCGCTCCGGAAAGCGCGGGCGCAACGACCTGGAACAACGGATCGTACGACCCCGAGTTGAACCTCGTGTATTGGGGCACCGGGAATCCCGCCCCGGATTTCAACGATGACCGGCGGCCGGGAGACAACCTCTACACGTGCTCGCTTCTGGCGCTCGACCCCGACACCGGAACGCTGAAATGGTACTTTCAGTTTTCACCGCACGAGAATCACGACTGGGACTCGGACGAGCCGCCGGTACTTTTCAACGCCACTACCGATGGCAAGCCCCGAAAACTGGTCGGCTTCGCCAACCGCAACGGCTTTTACTACGTCCTCGATCGCACCAACGGCAAGTTCATCACCGGCGTTCCATTCGTGAAGGAAACTTGGGCGAATGGGCTCGATGCCAACGGCCGGCCGATCCTCAATCCCGACCAGCAGCCAACTCTGGGTGCCGGAACCCTGGTCTACCCCAGCATTACCGGAGGCGTTGACTGGACCAGCCCTTCCTACAGTCCGGACACAGGGCTTTTCTATGTGAGCGTGCATGAAACGGGCGCGTACTTCATCAAGGGCACCGGCAATATCGAGCCGGGTCCGCCGAAGGGCATCGTGGGCGGCGGAGGAATTCGGGCGCTCGCCGGTGAGCAGTCCTACGGAGCGATTCGCGCTCTCGAGGCCACGACGGGAAAACTACGATGGCAACTCAAGCTTCTAGGACCGGCATGGGTGCCCGTGCTTAGCACGGCCGGTGGGTTGGTCTTCAGCGGCAGCGACGAAGGTAACTTCTTCGCCCTCGACGCCGATACCGGGAAGTTGCTCTGGCAGTTCTTCATGGGCCACGCCGCCCGTTCGAATCCCGTCAGCTACGAAATCGACGGCAAGCAGTACATCTTCGAGACGGCCGGCAACGCCTACCTGGCGTTTACCCTGCCCTGAGTGTCGAAACGGAGCCCGAGTGAAACTCGACCTGCTGGCGATTGCGCCGCACCCGGATGACGTCGAGCTCACCTGCGGCGGGACGATGCTCAAGATGGCGCAGGTGGGCTACCGCACCGGCATCCTCGATCTCACGCAGGGCGAGACCGGGACGCGCGGCACTCCTGAAACACGCCTCCGGGAAGCGGCGCGGGCGGCGAAAGTTCTCGGCGCGAAAGTGCGGCGCAATCTCGGTCTGCCCGACGCCCATCTGCGCGTTTGCGACGAGTACAAGGTGGCGATCGCCGAAGTGATCCGCGAGCTCGAGCCGCGCACCGTAATCCTTCCCTACTGGGAGGGACGCCACCCCGACCACTACACGGCCGCAACGCTCGGCTACGAGGCGTGCTTCGTCGCCGGGCTGAAGAACTACGCGCTCTCGGGCGACGCGTTCCGCCCGTTCAAAATCGTCTACGCGGCGGCATATGCCGACGTGCGGCCGACGTTCGCCGTGGACATCACCAAGCAATACGACCGGCGGCGCCAGGCCATCCTCTCCTACGCCTCTCAGTTTCGCCCGTTGAAGAAGGAGCGCTCGAAGGTGGCCCTGCCGCTCGACGAACTCGAAGGCAGGATGGACCTACTGGCGCGGCACTTCGGGCGCATGATCGGCGTGAAGTACGCGGAAGGATTCGTGGCAAAGGAAGTGATGCGAATCGACGATCTGGTGAAGATGCCCGTCCGATCGATGTAAAACCGAAATTCGGCGTTGCTCAAGAAAAAACGCCCTGGCGCGAATTGCCGGGCGCCCACGAGCGGTCAAATCGAAAGAACTGATTGGGCGGCTTCAGTGATTCCGCCGGCGACAACGGCCGAACCGATACCTTATAAGGGCGATCCACGAGACTCATAAGGAAGGCATAAGTGGATCGAAGAAAATTTGGTTTGGAGCCATCCAAGAAAACTATCGAAGTAATGGAAAAATTCATTGCATCGGCGTGTAGCTCAGGCTTGACGCGAGGCGAACCGCTGGGGTAACGTCGCGGCGCTAAATCTGCTGGCCGCAGTCACTGCGAGGGGAGGAAGGATGGACCCGAAAAGCGTTCTCGAATATGCCGCGAAACACAACGCCAAGATTTTGGACCTGCGCTTCATAGATGTGCCGGGCGTCTGGCAGCACGTGAGCTACCCGATCCAGGAACTGACCGCGGAATCGTTCCAGGACGGATTCGGAATGGACGCCAGCTCGATCCGCGGGTGGGCTCAGATTCACGAGTCCGACATGCTGTTGATCCCCGATCCGAACACCGCGTTCATGGACCCTTTCCGGGACACGCCGACGCTCATCATGATTTGCGACGCGCAGGATCCGCTTTCGCGCAAACCCTACGAGCGCGACGTGCGCAACCTCGCTCACCGTGCGGAAGACTATCTTCAGAAGACCGGCATCGCCGACCAGGCGTTCTTCGGCGCCGAAGCGGAATTTTTCATTTTCGATAGCGTGCGCTTCGATTCGAAGCCGCAGCATAGCTTCTATTACGTCGACTCGGATGAAGGCCGCTGGAATTCCGGGCGCGTCGAGCACAACCTCGGCTACCGCCCCCGCTATAAAGAGGGCTATTTCCCCGTCCCGCCGATGGACCATTTCCAGGACATGCGCACCGACATGGTGCTCAAGCTCCAGGAATGCGGTGTCGAAGTGGAATGCCACCACCACGAGGTGGCCACCGCCGGACAGGCCGAGATCGACTTCAAGTTCGACACGTTGATCCACGCCGCCGACAACATGTGTAAGTACAAATACGTCGTCCGCAACGTGGCCAATCAGTACGGCAAAACGGTTACGTTCATGCCCAAGCCCGTTTTCTCCGACAACGGCTCGGGCATGCACACGCACCAATCCCTCTGGGGCAAGGGCAAGCCGCTGTTCGCGGGTGACCAGTACGCAGGCCTCAGCCAGTTGGCGCTGTGGTACACGGGAGGATTACTGAAGCACGCGCCTGCCATCGTGGCGTTCGCCGCGCCGTCGACGAACTCCTACAAGCGGCTTGTGCCGGGTTACGAAGCGCCGGTGAACCTCGCGTACTCGCGGCGCAATCGCTCGGCGGCCGTTCGCATCCCCATGTATTCGGCCAGCCCGAAGGCGAAGCGCCTGGAGTTCAGGCCTCCCGATCCGTCGTGCAATCCGTATCTGGCTTACTCTGCGATGCTCATGGCCGGTCTCGATGGAATCGAAAACAAGATCGATCCAGGCGGTCCGCTCGATAAGGACATTTTCGAGCTCTCGCCGGAGGAGTTGTCGCACGTTCCCTCCGTGCCGGGTTCGCTCGACGCCTCTCTGAAGGCCCTCGAAAAGGATCACGCCTTCCTGACCAAGGGCGGCGTGTTCTCCGACTCCTTTATCGAGATCTGGATCGACTACAAGATGAAGAAGGAAGTGGATCCCGTCCGGATGCGCCCGCACCCGTACGAGTTCGAGCTCTATTACGACATCTAAACTCCGCGGCTTCGCCAGGAACGGAAACAAGAAAGGCGCCTGCTCCTTACAGGGCGCTTTTTTTGTGTCGCGTCCTCCGCGGTGACAGGAACACTTACGGCACGCGCTCCAATCCCGAGTCGCCCGATCTGGTAGACTTTCAAGAGGGCTACTCCGCCGGCAATGAAACTCTTTGGACGTAAGGACGACGCAGCCTCGCGCGACCGCCGCAGATACGCAGACGGCAACGGGAATGCGCTTCGCGCGTCCCGCCGGCTGACGCTCAACCTGACGCGTGCGGAGAAATTTGCAGCGATGCTGGCGAAGAGCCGGGCGTCCCATGTGATGGAAGTCGCGGATCTGTTGGCGGGAATGTACATCTGCGATTGGGACCGGCTGTCGAGGTATTGGGAAGCCAAAAACCACGAAGAGGTTGAAACCTTCCTGCAAAGCATCTGCCAGATCAGCCCCCAACGATGGCATTCCTGGATTCAGCTTTACGACCAGGAGCGTCACAAGGAAGAGGGGCGGCGGATCTGGCGCCTGTTCATCCGGCTGAAGAAGGAACCGCCGAGCGAGCCACGGGTGCAGGAGTCGACCGGGCTGGGTGCCGTGCTGCGGCAGGCCGAGCAGATCGCTCCTTTTCGGGATACCGCCGAAGGCCGCTCGATCCCGATTCTAACGAGCGAGTGCGTCCTTTTGTGCATCGCGCGGAACTACGGATCGGAAATCAGCCGGAAGCTGGCCGCGACAGGACTGGACGCTGCGAAGCTCGAGCAGGACGCGTTGTTCCCCAAGCGCGCACCGCTCGCCTGAAACCGCACGGGCCGGCAACCTCCTCCGCCTCACCCCCAAGAAATGACCCACGCGCTGCATCCTCCGCTTTTGTACGGGTGGGTCTGTGACCCGCCCGTGCTTTATCTTTTGTAGCGCAGTAGCTTGTTGAAAAAAGGAAGGGCGGGGTTTCAACCCCACCGCAAATCGCTCGAAACTTCCGGGCTTTTAACCCCTGAGGCCTCCGTCAAATGATCATCTTGAATTGCGGCCAAAGGACCGATAACCGGGCGATCGGCTTGCGGCAGACGTAGACGGGGACGGATTGTTCGATCGGCATGGCGTGGGGATTCGTAATCGTCGCGACGCGCTGCACGTCGCCGAAGAGCTTTGTAAATTCGCCGGAACGCTCGCCGAATACGATCACGCAAGCGCCCGAGTAGCCTCGGGGTCCCCAGTAAAAGTAGCTGTTGTGTCCGCCGATGGTCTTTGGCAGACCGAGCGCAGGTCCATAATAATCGATCGCGCCGGTCTCGCCGTAGTTCCCTCCCAGGATCGCGCAGTCCGAGCGGTCCGATGCCGGCAAGTCGCGATACACGCCGGCCACGCCGGCGGCGATGTTGTCCCAACCGAACATGTCGGCGTAGAGCTGAGGCAGTTCGGCGTTCACTGCGTCGCGCTCTGTTTTCACCAGCCCGGAGTACGGCAGGATTCGCGAATAGCGCAGAAACATGCTGACGGGGAGCACGGGAACGCCGAACGGCACTGCGATCAACCCGCCCAAAATCAATAGCGAAGGAAACGCCATTCCCAGCCAGCGCCACCCGGGCAACGCGACAAAACCCTCGAATGCCACGCCGCCGGCTGCCATCAGCAGCGGATAGACTGGCAAGGGATAATAGGACTTCCCGCCCATGCACATGAAAATCGCGACCACGATCAGGTACGCCCATCCGAGGAAGCGGAACCTCTTCCCGTCCCGCGCGAAAAAGAACCACGCTAATCCCCCAAGCCAAATCGGAAGCGCGAGCGGGTCAAGGAATGCGGCTTGTTCGGCTAGAAAACGCAGCGGGGAGATGGCGACGTTCTTGTAGAGCTGTGCGTTGCGGACGACTTCGACCTGCGGCCAGCCGTGCCGCGCCTCCCAGAGAAGATTCGGGAAAAACAGCGCGAACGCGATGAGCCCACCTATCCAAATCCACTTTGAACGGAAAATGTGACCCTCGCCCGATAAGGGCAGCCCCGAAACGAGAGCAAAGCCAAAGACGAGCATAGAGTGTTTGTTTTCCAGTCCGATCCCGGCGAACGCTCCGAACGCCAACCACCATCTCGGCGACGAACCCTTCACGATGCGGACTGCGATCCAAGCGCAAAGGAGCCAGAAAAGCGGCTCGAAAGCATTCATGGAGAGGAAACTGTCGAAGGCGAGATACGCCGGGGCGAACAGAATCGCCGCAGCCGCAAGGAACTGTCCGAGGCGGCCGCCGCCGAGTTCGCGAGTCAGAATGCCCGTCAGAAAAACCACAGCAACGCCTGCGAGCACCGGCAGAAGGCGGATGGAGAAGAGCGAGTTGCCGAAAACGTGGCGCGCAAACCAGGCGATCAGGGCAATGAGCGGCGGCTGGTCCACGTACCCCCAGGCCAAATGCTCGCCGCAGGCCATGTAGTAGAGCTCGTCGCGAAACACTCCGTAATGATTGATTCCAGCAAGCTGGAGGAGCAGCTTCGCGGCTGCCAGCCCCGCGAGCATGGCCGTCGCGGTCGCGGCAGACTCACGCGCGCGGACGCTAATGAGCGCACTCTCGCCGAGTTCGCCGACTCGAATCTCGCTCATGCGCGTTGCGACGGCACGTGCGGACAACGCGTGCCCTTCGGGCGCGGGAAGGCCCGCGACTCCGCCTCGACGAAGCTCATCGCATCATCAGTGTGACGCCGGCGAAATGATCGTCGCCGTCTTGATGCTGTCGATGTTGGGGAAGTTCTTTTCGATATACGCCTTCCCCTGAGTTGTGATGAGGTGCTGGTCGGGCCGTTCGCCATAGCCGCTGTAGAGTTTCTGGACCACGTCCATGCCCGAAGTAACCACGCCGAATGGCGCAAAGCCCTGGCCATCGAGCCCAGCGTTGTTTCCGAGATTGATGAACAGTTGCGTCGTGCGCGTGTTCGGCCCGGCCGTCGCAAACACGAGATAGCCGGGACGATTGCTCTGCGTCACGGGATCGTCCTTGATGTTAGCGTTCTGCCAGACCTTGTTCACAGCGGGATCTCCGCTCAAGCCGAACTGAACCACGAAGTTTGAGACGATGCGGAAGAAGCAAGCGTCATTGTAGAAACCATGCTGCACGAGGTTGTAGAATCGGTCGGCGCCGAGAGGAGCCCAGGCGCGCGTGACCTGCACGACGAAATCGCCCTTCGTGGTGGCAAACTTCACTTGGAACACATCGGGAGCCTTCGCTTTCAGTGTCGCCGGTTGCAGCAAAGCGGGATCAGTTGTCATTGGTTTCATCCTTGGATGGGTTGGAGATGAGCCCTCTTGTCCTGAGGGCGGTGCTGCAGACTGCGACTGCCCCCCGAAAACCACCGAGGCAAAAACAGCAAGAATCGAAAGCAAGAATAGAACGGTGAGACGTCTCATGAGTTCATTCCTCTCATTGATTTCGCAGCGGACTCTACATCTTGGAGAAGGCGAAGCGTGTTCTCGCCGAGAATCTTCTGGATGCTAATTTCGGAATAGCCCCTCTCGATCAGGGCCTCGGTGATCTGCGGCAGGTGCGACGCGTCCTCCATGCCATAGGGCATGTCGGCGCCGTCGAAATCCGAGCCGAGTCCCACGTGGTCGACTCCCGCAACTTTCACCGCGTGGTCGACGTGGTCGACGATTTCGGTCCAGTCCACGCGAGGGAGTTTCCCGCCCGCAACGTATTCGCGCACCACCTTATCCGATTCGACCAGCCGGCGGGCGTCGTTTTCGCCGCAACGCCTGTTTGTTTCCACCTCGATTTCCTGCTGCAACTCCGGATTCGCGTTCTCGGCATCTCGAAATTTCTGACTGATGAAGCCGACGTGGAAGTTGATCTGAATCACTCCTCCTTTCGCAGCGAGCGCCCGGATCGCCTCGTCGGAGAGGTTGCGGGGAGTCTCGCAAATCGCTCTGCACGAGGAGTGCGAAGCAAAGGCGGGTGCTTCGCTCACGGCTAGAACGTCGCGGAAGGCCTTGTCCGAAACGTGAGAGACGTCCACGAGCACGCCGAGCCGGTTCATTTCGCGGATCACCTGCTTGCCAAAATCGCTTAGGCCGTTGTGCACGGCGCTGTCGGTTGAGGCGTCGGCCCAGTCGGTGTTACGCATATGCGTGAGCGTCATATAGCGCACACCGAGCGACGCGTACTGCCGAAGCGCGTCCAAGTCACGATTCATCATATGGCCGCCCTCGACTCCCAGCAGGACGGCGATTTGACCGGCAGCGCGTGCCCCGCGAATGTCTCGGGGCGTCGCCGCGAGCCGCAGGTCATTCGGATGCAGATCGACGTGCCGCCGGACCGCGTCGATCTGATCGAGCGCGCGCTGCACCGCCTCCCGGCCGGTGACTGTCCCGGGAACCCAGATCGCAAAGAAAACCGCGGCGACACCCCCCTCGTGCAGGCGAGGAATGTCAATCGAGCCGTCGACGTGCCGCGCGCCGAGATCGAAATCGGCGGCGAGCAAACGCTGCGTTGTGTCTGCGTGCGTGTCGATGATAATCGAGCGAAAATGGAGATCCCGGGCCTTCGACGGAACATCGGGAAGGAAAGGAGGCGTGATAGACAGCAGAATTCCGCCAAGTGTGACGCACACTGCCGCCAAGCTGACCCCAACCATCGGTCCCGACTACCCCCTCCGAGTCTGGTTCCCCGCTCAGATTAGACCACAACTGGCCTCGCCGGACCATGTATTGCACAACAGGCAAAATGCAAGCGCGTGCGCCAAACTGGAGACTTCCGGGGAGTATGATGGAGATGGATCAACCTCCGATGCCCAGCGAACATATAGGCGATTTGAAAAAGTGGGTGAGCGAACTCGCTCGCCAGCGCTACGAAGCGGAGTCCATTCGGTTGGATCGTGCGGTGGAATTGATCGGCAAGAATTTTGGCGTCCAGATGCACGAAGTCGCGATCCTGGGCCTCACGCCCGACGAGAAATCCTTGCAGTTTCTCGCGCCGGCCACCTTGCGGACCGTGGGACAGATTCCGCTTTCGAGCACGAAAGCGCTGGCTGCCCGGACGGTTCGTGAAAAACGGCCGGAGCTCGTCAATCACTTTTCGGTGGTTCCTCACGCATCCGTTTTCGAGGCGGTGCCCATCAACGAGAACGAGCGCGGCGAGGCGATCCAGAAGATCATGAGCGCGCCCATCACGCTGGGAAATCGCGTGATCGGAGTCGTTCAGGTCTCGCGCAAGGGAAAGGCCGCCGCCGACGCCGGGCCCGACTTCACCTATCCGCAGCTTCGCGAGTTGAAGACGATCGCGGACGCGCTCGCGCCCTGCATTCTCCTCCGGAAGAAGTGAGGTTCCAAGCCGCGGCGTCCCCATGCGCGCACGCGCGTGTCTTTCACGCAACTGTGATCGGCCGGCGCCGTGAAATGAGTTGACATCGTTCGGCGTGCTTGCTAATTTTCAAACGCGAAATTTCTTTCACCTAAACGGCGGAGGCACCGCAAACCGGCAGGTTCATGGCGTTCGTCGCGAAGAAAATCTTCCTCACCAAGGGAACCGGCAAACACCGCGAGCGCCTTTCGAGCTTTGAGCTCGCCTTGCGGAATGCGGGCATCGCCGCATGCAACATCGTGCGGGTCTCTTCCATCTTTCCTCCTCAATGCAAATTGATTTCACGCAGCGAAGGGCTGAAGCATCTGAAGCCCGGGCAGGTCGCGTTCACCGTCATCAGCGAAAACCAGACGCGCGAGCCGCACCGGCTGATCGCCGCGGGCGTGGGCCTCGCTTTGCCGGCCGATAAGTCGATGTACGGATATCTTTCCGAGCATCATTCGTTCGGCGAAACCGAAGAGGTGGCCGGCGAATATACCGAGGAACTGGCGGCCGAGATGCTCGCGACCACGCTCAACGTCGAATTCGATCCGGATCTGTCGTGGGACGAAAAGAAGGAGGTCTACCGCATCTCGAACAAAATCGTCCGCACGATGAACATCACGCAATCGGCCGTCGGCGATAAGCGCGGATTGTGGACCACAGTGCTCGCGGCTGCGATTCTGGTCGGCGAAGACGACTGACGGGAAGTTCCAGAGTTAGGCGCTCAAATTCGAAACCTTAGCCGTTCGCCCTCGACGGCAAAATCTGGCCCGCGAGGAAGCATGAGCCTACGATGACTCGATACACTCCCACACCGCCCGAGAACTTCGGCGCCCTCCCGGAAGAACATTCCCAGTACGAAACTTCCCGCGCCGTGATTTTTCCGGTGCCACTCGAGCGCACGGCCACCTACGAGCACGGAACGTCCAACGGTCCCGCCGCGATCCTGAAAGCCAGCCGCCACATGGAGCTGTACGACGAGGAGCTCGAGCTCGAACCCTACAAGGAGATCGGCATTCACACGCTGCCGCCCATCGACACGATGGACGGCACACTGGATGAAGTGATGACCGAGCTCTTTACGGCGCAATGCGCGTTCCTCGAGGACGACAAGTTTCCCGTCGCGCTCGGAGGGGAGCACGCTTTGACTCCGCCGCTGGTTGCGGCCGCGCTGCGGAAATACAAGGACCTGAACGTCCTCCAAATCGACGCGCATGCGGACCTGCGCGACGAATACCAGGCGAATCGCGCGAGCCACGCGTGCACCATGCGTCGTGTCGTTGAGGTGTGCCCGGCGGTGCAGGTCGGCGTCCGGTCGCTTTCCGTCGAGGAGGCGAGGGCGATTCCAGAACTGCGCACGAAAATATTCTGGGCCAACGATATCGTGCGCGCGCCTCTGAAAAGCTGGATCGCGAAGGTTCTTTCCGAGCTGAGCCCCAACGTGTACCTGACCATCGATCTCGACGGTTTCGATCCGTCCATCATTCCGGCGACGAGAATGCCCGAGCCGGGCGGCCTCGACTGGCATCAGGTGACGTCCCTTGTGCGTGCGGTCGCCGGCCACAAGAAGATCGTCGGCATGGACGTGGTCGAGCTGCGGCCACAGCCGGGCGACCACGCTTCGGATCTCCTCGCCGCGAAGCTTGTCTACAAGTGTCTGGGATATATCTTCTGCCAAGGATAAAGGAGGCCGAAGTCATGACTTCAACCGTTTCGGCCGCGATCGTGGCGGACCGCGTCTACTTTTTCGGCGTATCGTCCCGCGGTCTGATTGGGTGGATCGTCATCGGCCTGCTGGCTGGATGGATCGCGGGCCGTTTGACCCGCGGGCGCGGGTTCGGTTGCATCGTGGACGTAATTCTCGGCCTGATTGGCGCCGTGATCGGCGGATGGATTTTCACGAGGCTCGGGATCGTGGCGTGGGGATTCTGGGGCAGCCTTGCCGCGGCAACGGTCGGCGCGGTAATTCTTGTGGCGATCGCGCGGCTGTTCGCGGGTAGCCGGCCGGACTAGTTCGTGACTAGCGCAAGGCCAACCACTGGAAGGCGATCCAAACCACAGGGATAGCCAGGATCAAGCTGTCGATGCGGTCCAGCATTCCTCCATGGCCCGGCAGGAGAGAGCTTGAATCTTTGACCCCGGCGCCGCGTTTGTACGCCGATTCGATCAGATCTCCCATTTGTCCTGCGATGTTTGCCAAACCCGCTATTACGAGCAGGCTAAGCGTGTCGACCTGCATCCAGCGGGCGAAGAAAATCGCCACCAGAAGCGAGCCGCACAGATTTGCGGCCGCTCCTTCCCAGGTCTTCTTGGGGCTAAGCGCCGGCGCCATCGGCAGCCGCCCGAGCGAGCGGCCCACGAAGTACGCGAACGTGTCCCCTGCCCAGACAAGGCAGAGAAGAAAGAGCACGAGTTGGCGGCCGGTGCGCTCGATCTCGTTGATGCGCACGAGATAGCTGAACGGTAGCGCGATGAACAACAGCCCCGCCGAACTGATCGCGGCTCCCGGCAACACTTCCTGCAAGGAACGGCGCGTCGCGAGCCCGATCCCTACAGCGCCAAACAAGAAAATCAGGAAGATGGCTTCGATCGAAATTGTGCCCTCCGCGGCATTGCGAACCAGGGAAACCCCTCCGGTCAGAGCGTGCGTTTCGACGAGGCCCGCCGAGTACTGCCCGTAAAATAGCCCCGCCGCGCATACGATCGTCCACTTGCGAAAGGCGTGCAAGCCCACTCGTTCGCCCAAGTCGAAGAGTTCGACAAGAGCGATGATCGCAACGATCGCAGCAGCCGCCGCGAGAATCGCCGCGGGCGCCCACCAGACCAGTCCGACTACAACCGCGATGAGGGTGACGCCGGTAAGAATGCGAAGGAACATCCCGCCGTCAGCCTCGCGCCGGGCGACTCGAGCGGCCGGAGCCATCGGATCGCCCGCCCCGGCCGTCGGCGCCTTCGACGTTGCCGGCCGCGGTTGCTCGCGCGCGCGGGGAACCCAGGCCGCCGTAGCGGCGCTCGCGCTTCTGGTAATCGACAAGCGCTTCGAGCAGGCGCGCTCGCGAAAAATCCGGCCACAGGGCTTCGGTCACGTAGATTTCGGCGTAGGCGATCTGCCAGAGCAGAAAATTGCTGACGCGCATTTCGCCGCTCGTGCGGATCAGTAGGTCGGGGTCCGGCAGCCCGGCGGTATAGAGATGGTCGGAGATGGTCTGCTCGTCCGCGCGGAACGCCGAAAGGCCGTTCGCGCGGATATGGTCGAGCAGCGCGTTGAATGCGTCGGCAAGCTCCGCGCGGCCCCCGTAGTTGAGCGCGACGACGAGCTTCATCCCGGTATTGCGCGCCGTCAGGTTCATGGCGTCGGCAATGTCCTTTCGCACGGCTTCCGGAAGTTGCGCGGAGCGGCCGATCACGAGGAGGCGGATATTGTTCTTGCGGATCACCGGCAGCTCGCGTTTCAGGTACTCGCGCAGCAGTCGCATCAGGAAATCGACTTCGGCCTGCGGGCGGCGCCAGTTTTCGAGCGAAAAAGCGTAGAGCGTGAGGCACGGAAGATGCAGCCGGGCGCAGGTCTCGATCACCTCGCGCGCGGCCTTCACTCCGGCGCGATGTCCCGCCACGCGAGGCAGGTGCCGCCGCTCGGCCCACCGGCCGTTGCCGTCCATGATGATGGCGACGTGATTGGGCAGCCGCTTCGGATCGACCTTTTCGAGAAGTTCCGCTTCCTCGCGGTTGGCGGGCTTTAGAAGGTCGCTGGCTTTCACCGGAAATCGCTCAAGGAATCTACGCGAGCGAAAGTAGCATAGGCACTAGCGGCGTGCAACACTATCGGGCAAACAAGGAGATAGACGTGGGTGCGACTCTAGATAAGGCCGTGCCGTGGGGACGCCCATTCGACGAATACGTCCGGATGTTCGACTTGACGGCCGCCGACCTCGATTCCCAGATTTTCGATTGCGCCGGGGGCCCGGCCAGTTTCAACGCCGAAATGCATCGAAGCGGCCAGACCGTCGTCTCTTGCGATCCGATCTACGAGTTTTCTCCGGCCGACATTGCCCGGCGGATCGAAGAAACCCGCGACACTCCTCAAAACGACTTACGAAACTCGCGGCCATTTCATCTGGCGTGAAATCGAATCCGTCGAGCATCTGGGGCAGATCCGGATGGCCGCGATGAAACAGTTTCTGGACGACCTGCCTCTCGGAATTTCCCAGGGACGCTACCACGTCGGGGAATCGCAGGCGCTTCCCCTTCCCGACCGGGAATTCGATCTCGTGGTCTGTTCACATTTTCTCTTCACGTATTCGGATCTGTTTTCGATTGAATTTCACATCGACTCCATTCGCGAGATGTGCCGCGTGGCCCGCGAGGCGCGCATTTTCCCGCTCTTGGCGAGCTTCAGCAGCCGGCATTCACCCCACTTGGCACCGGTTGCCCGCGAACTGACCAGGGAAGGCTACCGGTGCGAACTGAACCGCGTTCCGTGCGAATTTCAAAAGGGCGGCAATCAGATGCTGCGCGTCTCTCGGCCCGAATCCTAGCGTACCGGCCCGCGCCCCTCCTCCAGCTCGGGTCTAGCCCTTGCCCCTTTTCTGTACCAAAGACCACCACACTGTCCTTTCCGCCATTGTGCTTAGGTCGTTGTGAGGCCCGGCGCACTTTCCGGGCGAGGAAAAATGAAAACAGACGCACACATGGCGCCTTCTCGAAGCGGAAACCAGAGCCCGGACGGCCTGACCGACACCCTTCCTATCCAGATTTCTAATCGCAAAATACAATTATTAGAAACCGGGCTAAATGATAGAAAACACGCGGTGGGCCGCCTGCCTCGCCAAAAATGGGTGGGATGGATGCGCCAAAGAACCGGAAAGCCCGGCAGCGGAGGGCTCGAAGATGGCCACATACACCAAGACCAGCGTCAGGATGATCATGATGATGCTCGAGCCCCAGGCGATCACATTGAAAGCCACGGAATTGGTGTGTTCTCCCATCAGGTCGCGCCGGTTGATCAGCAGCAGGATGAAGATCAGCACGACAGGCAGCCAGACGCCGTTCGCCACCTGCGACAGCACCAGGATTTTCAGGAGCGGCGCTTTCGGAATCAGGATGATTCCGGCTCCCACGACGATCAGCAGAGTGTAGAGCGAATAGAATGTCGGGGCTTCCTTCAGCTTCCGGTCGAGACCCGCCTCGACTCCCAGCCCTTCGCAGATCACGTGTGCGGTGGAAAGCGGCAGGATAGACGCGGCAAACAGCGACGCGTTCAGCAAGCCGAAGGCAAACAGCATGCCGGCCCACTTCCCCGCGAGCGGGATCAGGGCTCCGGCCGCCTGTCCGGCGTCGGTGATGTTGGTCATGCCATGGGCGTGGAGGGTCGCCGCGCAGCACACGATGATGAAGAACACGATCACCATGCACGAAATGCTGCCGACGAGCACGTCCATGCGCGCATGCTTATAATGCCGCGCGCCGACGCGCTTTTCCACGAAGCCTGCCTGCAAGTAGAAAAATTGCCACGGGGCAATCGTGGTGCCGACGAGGCCGATCAGCATCAACAAGTAGGGCGCGTTCATGTGGATCGATGGAGCAACCGTTTCCTTAGCGGCGAAGAGCCAATCGGGCTTGGCAAGAAACGCCGAAATGGCATACGAGAGATAGAACGCGCAGGCGACGAGAAAGATCTTCTCCACCTGGCGATAGCTTCCCCGGATTACGAGGATCCACACTGCGATGGCGGCGACGGGAACGGAAACGTACTTGCTGATGTTGAAGATCTGCATCGAGGCGGCCACGCCGGCAAATTCGGCCACCGTGTTGCTGAGGTCCACCAGGAACGCGGCGATCATCACGAAGAAGGTGGAACGGAAGCCGAACTCCTCGCGGATCAGATCGGAGAGACCTTTGCCCGTGACGACGCCCATGCGCGCGCACATCTCTTCGCTGACGTAGAGGGCGATCGTCATGGGAATCAGCGACCAAAGGAGCGTGTAACCGAATTGCGCTCCCGCCGTGGTGTACACGGCGATTCCGCCGGCGTCGTTGTCGACGTTCGAGGTAATGAGACCCGGCCCGACCACGGCCAGAAAGACGGCGAGCCGCCGGCGCGTCGAGCGCGTGCGCCGGCCGAACTCCTTGCCGCGGACCGCCAGCCGCGAAAACGTGTCGACCAGTGTGATCCAGGTGTTCATGACATCACAAAATAGGTCCTAAATTTTCGCGCGCAAACGGCTGACGATGTCGTCCACCGTGATCGAACCGATCGGGTGATTCTCGCGGTTCACGACCGTCAGGCTGCGCAAATTGTATTTGTCGAACAACTCGAAGATGTCTTTGTCCTTCGCATCGGCCTTAACCGAAAGCAGCGGCTCGAACGCAAGCTCAACCATGCGCTGCTCGCTGTCCGCCAGCAGAAGGCGAGCGAGCGGAACGGTGCCGGCGAGCGCCGCCTCGCGATTGATCAGGACGATGTTGTCGAGCTGGTCGAGCGGCACTTCGTGGAAACGGATGTAGTCGACCACCTCGCCGCGCGTGGCGTCCTCGCCAACCACGACGAACTCGGTCGTCATCATGCCGCCGGCCCTGTTCTCGCCGAAGCGCATCAGTTCCTCGACTTCTTGCGCTTCACTGTGCCCCATCTCCTCGAGAACTTCCTTGGAGGTTTCCGGCTCGAGATTCTGGATCAGGTCGGCAGCCGCGTCCGGGCTCATCTCCTCGATGATGTCCGCCGCTCTTTCCGGGTCGAGTTTCTCGACCACCTGCGTCTGCAAGCGCTTGTCGAGTTCGGCGATCGTTTCCGCGGCGGTCTCCTCATCGAGCGAACCGATGATGGACTGGCGCTCGTCCGGCGAAAGCTCTTCCATGATGTCGGCCAGATCGGCCGGGTGGAGTTCGGCAAGTTTTTGGCTCGAAAGGCGCAGTTTCACCCGTCGCAGAGCGTCGGGCTCGATCAGGTTGACGAACTCCCAGCGGATGGTGCGAGGCGGCAGCTTCTCCTGGACGCGGCGGATGGCCATCGGCGGGACGATCCCCTGCAAGAGCCGGCGCACCGCTCCAGGCAGGCCCACGTCCACCTGCGTGATGCGAAGCTCGGTATTGCCGTTCGTGCGCTGGTCGGCGAGGTCCACGTCGTTGACGCGGACCACCTTGCGGCCATTTGTGTCGATGATCTGCTGGTCGAGCAGATCCTTTCTCATGGCCAGCCAGGCCTCGTTGGGATGGTAAAGCTCAAGGGCCGACTCGTCCGTGGTCAGTCTGACGCGACCCGGTGCGACCGATTCAATCTGATCGTAACGCGCCACGAGCGGGCGGTATTGGCCGCGGCCCAGGAGGAGGCGCGAGACGCGGTTTGGCTGCTCGGCCGGCACGATAAACATCTCTTTGACGCGGCCCACAAAGTTGCCGAGAGAGTCGTAGGTCTCGGCGCCCAATACTTCCGTCGCATGAAGCATAGATGGCTCCTCACTGGCCCGGCGAGTCCGGACAAAAAAAATGCCCGGGACCGGCGCTTCCTCCGGCCACGGGCGCAGAAAAACCGCCTCGGACTACCTCAGGCCGGGCCTCGCCTCCCGGTCGCCGCGAGACCATTCGGGGCGCGAATCGCGCACCCCAGCGATCGGGCGGGACCCATTATTCAGAACGGTGGTGGAAATAGCCTGTCGCCGCCGGGCACCCCCTGCTGCGTCGACGGAGCGGCTACTTCCAGGCTCTGAATTGGACGAACGCGTTTCCATATCGATGCGCTTGTCCCCGCTTCGACTAGTAAAGGCAGATGCAAGTTTTGTCAAGCAAAGAGTGACCGTTTCATGAAACTTTCACGCCGAAAACAGCATATTTCGGGGCGCGCGGCCGCGGCGGCGGCAATCGGCGGCATAGACATCCCAATAGGTGCCCCGAATGTAGTGCCGGGGCGCAAAGCCGAGGGCGCGGGCAACGCGGTCGATGGTCCGTGGAATACCTTCGAGCTCGAGGAACACGCCCACGGGCGTTTCATCCAGGTCCAGATGGAGCCCGCGAAGTCGGAACGTTGTCCGATATTTTTCGTAGCGGAAGCTGGGACGCCAGCCAAGCGCGCGGAGGGCGGACGGCCAACGGGATGGGGATCGCACCTCGACCTCCCGTTCGAGCTTCTCTTTGTAGCGCGACCCACGAGATGCCGGGGCCGGAGCCTTGGATGTGACCACCGAGCGCCGCGCGCCGCCCCGGATCGTTTTGGACGGAGCCGGAGTCTCGCGGCGAAGCCGCAACAAACGTCCTCGGAGCCGAAGGTCGGAACCCGGCGTGTCGTAGAGCGTGTTCCGTTCGAGAACGCGGCCGTGCTCGACCACCTTGAGACGGCGGAGTTTGCGAATGAGTGCCGGCAGGTCGGCGATTCGAAGCTTGATTTCGGTTTCGCGCAGGGCGCAGCGGCGGGCGACCATGGCCGAGTATAACTTAGCCTTGGAGGCAAGCCCGCGAGGAGTCGATGCGCGAAGGGGAGGAACGGTGTTGCCAACGCGCGCACGAGCCAGCATAATCACTTTCCTGCCGGGGCCACGGATCACGCTTATGACAGAACCGACTACGCCATTGATGCAGCAGTATCACGCCATCAAGAAGCAGCACCCAGTGGCGCTGCTGCTCTTCCGGCTCGGCGATTTTTACGAGCTGTTCTACGACGACGCGGTGGTCGCCTCGCGCATCCTCCAAATCACGCTTACGGCGCGAAACAAAGAGAAGGGCCAGCCGGTGCCGATGTGCGGCGTTCCCTACCACGCGGCGGAGAACTACATCGCGCGATTGATCCGCGCGGGACACAAGGTGGCAATCTGCGAACAGATGGAAGAGCCCGGACCGGGGAAAAAGCTCGTCCGACGAGAGGTGATCCGTGTTCTGACGCCGGGAACAGCAACGGGTGCGTCGCTGATCGAACCGAAAGAGAACAATTTTCTCGCGGCTGTGGCTCGGAGTGCCGTCGCCAACGCCGCCGCGGCGGGTACAGGGCGGACATCGAGCCGTTCGGTGGAGACGAAGATTGGTCTGGCCTTCGTCGACTTATCGACGGGAGATTTTCGCGCCACGGAATTCGCGGGCGAGAAGGCCGAGGCGCGATTGCGCGACGAGCTTGGCATTCTGTGCCCGCGCGAAATTCTGCTGCCCCAGCCCTCGACTCTCTTTCCCGTCCCGGCGCACACAAGTCTGAACGGGCCCGGCGCAGTCGAAACGCATCTCGATGATTGGGTTTTCGAGAGCAACTACGCCGCGCGACAACTCGAACAGCACTTTCACGTGCTGGCCCTCGAAGGATTCGGGCTGACGGGTCATCCCCAAGCGACGGCCGCAGCAGGCGCGATCGTGCACTATCTCCGCGAGACATCCGCCATTGGCGCGCGCAAGCCCGGCGATACGGCCGCGATCCCCTCGCTGCGCCCAGCTGGAGCGGGGCTCGAACATCTGGATCGCATCGCGTACTACGAACAGCAGGACGCGATGATTCTCGATCAGGTGACCGCGCGGAACCTCGAGCTGGTCGAACCGGCAGCAGGAGACGATGAATCGGCGACGCTCGTCAAGGCAATCGACGAAACGACAACGAGCATGGGAGCGCGCCTCTTGCGCGCGTGGATCTTGCGGCCGGAGATTTCGCTCCGCGAGATCGAAGAACGGCTCGACGCAGTCGCGACGCTAAAGTCCCAAACTGTCGCGCGGGAGGAGATCCGCAGAGAACTCGAGGGAATTCTCGATCTCGAACGGCTGACCAGCCGGATCACGCTCGGGGTGGCAACACCGCGGGACCTGCTCGCGCTGCGGACGTCTCTCGAGAGAATTCCGCGCGTGCGAGGATTAATTGAAGAGGACATGGCATCACAACAGACGATAGAGAAAACCGCGCTCGGGAGACTACAAGCGCTCCGGGAGCAGACGGATGAACTGGCGGACGTGCGCGACATGATCGCCCGTGGGATTGCCGATGACCCACCGGCGATGCCGAGCGAGCCTGGCGTGATCCGCCGCGGATTCAATGCGGAGCTCGACGAGCTGCGCGATATCTTGAAGCAGGGCCGGCAAATCATCGCCGCGATGGAGGAGCGCGAGCGAAAACGCACCGGGATCGCGTCGCTCAAGATCCGCTACAACCAGGTGTTCGGCTACTACATCGAGGTATCAAAACCAAATCTCTCTCTCGTGCCCGCGGATTACGAACGAAAGCAGACGCTCGTCAATGCGGAACGGTTCACGTCGACCGAACTCAAGGAACACGAGCGCAAGGTGCTGTCGGCCGAGGAGCGCGTGCTCGAAATCGAGCGGCGTCTCTACGGTGAAATCCGTGAGTCGATCGCGCGAGAGGCGGGGCGATTGCGCCGCGCGGCGGCGGCGATCGCACAACTCGATACGCTCGTGAGCTTTGCACGGATTGCGGCGGCGCGGAACTACACCCGCCCGGAGTTCACCGAAAAAGAGGCCGTCAAGAGAGGTTCGCGCGGCGAACTGATGATCGCCGGCGGACGGCACCCCGTAATCGAGAAACTGCTCGAGGAGCGCGGCGAAAGATTTGTGCCGAACGACCTGTACCTCGGCGACGACGCGCCATTCCTCCTGATCATCACGGGACCGAACATGGGCGGAAAATCGACCTACCTGCGGCAGGCGGCGCTGATTTCGATTCTCGCGCAGATCGGCTCGTTCGTACCGGCGGCGCAGGCGAAACTGCCGCTCCTCGACAGAGTTTTCACGCGAATCGGCGCTTCCGATAGTTTGGCGCGTGGGCGCTCGACGTTCCTGGTCGAGATGAGCGAAGTGGCGGCGATTTTGAACACGGCGACCCCGGCGAGCCTCGTCTTGCTCGATGAAGTGGGCCGAGGGACTGCGACGTTCGACGGGCTTTCGATCGCGTGGGCTGTCGTCGAGGCGCTGCACGCGGGCGCCCGACCCCGAACGCTTTTTGCGACCCACTATCACGAGCTGACGGACCTCGAACAGTTGCTGCAGGGCGTGAAGAACGTACATGTATCCGTCGAAGAGGCGGGGAACGAGATCGTTTTTCTGCGGCGCGTGGAACCGGGTAGTGCCGACAAGAGCTACGGCATCGAAGTGGCGCGCCTGGCAGGCTTGCCAAACGACGTGATCGTGCGTGCGCGGGAGATCCTGCGCCAGCACGAGCGCAACGAGGAGAGATTGACCGAGGAACTTGCCGATCGCGGAACCCCGGGCGCGGCGCCTCCAGTGCCGCGACAGACGAGCTTCGCGGCGATCGACGAATCCGTGCTCGAAGCGCTGCGCGGCGCGGACTTGAATAAACTGACGCCGCTCGAGGCGCTGAATTTGCTCGCGGCACTGCAGAAGCAACTGCAGTGAGCGATGGCAGCTAGTAAATGACTGGTGACCGTCGATGAGCAGAGCAATGCGTGTGCTCGGGATGATGTCGGGGACTTCGGCAGACGGGATCGAAGTGGCGCTCGCGCGAATATCGGGTGCGCCACCGAATCTCACGGCCGAATTTGAAGCGCACCACCATGTTTCCTTCCGCTCCTTCGTGCGCGAAGCCGTTTTGCGACTCGCGAACGGAGCAACTACAACTACTGCGAACGTCAGCGAGCTAAATTTCCTCCTTGGCGAAGAGCTGGCGCGGGCCGCGATCGAGGCGGGTAGGAAGTGGCGCATTCCCCTGAGAAAGATATCGCTGATTGGCTCGCACGGACAGACGATTTTCCATCTTGGGGCGGCCGGCCGTTATCAGGGCAAGGTCCGGGCGGTGTCCACGCTGCAAATCGGGGACATCAGCGTGATCGCCGAGCGCACGGGAATCGCGACGGTGGGAGACTTTCGCCCGGCGGACATGGCGGCCGGCGGGCAGGGAGCGCCGCTCGTCCCCTTTGTCGATTATCTGCTCTACCGGGATGCGCGGCGGGGCCGCGTCGCGCTGAACATCGGCGGCATTTCGAATGTCACGGTGATTCCGGCGGTCGCGGGGCCGCGGGATGTGTTTGCGTTCGACACCGGACCGGGAAACATGATCGTGGACGCGCTGGTTGCCTGGATGACGCGCGGACGCGCGGCATATGACCGCGACGCTCGCATCGCTTTAGGCGGGCGGACGATCCGGGAGCTGCTATTGAGGCTCATGCACGAGCCCTACCTGCTGAAGAAGCCGCCGAAATCCGCCGGGCGTGAGCAGTTCGGGGAAGCCTACGCGCGCAGCTTGATCGCGTGGGGAAACCGACATCACGTCGGACCGGCAGACCTGGTGCGAACGGCGACCGTGTTCACTTCCCTCTCGATCGCCGACGCGTTTCGCCGATTCATACTGCCACGCGCGAAGGTGGACGAATTGATCGTCACCGGCGGCGGGGCGCAGAACCCGTTGATCGTGGCACAATTGGCGGCATCGCTGCCGGGCATTGAGCTTGTGCCTCCGACTCGCTTTGGAGTGCCGCCCGAAGCGAAGGAAGCGTTTGCCTTTGCGGTGCTGGCGCACGAGACCTACCACGGACGGCCGAACAATGTCCCGTCTGCGACGGGCGCTAGACATCCGGTGATCCTTGGGAAGATCGCGCACGCGCAGCCGACCCGAGCCGGCGGCAAACGGGCGGCAGTGGATGCGAGGAGAGTTGCAAAACTATAGGGGCTATGCCGCGAATCGCGTCCGTGCCGGGCTGGTGGTCGTCTGGCTGGCTGCAGCCGCCGCGCTGGCGGGATGCGGGAAGGCGCGAGGTGCGAGCGAGTCCGGGACGGTCAATTTTCTGATTGAGTCGATGCCGACGAATCTCGATCCTCGGATCGGCACCGATGCACAGTCGCAGCACCTCGACGGCCTGATCTTCGACGGCCTGGTGGCGCTCGACGCGGAGATGAACATCGTTCCCGATCTCGCGGAACGGTGGGAGTCACCCGACCCCCGGACGTATGTTTTTCACCTGCGGCAGGGAGTGAAATTCCACGATGGGCGGGCGCTCACGTCGGCCGACGTCAAATTCACCTTTGACTCGCTGATGTCCGGCGCTCTGAACTCGCTCAAGCGCGGTACGTTCCCGATGCTCGAGTCCGTGGAAGCTCCCGACGCCGCGACGGTCGTGTTTCATCTGAGCGAGCCGTACGCGTCTTTCGTGTGGAATCTTACGAAGATGGCAGTGGGGATTGTGCCGGCGGGTTCCGGACAAGGAATCGCGCGGAATCCGATCGGAACGGGGCCATTTCGTTTCGTCGGCATGACGACGGACGAGGAAATCGTGCTGGAACGGAACTCCGGCTACTTTGGCGGGTCGCCGAAAATCGAGCGCGTTCGGTTCCGCGTTGTGCCGGAAGCGATCGTGAGAGCGCTCGAGCTGCGCAAGGGCACGGCCGACATTGGAGGAGTTACGTCGTTGACGCCCGACATGGTGGTAGCGCTTGAGAAAGAACCCGGCATCGCGGCAGAGGAACAGCCGGGCACACAGATCGCCTACATTGCTTTCAATTTCGACGATCCGATTCTGGCGCACCGCGAGGTGCGGCAGGCGTTCGCCTACGCGACCGACCGCGCCACCATGATCCGGTACCTCCTGCGCGGGCAAGCACGGGCCGCCGCGAGCCTGCTGCCCCCGAACCATTGGGCGTACGAGCCGAACGTGCGGCAATACAACTACGATCCCGCGCAGGCAGAACGCTTGCTGGATGTAGCGGGATTTCCACGTGGTCCGGGTGGCGTGCGGTTTCATCTGACTCTCAAGACTTCGACCGAGGAGTCGGCCCGGCTGCTGGGACAGGTGCTCGCGGATCAGTGGAAGCGCGTCGGCGTAGAGCTCGATCTTCGGCCGCTCGAATCGGCGACGTTCTTGTCCGACGTGGGGCGCGGGAGCTTTCAGCTCTACACCTTTCGCTGGGTCGGAGCGAACGACGACCCTGACATTTTCGATTTGGTGTTCAGCTCGAAGAGGATGCCTCCCAACGGGTCCAACCGCGGCCACTACCGAAACCCGGCGCTGGATCCCCTGCTCGATCGGCAGAGTGTGGAAATGGACCGCGAGAAGCGGAAGGCAATTCTCTCGGAAATTCAGAAGATCGTCGCGCAGGACGAGCCGTATATCAATTTGTGGTACGTCGACAACGTGTGCGTGCACCGGACGAGAGTAGTCGGGATCGCCGTTCCCCCTACCGGCGAGTACGATTTCCTCGAGAACGCAGAGCTGAAGTAGAAAGGACCGTCCTCAGTCCGGTAGGCAGCGAGCAACCGTCAGCGGCATCTGCGTAATCCGGCCCAAATCGGCATTTTAGCCACGCTTTTGGACCATGCTGCTGTTGTCGCACAAAACGCACGCACGGTTTCTTGCGACATCGCGCAAGATTACTGGCCGAAGGCTGTGCGGATTTCAGACTCTGTAATAGCGCCTTCGCGAGCAACGAACCAGGTGTCGTCCTCGATGCGGACGATGGTCGAGGCCAGCACGCCGCCGGTCTCACCCGAATCGAGAATGAGGGGAAGCCTGTCGTCGAGCTGCTCGACGATCTGGCTCGCGCTGGTGCACGAAGGATGGCCGGAAAGGTTCGCGCTCGTGCCCGTAACGGGACCGCCGACGGCCGCGATGAGCGCCGTAACGATACGCGAATCCGCCCATCGGAGCGCGACGCGTCCGCTGTTACCCGTCACTTTCAGCGGGAGCCGATGGGTTGCTTCAACGACAAGCGTCAAAGCGCCGGGCCAGAACTTGTTCGCGAGCGTGAGAAACGCGTCCGGAACGTCGCGCACGAGCGTTACCGCCTGCTCGATCGAATCGACGAGAATCGGAAGAGCCTGACTCTCCGGACGCCCCTTCACGCGAAATACGCGCTCGATGGCGGCCAGGTTGAACGGGTCAGCAGACAAACCGTAGACGGTGTCGGTCGGAATGGCGACGACGCGTCCGCCCCTGATGAAACTCGCAGCATAGTCGATTGTCTGCCGTTCCGGTGCTTCCGACGAGATTTTGAGGACTTCGACGGACAAATGTTTGCTCGCGGCGGGCTGCGCCTTGTTCCTTGGGCAAACTACCACAGCCGCCGGAGCGTAGGCAAGATGAACCGGCACAAGATGTTAGAGGCGGGCCTACGGGATGGCAGCGAGAGACGCACGAAACGCGAAAGGAGGAAGGTCTGCTTGCTCCAGGTTTACGCAAGGGGTGGCGTTTGCTAGGCTTGCGATAGGCGCGGTCATGAGCACGATCACGAGTCGCGACAACAAATGGCTGAAGGCATTCCGCACGGCGTTGCGCGGAAAAGGACCCCGCGTGAGTGCGGCAGCAGATCCCGCCGCAGGCGAGTTGATCGGAGTTGAGGGTCCGAAATTGGTGGAAGAGGCGTTGCGCTCGGGGCTTGAGGCGGAGGCCCTGCTGGTGAGCGAGTCAGGCGAGCGCGACGCCGAGCGAGTCCTGCAAGCGGCGAGCGAAAGCGAGGCAGGAATTCCGCGGTCTCGCATTCTGCGAACGACGGACAAACTGTTTCGGAGCGTGTCGGGAACGGAGGCGCCGCAGGGAGTGGCCGCGCTCTTTCGCCAGCGCGCGTGGGGACTCGACGACGTCCTGCGCGGGCCGGGCGCGATGCGCGAGAACTCGCCGCTCGTGATCGTCCTGGCGGCGGTGCAGGACCCGGGGAACGTGGGCACAATTTTGAGATCGGCGGAAGCGTTTGGCGCGACCGGCGCGGTGGCGACGCGCGGGACGGCGGACCCGTGGTCTCCGAAAGCCTTGCGCGCATCGGCTGGATCGGCGTTACGACTGCCCGTGCTGCGAGGCATGGCGATACCGATTCTGCTCGCGCAGTTGCGGATCGCAGGCGTGAGAATCTACGCGGCGAGTTCGGAATCCAACGGGCATGGAAGAGCAGCGGGCGCGGCCGATACGCAGGCAGATTTGCGCGAACCGGCGGCCATTTTCGTGGGCAACGAGGGCGCCGGCTTGCCGCCGGAAGTCACGCGCGCCGCAGATGCCATGATTTCGATTCCCACGAGCGGCACGGTCGAGTCTCTCAACGCAGGGGTAGCGGCGTCGATCGTGCTGTATGAAGCGGCGCGACAAAGAAAGCAAAGCGCGAAGGACCTGGATTGAAGGGCGAGGGCAAAGGCAGAAAGCATGGGACTGTTTCGCGCGATTGAGCCGGAGGAAGAGCCCCAGGCCGGACGTCCGCTCGCGGACCGGATGCGTCCGCAGACGCTCGACGAATTCATCGGCCAGGAGGAATTGCTCGGACCCGGCAAGCCGCTGCGGACGCAGATCGAACGCGATGAACTGAGCTCGATGCTCTTTTGGGGTCCGCCCGGATGCGGAAAAACGACTCTCGCGCGGATTATCGCCAAGCGCACGCGGTCGGAGTTCGTTCCTTTCAGCGCCGTTCTCGCGGGAATCAAAGAAATCAAGGAAGTGATGTCGAAGGCCCAAGGCGCGCGGAGATACGGCCGGCGAACGATCGTTTTCGTTGACGAGGTGCACCGGTTCAACCGGGCGCAGCAGGATGCGTTCCTGCCGCATGTCGAAGCCGGAAACATTCTCCTGATCGGCGCCACAACGGAGAATCCTTCGTTCGAGGTGATCGCTCCCCTGCTCTCGCGGATGAAGGTCTACGTGCTGCGCCCGCTCTCTCAGGACCAGGTCGTCGAGTTGCTACGGCGAGCCGTCCGAGATTCCGAGCGCGGGCTTGCAAAGGAGCAAGTCGAAGCGAGCGATCAGATCCTCGACCGAATTGCGGTGCTCGCCAACGGCGACGCCCGCGCGGCGTACAACACTCTCGAAGCCCTCGTGCTCGGCTCGGAGCCGGGCGCGGATGGCCGGCGCGTTCTTTCCGAGGCGCGGCTTGAGGACGTGCTTCAGAAGAAGCTCCTGCCGTACGACAAGGCAGGTGAGGAGCATTACAACCTCATCTCGGCGCTGCACAAGTCGGTGCGAAACTCCGATCCGGACGCCGCGCTCTACTGGCTTGCAAGGATGCTCGAATCGGGCGAGGACCCGCTCTACATCGCGCGGCGTATGGTGCGCATGGCGAGCGAGGACATCGGCCTCGCCGAGCCGGGCGCTCTCGCCGTGACGATCGCCGCGAAAGAGGCGTTCGACTTCATCGGGCCGCCCGAGGGAAACCTGGCTCTCGCGCAGGCGGCCGTCTATCTTTCGCTCGCGCCCAAGTCGAACGCCCTTTACACAGGCTACGGTGTGGTCCACGAAGACCTCCAAAAGACCATCGCGGAGCCGGTTCCCCTGCATCTAAGGAATGCCGTCACAGGATTGATGGGCAACCTCGGATACGGAAAAGGCTATCAATACGCACACGACACCGAGGAGAAAGTCACGGATATGACCTGCCTTCCGGAAAGCCTTGCGGGGCGCTCTTACTACAAACCCACCGACCAAGGATTCGAAGCGCGCATCCGCCAGAGACTCGAAGAGATTCGGCGCATCCAAAGGAAAACGAGCAGGGGTGAGGCGTGACGGAGAATCCGGGAGGGGGTAGACGAAGCGGAAGGCATCTGCGGTGGTTTCCCGTCGCGACGGGCGCGCTGATGGCAATGATGGCGCTGCTGCTGCCGTTCGCCGTACGAGCGCAGGACGCTCCGAAGCTCGTCATCGATGACGACTGCGAGACATTTGACATATCCGCGAACAACTCCATTGTCTACGCCGTGTCACGAGTGAAACGCGTGAAGAAGCTGCTCATCCCGCGCGACGACATCTCGATCGTGACAGGACCGGGCAAAACAAGAAAGATCGTCGAAGCGGACAAGTTCATGCCCATCCCGCCTCCGACGGGGTACATGGTCAGCGCGCTGGCGTGGTCGCCGGACGGACAGCACATCGCCGCCGATCTGACGCTGGAGCAGCCACCGCCCGGCTACGAAGAGCAATTGGCCAGAGACAAGAAGAAGGAAAAGGAAAACGAGAGGGAGAGAGACGCGCGGGAAGAAGCTTCGTTGGCGAGTGTAGGCGGGGGCAAGGTCGTCGCCTTGTTCGATGGCGAGGGCCGGGAGATCAAGGTAGCCGGGTCGAAAACGCGCTTCATCGAGAACGCGGCGAATGGCACGTGGCTCGCGGACGGCTCGTCTGTTGTTTACCTGACTGCGGGCGGACCCTATGCGATCACGCGCGTGCGCCCGTCCGACGGCCAAACGACCTCGCTCTTCGAAGGACACACGTTCGACGCGGTCATCTGGGACGCTCGGCACAACCGGGCATTTGCAGTGGGATCGAATCTTAGCCTTCGCGGCCAACTGACGCTTGTGCAACTGGACCTGATCCATGAGGGCGTGACGGAGATCGCGAAACTCGACAATTACAAAGGCGCGCTCAGCTTATCGCCCTCGGGCACGAAAATCGGCTTTTTCGAGGACGGCGACACCATCGAGGTGATTGACATCGCCAATCCATCGAAGCGGCTGCGCGAGCGGGCGGGATTCGGACGGTTTGAATGGAGCCGGGACGAGCGGCGCGTCCTGCTGAAGCGCGGTCCCGAGGACCGGTCGAACGATCTCGTGTGGGTCGGGCTATACGACGACTCGTTCGTGCCTGCCTTGCATGGCCTTGGCTTCCGCGCCTTCCATATCGCGCCGGACGAAGAATCGGTGGCAGTGACGGTACCAGGCAAACGAGTCCTGAAGGTTTACCCCTTGCAGTGACAGAAGCGGCTTCTTAGTGCGGGCACTTCTAACCCGCCATGGGCGCGTTCTCAGTGCAGGCGGAACCGCTTGATGTGCTCTTTCAGAATACAGGTATCCATGATGACGAACAGACCCGCGCTCCGTGCGCGTTCAGCGGCTTCCGGGTGGATCACGCCCTCCTGCATCCAGACGCCGCGGGCGCCGATGCGGATCGCCGATTCGACGATCTCCGGAACAAATTCGGAGCGCCGGAAGATATCAACGATGTCCACGTGTTCCGGAAGGTCTTCCAGGCGCGCGTAACACTTCTCGCCGAGAATCTCGGTTTTGCTCGGATTAACGGGAATGATGCGATAGCCCACCGATTGCAGGTAATGCCCCACGCCGTAGCTCGGACGATGCTGCCGGCTCGAAAGCCCGACGATTGCGATCGTACGGCTGGTCTTGAGAATCTCGCTGGTGGGATCGCCTGCCGAAGGGGCCGAAACGCGACCCGCGCCCAGGTTCGAGCTCTCCATTTGTCTACCCATCTGGATCCTTTCCAGGGCGTTTCGGTTGTGGCGTCATGCAAGCCGGGCCCATGCGCAGCAATAACGAGCACGAGACCGGTGCAATCACCTATGAATAGTTCGCCTAAAGTGCGAGTTGAAAATCACCCCGCCCAAGGGTAGCCACATCATAACGCAAATCTGCAGAAAGAGAAAACACTCACCGAACGCAAAGGATCACGTTATTGCCGCTTCGGCTTGCGCGCGGTGCGATTGCCGTCGAGCGCCAGCTTGAGCGAGGCAACTTCGCCGGGCGAAAGCGCGCGGTGGCGTCCGGGCGCAAGAGGTCCAAGCTCGAGATTCGCGATGCCGATCCGCTTCATTTTTTCCACCGGGTGGCCGGTCTGGAAGAGCTTGTTGCGGAGCGAATCGCGACGCGCCTCGGAAAGCGTCACCTCGTACCATGGCGAATCTTTGCCTCGCAGCCGCGAGATGCGGGCGCCGGTCGAGCGCGACAGGGTTTCGATTTCCGCGAACGTGAGGAGCGTCTTGAGCTTCAGGTTGTAGGTCTGCGGCAAGTGGCGAGCTTGCAGGATCCGGTTCGCCAAGTCCCCGTCGTTGGTAAGCAAAACAAGACCCGAAGCGTGGTATTCGAGACGTCCTACCGGGAAAACACGTTCGGGAACGCCGTGCAGGAGATCGCGGAGCGAGCGCCGCCCTTCAGGATCGCTCATCGTGGAGACCACTTCGGGCGGCTTGTGCAGGAACAGATAGACGTGTTCCGTCGCGGTGCGAAGGAGCTTTCCCGCCACTTTGATGTGATCCCGCGAGGCATCGGCTTTCGTGCCGAGTTCGGTGATGGTCCGCCCGTTTAAGGTGACGAGACCGGAGACGATCATTTCCTCCGCGCGCCGCCGCGATGCGAGCCCCGCGCGCGCGATGATCTTCTGAAGCCGCTCTTCCATGTAGAGAGATTAGCGGAAAACCGGGAGACGACGAAGCGTTATGGCTGCTGGCAGTGGCAGAGCTTCCAGACCTGGCTAAAGAATGCTCTGCCGTCCGCGTCGACCGGGAGATCGCCAGTATATTGAGGTTCGGTCCCGGTCACATCGACGAGCACGGCAGGGCCACTGACACTTCGCAGAACAAAGGCCAGCTTCGGCGTGGTCTTGGAACTTGGATCGTTGGGCACGAGGTTTCCGGCCTGGCAGTGATACCGCCCTCCCAGGAACTTCTGAAAGAACCCCGACGCTCCC
>JBEKBY010000014.1:0-76497 GCA_050015155.1 Candidatus Acidiferrales bacterium | reverse complement strand
GAAGGACTTCGATTGTGCAACCTGGTTGCACAAGGCCAATGAGCTACCGAAAGAGGAGTTCAAGCGGGAGGTGGAACGGCACCTGACCGGACGGGAGACAGAAGCCTGGGAACTCATCTACTTCAAGCTATACAAAAGCCAGCTGCCGGTGATCGAGCAGGCCCTTGAAACCGCCGCACTAATGCTGGGAAGTGACAAATCTCGCGGGTACATGCTGGAGATGATTTGCGCTGATTTTCTGGCGGGGGCAAATCTCGACAGCGGAGATTCTGACGCCCTAATGATCTCCTTGGATCGACTCTTTGATGCCCTTCCGCAGATTAAGAGACAGGAATTCTTGGACAAAGCGCGGATGACTGTATGAACTCCGTCCGCCCAAGACGGCCGCGACTGCGGCTTGATCGATGTTCCTACAAAACCCTACATGGACGGGTGCTGCGGCGAGATGGCTGGCGCTGTCAATTCTGTGGATCGCTGCGTGATCTCGAGGTTCATCATATGCAGTCGCGCAGCTTACTCGGTGATGATGCGGAGCAAAATCTGATCACCTTGTGTAATCACTGCCACCAACAAATCCATCGGTGCGTAGCCAAGTGACAATCTCACATCAGAATCCTGCTGTAATTTGCTTTCCCCGAGCTAAGGATTCCACCGCATACGGATGGCGTCGAAATTCTGTTTTCTGGTGCCGCAAGGTTCCGACGTTTTGCTTAGGTTCACGGCCTCATCCATCTCGACTAAATTTACCCAAGCCGTCCACGAAATTCGGACACTACGCGGGGAAAGTTGCCCAGGCCGCCTCGCAGCGCCGGAGCCGCGCTATCGGCTCGCCTGCAACACCCATTCGGACGTTGTTTCGAGGAATTGAAAGCCGTATCGTTGCCACGGCGCCCCGCGAGCCTCGCAGCGCACAGCCTTCGCGCGGCCGGCAAAGCGCTCGCCGTCGCCCACAACGAAAACTTCCACCACGTCACCCTGATTCAGGGTCGCGGCGCAACCTGCGAGGAATCCGCCTGGGCTCAGATTCTCGGTGACCGTTGATATTTTGAAAGGCTTTCCCGTGGAATCTTTCCCCCCCAGTTTCAGGACGACGCGCATCGTGACGCGCACATGCGCCCGCCGCTCAGGCTGATTTGTCTGCAATGCCTCAGCGAGCTTTTTCTTGAGCTCCTTGTAATCGACCGGCTTTTCAAAGAATGCCGACGCCCCCAGGCCCTCGCAGTGCTGCTTGTATTTCGCAGCAGACTCGCCCGTAATGACGAAAATTGGTATCCGGGACGTGTAACTCAGCGTATGCAGCGTGTGGCAGAGCTCGAATCCGGAGAGCCGCGGCATCATCAGGTCGAGCAGGATCGCCGTCGGCTTGTGCTCCAGGGCAAGCCCGAGAGCTTCTTCGGGATCCTCCGTATCCAGAATCTCGTAGGTGTCGCTGAGCCGCATCTTGTGAAGATCCCGCATGTCTGCGTCATCATCTACAATCAGAATTTTCGCCATTTTATAGGTTCCTCGGTTTGGTCTTCGTCCATGCCAGGCTACTGCTACTGGAGACTGGAGCGTTAGTTCTGCTCGCCGCAATGAGCCGCGCTAGGAGACTTGCGCCACGCTGGCGACGTCCAGGGCCTCCCGAATTTTGCGTGCCAGATTTTCCCGCGTGAACGGCTTCTGAAGGAAAAGGCTGCCCGGCTCGAGAATGTCCTTCTCGCCCACCCTTTGCCCTGTGTAACCAGACATGAAAACGACCTTCATGTCGGTGCGCTTCTGCTTCATCTGATCGGCCAGGACGCGCCCGCTGATTCCCGGCATCACGACGTCCGTCAGCAGCAGATGGATATTGCCCGAGGTCTGTTCGCTGATCCGGAGCGCCTCGCTTCCGTCGCACGCTTCGAGAACGTGGTATCCGTACTCTTCGAGAAGGTGGCGCACCAAGGCACGCAGCGTATCCTCGTCCTCCACCAGCAAGATCGTCTCTGCGCCCCGAAGCTGCGCGGGCTGTTCCGTTCCGTGCTTCTCCACTTCGGCGGCCTGATCCACGCGCGGCAGATAGATGCTGAACGTGGTGCCCTTTCCCGGACTGCTCGCTACGTCGATGTAACCCCCGCTCTGCTTCACGACGCCGTACACCATCGAAAGCCCCAGCCCCGTTCCCTTGCCCTTTTCTTTCGTCGTGAAGAACGGTTCGAAGATTCTCTGCTGCGTTGCTGAGTCCATTCCGATGCCGTTGTCGCTGACAGTCAGGAGAACGTACGCACCCGGCACGACCGGATAGGCGTAGCGGCGCGTAAAAGCCTGGTCGATCTCGAAATTGGATGTTTCGATCACCAGTTTTCCGCCTTCTGGCATCGCGTCCCGCGCGTTCACGACCAGGTTCATAATGACTTGCTCGATTTGTCCCTGGTCCGCTTGGATCTTCCCGAGGTTCGGGTCGAGACTGGCGAGCAGTTCGATGTCTTCGCCGATCAGGCGCCGGAGCATCTTCTCGAGATCGGAGACCACTGCGTTGAGCAGGAGGACTTTCCGCTCCATTACCTGCTGCCGGCTGAATGCGAGAAGCTGTCGCGTCAGCGACGACGCCCGGTTGCCGGCCTTCAATATCTGATCGACCGGCGCGCGCATGGGATCGGTCTCGGAGATGCGTTCCTGGAGAATCTCGGCATACCCGATGATCACGCCCAGAAGATTGTTGAAGTCGTGCGCCACTCCCCCGGACAGGCGGCCGATCGCGTCCATTTTCTGCGATTGTCGAAGCTGGTCTTCGAGGCGCCGCCTTTCGCTGACGTCGCGGTTGACGATGACGAGGTTCTCGACCTCTCCTTTCGCATTGATCACCGGGCTGGCCGTCGATTCCAGAATCACCCAGCTTCCGTCCTTGTGGCGCATCCGGTACTCGATCCTGCGCCCCACACCGGAGCGCCGCGCCTCCGCTGCTGCATCGACCACCATCTGGCGGTCGTCCGGGTGCACTTGATCGAAGGACGAAGTGGCTTCGAGTTCGTTGGGATCGTAGCCCAGGATTCTCTGGTAAGACGGGCTGTTGTAGATGCGTTTTCCGTTTGAATCGACGACGGCAATCATATCGATCACATTCTCGCTGATCAGTTGAAAGAACTCCTCGCGTTCCGTCAACCGCCGGCGCATTCGCTGAATTTGCAGCTGCTGATAGACCACGTACAGATCGAACACGAACACCAGCCCGACGAGCCCGCGAACCGCGGTCGAGAGATCGGTCTTTTCGGCCTCGAAGGAGCCGGTCCGGAGCGCGCCCAGGGCAAACGAGGCCAAGCCGGCGGTCAGGAGCAGGGTCACGGCGATAGCCGCCCACGAGAGTGACCACTCCCGGCGCTCGATGTGGCGCATGCGGATGGTCTTCGGAGGCGTGGCTTTGGAGCGCGCGCTCATCGGAGTGCCTGAGGTAAAAGACACGTCATGACCCTCTCATCGTAGATGATATCGACCGCGCCCACACTATTTTCAATTGGTGTGTAGCCGAGTCAGTAAATCATGCCGAATTGGAACACTGTCCGTTGGTACAGGTTGCGAGGCAGCTCAAAAAGCGGGGCGTTTGGGAGGAGAGGTGGGCGAGGGAGCGCGGCCGGGTGGTCCCGGCCGGCTCGCCCGCGTTTAGAATGGCTATTGTTTGTCGAAGACGTTCGTCGTGTCGAAGTTACCCATCGAGGTTTCTACGTGGGAAACCTCCGTGAGCGTTTTCCCGTCGGCACTGATTGTGTACGTCTCCTTGATTTTGACGTCGCTGCCCTGGAAGCTGCTCTTGGCATCGACGACGAGTGCGTTGCCCTCCCAGTGCGCCATGCCCTTTACTTCGGCGCCGCCCATACCGGGCCAGGTGGCTTCTTTCCCATCCGTGGTGAGGGACTCCGAGTACGCCATATCACCCATCATTCCGCCCTTTTGATCGAGCGCAATCTTGATGGAAGGCTCGACGTGCTGAATCGTGTCGACCTGGCTGGCCGGGGGAGGCATTTGGCCGAAGTTGCTCTTCTCGGCGTTGAGCTTCCAGGTTCCGCTGAGGTCCGGAGTGGATGATCCCGTGTGAATCATCGCTGCGGCCCCGGGCGTAACCGCCATCGGAGACGCCGTGGACGAAGTGGCAGCGCCTTCGGCTCTGTCGTACACGAATTTCCGGTCGCCACTGATGCTCGCTGAACGAATCTGGGAAGTGGCCGTCAGCGTCTTGGCATCATCCGACGCCGAGAAGGTAAACGTGTCGGTCAGTTCGGCGCCCTGCACGTTGGCGGTTTCCTTCGCGACAAGAGAGTTTCCATCCCACGAACACTGAATCTTGCTGAGAACCACGGCGCCGAGATGCGCCCGAGGATCGTCGGGCGAAAGAGAGACTTCCTTGCCGTCAATCGTACATGCGCGCGTGTAGCTCTGGGCGCCGCGCGCCGTTTCGCTGGTGACGTGCTGCTGAAAATCGGTGCCGTTGATCTCGATGACGTCCGTTTCGCTCTGTGGGGGAGGGAATTGGCCGAAGCTGCTGCTGGCGACATTCAGTTTCCACGTGCCGTTAAGTTTCGAGCCCTGCTGGGCCGAGGCCGGCAGTGCGAAGAGTGCTGCGGCAAAAGAAATCACAAGAAGCTTTCTATTCATGAACAACCTCCAGCGTTCTTATACGCGCGTGAGAGGCCGGTTGTTTCAACAACCGGCAGCGGCGGGATTATACACCGGGTTCGCGGAAAAAGGCGTCAGGCGCCGAGGTGCTCGCGGAGAATCCCCAGCATGCGGCGCAGGGGCTCGGCTGCGCCCCATAGCAACTGGTCGCCGACAGTGAATGCGCCGAGGAACTGCGGTCCCATCTTGAGCTTGTGCAGGCGCCCGATCGGGACGTTGAGAGTGCCGGAAACGGCCGTTGGGGTGAGGCAGCGCACGGTCGATTCCTTGTTGTTTGCAATTACGCGCACCCAGGGATTCCCGCCCGCTAGGATGGCTTCGATCTCGGCCAGGGGAACGTCTTTCGTGAGCTTGATGCACAGCCCCGCGCTGTGGCAGCGCATCGTCCCAACGCGGACGCAGATGCCGTCCACGGGGACCGGCGGGTCGAGGCCCAAGATCTTGTTGGTCTCGGCCATGCCCTTCCATTCTTCCTTAGTCTGGCCGCCGGGCATCTCTCCGGCGACCCAAGGTATCAGACTGCCCGCCAGCGGCGCGCCGAACTGCTTTGTCGGAAGATTTGACGCTCGCTGTGCCTGGAGCATGAGGCGGTCGATTTCGAGGGCGCTCTCGGACGGATGCGCGCGCGTAGGCTCGGTGAGGTACTCCATCTGCTTGACCAACTCGAGCATGTAAGCGGCTCCGGCACCGGACGCGGCCTGATACGTCATGGTCGTCATCCATTCGATCAGGCCCGCTTTGAAAAGCCCGTTCACGGCCATCAGCATCAGGCTCGTGGTGCAGTTGCCGCCGGCAAAAGTGCGCAGGCCACTGCGCAGCCCATCCTGAATCACATCGGCATTCACGGGATCGAGGATGATGACCGTGTCGTCGACCATGCGCAGCGTCGAAGACGCGTCGATCCAGTAGCCCTTCCAGCCGGTCTGACGCAGTGGCGCGTATGTCTCTTTCGTGTAATCGTCCACGTGGCAACTGATCAGGATGTCGCATGCGGAGAGCGCGCGCAGGTCCTTCGCGTCCTTGAGCGCGCCGCCATTGGCTTCTTTCGGGGCGGCCCCGCCGGCGTTCGAGGTCGAAAAGAAGAGCGGCTCGATGCCCGTGAAGTCGTTCTCCTCCCGCATCCTTTGCAGGAGAACGCTTCCGACCATCCCTCGCCAGCCGACGATGCCTACGCGCAACATGCTTCCTCCGGAGCCTCCTAGTTTAGCGTCTTCTTTCTCGGTTTTGGGTTGCGATCTGGAGAATCCTGCCCAACGACGACCCCTCAAAGTTTGGGCGCGTCAGCCGCCGAGGAGTTCAGCGGGGACGCCGATTTCCTTCGCGCCGGCAGTGCCGAAGCCGGGCCCGCGCGTGAGCCACAGCAGCAGCGCCAGGCCGTGGTCGGGATATCGGCGCGTCATCTCTTTCGCGATCTCCGTGAAGCGCACTCCCGGCTTGGCGACCTCGCGATAGTCCTCCAGCCAATGGATCGCCTCCGCGAAGAGTTCCACTCCGCCAAACTTGCCGTGGCCGGGAAAAACAGCATCGATCGGGCCGACGCCGCGCGCCTGCTCGATGGCCGCGATCCAGGACGCGGGACTGTTCGTGTCCGCCATGTAGAGGTGATAGCGGTGATAGATCAGATCGCCCGCGATCAGGGCGCGCGCGGAGGGCACGTAGAAAGCGGTGGCGTGCACGGTCTCGCAGACCGGCAGGTCGATGAAGATCACCTCGCGGTCCTCGAGATACGCAGCTTTCCCGAAGAGCGGTCGCGGATACACGATGTCGCCGGCCGGGAGTAGGTCGCCGAACATGTCCTGCCAGTGAAGGCGCTTCGCGGGCCATTCGAGCATGCCGTCGATCACGCCCTGGCGGGCGAGCAGCGTCGCTTCGGGGAAGGCCGCCGCGAACGCGTTGACGCCGCCGTAATGATCGGGATGCGCGTGAGTGATGAAGATGGCGCGCACGCGCCTGCGGCTCTCCCGGACGTGCTTGAGAAGCTGCTCGACGTCGCTTTTGACGAATCCGCAATCGACCAGAAAAGCATCCTGCTGGCCGGAGACGAGCACCGCGTTCGGCGCGAGAAAGCGTTCCTCGCCCGTGAACATGTCAAAGCGCAAACCGCTGGATTCGACGGAAGCGATCATTTCATCCTCCTGCTTCCACTGCGTCAGCTCAGCGCGGATTCGGCTTCGGGGATCGTGGCGTAGGTGTCGAAAAGCGGATCGACGCCGGTGATCTGCAAAATGTTTTTGACGCGGTGATTCAGGCCGACGAGCACAAGCTTGCGGCCGGATTTGTTGCACGAAACGAAGGCGCGGACGAGCGCACCGATCGCCATCGAATCGAGCGACGGCACTTCGGTCAGATCGACGATCAGCCGCAACGCAGTGGCAGCGCGGACCGCATCCTGAAACGCGGGCGCAGACGTGGAAGTGAGGGCGCCCTTCACGCTCAGAATGTGGACGTTCGCGCTCGATCCGGCGCGTCCGGCGATTTGAAAATCTTCGGGCATGCGGTGCATTCTAACGAAAAGAGGCTGAGGAAAACAACGAAGTCGATTTTCCAAACGACCGCCGCAAACTTTTCCCGCTGCGGATTCATTCAAATGCAGCGAGCCTCTCTGCAACAGCATCTTCGTAGGGGACCGACTCTCATCCGTTTTTGCCTTGACAATCAGATAGGCCAGTAGTAGAGGGTTACGCAAGCTGTGCGGGGGCGCTCGCTCGTCGCGCGACATACAAAGACCAAAAGGAGGCCACACATGCCTAGGGGCCCGAAAGCATTTCAGTGCGCGTTAGTTTGCGTTCTTTGCGGACCACTGCTTTTGTCAATTGGCGTGAGGCGTCTTGGGGCGCAAGCCGTCACGGGAACTATTTCCGGCACAGTGACGGATGCGAGCGGAGCGGTGATCGCGGGCGCAAACGTGGAAGTGAAAGACGTTGCAACCGGCGCCACGCAAACCACAGTGACGAGCGATCAAGGGCGATTCAACGTACCCGACCTGAAGGTAAGCACGTATGACGTCACGGCCTCGAAGGCAGGATTTCAGACCGTGCTCCACAAAGGCGTCACGATTAGCGTCGGCAGCCAGCTCGTGGTCGATTTCACACTGCCCGTCGGACAGTCCCAGCAAACCATTACCGTCGAGTCCACGGTGTCGCAGGTCGAGACGGAGTCCACCGCCGTGTCCTCCCTGGTGAACGAGTCGCAGATGCGCGACTTGCCGCTGAACGGACGCAATTTCGAGCAACTGATAACGCTGGCTCCCGGCGTCACGCCGACTGGCCCTGCACCGGGAGGATCGCTGTACGGAAATGGAGACAACTTTTCGATCGCGGGAGCAAGATCCGAGGGAGAAGAATTCCTGTTGGACTACACGAACGTCTCCGATTTCTGGAATCACCAGGCCGGATCGGGCGCGCTGGGTACCTCGCTGGGAATCGAAGCGATCCAGGAGTTTTCGGTATTGACGAACACGTATAGCGCGCAATTCGGCGGCAACGGCTCGGTGGTCAATGCGGTTTCGAAATCAGGCACGAACGACATTCACGGTTCTGCCTATGAGTTTCTGCGCAACTCGGCGCTCGACTCGCGGAGCTATTTCGATTTCAATTCAGAAGGGCAGCCCGACAAGCCGCAGTTTCGCCGGAACCAGTTTGGCGGCAGCGTGGGCG
Source organism: Candidatus Acidiferrales bacterium (assembly GCA_050015155.1). Classification (GTDB taxonomy): domain Bacteria; phylum Acidobacteriota; class Terriglobia; order Acidiferrales; family UBA7541; genus Palsa-295. The sequence continues at coordinate 68,212 of JBEKBY010000014.1, read as the reverse complement.
GGCCAGTAAAGAAAGACAAGCTGTTCTTCTTCGCGAACTATGAAGGTTTGCGCCAGTCGCTCGGTCAATCGATCGGTGGTGTGGCCATTCCGGAAGCCTACGTTAATTCGGATGAGTTGCCGTGCGGCATACCAGGGGCGCCAACACAGGCGCCTATATTCCCAGGGGGCCCGCTGGGGCCCAACCTGATAAACCATGCGTCAGCAGCTTGCCCCGCGCTCACGTCACCGACGACCAATTGGGGTCCCGTGTCAGGGTTCAAGACGGGATCCAATCCAGTCGAGCCCGAGGCTCCTTTCGGTGTTGCCGCGGGCGCTCAGTCAGCGGCCGCCGGAACCGATGTAGGTGGGATCTTGGGTCTGTATAGCAAATACCAGCCTGCCCCGGCCGGCGCTGCGGATGAAGGCGGCTACTTCTTTACTACCACCAATGCCAGCCAGGTGCAGAGCGAGAACTACGTTCTGGGGCGCGTGGATTACACGCTTTCCTCGACGGATACCCTGTTTGGACGGTATGTTTCCGACCGAGCAAACAGCATTGTTCCGTTTCCAACATTCGGATCTACTTTGCCTTTGTGGCCGGAAAAGGACTCGACGAAAAACCAATACTTTACTCTTGAGGAGAAACACCTATTTTCGACCTCGGTCGTAAACGAGGCCCGATTCGCTTTCGTCCGGACCTTCGAGCAATCGATCTCGGAGCCGGGAATCAGCGGGCCGAGTGACCCTCTGGGCTATTTTCCGGGCCGGCAATTTGCCCAGGATGCTCTACTAATCCCATCCCCCCTCGCCGGAATCGGCGCCGGTATACTGGCTCCCGACGAGATCGTTCAGAACAAGTTCGGTGGTGGGGACGATGTCGTCTGGACCCGCGGGGCGCATACGATTACATTTGGCGCGGAGATCATGAGAGTCGAATCGAATATCGACGCCCCCTTCGAATGGGGAGGATTCTATCTCTTCACTACCTTGGAGAGTTTCATAGAGGGCGCTCCGTTTTTGGCATACGGGGCGTATCCCAGCCCATATACGGCCGATCCCAATCGGTACTTCCGCGAAATCGACATCACCCCGTACGTTAACGACAGTTGGAAGATGAGTTCGCGCCTGACACTGAATCTTGGCCTCCGCTACGAGTACGGTACTAATCCCTCGGGCTGGCCCCTCTACGCCATCCTGAATCCGCCATATGGTGACGGAGCATTCGCGCAGGTGAGTAACGTCTTTGCCAGCAGCCCCAACAGGAAGAATATCGATCCCCGGGTCGGCGTGGCCTGGGACGTGTTCGGGGACCACAAAACCTCCCTTCGTGCGGGTTTCGGAATCTTCCACGATCCCATTGCCCCTCGCACCTATGCTTCCGCGTACTATTTCTCGGCTCCATACATCTTCACCCTTCAGTATTTCCCGACCTTCCCGAACATGTTTCCTTCGACCTATCCCACCCCGAATCCGCCGACAGTCCCTCCGACCGGGTGTCCGCCGGTGAATTGTACGCAGGTCGACGACGGGGTTCCTTTCAAGATAACGAATGCACCTTATCAACAGCAATATAATCTGAATATCCAGCGGGATCTCGGCAAGGGAACGATCCTGACAGTCGGTTACGTCGGCTCCCAAGGTGTCCACCTGATGATTCAACGGAACGTGAATCCCTCGTTAACGCAAACGGCGAAGGGTGCGCCCTGCACGCCGACGGCGGCTAACTTGTCGAGTTGTTATTTCGGTACATTTACGACGTTTCCGTTTCCGTCCGTCACTCCTCTTCCGAACCACATAAATAACAATTACGGCTATGTTAACGAGGGTCTCCCGGCCGGGCACTCCAGCTACAATTCGCTGCAGGTGAACGTGGTGCGCCATGCGGCCCGGGGCGTCACCATGCAGGCTTCCTACACCTACTCGCACTGCATTGACGACGGTTCCGCGGCGTATGGACCTGAGGGGGCGGGCTCGCAGGGCCAGATCGATCCCTATGACCCCGCGCTTGACCGTGGCGATTGCAATTTCGATCTCCGCCACAATTTCGTGGCCAACGTCGTATATTTGTTGCCGTTCCACGGCAACAGACTCGTCGAGGGCTGGCAGGTCAGCGGGATTTTCACGGCCCAGAGTGGTTCTCCCTTTACGGTGAACGACGGCTTCGATCAAGCCGGCATAAATTCCAATGCCGCGATCCCGCGTCCCAATGTGATCCCTGGTTGCAATCCGTATATCGAGAAGAAGGAGGTTTCGCCCAGCGGTATCATAGAGCCGCTATGGTTTAACACGGCGTGCTTCCCGATCGAGACAGCCGGCACGCTTGGCGACTTGGGGAGGAACACTCTCGTCGGTCCCCGCTATATAAATTTCGATTTCGCTTTGTTGAAGAACACCAAAATCACGGAGCGGCTCCAGACGCAATTCCGCGCCGAGTTCTTCAATATTGCGAACCGCACGGATTTCTTTGGTCCAAACGGGGAGCTTTTCACCGGTTCGAGCGCGACAGGCGGAGGGGTTGCCGGTCCGACCGCGGGCTTCATTGGTGTGACGATTCCAAACAGCCAGCGCGAGATCCAGTTTGCGCTGAAACTGCTTTTCTGAGATAGACGTATCGCCAGCTTTCCTCGGCCAAGGCGAGGGGGCACGGCCCGGCGTGCCCCTTGGACGGAAGGACCTGGATCCCCCCCGGCGACCCCAGTGCAAGCAGGGCGACGATCCTAGTCGGATCGTCAGCTTGCTTTGCTTTTGGTCCTCTTGGATTCGGATGCCGTCTTGGGGATGGCGCGGACGAGGGTTTTCTTCTCGGCTTGCGGGCCGGGCTTGGCAGCGAGGCTGTTCTTCAGCGCCTGCATCAGGTCGATCACGGGCGCGCGCGCGGCGTGAGGCGCGGTGGTCACTTCCATGCCCTTAGCCTTCGCCGCGATCAACTCCTGCAACGCTTCCTGATACGTGTCGTGGTACTTCTCCGGCTGGAACGGGGCCGCGAGGCTCTTGATCAGCTGTTCGGCGAGCGCGCGCTCCTGTTCCTTCACTTCGATCTTTTCCGTGGGGCCGGTTTCGGCAGGCCGGATTTCATTTGAATAGAACATCGTGTGCAGAGTGAGGCCGGTTTTCTGCGGGCGGACGATCACGGTGTATTCGCGATTGTGCATGCTGACCTTCGCGACGGCCGCATAGCCCGATTTCCGCATGGCCTCGAACAAGAGCTGATAGGCTTTGCGGCCTTCGTCTTCGGGCGCGAGATAGTACGAGGAGTCGAAATAGATCGGATCGATTTCCGCGAGCTTCACGAATTCGAGGATCTCCATCGTGCGGGCGGACTCGGGCTCGACGCTTTCGAGTTCTTCCTCGGTGAAAAGGAGATACTGATCTTTCTCGTATTCGTAGCCCTTTTCGACCTCGTTGCGTTCGACCATGCGGTTGCAGGTCGGGCAGAAGAGCGGCTGCTTCAGGCGCGTGTGGCAAACCTTGTGAAGCTGATTGAAGCTGACGCGCTCGGTGCGCGCGGCGGGCGACAGGCGCACCGGAATCGAGATCAGGCCAAAGGCCAGGAAACCCTTCCATGTGGATGTAGGCATAAGCCACCCCCTCTTGTGCGTACGGCTCCAGACGTGTCCGGCGATTATACGCAGCGGGCCTTGGGCGCGCCATGCGAAGAAATGAAAAGGTGTGCGCTTTTCGCTACGTCTTCGCCTGGGCCGTAACACCTACCGCACCAGCACGCGCTGGCCGCGGCAAGAGTTGGAGGTGGACTTGTGGGCTGAGATGTATAGAATAGACCGCTTTGAGCATGGGCGCGCCGAGACACACGCGCGCCACAGGCGATGAGGGAGAGGGCTTCGTGATTGTCGGCGTTCCCAAAGAAAGTTTTCCGGGCGAGCGGCGAGTGGCGCTCGTGCCGATGGTGATCCCCAACCTTGCCAAGGTGGGGCTCGAAGTCGTCATCGAGACAGGCGCGGGAAGCGAAGCCGGCTATCCGGACGCCGCGTTCACGGAGAAGGGCGCCAAGATTCTTCCAGACCGCGCGGCAGTGTTTCAGACAGCCGATATCATCACGCAGGTGCTGTGCTACGGCTCGAACGACCGGACGGGCAAGGCCGACCTGCCGCTGATGCGGCGCGATCAGGCGCTGATCGGATTCCTGAGGCCGCTGGGTTCGCGTGAGATCGTCCAGGAAATTGCTGGCGCCGGCGTGACGTCATTTTCGGTGGAAATGATGCCGCGGACGACGCGCGCGCAGAGCATGGACGCGCTTTCGTCGATGGCGACCGCCTGCGGTTACAAGGCAGTGCTGATCGCTGCCGACACGCTCCCGCGATTCTTTCCGATGCTGACGACGGCCGCAGGCACGATTACTCCCTCGCGCGTGCTCATCATCGGCGTAGGCGTCGCCGGGCTGCAGGCCATCGCCACGGCGCGGCGGTTGGGTGCAGTGGTTTCCGCTTACGATTTGCGGCCGGTCGTGAAGGAACAGGTGCAGAGCCTCGGCGCGCGGTTCGTCGAGCTGGCGATTGAGGCCAAGGACGCACAGGACGCGCGGGGGTACGCGCGGGCGCAAGACGACGCGTTCTACGCGAAGCAGCGGGAACTGCTGGGGAGGGTCATCGCCGACAACGACGTCGTGATTACGACGGCCGTGGTGCCGGGGAAGAAAGCACCCGTGCTGGTGACCGCCGAAATGGTGCGCGGAATGGCGCCCGGTTCCGTGATTGTGGATTTGGCCGCGGAGCGTGGCGGGAACTGCGAATTGACTCGGTCCGGCGAGACGATCATCGATGGCGGCGTGACAATCATCGGCCGGATCAATCTGGCCAGCACGGTGCCGTACCACGCCAGCTCGCTCTACGCACGGAACATCATGGCTTTTCTGTTGCATCTCGTCAAAGATGGAAAGCTCACCATCAAAATGGACGACGAGATCACCCGCGAGACTCTATTGACGCGGGGCGGGGAATTGGTGAACGCGAGGGTGCGCGAATTCTATTCATTGCCGGCCTTGGCAGCGCAAGGCGGCGCGTAGAGGGGGAAGCGATATGTCGAGCGATGCGCTGATTAGTGGACTATACGTATTCATGCTGGCGGGCTTCCTTGGATTTCAGGTCATCAAGCGAGTGTCGCCTCTGCTGCATACGCCGCTGATGTCCTTGACCAACGCGCTCGACGCGATTGCCGTAGTTGGCGCGATTGCGCTCGTTGGCGCGCACGAGACCAAGTTCGCGACGATTCTCGGCACGATCGCGGTCGTGGCAGCGTTCAGCAACGTCGTCAGCGGATTCCTGATCACCGACCGCATGCTGAAGATGTTCAAATCGAGCCGTCCGCAGAAATAGCGACCATGACCATGCCCGGATTCCACTGGATCGATATTGTCTATCTCATTGCGACAGCGCTCTTTATTCTGTCGCTGATGTGGCTTAGCGCGCCTACGACGGCTCGCCGCGGAGTATGGGCCGGCGAGCTCGGAATGGGACTCGCCATTGTCGGCACGCTGCTCGAGCGCGGCATCATCGACTATCAATGGATCGCAATTGCCCTTGTGCTCGGCGCAATCATCGGCGTGCCGCTCGGCATGGTCCAGATGACGGCAGTGCCGCAGCGGACGGCGCTGAGCCACGCATTCGGCGCGTGTTGCGTGACGCTCGTCGGGACCGCGGAATTCTATCTGCGCTCGCCCAACGTGCCGAAGTTCATGATGTCGGTCCTTTCGATGGAGGTGATCCTCGGAGGGCTGACGTTTACGGGCAGCTTGATGGCGGCGGGGAAACTCCAGGAAGTCCTCCCGCAGCGGCCCATCACGTACAAAGGGCAGAACGTCGTGAACCTCGGGATGCTGGCGGTGGCGGTGGCGATCGCCGTCGCGTTGGTGCTGAACCCGGGGCACCGGAATCTGTTTCCGGCCATGGTGGGGATTTCGTTGTTGTTCGGCGTGATGCTAATTATTCCCATCGGCGGTGCGGATATGCCGACCGTGATTTCCCTGCTCAATTCCTACGCGGGGCTTTCGGCCGCGGCTATGGGATTCGTGCTCAACAGCAAGCTGCTGATCGTGGCGGGCGCGCTCGACGGCTCCTCGGGTTTCATCCTCTCGGTGATCATGTCCAAGGCGATGAACCGGTCGTTCACGAACGTGCTGTTCGGGGCGTTCGGACAGGTGCAGACCGCCGCCGCGGGCGCGGTCGAGGCTAGGACCGTGCGGAGCGCTTCGCCGGAGGAGGCAGCCGGGATTCTGGCGGCGGCGAGCAAGGTGGTGATTGTCCCGGGGTACGGCATGGCGGTGGCTCAGGCGCAGCACAAGGTCCGCGAGCTCTATGACGTGCTGACCAAGAAGGGCGTGGAGGTCTCCTTCGGCATCCACCCTGTTGCCGGGCGCATGCCGGGGCATATGAACGTGCTGCTGGCCGAGGCGGATATCCCGTACGACCGGCTGCTGGAGATGGACAACATCAACTCGGACTTGCCGCAGACCGATGTGGCGCTGATTATCGGTGCAAACGACGTCACGAATCCGGCTGCGCGTACCGACACCAGCAGCCCGATTTACGGCATGCCGATCCTCGACGTCGACAAGGCCCGCACGGTCATGGTGATCAAGCGCAGCATGAACCCGGGTTTCGCCGGAATCGACAATCCCCTCTATTATCTCGATAAAACGTTGATGCTTTTCGGAGACGCAAAGGGGTTTGTGGGCGATATCGTCCGCGAACTCTCGGGCGGCGCCCATCGCTAGTTTCCTTGATTCTGCTCGGTATACAAAGTGAGCTATTTACAAGATACATCTCTGCTTATAGAGAGAAGCTCTTCCGCCTCGTTCATAGAATGACATAGTGCCATTTCGTCAACGGGGAGTGCCATTTTTAGCACCTCCGCGCCAATTGGGCATTGTGTCAATTCAAACCCAACAATAGCTTAGATACAAGTAGTCCTGCTTTCTATCACTGGCAGGCTTTTGGATTTTATCGAGTCTGCTTTGTAAAGCGAGCAGAGGGGGAAGATGCCGGTTTTGACTCGGGTTCGAGAGGGCCAGGCCCTTCAAAAAAGCCGGAACGTTGTATCGCGGATCGTGGCACACGAGGCAATGGTCGTGCCGATCCGTGGGAGCGCGGAGCCGGGGGGCTCCGTGTACACGTTTAACGAGTCGGGGACCACGATCTGGGCCCTGATCGAGTCGGGGAGAAGCGCAAGCGAAGTGGCCGCGCATCTTCAGTCTGAGTACGAGATATCGGCGGAGCAGGCAGCCGCGGACACGAAGGAATTCCTCGCGGAGCTCGCCGAAGAGGGATTGATCGAGCTGGCGTAGGCGGCCGGCACACCACGGCTTAGGGCAGCCGGGGCTTGGGATGAACGAAAAAACCTGGACAACATCTCGCCGGGCAGGGCTCGGCCGCGGCTTCCGTTCGCTGGCTCCCGCACAAGTCTCCCTGAAAGTGGAAGCCGGGTGTTGCTGCGCGCGCGCGCGCGTTGGCCGCATTCCGATGGGAAGTAAGTAGCGATGCGAAAAACCTTCCTCTCGCGAAAATCACTGCTTCTCGTCATGGCGTCCCTTGTGGGTGCGTTCTGTGTCCCGCTGGCCGGTCAGTGGGCCGAAACCGTGCGGCAGCCCGTTCCGATGTTCGCCGATTGGAGCACGCGTCACGTCGTCTATCCGCGAGTGGGTCCGATGGCGGCCATGCAGGCGGCCGCGCGAGATCCGCGTGCGCGCTTCCTGTGGTCGGGATTGCCAGTGCCTGTTGGGGGAGGAGGGGTGATCGGCGGAAGCGCGCCGCTGGGTGGGCGCAGCGGTCCTCCGTTCGTGACATGGCGCAGGCCTGTCCTGGAGTCGCAGACCGTAAACCGCGACTGGGCCATCAATCTCGGTGCGGCGGGGACGGCCGCTGCTATGTATCCGGCAAAGTTTGGATTCGACGTGACGGCGGCGCCCAGCTGCGTGAATGACTACGTCGTTTTTCCAATCAATGCACCGGGCGGCAGCGGACAGCCCAACATTGTCGCCTTCAATTATCTCTATAGCGGCACGGCGGGTGCGACCGGAATCTGCAACCGAACGGCCAGCGGAAGCGATACGGGCGTTGCCGCCGAGGTTTTATGGTCTTACAACGTTCAGGGGATCACCGGCGGCGGCGCCGTGACAACGTCGCCTGCGATTTCATTTGATCCGCTCACGCCATCTGCGTCGGGGACCAAAGTCGCGTTCGTCGAGTCTTCGAGCGGTGGCCAGATCGTCGCCGCGACCGTCACTTCGGGACATGCCGGCACCGGATATGCCGTCGGGAACACCGGTACGATTGCCGGCGGCACCAGCTCACTCGCCACCTTCCAAGTCACCGCGGTCACCGCGGGTGCGGTTACGGCTTTCACGATCACGTATACGGGTACGGGATACACTGTCAAGGCCGGAGTCGCCACCACGGCCACGAGCGGAACCGGGACGGGTCTTGAGATCAGCATCGGCACGGTCTCCGCGGCCAGCGCCGCGCATTTCCACGTTCTCGCCTTTAAGGACGACGACGGCCAGAACACCGGCAACTTGCAAAGCGTTCTCACGCCGAAAACGATCAGCACGTTTTCTTCGACGAATCCCGCAGCCGGCAGCGGCACCGCAACGGATCTCGTCCTCGGCTCGTCGACCACGGGGACGGACACGCTCTCTTCACCCTTCGTCGATTACGTCCGCGACGAAGCATACGTGGGCAACGACGCCGGCGTGCTGTACCGGATCAAGGACGTCTTTTGTACGAGCGTCAATTCGAACTGTTCGGGATCGACACAGCCGGCTCCGAGCCTGGATACCACCTGGGGATCGGGCGGAGCCGTCACGGTGTGCTCGGGGAAACTCACGGGCGCCGTGCTCGACTTCGTGACGTTGAACGTGTTCGTGGGATGCTCCAACGGGAAACTCTACGGATTCAAGTCCTCCGGTGTGGCTCTGGCGAGTTCTCCGCTAACCGTGGGGAACGGCTCGACACTGGGCGGCATTGTGGATTCCCCGATCGTGGATGGCGTGAACGGATTTGTCTTCGCCGTGAGCGGATCGAACGGGACCAACGCCGTGTTGGTACAAGCCACCACGAGCCTGAGTTCGTCCACAACAGTGACTGTGGGCGCCGCCGGAGTATTCAACCTGCATGCGCCTGCGTTCAACAATCCGTACTACACGAGCCCGTCGACGAGCGGCGCCTACATCTACGTCGCTGCTTACAACGCCGCCGGGAATGAAATTGAGCTCTATGGGTACTGCTTCAGTTCGTCAGACGTCCTGGCGAATTGCTCCGGCGTCACGCCGGCGGGTCCGCAGACGCTGGTCTTGAACGACACGCCGGGAAGTCAGCTCGAATATGCCCCGCTGACCGAGTTCTATAACTCAACGACTTCGAACGACTGGCTGTTCATCACCGTGCTCGCGAACCGGAGTCCGAATCTAGGGCTCTTCAACATCAATTCATTTCCCACGTCCGAAACGCCGGTTCCCGGCGTGCAGGAAGGCAGCGGCACAAGCGGGATGGTCGTGGACAACAACAGCTCCAGCGCACAGGCGTCGAGCGTCTATTTCGGTGCGCTGAGCACAACGGCGGCGTGCGGCAATGGGGGCACCGGCGGTTGCGCCGTCAAACTTACGCAAGCAGCGCTTGAATGAGCCAGAAGTCCCAAAACCGCGGGGCGGAAATCGAAGAGGCGCCGGCCCGGACCGGCAAAGCCCGGAAGGTCTACGAGCGGCCTGCGTTCCAGCACGAGCGCGTCTTCGAAACGATGGCTCTTGCCTGCGGAAAACTCTCACCCACACAATTTCAGTGCCGGTTCAACAGGAAGAATTCGTGACCGTGAATAGGAGGACGGAAAAGACGATGCAAGACCGCGTAGCTGTTGACATAGCCCTGGCGGAAGAAGTGCTGAAGTCGTACGGCAAGCTAAGGATTTTGGCCCGCGGATCGAGCATGGTTCCGGCGATCTTTCCGGGCGACATCCTGCTGGTGGAGCGCGACCCGCTTGGGCGGTTGCGCCCCGGCCACATCGTGCTGGCTTCCCGGGGAGGGCGCTTCTTCGCTCACCGCGTCGTGCGCCTCACGGCCCTGGGCGGTCCGCCGCGCGTGATCACGCGCGGAGACGCTTTGCCCGAAAACGATCCGCCGTTTTTGGACGAGGAAGTGCTCGGACGGGTGACGGCGCTCGTCCGCGGGGAGAAGCGGATCGAGCTTAAAAACGAAAACGACCTGACCGGCAAAAAGCTGCTCCGGTGGGCGGTGCGGCACTCCGACGGAGTCGCGGCCGGTCTGCTTTTGGGGCATTCGCTGCGCAGTCGAATCACAACGCCGCCCGGCAAGACGCAGACGAAGTTTCCCGGAAGGCTCGCGGAGTGCATGTGATGAGCGCCGGCCTCTTAGCATCGACGATCGGCGCGTGCGCACCGGAAGCCACGCGAGGAGTCACGGTCGAAATCGGGGGGATTCCAATCCTCCTTCGGTCCGGCGACGCCGATTTTTGCAGAATGATCGAAAAGCGCTACACGGGCTTTGTGAATCCCTCGGCCACATCTGCGTATCAATTCGAGATCGAACTCGAGCCTCCGGCCGAGCCCTCGGATGAAGACCCGCGAGTTTCGAAGCACGGCCCGCTCTGGTTCTTCGACCGCGGGGATTTTCACGCGGAATGGGACTCGCGATCGCGCCGGGGCTGGGTTCGCCAGGCTCCAAGTCCGTATTCGATCGATACGGTGCTCCGTATCGTCCATTCGCTGGTGCTGGCCGAAGAGGGCGGTTTTCTGTTGCACGCGGCGAGCGCCGTGCGTTCCGGGCAGGCGTTCCTCTTCAGCGGAGTGTCGGGCGCGGGCAAGACTACGATCTCGCGTCTCGCTCCGCCGAATGTGGCGGTTCTGACGGATGAGATCTCCTACGTCCGGCGGCGCCCCTGCGGCTACCGCGCGTACGGCACTCCGTTCGCCGGGGAGCTGGCGCGCGTGGGCGAAAACCTGTCCGCGCCGTTCGGCGCGCTCTACTTTCTCGAAAAGGGACCGATCAACCGGATCGAGCCGATCGACGATCTGTCGGCCGCACGGGCCCTTCTGCGGAACATTTTGTTCTTTAGTCACGACGAGCAACTGGTGGGGCGCGTGTTCGACTCGGTTTTCGAGTTCGTTTCGCGCATCGCCGTAGCCCGGCTGATCTTCACGCCGGACGAAAGTGTCTGGAGACTGATCGGATGAACGAAAAGTACATTGCGCGAAGCGGTGCGGTTGCTTCACGCGTCCTCGACGGGGAAATCGTCATTATGTCCGCGCTGGATTCGACGCTGTTCAGCCTCAGCGAAGTGGCTACGATCATCTGGCAGGCGGCCGATGGCCGCACGCCGCTTTCGGAGATCGTGCAGCGGCGCATCTGCACCGAGTTCGATGTCACGCCGGAGGCGGCCTACCGGGACGCCGAGGTGTTCGTCGATGATCTGGCGCGCCACGGGATCTTGCGCGTCTCAAACCAGCCGATTAGGGACGACGAATGCGATGTCGCCGGCTTTACGGTCGGCTCAAAAGTTCCGAGCACTGCGAGCAAGACATGAGTCTGATGCAAGAGCTCAACCGGAAAGCTCTGCGCCTGGGTGTTCCGCTGAGCGTGCATCTCGACCTCACCTATCGCTGCAACGAGCGCTGCGAGCACTGCTACCTCGATCACGACGACCACGGCGAGATGACGACGGCCGAGATTCGCGGGCTTCTCGCCGAACTCGCGGACGCCGGCGTCTTTTTCCTCACGCTCAGCGGCGGCGAGCCCCTGATGCGGCGAGACTGCTTCGAGATCATCGAGTACGCGCGGTCACTGCGATTCAACGTCAAGCTGAAGACGAACGCGGTGCTGATCCGCGAAAAGGAAGCCCGCCAGCTGCGAGCCTTGGGCGTTGAGCAGGTGCAGATCAGCGTTTATTCGCATAGGTCCGAAGTGCACGACGGCGTCACCAAGCTGCCCGGTTCGCTGAAGCGTACGCTCGCCGGAATCGGCTTTCTGCGCGCGGCGGGGCTGAAAGTGACCCTCGCGAACGTCCTGATGCGAAGCAACTCCCGCGATAGCGACGGGGTCCAGGCGCTTGCCGCGGGGGTTGAGGCGCACTACACGCTCGACCCCACGATCACGCCGATGATAGACGGCAACACCTCCGTGCTACGGCACCGCTTGCCCGCGAGCGAACTTGGGGACGTCTTCCGCAATCCCAACCTGGTTGGCGACGTCGAGAGATTTTGCGCCCCGCCCGCGCCCGTGGACGACGACGTGCGCGAAGGGCTGCCGTGCAGCGCGGGGCATACTGCCTGTTACGTTTCGCCCTACGGCGATCTCTACCCATGCGTGCAGTTCCCGCTGCCGTGCGGCAACGTGCGGCGGCAGAAGTTTCTCGATATCTGGCAAAACTCGCCCCAACTCGTCGAAGTGCGCTCGATTCGCGGCAAGGATCTCACCACCTGCTCTTCGTGCACGCACCTCGGAGGCTGCACGCGCTGCCCGGGACTTGCGTACATGGAGGGCAACATGCGCGGGCCTTCGTCGGCCGATTGCGAGAAGTCGTTCGTGCGCACCGGGATTCCCTCCGCCGGAATGCTCGCGCGAGGCAGAACAACTCTGCCGGCTCCGGGCCTCGTCCAGATTCGGCTGCTGTAGCCTCTACCTTCCGCGCCGAGCCGCGCGGATGATCGGATACACTTTCTTGGCGTGTAAGATTTCTTCCACTTCGGCGGTTTTCCTCTCTAGTTTCTTATAATCCTGGAAAAACCTGCGAACCATGGTGAGCTTGTGGGAGGGTAGTTCGTCGGCCTCATGATAGGTGTTGTACTCGGGGTCTGCAGTCGCGACGGCGATGATTTTGTAATCCTCACCACCGGAATCGATCATCGTCATCACGCCGATGGCCCGCGCGGCGAGGATCGTCAGCGGTGCCACGGATCCCTGGCTCAATACGAGCACGTCCAGTGGGTCACCGTCTTCCGAGCGCGTCTGCTGAATGAAGCCGTAATTCGCAGGGTAGTAGACGGCCGAATAGAGCAGCGGTCCATGCGAACTAAGGCGGTTGGCTTGCCGAGCTCGTACTCGACGCTCGAGCCGAGCGGAATCTCGATCACCGCATTAAATTCCTTCGGGACATTTTCGCCGGGACTCACATCGTGCCAGGCGTGGCTCATGGTGTTCTCCGCTGCGGGCTGGGGCCGCCAGCAATTGTAGCGAATGCGCAGCAGATTCCGTGACAGGAGAGGGGGAATTTCGTATTGATCTTTACTTCTGCCGCTGGCATCTTGTTTCTCATGGCTCAGAAATCGAAACTGGAGGGGCGGGGCCTGGTGCGCACAATCCAGGTGAGAACCTCGCGCCGCACCGAGCTCAAGGATGTCACTGCTGAAATTGAAGCAATTGTGCGCGATTCAGCTTGTACCGAAGGTCTGTGCCACCTGTACGTGCCCCACACGACGGCCGGCGTGCTAATCAACGAGGGCGACGACCCGGCGGTCGCCCGCGATATTGAGGCCGCGCTCGACCGGTTGATCCCGCACGCTGCCGGCTACACACACGCCGAGGGCAACGCCGATTCGCACATCAAGGCCGCGCTCGTCGGTTCGTCCGAAACGATCTTGATCGAAGGCGGCCGTTTATCGCTCGGACGGTGGCAATCGATTTTCTTCGCAGAATTCGATGGCCCGCGTACGCGCGAGCTGCGCGCGAAGATCGTGCCCGATCCCGCCTTATAGCTCGACCGGGGAAACAGGCCTCTGCAGCGCCGCATGACGTACAATCCAGGTGCATGGGGTTCAAGTCCGGATTCGTTGCAATCATAGGCCGCCCGAACGCCGGGAAATCCACGCTCGCCAATACTCTGGTCGGCCGCAAAGTCGCCATCGTTTCGCCCCGGCCGCAAACCACGCGTAATCGCATCCAGGGCATTCTGAACCGCGATGACGCGCAAATCGTGTTGATTGACACGCCCGGAATCCACAAACCCGAGAACGTCCTGAACCGCCAGATGATGGACGAGCTCAGCGACGCGCTCAAGGGCATCGACATCCTTTCGCTGATTGTGGACGCGTCGGCAGAGTTCGGCCGCGGCGACCGTTTCGCGCTCGAATGGGTGAGCCGCTTTCACGGTCCGGTGTTCCTGCTGTTGAACAAGGTCGACCGTGTCAGCAAGCCGCTACTTCTGCCGTTGATCGACCGCTACCAACACGCGTTTGACTTCGCGGAGATTTTCCCCATTTCGGCGCTCACCGGCGAAGGCTGCTTCGATGTCGTGAAGGGCTGGCTTGCGCTCTTGCCCGAAGCTCCGCCCCACTTTCCGCAGGACCAGTTTACCGACCAGCCCGAGCGATTCCTTGCCGCGGAGCTTGTCCGCGAAAAGGCGATTCTGGCGACGCGCGAGGAAGTACCGCACGCCATTGCCGTACTGGTGGACACCTTCGAGGAGTCGAGCGAACTGATCAAAATCCGTGCGACGATTTACGTCGAGCGGGAAGGGCAGAAGGGAATTCTGATCGGCAAGGGCGGCGAAACGATCAAGAAAATCGGCACGCACGCGCGCAAGGAACTCGAGTCGATTCTCGGCGCGCACATTTTTCTCGAACTTTTCGTCAAGGTCCAGCCGAACTGGCGCCAGAACGCCGCAATCGTCCGGCAGCTGGATTGGCACCGGCAACTCGAACAGCTCGTCGGAGAGTAATCCGCTATGACGCCTTCGATGGCGCGATGCCGAGCGAGCGCATCTTGCGATACAGATGGCTCCGCTCGAGACCCAGAGCCGTGGCGGTCTTCGTCATGTTCCAACGGTTTTCTTCGAGCTTTCGCAGGACGAATTCGCGCTCGTACGCCGACCGCGCCTCCTGCAAGCTCTCGTAGGGCTTCTGCGGGCTTTTCGAGGTGCCGCGAAAAATCTCCGGCGGCAAGTGGTGCGGCTCGATCCGCAGCGAAGGACACATGATCACGAGCCGCTCGACCAGATTCCTCAGTTCGCGCACGTTGCCCGGCCATGGATACGCGAGGAGCACCTCCATTGCGGCGGCCGTGAACTCCTTCGGCTTTTTCCCGTACGCCTCGCAGAACTCTTTCAGGAAGTGCGCCGCAAGCACCGGAGTGTCTTCCGTCCGCTCGCGCAGCGCCGGGACGTAGAACGGAATCACGTTCAGGCGGTAGAAGAGGTCCTCGCGAAACGCGTTCCGGCCAATCTCTTGGTCGAGCTTCTTGTTCGTGGCGGCGATCACGCGGACATCCACCTTCACCGGCCGGTTCGATCCCAGTGGTTCGACCCGCTGCTCTTCGAGCACGCGCAGCACTTTCGACTGTGTCTTGAGACTCATGTCGCCGACTTCATCGAGGAACAGCGTTCCGCCATCGGCCTTCTGAAACTTTCCGACTTTGTCCTCGCTCGCGCCGGTGAAGCTGCCCTTGCGGTGGCCGAACATCTCCGATTCGATCAGCTCCTCGGGGATCGCGGCGCAGTTCACTTCGACGAACGGCATCCCGCTGCGCGGGCTATTCGCGTGGAGCGCGCGCGCCACGAGCTCCTTGCCCGTCCCGCTCTCGCCGTAGATGAGCACGCGGCCGTTTGTGGGCGCAGTGAGCGCGATCTGCTGCCGCAGAGCCTTCATCGGCACGCTTCCGCCCAGAATCTGGTAACGCTCCTCGAGCTCGGCGCGCAAGCGGCGATTTTCTTCTTCGAGGCGCAGGTATTCGAGCGCGTTGCGCACGACCAGCACGACTTTCTCGATGGAAAGCGGCTTTTCGACGAAATCGAACGCTCCGAGCTTTGTCGCGCGCACGGCGGTCTCGATACTGCCGTGCCCGGAGATCATCACGACCATCGGTGCGCCCTCGCGCGACTGCATGCGCTCGAGTGTTTCGAGGCCGTCGATCCCCGCGAGCCACACGTCGAGCAGGACGAGGTCAAAGCTGCGCCGCTTGAACCGCTCGAGGCATTCCTCACCCGACGCCACCGCCTCGGTGTCGTAGCCTTCATCGCGCAGCAGCGCGCCCAGAGATTCGCGGATGCCGCTTTCGTCGTCGACAATGAGGATGGATGCGGGCATGGAGTCTACGAGGCCGAGGTCCCAGCCTGAGCGGGCATCGCTGTGACTTCGACGGCCGGGAAACGGATCACGAAGCGCGCGCCCGTGGGGAAATTGTCCTCGACCCGGATGCTGCCGTTATGCTCGGCGATGATGCGGCTCGCAATCGCCAGCCCCAGGCCGGTGCCGCGGTCCTTGGTCGAGAAGTGGGGCAGAAAGAGGCTGTCTTTGTCAGCAGGCGAAATGCCACGGCCGCTGTCGGAAATCTCGACCTCCACGGCGTCGCCGTCGCTTTTAACGCGCGTGGCCACGCGGAGCTGGCGCACAGGAGAGCTCTCCATCGCCTCGGCTGCGTTGTCGATGATGTTCGCGATCACCTGGCGCATCAACTCGGGATCGACCTTCACCGGCGGCAACGACGGAGCCATCTCGGTACGCAGGCTGACTCCGTCGAGCCGCCCGTG
The DNA here is from genome assembly GCA_050015155.1 of Candidatus Acidiferrales bacterium. Lineage (GTDB taxonomy): Bacteria > Acidobacteriota > Terriglobia > Acidiferrales > UBA7541 > Palsa-295. The sequence continues at coordinate 51,752 of JBEKBY010000014.1, read as the reverse complement.
AAAGAGTTCGAGCGCGCTGGCGACAATCGAATTCAAATCCGCCGGAGCAAGGCGCGCGGCAGGAAAGCGCGCGAACTGCGAGAATTCGTCCACCAGTGATTCGAGCGTTTGCACCTCGCGCTCAATCAGCCCAGCGCATTCGGCCGCAAGCTTCTCGAACTCGGTGCGGGGCGCGCCCAACTTTGCCGCGGGCGCGCGATCCAGATAGCGCAGCAGCCTTTGCGCGGAAAGCTGGATCGGCGTCAGCGGGTTCTTGATCTCGTGTGCGATCCGCTGCGCGACCTCCTGCCAGGCCGCGGCCTTTTGCGCACGCAGCAGGTCGGTCAAGTCGTCGATCACGACGACGAATCCCGGATTCGACTTGCGCGGCCCGAGAGAGCTCACCGTCACTGCCGTGCGCACCAGCCGCCCGCCCGTCGCGATCTCGATTTCGCGTGAAGCCGCCCCCATCCGCAGCGAGCGCCGCATCAGGTGGAGCACGGCCCGCGCCGCTTCTTCGCCGAGCAGCTCCGCGAGCGTGTGGGATTCGCGCGCGTGTTCCCCGAGGATCGTCACGGCGGCGCTGTTCACCCGCGCGATTTCGCCGGAGGTGTCGAGCGAGACGACGCCGGTGGGAATGTTCTCGAGAATCGCTTCCATGAGCTCCCGCCGCCGCTCGCGCTCCTCGATGGCATGCTCAAGGCTCTGCGTGAACTCGTTGATCTGGCGCCGTCCTTCGCCGAGCTGCTCCGTCATGCGATTGAAGGAGCGGACGAGCGTCCCGAGCTCGTCGAGCGCCTGGACCTCAATGCGTTGATCGAAATTTCCGCGCGAGACTTCGCGAGTCGCCTCCGCAAGGGCCTGGATCGGCACAGTGACCAGTTTAGAAAGGAAGAGCGCGACCCATGTGGTCGTGAACAGCAGCAGCAGCGTGACGAGCATCAGAACCAGAAGAATCTCGCGCTTGTATTGCCGCAGATTTTGTTTCTGTTGGCGGTAGGTATCGGTCTGGGCCTGAATTTCGGCGTACCGGTCGAGAAAATCATCCGGCAGGCGGCGCGCCGCATAGAGCGTGCCGCTTGTCAGCGGAGCGCTGCCCGCGATGTAGAGCCGCCCGTCGACCCTCCAGACCCGTCCGCCGCCGCGCAGCGTCTGAACGAATTCCGGCGAGAACAGCTCGGAAGTTCGATCGCCCTTCGCAGTGCTGCTTGAGGAGGGATTCAGCGGCTTCGTAAAGTCCATGCTCGCTGCTACGTTGCCATCTCGCGCGAAAATCCATGAAGCGTCCACGGCATGGCTCGTCGCCAGCAAGTTCTCGTTAGGCGAACCGTGTGACGCTGCGAGCGCGGCGAGCCCGTTCAGCCGGTTCCATTCCGCTTGCCCGAAGTGCGCCAGAAGATCCTGGCTCTCTTCATTCGCGGTTTCGAGCGGCCGCGGAAACCAGGAATTGAGCGTCCGGCTTACGAGCGCGTAGCTGAAGAAAAACAGGAAAACGACGGGCAGAAGCGAGACACCCATCGCGCCCATCACCATCTTTGCTTTGAACCGCGAGCCCATCTGCCCGGTGCGCCGCTCCACCCACAGCCGCACAAGGCTTCGCCCCAGGATCAGGCTGAAGACGAGCAGCGCCGCACCGAGAAAGGTATTCAAGGCAAACAGCAGAACGAATGCGTTGCCCTGCTCGAGGTGCAGCGGAAGTGTCAGCGAGCCGAGCGTGAAAACCGCCGCCGCCAGCAGCAACACCACGACGCCGCCTACCGTCATCCAGAAACGGCGCTTTTGCGGGAGCTTCACGTTACCGGCCCTCCTCGAGGTAGCGTCCCAGCGGGCACTGGCCACATAGCTGTTCCTGCCTTCGGCAATAGTTCTTCCCTGTGCTAACGATCAAAGCGTGGAATTCGTTGAATCGCCGCGCATTTCCCGGGAACTGGCGCTCGAACATCCAGCGGATGTCGTCATATTTCGCTTTCTCGTGAGCCCAGCCGTGGCGAGAAAGCAGCCGCTTCGTGTACGCGTCCACGACGAATACGGCGTGATCGCCCGCGTAGAGCAGGATCGAATCCGCCGTTTCCGGCCCGATACCGAAAACGCCCAGCAGCTTTTCGCGCAGCACCATCGTCGGGGTTTCGAACATTCGCTTGAGCGAACCGTGGTATTCGGTGCGCAGGAACTTGCAGAAGGCTTTTAGCTTTCGCGCCTTCTGCCGGAAGTAGCCGGAAGGTCGAATCAAGCTTTCGAGCCGACGCCGGGGCACTTCCTCGATCGCGGTAGGGGAGAGAAGGCCAGCATCCCGCAGATTGGCTATGGCGCGCTCGACGTTGGTCCAGGCCGTATTCTGGGTCAGGATCGCACCGACAATGATCTCGAACTGCGTTTTTCCGGGCCACCAGTGCTGCGGCCCGAAGGCTGCAAAAAGGGATTTAAAGTATTCATCCAGAGGGGGTTGCGCTTCACCCTTTGGCGGCTGAATGCGCTGCACGACTCCTGCGTCAGGCACTGTTCGAGCGCTTGGCGGAATTCGGGCTGTTGCGGCGGCAAAACTCATGGAAACCCCACAATAGCCGCGCCTCTCGGGCAAGTCAAGGCGAGCCTGTTGCGCCGCTGCCACATTCTGTGGGCTTTTGTTCTCAGGACGGCAGGATGGAATGCATCGCGTTAGCCGCTCTTGCGCTGGAATTCGGCCATGAAGCTCAAGAGCGCGTCAACTGCCTCTACCGTGACGGCGTTGTAGAGCGAAACGCGCATTCCGCCGACGGAGCGGTGCCCTTTGACGCCGACGAGGCGCGCCACCTCCGCTTCCTTCGCGAATTTCTTTTCGACCGCTTCGTTGCCGCCAGCCACACGGAACACGACGTTCATCTTCGACCGCGAGTCTTTCTCGACGGGGCAGCGATAGTAGCTCCCGCTCGCGTCAATCGCGTCGTAGAGCTTTGCTGCTTTCGCGTCGTTGCGCTTGGAGATTCCGGCAAGCCCGCCCTCGGACTCGATCCACTCGACCATCAATCCGACGATGTAGACCGCGAACGTCGGCGGTGTGTGGTAAAGCGATTTCTCCTGGATGTGCGTGCGGTATTGAAGAATCTTAGCGACTTTTGCGTCCGCGCGCTCGGCCAGATCGCGCCGGACGATAACGATCGTGGCGCCGGAAGGCCCCAGATTCTTCTGCGCACCGGCGAAAACTAGGCCGAACTGGCGCACGTTGATCGGCCGCGAAGCGATGTCCGAGGACATGTCCGCCACGAGCGGCACGGCGCCAGTCTCCGGCATGGCGCTCCACTGCGTGCCCTCGATCGTGTTGTTCGTGCATATGTGAACGTAGGAGGCGTCCGGTGAAAACGAGATTTCATCTTTCCGCGGCAGCCACGTGAATTTTTCCGCCTCGGTTGAAGCGGCCAGACGGTACTGCGCGAGTTTTTTCAGTTCCTCGATAGCTTTCGCCGTCCAGGAGCCCGTGTGCAGCACGTCCACCGGCTTACCAGGCAGATAAAGATTCATCGGGACCATTGCGAATTGGCCGCTGCCGCCGCCCTGTACGAACAGCACGGCGTAGTCGTTGGGGATCGCCAGCAGGCGGCGAAGGCCCTGCTCGGTCTGTTCGTTGATCGCCTCGAACTCGGCGGACCGATGGCTCATTTCCATCACGGACATGCCGGTGCCGCGATAATTGAGCAGTTCTTCGCGAATCCGTTCAAGCACAGGAAGCGGCAGCGCCGCCGGACCTGCGTTGAAGTTGAAGGCGCGCTTGGCGCCGCGCTGCAACATGGAGGATGAAGTCACGTCGATCGATTCCTTTGTACCGGCAAATCGTGCCGTTTTTTTCTCGCGCGTAAGCCGCTTTCTTTGGACCGATTAGGATAGCAGAATCCGCAGACGCCGGGAAATGCGCACGGCCCCAATCGGCAAATGGATGATGGATGAATTCCGCTCGGCGGGCTATTCTAGTAGAGTGTAAGACCCGCAGCGGGCGGGCACTTGATGAGGAGGAGAGTCCACAAATGAAGATTTCGCGAACTGCCGTACTTGCAACCGCAGCATGCGCCCTTTTGGCCCTGGCGTTGCTCGCCGTGGGCCACAGCGCCCTGCGAGCCGATGACCAGCCGTTGGTCGTGCCCGCGGTAGGCACAATGGCCCCCGACTTTACGTTGGAGTCGCAAGAAGGAGCTGTGAGCCTCCACAACTACAAAGGCAAGTGGGTCGTGCTGTACTTTTATCCGAAAGACCAGACGCCCGGCTGCACGATCGAGGCGCACGGCTTTCAGAACGACCTCGACAAATACAACAAGATCAATGCCGTTGTACTCGGCGTCAGCGTGGACACGGTGCAATCGCACAAGGAGTGGTGCGCCAAGGACGGCTTGAACTTCAAGCTGCTTTCCGACGCGAACAAGGAAGTGTCCGCGAAATACGGGTCGCAGATGACGATCCCCCAGGCTCCTCAGTTGGGGACCATCGCGGCTCGAAACACGTTCCTGATCAACCCGGACGGCAGGATCGTCAAGGAGTTCATCAAGGTCAATCCGACGGGGCACAGCGCGGAAGTGCTGGCAGCGCTCGCGGATCTCCAGAAGGGCGCGAGCAACTAACGCCGGAGCGCGAGCCGTGCTATCAATGAGGCAGGCGGGCGTTCTCCGGCGAGCCTGCCTCCTTTCCCGGAGTTGACCGGCCCCAACGTGACAACGCGGCAGAACGAATTTGAAGAGCTCGCTATGCCGCATTCGCGGAGCCTGCTCCGGGTCGCACGCCGGCTCACCTTCGATTCCGATACGGCAGAAGATCTCGTGCAGGAGACGCTGCTGCGCGCGTGGCGCAACTTTGGTCAGTTTCAGACAGGGACCAACGCGCGGGCCTGGCTTTTTCGAATTCTGTTCAACGCGTTCTACGCGCGAGGAAGGAAGATCCGCTCGACCCCGGTTCTGGTTCCGCTTCAGTCGCCCAGCCGTGTGCCGGAGCTGCGGAGCCGGGCGGATTCTTTGTTGCTGGAGAGCGCAGCGGTAACGCGGGCGCTCGAAGAACTTTCACCGGAGCATAGGACCGTGCTGCTGCTTGCGGTGGTGGAAGGTTTCACGTGCCGGGAGGCTGCGGAAATCCTATCGCTTCCAATTGGCACCGTAATGTCGCGGCTCAGCCGCGCGCGCCAGGCGTTGCGCGACCGTATCGCGCCTGCTTCGCCGAAACTCTGCCGCGCGCGGGCAAGCACTGATTGAACGGAAACGGAAACATCATGAATTGCAGTGACATTGCCGAGCTCGCGCCGCTCTTTTTGAGTGCGGAGCTCGATCGACAACGCGCTGCGGCCTTTGACGCTCACCTGAAGTCGTGCCCGGCGTGCATGCAGGAGCTCGAACGACAGGCTCGCTTGGACGCCGAACTGCGCGAAGCCGTGGCCTGGGAACCGGTGGATGCTGGAAGCGTCGATCGCCGGGTCCGCGAGCGAATTTCCGCCGAAGCCGGAGGAAGTGCGCGGCCCGCTCCGCTGCATCGCCGATGGGTGATTGCCGTGATTGGAGCTGCTGCGGCGCTGTTGCTTGTCGGCGCGGGCTATCGCGGCCTGCTCGGGCCGCGGGTGGCGCGCGTGTACGCCGACGCCGCAATGGATCATCGCCTGGAGGTGGTCCAAAAGGCGCCGCGGCCGTGGAAGGTCGATCCCTCGGATGTCGCGGCACTGGCCGAGACGCAGGGGGTTCCGATGTCGGTGCCTGTGGCGCTCAGTTCGGGAGCCTATCACCTGGAGCGCGCCAAGCTGTGCTTCCTGGACGGCCGCATGTTCCTGCACCTGGTCTACTCCGACGGCACGCAGGAGTTCTCGGTCTACCTGCGCCAGCGGGCCGCGGAATCCTTGCCGGGCAGGGCTCGGGAAACCGACAACGGCAGGGTCCTCCACACTTCGAACCCGGGCAACGAACACGTCGCCTCGTTCCAAACGGACCTCCTAACGGTCATGGTCGTCACCGACCAGTCCGCCGATACAGCGCTGCGCTTTGCCCGCTTTGCCGCCACCGCGCTCTGATCTCGCGCGACGGCTGTATTGCCCCTCGACCACTTGCCTTGACACTCTTTCCTGGCAACCTTAGACTGAGTTGTTTGCAGCGGCAACGCGGAGCCCATTGGGATGCTTCTCTCTCGAGATTACGTCGGCTACATGGCCAAGGAAGTGGTGAAGCGGCTCGTGGCCGGCAAAATGATCGAAACGAAGAACGTCGAAAACCTCACGCAGCAGGTCCGCCAGGTGATGGCCGACGAGGTGACGATCGAAGACCGGTTGAACGAGGAAGTCCGCGAGATTCTGAGCCGCTATTCCGATGAAATGCGGCGCACGGGAGCTTCGTATCAAGAGATGTACAAGAAAGTGAAAGGCCAGCTCGCTCGAGAAAGGAAACTCATCCTTCGTTGAGACGGCGTTGATGAGGCGCCGACGCTGACATGCGACTCACCCGCGAAAAGACGGTCCGGATCTCGCACCGCATCATCGATTTCCTCGTCTCGAGTCCCGACGTGGATTTCGTCGAGGACCGCGACACCATCCGTCAGGAGATCGTGAACATCCTCACGTCGCTGCTGAAGCTCGAGGAGCAGGTCGATACCGAAGTCCGCGCCAAGATCGGCTCGCAGAAGAAGGAAATCCTCGAGGGCAGCGAGGAATGGGACATTCTCTACCGCAAGTATTACTCCGAGGGACTGAAACGCCTGGGCGTCGCCGAAGTCCACGCCCACTGATTACGCTTGCTGCCGTTCCCCATCCTGCTTCACACAAAAGCAAAGGGCGCCCGATTTCGCACTGGGCGCCCTTGGATCCTGCGTCAAGCTCTCGCTTGTAGATCCTCCTACTGCGGCTGGCTCTGGTCGTCCGGACGCCGCTTGAGCGTCGGCCGATCGCTGTCGTCGGAAGTCTGATCCGACCCGGTTGACGTGGTGTCGCCGCCTGCCGTCGTGTTTCCGCCGCCCGCAGTCGTGTTTCCGCCGCCCGCAGTCGTGTTTCCGCCCTTGTTCTGATCCGTGCGCTTGCGCAGGGAAGGTTTGTTCGGATTCTTGTCGTTCACCTTCATGTTGGCTTCGATCATCTGCAAGCGATGCTTTACCTGGTCGAATTCGGAGGTCGTCACGATGTACTGGTCGCGGGCCGGCAGGATCGTGGCGATTTCCTTTTGTATGGATTCGATGCGGTCCGGCGTCGGCGGGTGCGTCGCGAAGACCTTGGGGATCGTGCCGGGCTCCTTCTTTTCGTCTGCCTCCACTTTTTCGAAGAAGGAGACGAACGAATTCGGATCGTAACCGGCCTTGTACATGTATTGCAGGCCAAGGTAATCGGCTTCGCGTTCATTATCGCGCGAGAATTTCAGGAAGGTCACCGGAATGGCGAAGTTCATGCCCTGGTAAATGGCATACCCAGCCCAGCTGTACGGAATGAAAATCATCGCCGGGATCGAGGCGAGGTTGATGATTTCGCCCTTGGTCGCCTGCTTCGTGCCGTGGCGCGCACAGACGTGCGCGATCTCGTGCGCCATCACGCCGGCGAGTTCCGACTCTTCATCCGCGTGCAGGATCAAGCCGCTGTTGACGTAGAAGAATCCCCCGGGCAGCGCGAACGCGTTGACGACGTCCGAATCGATAACCTTGATGGTGAAGGGCACGCGCGCATCCGAATTCCGCACCAGGTTCTGCGCCACGCGGTTGACGTACTCGTTCACCACAGGGTCGTCGATGAATTTCGCGCTCTTGTCCACTTCCTGCGCGAGCTGCTTCCCGAGCGCGATTTCTTTCTCGAGCGAATAGAAGTCCAGACCCTTTCCAACGTTCCGGTTTCCGATCGCATTGACGTCGGCCTCGCTTCCGGCCTTGACGTTGGGATCCTGCTGCTGCGGCACCGGTTGCGGTTGGGCGGGCTGCTGCGCCGTCGGTTGTTGCTGCGAAGAATCTTGCTGAGCGGGCGGCGTCTGCTGGTCCTGCGCGGCCGTCATCGCCGGAAACGCCACAAGCGAAACCGCCAGGAGCACGCCTGTCCATTGAGCCGCGAACGATCTTTTCATCGGGACCTCCGGAACCGAGCCGCCCACAGTATACACCTTGTAGCAAGCTGGGTGTGCATAGTGCGTTCGATGACGCGACCCCTCAAAGAGTTTCCTCGGGTCGCTCGCGGCACGGGAAAGCGCGGCTGCGCCTTTTCGGCAGCCAAGGCGCAAATCAGGCGTCGCGGAGCTGCTGCTTCAGGCGGTCGATTTCGTCGCGCAGCTGGGCGACACGGCGGGCAACGGAGAACTCGTAGACCAGAAAGACTGCCCAGACGGCCATCCATGCCTCAAAGAGGAACTGGAAGTTCTTCATAGTGCGCCCCTTGCTGTGACGGAGTCCGAATCGGCCGCGCGGGCGTCGGCCGCGAGGCGGAGTTCCTCGACCTCATGGTGCAGGCGCTCGAGGCGGTACCGATCGACCAAGACCAGAACCATGACGGCCAGCATGGCCGCGATGCAGGCGACCAACACCTTGCCCATCGTTGGATCGAGGCCTGAATTGGCGTCGCCGAAAATCACCGGCGCCGGGTGTTGCGTTCGCCACAGCCGGTTAGCGGCGTAGACGAGCGGCGCGTCGAGAAACGCGAAGATGCCGAAGACGGCCGAGAGAGTGGCGCGGCGTTGCGGGTCTTCAAGCAGGCCGCGCAGCAGAAGGTACGAGATATAGAGCAGCCAGAGGATGAACGCGGTGGTCAACCGCGCATCCCACGTCCACCAAATGCCCCACGCGGGACGGCCCCAGAGGACCCCCGTGACGAGCCCACCCGTGCAACACACGACGCCCACCTCGACCGCCGAAACGCTGAGCCAGTCCCACATGGGCTTGCGGGTAGCGAGCCAACCGATGTTGGAGATGAACGCCACCAGGAGCGCCGAGTACATCGCCGCCCATAGCGGAAGATGGACGTAAAAGACACGCTGAATCTCGTGCATCGTGCGCTCGTCGGGCGCGATGAAAAGGGCGGCGTAGCCCGCGAAGAAGAGCAGGAACGCGATGAGGGCGGTGATCGTAAGCCGGGCTTTCAACCTCACTCCTCCAGCAGAAAATCGCACAAAAGCCACGAAGCGGTCAGGAACACGATATCAAATCCCGCGAGGAATGCCAGCCAGGTGCGGTCGAGCACGGGCTGCTCGGCAAACAGGGAAGCAGTCGCTTCGACGGCGGCGATCAGCAGCGGCGCGAGGATCGGAAGGAGTAGCAGCGGTAGGAGCAGCTCCCGCATGCGCGCGTGCGCCGAAATAGCCGAAAAGACCGTGCCGGTGATGACCACGCCCAGCGTGCCGAGCATCAGGACCACGATCAGGCGGCCGATCACGCCCGCGATCGAAACGTTGTAAAGAACCGCGAAGACGGGAACGAGCACGACCTCGGCGAGCGAGAGGAAGGCGAAATTTGCAAGCATCTTGCCCAGCAGAATCGCGAAGGGCGAAACAGGCGCCATGCGTAGTGCGTCGAGCGTCTGATTCGACTGCTCGCGCGCGAACGAAGGATGTAGCATCAGCGAGCCCGCGAATAGGAAGGCGATCCAGAGCAGGCCGGGGCCGTATCGGCGCGACTCGGCGGCCGTGGGATCGAAGGAGAAACTGAAGAGCACGATTACGACGAGCGCGAAGACGATCGTCGCGTTTAGCAGTTCGCGCGTGCGGAACTCAAGCCGGAGTTCCTTGGCAAGCAAGATGGCGGCGGCGCGCGCGGCGGTCATTTCAGGCCTCGGCGCGGAGCGCAGCGAGCAGCGGGCGCGGGTCGCCGCCCGGGCCGCTGTCGTGTTCCACGCGCCCGGCGGAGAGCGACACGGCGCGAGTCGCGAGATCGAGCGATTCGTTGCGGGCGTGCGTGCTCATGACGACGGTCGAGCCGGCGCTCCGGAGGCGCGCGAGAGTTTCACCGAGCCAGGCAAGTCCCTGGCGATCGAGGCCGGCGGCGGGCTCGTCGAGAAGCAGCAGGCGCGGGCCGTGCAGCAGCGCGCGTGCGATTGCAAGGCGCTGGCGCATGCCGCGGGAGAAGGTGCGAACGAGGCTCGTGGCGCGGGAGGCGAGACCGCAGGCTTCCAGCGCATTCGCGACGCGGACCCGGATATCATCCAGGCCGTAAAGCTGCGCGAAGAGCGTCAGGTTTTCGGCGGCCGTCAGCTCGTCGTAAAGGAGGGTGCTGTGAGCGACCATCCCGATGAGGTGCTTGGGCGCATCGCCGGAGGCGTTTCCGGTGAAGCGAACGCTGCCGCTTGTGGGAGTCATCAGCAGCGCGGCGATGCGAAGGAGAGTCGTCTTGCCCGCCCCGTTCGGGCCGAGCAGCGCGACAAACTCGCCCGGAAGAATCTCGAGCAAAACACTTCGAAGCGCCACGAGAGGGCCGAAGTGCTTCTCGACTCGATCGAAGGAGATGCCGAGGCTCGGGGCTTGGTGCACCGCGGAAACCGATGTCGCGCTGGTGGCGGACAAGGGAACTCGCTCAGCCTCTCACGAGATCGCGCAGGACCTTTTGCACGCGCTCGCGTTCGCGAATGTAGTCCTCTTCGCTGATCGTCCCGGCTTCGCGGCGCAACTCGAGGCGGAAGAGAGCATCCTTCAGTTCGTCGAGGCTGCCGCGAACTTTTTGGTCCAGATCCGTCGCAACGGTCTGCGAACGCGAAACGCCGGCGGGAGCGTCTCTTGTTTTGCCCTGGCGACGACCAGCTGGCGCGGAAGATTGCGCAGGCGCATCGGATGCTCCGTTTGCAGGTGTGGCCTGCGGCTGGCGCCACAAATAGAGCAGGCCAAGCGCGAAGACTGCGGCGAAACCCGCGATTAGGATCCACTTCAGGCTATCGAGGCGCGCCGGAAGCGTGGTGACGCTGGCAGCAGGGGCCTCGCCGCCCGCATCGGCTCGCGAGTTGACCGAAGGATTCTGCGAATCGTCGGTACCCGCTCCGCCTGTGCTGTCTGCGGGTGCCCCGTTCTGAGGAGGCGGAGGCGCGGTGCCCGATACGGAGACAGAGACGGGCGTGTTTGCCGCCACCGTTTCGCGCATGTAGACGCTGAAGCCCTGTTCCTGGCCCGCTGGAGCGAAGCCGCCACCCGTGACCTGCACCGTCGGTGGCGCAAAAATCGCAAGCCGCCCGGCCGTGTACGGCGAAACGAACTGGAGTTGGGTCTGATTGCCGGGGTAGGGCACTCGATAGGCGACGCGCACGCCGCTATCGCCGGGGCGGAAAGGGTAGTCGATGGCTTTCTCGTTCTTGCCTTTGTCAATCGGGCTCTGCGTCACCGGCATGCCCGAAGTGCCCACCACCGAGGCATCGCTGAACTGGGCGCCATTTGGAATCGAAAACAGGAATGAGCCGCCTGCGCGGTAGTAGGCGACCGGCGGCTGCGTCTTGTTCTGGATGCTGTATTCCTCGCCGACCATCAGGTCGGAGCCCTCCGGTTGGAGAATGATCGCGTGTGCCGTGACCGCGAAGGCTCCGGCCTTGTCGGTCGGCTCGAAGACCTGGATATCGACGGTGGTTTTCCCCGGCGTGGCGGGCTCGTGGTAGTTCACGCCCCGGTAGACGACGCGGATCAGCATCGGGCCCGCGCCGAGGGCCGGATGCTCGAGCATGTAATGACCCTCAGCGTCCGTTTTCGTCTGCGCGACGGGCTGCATGGCCCCGTGAAGCTGGATCAGGATCACGTCCACGCCCGCGGCGGGCTTTCCCGTTGTGCCGTTGATGACGGTGCCGGTGACCGTGCCGGCGAAAGACGCGGCCGCGAGCAGACAAGGAAGCAGCGAGAGAAGGAAAAGTCGTCGAGCAATATCCACCGGCCGAATCCTCATGCGCGGGGAGCCTTTTCGGCGGCGGCCTGGCGCGTGGCGGGAGTGGGAGCGCCGCCCGTAACTCGGTCCATCTCGCCGAGGACGCGGGCAGCCTCGATTTCGAGCGACTGTTTGATCTCTTCGTAGTCCTTTTCCGAGAACTTTCCGGCGCGAAATTCGAAGCGAAGGTCGCGCATGTTTTCGTAGATGGCGTCGCGGCGCTCCATCAGTTGATCGAGCTTCGTGCGATGCGGCGTCGAATCGGAGTCTTCCAGGCGAAGATGGAACACGAAGACGAGCGTAGCCAGTGCAAGCAGAACGCACGCCACGATGATGTCGGCGTCACTCATCGGATTCCCTGTCCGCCTCGTGGCGGGCGCGCTCGAGCATGTCGGGCGAAATCGGCGGCCCGGAAGCAGGTGCGAGCGCGGCCCGGCGGTGCCAGCGCCGAACGACCTGCCACACCAGAAAGAAGGCCACGATGGGCACGGCTACGGGCATGATCCACGCGACCCAGTTGAATCCGCTTTTGGGCGGTTCGGTGAGTACTCCGGGACCGTACTCCTGGACGAACGATTGCAGGATCAGGTCGTCCGAATCGCCGCGCGCCACCCGTGCGTCGATTTCCTTTAGCTCCGCCTTCGCCGTGTCGCAAGGACCCGCGAAAGCGCCGCCGCTGTGGTTGCACGTGCCGGCGGTATCGTTGCAGCCGCCACACATGCACTTGACGCGCTTGCCGAGCGCTTTTGCGCGATCGGTCTGTTGGGCGTGCAGCCCGGGTACGAGCGAGAGCGTCAGAACGAGCGAAGCCAGCGCGACCAGCGCCCTCACGGCGCGGCCGTTGCGAATCGCGCCGGCACTTCTAGTCATCGGCATCGGCTCGACGAGCGACTGCGCCAACCGCGGAGGGCGACTCGGGCGCAACCCCTTCGCCCCAGGACTTCTCGGCGGCGGCGCGAAGCACCAGCACAGCTCGACGATTCGGCAGCATCGCCAGGCCCGTGCCGAGCACGACTACAATGCCGCCGAACCAGATCCACTTCACGAGTGGGTTGAGATGGGCGTGAATCTCGGGCTTGCCCGTCTCCGGGCTGCGGCCGTCGTACACAACGTAAAGATCGCGCAGCGGCGAGCTCTGGAGGGCGACCACCGTCTGCGTAATCTGGCTCGTGAGAAAGAAACGGCGCTCCGGATACAACATCATCTTGGACTCACCGTTGCGGAAGACTTCCAAGGTCGCGCGCTCAGACTGGTAGTTGTCGTTCGAGACCTGATCGATATTCTGGCAGAAGATCGTGTAGGGGCCGATCGAGAGGCTCTGGCCCGGCGACATCTCCATCTGCACGTCTTTGTTGAATGCCTGGCCCGCGATGCCGATGAAGATCAGCACCATGCCGAAGTGCACCACGTAGCCGCCGTAGCGGCGCGTGTTGCGCATCGTCAGGTCGCCGACCGCCGAGAGCAGGTTCGTGCCGTCGCGCTGCGCGATCACGCGCGCGCCCCGGAAGAATTCCGAGAAAATCGTCAGCGTGACGAACACCGAAAGGATCAGGCAGATCAGTGCGTAGAAGTTGCGAAACCCTAAGACGAACGCAACGGCGCCCGCGACGATTCCAATCCCCAGCGGCCACGCGAAGTTGCGCTTTAGCGCGTCAAACGAAGTCTTGCGCCACGCCAGGATCGGACCCACGCCCGTGAGAAACAGCAGAAACAGAGCGATCGGGATGTTCACCTTGTTGAAGAACGGCGGGCCCACGCTGATCTTGTTGCCCGTCACCCATTCGGATAGCACCGGGAAGAGCGTGCCCCAGAGCACCGCGAAGCACGCCGCGAGCAGAATCAGATTGTTGAATAGGAAGCTCGATTCACGCGAAACGAGCGAGTCGAGCTGGTTGTCGCTGCGCAGGTAATCGCGGTTCTTCCACCACGCGGCGAAGCAGACAACGAGCACGATCGCCAGGAATCCGACGAACCATCCGCCGATCGACGATTCTGCGAACGCGTGCACCGAGCTCACGATTCCCGCGCGCGTGAGGAACGTGCCCAGAATGCACAGCATGAACGTGGTGAACACCAGCCAGACGTTCCACACTCTCATCATCCCGCGCTTTTCCTGCATCATCACCGAGTGCAGGAACGCGGTGCCGGTGATCCACGGCAGCAGCGAAGCGTTTTCCACCGGATCCCATTCCCAGTATCCGCCCCAGCCGAGCACCGAGTACGCCCAGTGCGCGCCCAGCAGGATGCCGACCGTCTGGAAGCACCACGCGACCATCGTCCAGCGCCGAGTGATGTGGATCCACTTCTCGCCCGGATAGCGCCCCAGCAGCGCCGCCAACGCAAAAGCAAAGGGCACCGTGAATCCCGTGTACCCGAGATAGAGCATCGGCGGATGAATCACCATCTCGGGGTATTGCAGCAACGGCGTGAGCCCGGTGCCCTCGGAAAGCCTCGCCACGTGCATCACTCCAGCGGCGTCGGCTCCGCCCAGAACCTTGAAGGGCGTCGCGACGAAGTTATTCAGCGTGAGGAAGAAGATCTGCACGCCCGCGAGCGTGACGCCCACGTACGGCATCAATTCCGGGTGCCTCTTGCGGTTCAAAAAGAGCGCGAGGAACGCGTAGACCGAAAGCAGCCAACTCCACCACAGCAGCGAGCCTTCCTGGCCCGCCCAGAGCGCCGCGAACTTGTAGAACGCCGGGAGGGCGCGGTTGCTGTGCGACGCGACGTAGGCCAGCGAAAAATTGTCGGTGAAGAAGAAGTATTCGAGCGAGGCCACCGCCAGCGTGACCAGGCCGAAGACCGCCATGCCCGCATTTCGCGCGGACTTCGTCAGCAGTGCGCGCCGCGTGAGAATGCCTGCGATCCCGGCGCCGAAGGCATACACCGCTGCCAGGAACGCAAGAAGCAGCGCAAACGAGCCGAAAACATCCAAGGGTTCCCCCGATGTTGAAGATGATCCTAGCTCTGGCCGGCACCCGCGGACCCGCCGGGAGTGGCTTCGTACTTGGAGGCGCATTTCGCCTGCACCTGATCGGCCTTGAACCGGCCGTCCGGCGTCAGGTGCCCTTCGACGAGCGCCTGCGCGCCGTCTTTGAACGTATCGGGAAGGGGATCGTGGCCGGTATAGCTCACTGGCAGGCTCTTGCCCTGCTCCTCGAGCACAAAATCGACGCGGCCGTCGAGATGTGCGACCGATCCCGCGCGGACGTTGCCCGAGACGCGCATGCGCTGGTGAAGCGTTCCGCCACTCAGCGTCGAAAGCTCGGAAATGGTGTGGTAGTAGGTCTTGCTTTGCGTGTAGCCCACGTAGGCCAGCGACAGCAGTGTCGCGATAATGATTCCCGAGCCGAACAGAAACTTTCCACGGGCCTTCATTTTGCACTCCCCATTTCCTGCCTTCGGAGCGTAACACGAGATTGTAGCACAACGTCCGGAGCACGTCCGAGCGCCGAGTGGGCAAACGCAACGGAGAAAGGTGGGCGCATGACCTCATGCGCGGGCATTTTCCCGGTCTCTTCGGGTTTGGTCTTTCGGGTAAGTCTGCTGAGGGCGGGACGAGCCCGTGGCTTGCGTCAGGACGGTTGCAATAGTCCGATTTCGATCCGATTGCGGCCGAGGTGTTTCGCGCGACAAAGAGCCGCGTCAGCGCGGCTCGCCAGTTCGCTGAACTCGGGAGCGGCCTTACCGGAGAATCCGGCGACGCCAAAACTCGCCGTCACGGTCACGGCCGGCCCTCCGAAAGAGAATTCCTCTTCCGCAAACTGGAGGTGCATGCGCTCGACCACGATGCGCACGCCCTCCTCGTCCGCGTGCGTGAGCACCTGCAGGAATTCCTCGCCGCCGATCCGGCCGGAGATATCGGAATATCGTGTGTTGGCCTTGAGGATTTCGGAGAACCGCTGCAGCACGGAGTCTCCGGCCTCGTGCCGATAGGCGTCGTTCACGTTTTTGAAGTGATCAATATCAATCAGCATGACCCAGAAGGCAAAGCCGTGCCGCGCGGCGCCGCTGAGCTTGTCGGCCGCCCCAGGCCACAACCGCGCGCCGGTTTGGCAGACCCGTCAGAGGATCGGTGAGGGCCAGCTCTTCGAGCAGACGGTTCTTGCCTTCGATCTGGCGATGGAGATCGATGAGCCTCAAGCCCACGCGCACGCGCGCCAGCAACTCATCTGGGTCGAACGGCTTGGTCAGGTAGTCGTCCGCGCCCGCGGAGAGCCCTTTGACCACGTTTTCTTTTTCGGCGTTGCTGGTGAGGATGATGACGTACGTGTAGCACCGAGCAGGAGTCCAGAGAAAGAGTATGCTCCACGAGCCGGCGATATCCGGAATCGCTCCGGGAGCTCCGTGACGCGAAAGTGACCGATCGAGTGGTTCCGTGGAATCGGCTGTCAGAGTTTCGGCACGAGGCGGTGTGGGCTGCTCGGGCGGCATGGTGAATCTACTGGTTCGATGCGTCGCTCAATTCTTCCGTAGAAGTCGTGGCGGGGGTGGTGTCTGTTTCGTTCGTGTTCTGGGTCACTCCCAGCTTCGTGCGCAGGCAGCCGACCAACTCAGGAGCCAGTTGTGAGATGTTCATACCTTCGGACACGATGAATTTGCAGCTCAGAATCGGGCGGGCCTGATCGTCGTCGGATAGCTGGCAGTCCACGCGGCAGTACTGGCATTCCTGATTCCAGCAAAAGCGCCCGTACGGGATCGTTTCGGGGCTGATGAACTGGAAGGCGCGGAGCAGGGAATTTCTTTCCGGAACGAGAAACGTCTTTCCCAGGATCGTGATCTCGACCAGCTTCTCGTACGGCCGAAACACGTCCCCCATCAGTGGTGCCTCACCCTCTGCCATTTGCTTGGGCCCTCCGAATGTCTGTCTAACTTAGATCAGCAGGCACGCGGGAGCAACCATAGGGGCGATGGAACGTGCTCAATGATCTAATGACCCAGGGAGAAGCGCAGGCCTAAGGGGATCGCTCGAGATGCCGAGAACCGGCCTCAGGCCGCGGTGGCAAACTGGAAACAGACTCATCCAGGCGTAGGGATTGGGCACTCGATTCGGCAGCGCGCCCCACATCAGTGTGAGATTTTCCGCGTTCACGGCCAGCCACGCGATTTTCACGACGCCGATCATCCCGTACACGGCCCAGAGCGCTCCGAGCATTCTCCTGTGGCCTTGCAAGTTCTGCGTCGCGGGGGCCTCCATCACTGAGATTGGGACGAGCACAGCAGAAAGATAGGAAACGGTTCGTGGCCCGGCAATACGAGGATTACCCTATTTCTGGCGAAGAACTGCCCGTGCCGGGAACGAGGCTCGGAGCCGGATAATCGTAGACCGAAATTCAAATTCAGAGAGCCTCATCAGGTCTTCGACCTGGGCTACGTCTTAGGGGACAATGCAAGCGAGAGGCGAGAGGATCGGTCTATGATCTGCGCGTGTTGACATGGTTTTCAGCCGCACGAGCGACAAGAAGGTGACAAATCAATCTTGGGGGATGACTTTGCGAAAACGACGGGACTTCTTCAAGTGGGTTCTCCTTTTCCTGGGAGTGTTGAGTTTCAGTGGCGCCGCAGAGCCCTCGGGCGCCAAGCTAACGTCTGTTTCACGCGCGAATCTTTGCGTCACGGAAGGTGCAATTGATGAAACGCCCGGTCAGGGTCTGACCGTGAGTGTGCCCAAGATGCGTGCGTATCTGAATGCGGTTACGCCACAAGTTGTCGAAGCACGCTTCACCTACCTCGGCTCAACAGGAAACGAAGCTCGGCTCGGGTCCGGGGAACTTCGTCGCCAGTTCGGCCTCAAGCTGCGCGCGCAGGACGCTTGCAACCTGGTTTACGCCATGTGGCGCATCGAGCCTGAATCGAAGCTCGTGGTGTCGGTGAAAAGCAATCCCGGGCAGCATACCAGCGCGGAGTGCGGCAATCGCGGGTACCGAAACATTAAGCCGCTCCGGAGTACACCTGTGCCAGCTCTGCGCTCTGGAGAAAAGCATACTCTTCGCGCGGAAATGTACGGAGCGGAGATGAGGGTCTTCGCCGATAATTTGCTGGTCTGGGAAGGCTCCGTCGGGCCGGATACGCTCGCCTTCGATGGGCCAGTCGGGATTCGTTCAGACAATGCTCGCTTACAGATCGAACTCCGGGCTGCCGAGCCGCCCGGGGCGATACCTGCTTACGTGCTTCCGTGTCGGTCGGGCGCAGGCGAATCCGAGTAACGTTGACCGCCTGGCGCGAGTATAGCGGAAGCATAGGAAACGCCTCATGGTGCGGCAATACGCGGACACTTTCGCCCCTAGGCTTGTGATCTCGGGCACATCTTGCTGTGGCGGCGATCACTGAGAGCCAGGTACCGCTGTGGGAGCGTGAAACACGAAGTGATGGTACGGGCCGGCAAAAGTGATACGTGCCCGGGGGAGGCAACAATGGGAGGAATACCGGTGCCGCTGTCCTACTTGTTGATTGCGTGTGGCTTAACGACGGCTGTTCTGGCGATCCTGGTGATTTACGGGGACACCTTGTCAATGAAAGAACAGGACCAGCTGTATCTCGACAAGGCTGAACAGGCGATGGCCTTTGAGCAACGAGTGCTCATCAAGAAGATGGATCGCCTGAAGAGGGTAATCATCGTCCTCGCGGTGATTGCCGGCATCTTAGTGCTGGCGAGCGCAGGTGCGTGGGTCTGGATCGGACTTAGGAGTTAGCGAGCGCCCTGGCCTCCGCGCGCGCTCTCGTCGTCGAGTTTCTTGCCGCAATACCGGCAGTTCCGGCTGCGCCTAATAGGCACCCATAAAGGGAGCTTCAGGGGCATTGCTCCCACGAACAAGGGCGTCAGCTGGCGGAGCTGCAATGTTGTTGAGATACGGAACGGCAAGGCGATTCGGAATGCCTCGCTGCTCCAGCAGCTGGGTGTCTTGGCGCTCCCCAAGGCGACGGTGGCTGGATAAATCAGCTACTTTTGGGCCGCAAAGTGACCCGTTTCCAGACCCTGCGCTCAGGCGAAGAACTGCCCCATGCGCCGGAATTTCTCGTATCGTTGGTCTAGGATCTGCTGCGGGGAAAGAACCGAAAGCTCATCGAGAGAGCGGGTCAGAACCGGGTCGAGCAGTCTGGCGGTGGCCGCGTGGTCGGTATGCGCGCCGCCTTCGGGCTCGGGTACGATTTCATCGATTAGCTTCAGTTCGAGAAGGTTTTCGGCCGTGATCTTCAACGCTTCGGCGGCCAGCTCCGCCTTGCTCGCATCGCGCCACATGATCGAGGCGCAGCCTTCCGGTGAAATCACGGAATAGACCGAGTTTTCGAGCATGAAGATGCGGTTGCCCACCGCGGTTGCGAGCGCTCCCCCGGAACCGCCCTCTCCCGTGATCGTGACGACGATCGGCACCGGCAGGCGCGACATCTCCCGCAAGTTGCGCGCGATCGCCTCCGCCTGGCCTCGCTCCTCGGCATCGACGCCCGGATAGGCTCCCTGCGTGTCGATGAAAACCAGAATCGGCCGGCCGAACTTCGCGGCGAGATTCATCGCCCGAAGCGCTTTCCGGTAGCCTTCGGGCTTCGCCTGGCCGAAATTGCGGGCCACGCGCTGTTTCGTATCGCGGCCCTTCTGGCTCCCGACGATCATCACTGGTTTGCCGTGGAACCACGCCATGCCCGTGAGCAGTGCCGGATCGTCCGCAAAGTTGCGGTCGCCGTGGATTTCGCTGAAATTTTCAAAGAGAAGCCGGACGAAATCTTCCGTATAGGGCCGCTGAGGATGGCGAGCGAGCTGAAGTTTTTGCCAGGCGTCGAGATGGGTATAGAACTCGCGCTTCAGCTCCTCGATCTCGCGGCGGATGCGATCGATGTCCGCGGCGTTGGCGTCGGTGGGATCGGTCAGGCGGCTGAGCGCGTCCACGTCGCGCTCGAGCGCATCGATTTCGAGCTGCCGCGCCTTCTCTCGTTCGCTTGCGGCTGGAGCATCAGTCGGGCCTTCCGCTTTGGCCGCTGCGGCCTGCTCCCGCTCGGCGGCGCTCTCCTTCTTCAGTTGGCGCAGCCGGGCGGACGCCCGCATCCGCCGCAGGCGCTCACGCGCCATCTTCTTGCGCTTCTCGGGAGAATCCGTCATTGCACCACCGCAACGGAATCGCTGCCGCAGATTTCGCGGACGCGTTCCACGAGCTCCCGGTCCGCTTGAACGGCACTTGAGGCTTCGAGCGTCGCCTCGCTGCCATCGTCCTTTACCAGCTCGAAGGCCACTCGACAGCGGCCCGGATGGCTCGAAAACAGCTCGTGGAGCTGGTCGAGCGCTCCCGGGTCGATCGCTCCGAGGTCCACACGCACGCGCAGCAGGCTGGGCGCGCCGCTCGAGGACTTCGCGGCCGCCTGGTCGAGCAGGCGCGCATCCGCGACGATCACGCGCGTGCCCACATCCTCCACCGCCACGCGTCCCTTGATCAGCAGCGGCGTCGCAGCCTTCAAAATCGGCTCGAGTTTCTGAAACGCCTCGGGGAAAATCAGAGCTTCGATCACGCCCGTGCGGTCCTGCAGCGTCAGGATCGCCCAGCGGGCACCGCGGCGCGACCTCATCTGACGCGACTGCACGATGATCCCCGCCACCACAATGTCCTCGCCGTTGCGCCGGCCTTCGAGCGTCGAAAGCTCGACCGCCTGGAGTTCTTGCAGGCGTCCTGCGTACTTGTCGAGCGGATGGCCGGAGATGAAAAAGCCGAGAGTCGAGTACTCGGCGGCCAGGAGTTCGTGCTCGGGCCATTCGTCGACGTCCGGGAGATTTTCGGGTGGCGGCGCGATTGGCGTGGCCTGGCCGCCCATAAACAGCCCGTGCTGGCCGCTCTCCTTCGCGCGCTGCAACTTCTGCGCGCGTTCCATGGCGCGGTCGATCACGGCGATCATCTGCGCCCGGTGCGCGCCCAGGCCGTCGAGCGCGCCCGCTCGTACGAGACTCTCCAGCACCCGCTTGTTGAGCAGGCGCACGTCCACCGATTCGCAAAACTCGAAAAAGCTCTTGAACTGCCCCAGCGCCTCGCGCGCGGCAAGGATTCCCTTGACCGTATTCTCGCCGACGTTCTTGATGGCCGCGAGGCCGAAGCGGATATTGTCGCCGACGGGCGTGAAATTCATGTCGCTTGAATTGACGTTCGGCGGCAGCACCGTGATGCCCATGCTGCGGGCTTCGTTGATGTACTTCACCACCTTTTCGGTGTTTCCCGTTTCCGACGTGAGCATCGCGGCCATGAATTCGACCGGATAGTGCGTCTTCAGGTACGCTGTTTGATACGCCAGCAGTGCGTACGCGCACGAGTGGGCCTTTGGGAACCCATAGAGTGCGAATTCCTCCATCAGGTTGAAGATTCTTTCGGCCTTCTTCGCCGGCACTTTGTGCGTCTGGCAGCCCGTCAGAAACTTTTCCCGCTGCGCGGCCATCTCTGCGGGCTTCTTCTTTCCCATCGCGCGGCGAAGCAGGTCCGCGTCGCCGAGCGAGAATCCCGCCAGCCGGTTCGCGATCTGCATCACCTGTTCCTGATAGACGATCACGCCCAGCGTTTCGGCGAGGAATTCCTCGAGCTCCGGTAGATCGTAGGTCACTTTCTTCTTGCCGAGCTTGCGGGCGATGAAGTCGTCGATCATGCCGCCCTGGATCGGGCCGGGGCGATAAAGCGCGTTCAGCGCGGTCAGGTCTTCCATGCGCGTCGGTTGGTAGCGTTTCAGAATGTCGCGCATGCCGTGCGACTCAAACTGAAAAATGCCGGTCGTGTCGCCTCGCGAAAAAATCGCATACGTTTTGGCATCGTCGAGAGGGAGAGCGCTGAGATCGAGATCGATACCGATACCGCGGTTCTGCTTCACGAGTCGAACCGCGTCGTCGAGAACCGTGAGCGTCGTCAGCCCGAGGAAATCCATCTTCAGCAGGCCGATTCGCTCGAGAGCATTCATGTCGTACTGCGTCGTGATTTCATCCTTGTTCGACTTGTACAGCGGCACGATCTCCGTGAGCGGGCGCGGAGAGATCACCACTCCGGCGGCATGGATCGAGGCGTGGCGCGCGAGACCTTCGAGGCGCAGCGCCACCTCCACCAGCTCCTTCACGCGCTCGTCAGATTTGCGAAGCGATTCGAGCTGCGGCGTCTGCTTGAGCGCGTCTTCGAGTTCGATATTGAGCGTGGCGGGGACCATCTTCGCGATCTTGTCCACTTCGCCGAACGGCATATCGAGCGCGCGGCCCGCGTCCTTGAGAACCGCCTTCGCCGCCATCGTTCCGAACGTGATGATCTGCGCCACGTTCTTTTCGCCGTAGGTTTTCCGAACGTAGTCGATCACTTCGCCGCGCCGGCGCATGCAGAAGTCGATATCGATATCGGGCAGCGAGACGCGCTCAGGGTTCAGGAAGCGCTCGAACAGCAGGTCGTATTGCAGCGGATCGACGTCCGTGATTCGCAGCGCGTAGCTGACCAAGCTCCCCGCCGCCGAGCCGCGGCCCGGCCCCACGGGGACTTCCTGCGCGCGCGCGTAGCGGATGAAATCCCACACGATCAAGAAGTAGCCCGCGAAGCGCATCTTCTTGATCATTTCGATTTCGGCGGAGAGGCGCTGCTCGTATTCCGCCAGCGGGTGGCGGAGCAGGTTGTCCTTTGCCCGGCGCTCGAGCTGCGGCGCGCGCGACGCGAAACCCTCGCGAACCACTCGCTCGAAATACGAGTCGGTCGTGTGGCCTTCGGGAACCTTGAATTCGGGGAACGGATTGCCGACGCGCTGGATTTTCAAGTTGCAGCGATCGGCGATCGCCACAGTGCGGAACACCGCGTCCGGAAGTTCGCGAAAGACTTGCGCCATTTCCTCCGCCGTCTTGAAATAGAACTGATCGGTCGCGAACTTCATCCGCTGCGCGTCGCTCATCGTCTTGCCTGTCTGGATGCACATCAACACTTCCTGAGCGTGGGCGTCCGAGCGGGTCAGATAGTGGCAGTCATTCGTCGCCACCAGAGGGATGCCGGTCTCCTTCGACAGGCTCACCAACTCGCGGTTGATTCGCGTTTCGAGTTCCAGCCCCTGGTCCTGCACCTCCAAGAAAAAATTGCCTTTGCCGAAAATGTCGCGGAGCCGATACGCGTTCGTTTTCGCCAGCTCGTATTTTTCGGAAAGCAGGGCGTCGGCCACTTCGCCGCGCAGGCATGCTGACAGCGCGATAAGCCCTTTGCTGTGTTGCGCCAGCAGTTCGTGATCCACGCGCGGCTTGTAGTAAAAGCCGTCGAGAAAGCCTGTCGAGACGAGCTGGATCAGGTTCCGGTAGCCCTCTTCGTTTTCGCACAGCAGGACGAGATGGTTCGAGCGCTCGGCCTCGGCGCCGCGGTTCTTGTGGTTGTCGGGCGCGACGTAAACCTCGCAGCCGATGATCGGCTTCACGCCGTGGGTCGTGGCCTGGTGGTAGAAGTTCGCGGCAGCAAAGAGGTTACCGTGATCGGTGACCGCGACAGCCCTCATCCCGCGGCGCGCGGCCTCGGCCGTAAGTTCGCCGATTTCGCAAGCGCCGTCGAGGAGAGAGTAGTCCGTGTGGAGATGCAGATGTACGAAGTCCGACGAAGCTGAGGAGGCCATGCGAAACCCATTCTAAACCAGCTTCGAAGATTCGGGTACGCAAACCTGTGCTGCGGAAAACCCGCCAATTTCCGGCGAGCCGCCCGCGCGGCGAAATTTCTTGGCAGCGAAGGGCGGTCTAGGGCGCGTTTCGATGCTAAAAAACGGCAAAAATTGTCACCACCAGTGAACGATGAGATGCTTCGAGGTGGTGCTAAAAATCGCCGGATTCCTGCGTATAGGTGAAGCCGGGAAGCGCGGGTGTCGCGCCTGTGTGAGAGACCCTGACGCGAATGGGAGGCTCGTCTTCGGAGCCGCTTTTGCGCAGAAGCGCGAACGTGCCGAGCGCTTCGCCATAGATTTTCGTAACCAGGAAGGATTCGCCGCTGTCGTCTTTCTTCCAGACCTGACCGACTTGGATTTTGTTGACGGGCACGATACGAATGTAGACAGATTCACGCGAAGCGTCAATACGGTTGCCCGCGACACTTTCCGTGGCGTCCTTTGCCGGCTTTGTGGCATCTTATGCAGCAGAGAATATGGCGGAAGGGAAAAAAATCGCGGTCGTCCTGTTTCAGCTGGGCGGCCCGGACTCACAGGAGGCCGTCGAGCCGTTTCTCTACAATCTGTTCTGCGATCCCGACATCATAAATTTCCCCGGTTCATTTCTCGCGCGCAAGCCGCTCGCGAAGCTGATCTCCACCGCGCGCTCGAAAACCGTCCGCCAGAAATACGCGGAAATCGGCGGCGGTTCGCCGATTCGCCGCCTGACCGAGCAGCAGGCGAGGGCGCTCCAAGCAGCGCTGCGTCCGCACCTTTCGGCGCGCGTGATCGTCGCCATGCGCTACTGGCGTCCGGACACCGAAGAGGCGATTGCGTCGCTCGGGAGCGCGCGATTCGACGAACTGATCCTGCTTCCGCTCTACCCGCACTACTCTTTCGCGACCACGGCCAGCAGCCTCAAGGAGTGGAACCGGCTGCACAAGCCGAAAGTTCCGGTTCAGGTGATCGATCATTTTTTCGATCATCCGGACTACCTCGCGGGAATTGTCGAGCGGACGAACAGCGTCCTGCGGCAGCTACCGCGGCCGGAGGAAGTTCACCTGGTCTTCAGCGCGCACGGCCTGCCGATGGCGCTGGTCGAGAAGGGCGATCCCTATCCGCAGCATATCGAGGCCACCGTCCGGCTGGTTCGCGAACTCGGGGCCTGGCCGAATCCGCACGTCCTCTGCTTCCAGAGCCGGGTCGGGCCGCAGAAATGGCTCCAGCCGTCGCTGACGGGCACGATCGAGAAGCTGGCGCACGAAGGAGTTCGCCGGATGCTCGTGATCCCGATTTCCTTCCTCACCGAACACATCGAGACGCTGCACGAGATCAACATCGAGGCGCGCGAGCAGGCCGAATCGCTCGGCATCGGCGATTTCCACATGATGCCTGCGCTCAACGACTCGCCGCTCTTGATCCGCGCGCTCGCCGATCTGGTGCTGCGCGCCGTCGGCCGCCGCTCCGGCGTCGCCTCCCTCGCAATATAGAGTGGTGACAGGCGCACCCTTCTGAGAGAAAAATGAAAATTGCTTTGACGCGAGACTTTAGGGAAACGGTTCAGGCGCGAGCGAAACGTGATCCTGCCTCTCGAGGGGGTCTTCTTAGTGAGGCTATCGAAAGCCTTCTCTCTGGCGAGGTGACACTCGGCAAAGAGCTGTTGCGTGACTACATCAGTGCCTGCAAAGCGCCCCATAAAAGAAGAGTGCGATCCGACATGAAACGTTAAATGAAACGCGGCGTTTGCAAGCTTTGTCTACTCGAAAAAGATCTTCACCTAAGCCATCTGATTCCACGGGCCGTATACTCTCTTTGCAGAGACCTGAAAGCAGTAATCCGAATCCACTGATGATCATGGCAAAGTTCGCCATGCAAACCTCTCGGCAGTACAAAACTCATCTCCTTTGCTTCCCGTGCGAGCAATTATTGCGGGAGAAGGATGAGGACTGGGTTAATCCTCGACTCGCGGCATGGAGCGGGCATTTTCCGCTCGGCGAGACGTTAGCGAGGGCGGTATGACAACGTCAGGCTTTGGGTTTGCGCAGGGATTTGGGCCAGATACCGGACTTGCCGGGGGAGAGGATGCCGTGCGGGTCGAGGGCGTCCTTCATGGTTTCGTGGAGGCGCAGGAGCGCGTGATCCTTGAAGGAGTAGGCGTCCATGACGTCGCTCATGAAGGCGGTGTGGGTGCGGTACTCGCCCCAGCCGCGCTCCGCCGAGGTCTTGACGAGGCGCTTGAAAATCTCGCGGTTGCGGCGGTTCTTTTCGACGTCGTGCTCGATGGGGAAAAAGTAGATGATGACGAACGCGCGCGCGAAGAACGACCAGATGGGAAATCCGGCGGGCGCGCCGTTGGACGGCCCCAGATCGCGGGCAACCTGATCGAAGACGCTTTGCGCTTCGAGCACGGCTTCGCCCGTCATCGGAATGATCGGCGAGAACCACATGTGTCCCTGGCTGCGCGGGCCGCCGATGGAGAATGTTTGCAGGCTGGGGACGCCGAAAGGCACAGGGTTCACGATCTTCGCCAACTGGTCGGCGTCGAGCGGGAAGCGGTAGGACGGGCCGTCCTGAAAGCGCGCGCCGGGAATGGCGCCGGCGAACTTCTCCTTCGCGTATTCCCACTGCGCGGCGACGACCTTGGCGGGGCCGTAGAACGGCAGCGACACGCTCCAGTAGCCGAGATTATTCTTCGCGGCGTAGTCTTCGAGGTCCTTCGTCGAGCCGCTGGCGCGCAGGGCGGCAAGCTCCGAGCCGGGCCGCGCGAAGGCCAGCGGGCTGATCACGGTGGTTGTCGCCTGAAAGAGGCCGGAGTTCATCAGATACGCGAAAGTCTCGACGAGGGCGAAGAGGTCGTCGTGCTTCGGCGCCGCAACGCTGCCGGAGAAATAGGCCTCCGGCTGCGGGAACAGCCAGAAGCCCATCTTGGTCACGATGCCGAGGCTGGATTGCGAGAAGATGCCGTCCACGAACGGGCCGAAGCCGTACTTGTATTGCTGCCAGGTCTTTGAATTCGGGAGCGCGCCCATGCCGGTGCGGACGAGGTCCCCATTGGCGAGAACCACTTCCATCCCGCAGTGGCAGTCGAAGTGGTCGCGCATCGGAGTGTAGCCGCCGCCGCGCTCGAGCGCGTTGCCGACGAGGCTGCCCCAGCCGGGATCGGGCGGGTCGATCCACACCTTGAGATGGCGCTCCTGAATGTAGCGATAGAGGTCGAAATAGCTGACGCCGGGTTCGACCAGGGCGTAGTGATTCTTGTCGTTGACCTCGAGGACGTGGTCCATGCGCTTAAGATCGAGGACGACGCTGCCGCCGAGAAGCGGCGCGGAGCCGCCGTAGCCGAGGTTCTTGCCGGTGGAAATCGTCCAGAGAGGGATTTTGTAGGCGTTGGCGATGCGCGCGATTTTCTGGACCTGCTCGGCGGAGTCCGGAGCTACCGCGGCGGACGGAATTGGCTCCTCGCTTTCGTGCCAGAAGGGCGAATAGGAGTCGCGATAGAGATCCACATCCTCGTCGGAGGAGAACACCCATTCCTTGCCGACGGCCTCGCCGAATTGTTTCAACGCGTCGGCAAAATCCTTGCTGGTGACACCGGGTGGAAGTCGCATTCCAGGCTCCTGTGTGAGTCGGCCGCTGCGCAACGCCGAACGGGCGGCCATGTTATGTCCGGGGCGGAGGCGTGTCAAACGCGCGCGACGGATTTCGAAACAGCGTGAGAGCTTCCCGCGTGCGCGCGAAAGCAGCGTGATATAAATGGGATGTGGAATTTTCGCTCACCGACGAGCAGCAGCAGCTCCGGCGCACCGTCCGCGAATTTGCCGAGGGCGAAATCGCGCCGCACGTGATGGAGTGGGACGAAGCGTCGAAGTTTCCCTCCGAAATCATTCCCAAGCTCGCGGAGATGGGGCTGCTCGGCGTCATCTTCCCGGAAAAGTATGGGGGCGCGGGAATGGGCTACGTCGAGTACACGATCATCATCGAAGAGCTGTCGCGCGTGGACGGCTCGGTGGGGATTATCGTCGCGGCGCACAATTCGCTGTGCACGAATCACATTTTCAAGTTCGGGAGCGAGGAGCAGAGGAAGAAATACGTTGTGCCGCTGGCGCAGGGGGAGAAGCTTGGCTGCTGGTCGCTGACGGAGCCGGAGGCCGGATCGGATGCGGGCGGGACGCGCACGGTCGCGGCGAAGAAAGACGGCGGCTGGGTGATCAACGGGTCGAAGACTTTTACGACAAACGGGCACTACGCGGATATTTGCGTCGGCATGGCGGTGACGGACGCGGCGAAGAAGCAACACGGGATTTCGGCGTTCGTGGTGGCGAAGGGAACTGCGGGATTTCGCCCCGGCAAGAAAGAAAACAAACTGGGCCTGCGCGCGAGCGATACGAGCGAGGTTGTCTTCACCGATTGCCGCGTGCCGGCGGAGAATCTGCTAGGGCGCGAGGGCGAGGGATTCATCAACAGCTTGCAGATTCTCGATGGCGGGCGTATCTCGATTGCGGCGCTCGGGCTAGGCATGGCGCAGGGCGCGTACGAATGCTCGGTGCGATACGCGAAGCAGCGCAAACAGTTCGGCAAGCCGATCGCGGAGTTTCAGGCGATCCAGTTCAAGCTGGCGGACATGGCGACGCAGATCGATGCCGCGCGCCTGTTGACATATCGCGCCGCGTGGCTCGCGGACCGCGCGATTGCTGCGGGCGATTCCGAGGCGCGGATCACGCGCGAGTCGAGCATGGCGAAGCTGTACGCGGGCGAAGTGGCCGTGCGCGTGGCGAACGAGGCGGTGCAGATTCACGGCGGCTACGGCTTCATCAAGGACTATCCCGCGGAAAAGTATTATCGCGACGTGAAGCTCTGCACGATCGGCGAAGGCACCAGCGAGATTCAGCGGATGGTGATCGCCCGGCAACTACTCGGAAAGTAGTAACATCGGATGCGATCGAAGGAGGACGGCCATGAAATCACATTTCCTGATGAGTTTTCTAACGGGGACAGGCTTGATCGCAGCCGCGTGGTTGGCAGCGACACCGGCCCGGGCGCAGGAAGTCACCAAAGAAACGGTTGACGGCATCACTAATTTCCATCGCCTCGAGACGACGGTCGCCTGCGCGGGCGCGATCAAAGCCGAAGTCGTGCCCGGAATCAAGAAGATGGGCTTCGCATCGATCATCAATCTGCGCCAGGACAGCGAGCCCGGCGCGGACGTCGAAGCGGAAGCCGCTGCCGCGAAGGCTGCGGATATTCGCTACTACCATGTTCCGTTCAATAGCGCCGCTCCCGATCCAGCGGCGGCCGACAAGTTTCTGGATGCGATCACCGCGAAAGGCAGCGAACCGGCGTTCATTCACTGTGCAGGCGGCGGCCGGGCTGCCACGATGTGGTTCATCAAGCGGCTGGTGGTCGATCATTGGGACGTCGAACGCGCGGAGAAGGAAGCGACTGCGCTGGGCATGATCAGCCCCTCGCTCAAGCAGTTCGCCATCGACTACGCGAAGACGCATAAGCGATAGAGGCTGGTCGCGCTCCTGCAGGCGCGAGATGTCCACCGCCGGGTCACCCGCTGCACCGCTGCTGGGAATGCATCTGTTTCGGGCACTGACCTTTACGCAAACCGTTTCCTTTGAACTTTCAAGGTTCAACTGTTAACTTTCGACTCTTCCGCTGAGGCGCGATTTCGCCCGTGCCTTGTGGAACGACGAGGAGAACAATATGAAGCTGGGAGAAATCGCGGAAAAGCTGGGATGCACTGTCGAGGGCGACGCAAACATCGAGATCACCGGCGTGGCGGGGATTGAGGAGGCGCAGGCGGGCGAGTTGACGTTCCTCACCAACCGCAAGTATCGCCCGGCGCTCGAGACGACGCGCGCGTCGGCGGTGCTGATCGCGCGCGAGGACCCGCAGCCGCGGATCGCGGCGCTGCGTTCGGCGAATCCGTATCTCGATTTCGCGCGGGCGATCGAACTGTTTCACGCGGCGCCGCAGTACGGTCCGAGCGTGCATCCGACGGCGGTGATAGCCGACTCGGCGAAGATCGGAGTCGGCGCGCATATCGGTCCCTACTGCTTCCTGGATGAAGACGTTGAGGTCGGCAATCACGCGGTGCTGCACAGCTTTGTCGCGATCTATCGCGGCGCGCGGATTGGAGACCATTTCTTCGCGCATTCGCACGCGTGCGTACGTGAGCGCTGCCGGATCGGCAATCGCGTGCTGCTACAGAACGGAGTCGTGGTCGGCAGCGACGGTTTCGGCTTTGCGAAAGAGGCGAATGGAAACTGGCACAAGATGCGGCAGGCAGGCATCACGGTGATCGAGGACGACGTGGAGATTCAGGCGCAGAGCGCGATCGACCGCGCGACCGTCGGCGAGACGCGCATCGGGCGGGGGACGAAGATCGACAACCTCGTGCAGGTCGGCCACGCGTGCAAGGTGGGCGAGGACACGCTGCTGTGCGGGCAGGTGGGCCTTGCCGGGACGACGCGCGTAGGCAACAAGTGCATGCTCGCAGGGCAGGTCGGCTGCGCCGGGCATTTGGCCGTCGGGGACGGCGTAATATTGACGGCGCAGAGCGGCGTTCCGGGAGATGTTCCGGCAGGAGCGATCTATTCGGGGTACCCCGCGATGGAGAATCGCGCCTGGCGGAAATCGGTGGCGGTGTTCAACCGGCTACCGGAGTTGCAGCGAGAGTTGCGGGAATTGCGCGAGGAAGTGGCGCGGTTGCGGGCGCGGACCTAGACGGTTCGGGCGGAGGAGGCTGCGCCGGCAGCGGCGCGGCGGGCGCGAACGCGCAAGACCTTCCGCTGGTTGGCTTCGAGGACTTCGAAGCGCAGTCCCTCGAATTCGATGATCTCGCCAGTACGAGGAACGTGGCCTGCGATGCTGTTGAGCAGGCCCGCGACGGTGGTGGCGTTCGAGCGAGCCGCAATCGCATCAAGCTCGACGCCGAATAGCTCGCCGATTTTGTCCACAGGGACGCTGCCGCGAAGGACCATAGCGCCGCTCGCCTCGCGAATCGCGTCGGGCGCAGGCCGGCGGTCTTCCTCGCCGATTTCACCGACGATCTCCTCGATCAAGTCCTCGACGGTGACGACGCCCGCGAGCAAGCCGTATTCGTCGATGACGATGGCCATCTTCTGATTCTTCCGCTGCATTTCCTTCAACAGCTCGGAGCCGAATTTCGTTTCAGGGACGAAGAGCGCCGGCCGCATTAGCTCGCGTACGGTGCGCTGCGCGGCGTCGCGTTCGGGAACCTCGAGCATGTCGCGCGCCACGATGATGCCGACGATGTCATCGAGGGATTTTCCGTACACGGGCAGCCGCGAAAATTTTGTCTCGACGATCCGCTCGCGAAGCTCCTCGAGCGTGGCCTTTGCCGGGATGGCCACGACGTCGGGCCGCGGCGTCATGACGTCGCGGACGCGCTTGTCTCCGAATTCGACGACCTGCTCGATAAGGCGGGCATCGTCCTGCTCGATGATTCCCTCCTCGGTGGCCGCGTCGACAAGGGCCTCAATGGCCTGTTGTTCGGCTGCGGGCGCGCTCGGCTCCTCGTCGGAAAGCCGGAGCACGGAGGCCTGGAAAGCCAAGGCCGCGTGAACAGGCCAAGTCAACCAGAGAAGCAGCCGCACCAGCGGCACGAGAGGCGCGGTCCAGTCTCCGCGCATCCCGGCGAGGAGAATCAAAGGCAGCAAATGCATGGCGATGATGACTTCCGCGCCGAGGAAGAGCACAAGCTCAAGGCCGAATTCCCATCGTCCGGGCACAAGCGAATTCACGGCGAGAGCCGTTACGGCAGCGACCAGCACGAGCCAGAGGCGTGCCAGCAGATTGAAGGCAAGCGCGGCCCGGCCACGCTCCATTTTGAAGCGCGGCTCTATCTCGAATTCGAAGGTGCTGATGTGGTCGCGGATGCGCCCGCCGGAGACCCGGCCCATTTCGCGGTACACGCGGTCGAGATACGAGATGACGGCGAGCCCCGCTGTCAGCGCGAGTACACCCAACGTGTAGAGAAGGATCGACATAGATTAAGCCAGCCCTAGCGCACGGCGAAGGCGCCGCTCGCGGCGGTCCATTTGGCCGGTATCGGTCTCGTGGTCGTAACCCATCAGGTGAAGCATGCCATGAAGAATCAGCGTGCGCATCTCGTCCTCGAAGGTGCGGCCGAAGCGGCGCGCGTTGCGCAGGGCGACGGCCGGCGCGATGGCGATGTCGCCGATATAGCGCTTCGCGCCGTGCCCCGGCTGTTCATCGGCGTGGAACGACAACACGTCGGTCGTGCCCCGTTTGCCGCGGTAGGAACGATTCCATCGCGCGATCTCAGCGTTGGTCACGAGGCAGACCGTGAGCGATCCGGCCGGCAGGCGGAGAGTCCGGCGCGCGCGTGCCAGAAACTTCTCGAGGTCTGCGACAGAAACTCGAACACGGCGCTGGCGGTTCAAAACCATGAGACCCGTGGCATTCGCGGCGAACTATCGCCCGCGGGACTTTTTCGCCGGGCGGGCTTTGGTCTTGGAATGCGATGCTCGCGCGTGCTTTTTCGCGGCGCGATGGGCCGCCGCCGCCCTTTCGTGCTTGGCCTGCGCGCTCGCTCCGATGGCAGCCGCCGCAGAACGCGCCGGTTTCGACGCGGGGGGCACTTCCTGCGGAGGCTTCTCGCCGTGCTTGGGCTGCGCCTTCGCCGGAGCCTCGCCGGCTTCCTTTCCCTTGCGCTTCTTCTTTTCCTTTTCCACTTTTTTCTTCGGCTCTTCCTTAATTCCGGCGAGCTGGCGGAGGGCCTTGGTGCGATCCTCGGGGGAACGCGCCTTGCCGCGAAGCTGCATTTCGAAGAGCTGTTCGAGAATCTTGTCAAATTTCGGGTCGCGCGGCACCCCGAGCGCATCGAGCTCGGCCGCCGGAAGAGCGAGCCGCAGCGGCCGCCATTTCTGGATGTAGCTGCGAATCTTCGAGAGGGCGCGCGGATTCGGCAACTCGACCTCAATGAACGCAAGCATTTCGGCCGGCAGGGAAGCGAGGTAGAAGTAAGCGTCCTTGGGCGCATTCGTCTTGTGGCTCTTGAGCACCTTCACGACCTTTTGCGCTTCGGGCACCAGGTGCGCAATGGCTTCCACTTCGGCGGACCGGAACTCCAGGTGGCGCAGGGCCGCCGCGAGCTCGCGGGACTTCAGACGGCCGAGGGTGTAGGCCGTCACCGCCACGTGGAGGCGCGGGCGGAGTCCAGCCGCCAGGAAATTCGCTCGCACGCGGGCCAACTTGTTCAAGGTGTCGTAGTCGGGCTTGCGGCGCTGTAGCTTGGGATATATCGCCGCCAGCAGGCCGCGGGCTTCCCACTGCTTGAGGGTTGCCGTGGGATTGTCTTCGTGGGCCAGCGCGCGCAGCTCGTAGCCGGCGTTGGCGCCCTCGATGGTTTCATTCAGGCCCCGCTCCATCGCGAGATCAAACCACTCCTGAGTCCGGGACTCCATCTTGAAGCCCATGCGGGCGGCGTAGCGCAGAATGCGGAGCAGGCGCACCGGCTGGTTCGTGAAGGCGTGGATCGAGAGGGCGCGTACTTCCTGTCTCTCGAGGTCGGCGAGGCCGTTCATGGGATCGAGCAGCAAGCCGCGGGACTGCGTGTTGAGCGAGATGGCGATGGCGTTGACCGAAAAATCGCGCCGCCGCAGATCCTCCATAATGCCTGCGAAGTGGTATTCGGGCTTGGCGCCGGGCCGTTCGTAGACATCGTCGCGCGCGGCGGAGATCGAGCCGTCGGCCTCGCCAGCAAAGACCATTTCGTAGTGGCGCAAGCGCTCGCTCTCCCACGCAACACGCGCGCCGCCTTTTTCCAGTTCCCGCACCATGCGGACCGGATTTCCCTCGACCGTGAAATCGAGGTCGCGGATCGGCTGGCCGGAGATGAGGTCGCGGACGGCGCCGCCCGTGAGGTACACGTTGACGTCCTGCAAACGCGACAGCTCTTGCACCCGTTCGAGCACGGCCCGCTGCTCCGGGGAAAGCCTACTTTCTAGCAAGAACATATAATCGGGCATGAGTTAGTGTGCCTCCCTTGCGGCGCCCCGCGAGCGCCATCTAGGCGCGCGGGTGATGCGCCTTATAAACCTGCTTCAATCGTTCCTCGACGACGTGGGTGTAGATCTGCGTGGTCGAGATGTCCGAGTGACCGAGCATGATCTGGACGGAGCGAAGGTCGGCGCCGCGATCGAGCAGGTGCGTCGCGAAGCTATGACGCAGCATGTGCGGCGTGAGCGCTTTGCGGAGCCCGGCTTTGCGGCCGTAGGCGCTGAGCAACTTCCAGAACGTGATGCGGTCAAGCTTGTGGCCGCGTTGATTGAGAAAGAGATAAGGTGATGAACCTTCGCGCAGCAGCTTGGGCCGCGCCGTACGGAGGTACTTCTGGACGACGGCGAGCGCCTGCCGGCCCACCGGAACGATCCGCTCCTTGTTGCCCTTGCCGACGCATCGAAGGCAGCCCGATTCGATCTGCATGTCGTCGACGCGCAGACCGCAGAGTTCGGAAACGCGCAGCCCGGCCGAGTACATCAGTTCGATGAGCGCCCGGTCGCGCAAGCCAAGCGTCGTGTCCGTGTCCGGCTGCTCGAGCAAACGATCCACCTCCTCCAGGCTGAGGAACTCGGGCAGGCTCTGGCGGAATCTCGGAGATTCGATGGTCGCCGCGGGATCGTCGTCGATGTAGCCTTCGGTGAGCGAGAAACGGAAAAAATTGCGGATCGTGACCAGATGCCGGGCGACGGAACGGCTGTCGAGGCCCTTGCGATAGAGCGAACCGAGGAATTCGGCGATGTCGCTGCGGCGCAGGTCCTTCGTGCCGAGTTTGCGGCCGGCCGCGAAGGCGGCGAACTTTTGGATGTCGCGGCGATAGGCCTGGAGAGTGTTCTCCGAAAGGCCTTTTTCGACCTGCAGGCAGTTCAGAAATGTGCGAATGTGCGTTTCCACTTCAGTGTCCCCAGCGAATCCTCAGGGTACATCGACTAAATCTCGCCTTGAGCGAGTGGAGCTGTGCCAGGCTCCGCACGCCGGAGCAGCAAAACAAACTCCGGCAATTCCTTGCACCGAAGAAGCCATGCCAGGGCGAAATAAACCGCCGTCGACCCAAGAATGACCGCGGCGAGCAATCCGGCTTGCGTCACCACGTGGCTGGCCGCCGAGAAACGCGACACGCGCAACCCGGCGTAGGCCACGGCGGCCATCGCCACGGCACAAAAGGCTATCTTGGCGAGCGAACCCATCAGTCCGCGGGCGCCGAGGCGCCCGTAGCGCTTGCGGAAAAGAAGAAACAGCGCGACGAAATTGAAATAAGCCGCCAGAGAGCTCGCGAGCGCCGGGCTCCCGTTCGAAAGCGAGCGGTAAAAGAACAGCAGAAAGATTGCGTTGAGAGCCACATTCATGGCCAGAGCCCAAGCGCCGACGCGCGCCGGCGTCCATGTATCCTGTGTGGAGTAGTACATCGGCGTGATGAGCTTGATCGCCGCAAGCGCCGGCAAGCCGAGCGAATAAAAGAAAAGGGCATGAGCCGTGAGCGACGTGGACTCGGCCACGAACTGCCCGTGCTGGAAGAGGACCTGGACGATCGGGCGCCGCAGCAGAATTAGGCCCACGGCTGCCGGAAACGTGATGAACGAAACGATCCGCAAGGAGAAGCCGAAGGTGTGCTTCATTTCGTCCCATTTTCCAGCGGCAATTTGATGAGACATCGCGGGCAGTATCGCCGTGGACATGGCGATGGCATAGCTGCCGAGAACGAGTTGCATCAGCCTGTCCGCCACGTAGAGAGAGGTGATGCTGCCGGAGGGCATCCGAGGCGAAGCCGCAAAAATCGTGTCGACGAACATATTGATCTGGTAGACGCCCATGCCAAAGAAGGCCGGTCCCATCAATACGCCCACCTTGCGGACCCCGGTGTCGGAAATGGAGACCTCCGGCACGAGGCTCATGCCGCGCCGGAGGAGTGCCGGGATCTGCATGGCCAACTGCACGGCCCCGCCGACCAGAATCCCGACGGCCAGAGCCACGGCGGGCGTGCGAAAAGCCGCCGGAGTCCAGCGCAAAATCGGGCGATAGACGATCCCAAGCGAAAACACGATGAAGACCAGATTGAAAAAGATTGGAGTCGCCGCGGGGAGGCCGAACACTTGAAAGCTGTTCAAGATGGCTGCCGCGACCGCCGCCAGGCCGATGAAAAATACTGCCGGAAAAATTATGCGGTTCAGAAAGATCGCAAGATCCCAGTGGCTCTGGTTGCCGCCGATGATGGTGTAGATGTATATCACCTGCCTGGAGAAGACGACGGCCAGGGCGGCCAATACCGCCAGGGCGACGGCCATATCCCAAAAAACCTTTTGAGCGAAGGCCCATGCTTCCTTCTGGGAGCGGTCGCGAAGATAGCCAGTAAAGACCGGAATGAGCGATGCGCCCAACGACCCTTCGCCGGTCATCCGGCGTATGAGGCTGGGAATCCGAAAAGCGAGGACGAAGGAGTCGGCGGCAGGCGATGTCCCCAGGAGGAGTGCTACCCGTTGATCGCGTAAGTATCCGCAAATCCGGCTGATAACAGTGACGAGGGTTATGACGGAGGCCGACCGCAGGATCTGTCCTTTGGTGGTCAATCGGCGGAGACTCCGGTGCTAACCCTTTAAGCACCAATAAGTTGACAAAAGACGGCACTAAGATAACATAACCTGAGGCATCATAGCAACAGTCGGGCGCGAAGTAAGCTTTGATTTCTGTGAAAAACCGCACGCCAGCCTCGACCCACAAGAAGGTCGTGATCGTCCTCCTCGACCGCACGTCCGCAAAGGGCTACCTGAACCCGGTCATGCTCGGCCAAGTAGAGGTGGTTGATCTGTTGACCCAGGATGGCGAGCACCAGGCGATCCAGTTGAAGGACGTGAAGTGCGTCTATTTCGTAAGGGAGTTCAAAGATCCGTTTGAGCCTGAGCGGAAGACGTTCCTCAGCCGTCCGAAACTGGACGGGTTGTGGGTCCGGCTGCGGTTCCGCGACGAGGACGTGCTGGAAGGCATTGTCGCGAACAACCTGCTGGAGCTGCTGGATACCGGCGTCCAACTGACGCCGCCGGACGTGCACGGGAATGCCGTGCGCATGTTCATTCCGCGAACGGCGCTCGCCCAAATGAAGGTGCTGGGCGTCGTGGGGGTGGCGCGGAGGTCACCGCGGGCCACACGGGAAATCCGGGCCGTCATCGAAGCGCAGTCGAAGCTGTTCGGCGAATAGCCCCCTCAGATCTCGAGGCCCGAGCTGCCCGTAAGGCCACCAAGCGTCTTTGGTCGAAACTCCCGAAGCCAAATTGGCTCTTTACTGCTTCCTGTTGTAACCTATATTGGCCTGTAGGACAGGACCAATGCTGCCGCTGCACTTACAGCCCGAAAGCCATATCCCGCTTTACGTGCAGTTGCGCGATCAATTGCGCGCGCTCGTCCATTCGGGGGAGCTTCGCTCCGGCGATCGCATTCCAGCGAGCCGCGAGCTGGCCGGACAGCTCGGCGTGCACCGCACGACGGTTGCGAATGCGTATGCGGAGCTGGAATCGGAGGGCCTGATTCAGGGCCACGTTGGCCGAGGGACGTTTATCTGCGGGACTCCGATGAAACAGTTTTCGCCGCCGCCGCGGTGCAATGGCTCGGGGAACGGCAATGGCGGCGCGATGCGTTGGGAAGCGCTCTTTGCGGACGACCGCGGCGAAGAGAGCCTGAGCCGCATGATGCCGAACGTTCCGCCCGGCGCCATCGCGTTCACGATTGCGCGGCCTCCGGACGAGTCGTTTCCGCTCGAAGAATTCCGCCGCTGCTCGAATGCAATTTTGGGGCGCGAAGGGCGCCGCATCCTGCAAATCGGTTCGAGCGACGGCTACGATCCGCTGAAGCGGGAACTTGTCAGCTTGTTTCGGAGCGAGGGTCTGAACGTAAGGAGTGAACAGCTACTGATCACCGACGGCTGTCAACAGGCGATCGACCTGGTCTGCAAGGCGTTTCTCCGGCCGGGAGATTCGGTCGCGCTCGAAACCCCGGGCTATCCCGGCGCGATCGCGATTCTTGCCGGGGCGAGGGTTCGTCCGCTGGCAGTGGGAGTGGAACCCGATGCCACGCGCACGGGGCACGTCGGCCTGGACGTGGACGCGCTCGAAACCGTGCTCATGCAGAATCGCGTAAAGTTTATTCTCGTCACGCCCGATTTTCACAATCCGACGGGAACCGCCTTGCCGCTGGCGAGCCGCCGGCGTCTGCTGGAACTCTCCGCGCGCTTTCAGGTGCCGGTGATCGAGGATGGCATCTACGCGCGCTTGCGGCTGCGGGGCAATCCGATCCCGTCGCTCAAGGCGCTCGACACCGCGGGCAATGTGATCCATATCGACAGCTTCTCGAAGACCGCGTTTCCGGGACTGCGCGTCGGCTGGTGCATCGGTCCTGAGAGCGCCATCGAGCGGCTGCGACTGGTGAAACAGTCCACCGATTTGCACACGGATCAGCTTTCGCAAGCGGCGATGGCTGAGTTCATGCATCGGGGCTATTTCACGCGGCATCTGGCAAGGATGAAGAGGGTGTATCGCAGCCGCCTGGGAGCGATGGAAGAAGCGCTCGAAAGGCACATGCCTGAAGGAACGTCGTGGACGCGTCCGGAGGGCGGCATGAGCCTCTGGGTCACGTTGCCGGCCGGTTTCGATGCGGGCGAGTTGTTGATTCATGCGCGCGAGCGCGGAATCGTGTTCCTACCGGGCCGGCACTTCTATTCGCAGCACCCGCAGCCGAACACGCTTCGACTTGGCTTTTCGGCGGTGGATGAGAAGCGCATCGAGCGGGGCATCCAGACATTTTGCGAGTTGCTGAAGAGCGAGCTCCGCAAGCGCGAGCGCGGCGCGAGGAGCGAATTTTCTGCGCGCGTAGCGCTGGTGTGACGCTCCGGCCATAGATGCTGCTCAAACCCAATCCGACGAACCACTGTTTCGGCTGCGGCGGTGCGAACCCGCGCGGGATGCAGCTTACGTTCGAGCAGGACGACGCCGCGAAGCGCATACGAGGGAAATTTCGCATCAGCCCCGACTATCAGGGAGGCGTTGGATTCCTGCACGGGGGAATTGTCGCAACGGTTCTCGACGAAGTGATGGCGAAGGTGAGCCGGTTCCGCGAGGATCACGCCGTGACGGGCGAGTTGACGGTCGAATACTTGCAGCCGGTGCCAGTTGACCGGGATCTGACAGTCGAAGGTTGGGAAGTGAAGAGGGACGGGCGCAGTCTCTATCGCGAAGGCGAGATTCGGGACGTTTCGGGCGCGGTTCTCGCCCGCGGGAGAGGGCGTTTCGTGCAAATCGACCTGGAGGCACTTCGCAGAAAGCTTGGCGCTCGAGAGAAGGCCACACACTGAAGAATTGAAACCCGTCGGGCTTCCGTAATCGGCCTCAGGGTAAAGGGGAACAAATCATGGATCTGATGAACAACAATCTCTGGCGCGTGAAAGTAGGACTGGCCGAGATGCTCAAAGGCGGCGTAATCATGGACGTCACGACGGCCGCGCAGGCCAAGATCGCCGAGGAAGCGGGCGCGTGCGCGGTGATGGCGCTCGAGCGCGTGCCATCGGACATTCGCAAGGAGGGCGGCGTGGCGCGCATGGCCGCTCCGCGCGTGATTCGCGAGATCATGGAGTCGGTGTCGATTCCGGTGATGGCGAAAGTCCGCATCGGCCATTTCGCCGAGGCGCAGGTGCTGGAAGCGCTCGAGGTGGACTACATCGACGAAAGCGAAGTGCTTACGCCCGCCGACGAAGAGCACCACGTTTGGAAGCACGGGTTCAAAGTGCCGTTCGTCTGCGGCGCGCGGAATCTGGGCGAGGCGCTGCGGCGCATCGCCGAAGGCGCCGCGATGATCCGCACGAAGGGCGAAGCAGGCTCGGGCAATGTCGTCGAGGCCGTGCGCCATCTGCGCGCGATCGTCGGGCACATGAAGAAGCTCACGACGCTCGGCGAAGAAGAGCTTGTCCACGAAGCCAAAGAGCTCGGGGCGCCTTTCGAGCTGGTCGCGTGGGCGGCGAAGAACGGGAAGCTGCCGGTACCGAATTTCTCGGCCGGCGGCATCGCCACGCCCGCCGATGCGGCGCTCGTGATGCAGCTCGGCGCCGAAGCGGTTTTCGTCGGGTCGGGCATTTTCAAGTCGAGCGATCCGGCCGAGCGCGCCCGCGCCATCGTCAAGGCGACGACGCACTATAGAGATCCTAAGATCGTCCTCGAAGCTTCCGAAGAACTGGGCGAAGCCATGAAGGGACTGGACGTCCGCCAACTCGACGAAAAGGACCTGCTGCAAACCCGCGGCTGGTGACGACCCGAGCGTATCCATGAAGGTCGGGATCCTGGCGATTCAAGGCGACTACGAGGCGCACGGCAGGATGTTGGATCGCCTGGGCGTCGAACACGTCTGCGTGCGACTACCCGGCGATCTCGCTGGGCTGAGCGGCATCATCCTTCCGGGCGGCGAAAGCAGCACGCATTTGAAGGTGCTGACGGAAGAAGGCTTGTTCGATGCGCTGAAGCAGCTCGCTGCAAACGGCGGAGCGTTTTTCGGCACCTGCGCGGGAGCAATCCTGCTGGCGCGCGAGGTTCATGGCCCGGAGCAAGCCTCGCTCGGGTTGCTCGACATTTCGGTCATGCGCAATGCCTATGGGCGGCAGCTTGCGAGCGATGTCCACATGGGCCGGACAAACCTGCGCAAGGCGCCGCTTGAAATGGTTTTCATCCGCGCGCCGATTATTGAATCAGTCGGGAAGGAAATTGAAGTCCTGGCGGAGGATGCCGGCCACCCGGTGCTCGTCAGGCAGGGGCGCATTCTGGCGTCGACATTTCACCCGGAATTGACCGATGATCCCGCCGTCCACGAGTATTTCGTCAACCTGATGGCGCAGTGATAGACTGCCCGCGCCGTGGGTTCCCGTGCAGCCTCATCCGCCGGCCAAGTTGCGCCACCGTCGAGCGCAACGCGTTCAAGTGTGCGGTGGCTCATATGGCTACTCGTCTTGATCGTGCTGGCGTTTGCGATTGACCGCCTTCGTTACGATCTGCGCAGCTACGCCGGCTGGCTCACTTCGCCGATCCGCAAGCTTCGAACCCCTTGCTGCGCTTTGAGACGCGCGCCGTGACAGTAGAGGAAGTCAGCATTCCGACCCCCGGCGGGCCTGTGCCGGAGCGGCTGTATCTGCCGGTGGGAGTCGCGCATTCGCGGGGAACGGTGGCCGTGCACGGCATCCACCACCTTGGCGCGTACGATGATCTGGCGCGCGCGTCTCGGTTTCTCGCGACGAGCCAGGAGGAATTGGGCGAACGATCCCCTATGCCGCGCACGATTACGGCGCTTCGCCTGGTCCACTTCGTCGGTGGTGTCCTCCGCGCCGCCCAGTAAGCGAGACCGTCCAGCTAATCAGTCGTAATATTCGGCGCCGAGGTGAGTGATGAGTTCTTCGCCCATCATCCAGCGCAACGTATTTTTGAGCTTCATGAGCTGTATAAAGAGATCGTGCTCGGGATAAAGTTCGGGCGCGCACATCGGGGACTTGAAATAGAAGCTGAGCCACTCTTGGATGCCGCGCATTCCCGCACGCTTCGCGAGATCGAGGAACAACACGAGGTCGAGGACGATCGGAGCGGCAAGAATCGAGTCGCGGCAGAGGAAATCGACCTTGATCTGCATCGGATAGCCGAGCCAGCCGAAGATGTCGATATTGTCCCAGCCTTCTTTGTTGTCTCCGCGCGGCGGGTAGTAGTTGATCCTGACTTTATGGGTGAACTTCCCGTAGAGTTCCGGATAGAGCTTGGGCTGCAAGATGTACTCGAGCGCGCCGAGCTTCGATTCCTCTTTCGTCTTGAACGAGCCGGGATCTTCGAGCACCTCGCCGTCGCGGTTGCCGAGAATATTGGTCGAAAACCAGCCGTTCAGGCCGAGCATCCGGGCCTTGAATCCGGGTGACAGAACGGTCTTCATGAGCGTTTGCCCGGTCTTGAAGTCCTTGCCGCCGACCGGCACGTTTCGGTCCTTCGCGAACTGCTCGAGGGCCGGGATGTCCACCGAGAGATTGGGAGCACCGTTCGCGTAGGGCACGCCCTCACTGATTGCCGCGTATGCGTAGAGCATCGAAGGCGCAATCGCCGGATGATTCGCCTTCATGGCCTTCTCGAAAGATCGCAGGTCTTTGTGCACCGCTTCCGGCTTCATGAACACTTCGGTGGACCCGCACCAGACCATCACCATCCGGTCGAGCTTGTTTTTCTTCTTGAACTGACGAATGTCGTCGCGAATCTGTTCGGCGAGATCGAACTTCGTCTTGCCTTTCTTGACGTTTGTTCCGTGTAAGTTCTTGACGTAGTTCTGGTCGAAGGCGGCCTTCATGGGACGGATTTCCTTCAGGAATTTTTGCGCTTTCGCGAGGTCTTTGGCGTCGAGCACGCCCGCCTTGGCCGCGGCTTTGTAAGCGTCGTCCGGGAAGACGTCCCATCCGCCGAAAATAAGGTCATTGAGGTCGGCGAGGCGGACGAAATCCTTGATCTTCGGGACGCGACCCTCGGTCCGTTTGCCCAGGCGAATCGTACCCATCTGCGTAAGCGAGCCGACGGGGATGGATTCGCCCCTGCGCACGAGTTCGACTCCCGCCATCAACGTCGTGCTGACCGCTCCCATCCCGGGCGTCAGGACGCCCAGTTTTCCTTTTGGCGGAGCGATACTCACGGGCCTGCGCATTCAGTTTCCCCCTTGTGATTCGTTCGGCAGAAAATGGCGCTCGCGTAACCCGGAGCGAC
Source organism: Candidatus Acidiferrales bacterium (assembly GCA_050015155.1). Lineage (GTDB taxonomy): Bacteria > Acidobacteriota > Terriglobia > Acidiferrales > UBA7541 > Palsa-295. The sequence goes on along the minus strand of JBEKBY010000014.1, from coordinate 9,597 downwards.
GCGCCGGATGGATCGAAGCAAAACATCATGCGGCATCCCGTTGCGTTTTGCAAATCCATTCCACGCGACGTCGGCGGCGCAATCGAACATACTCCATGCGAGTTCTCTGTCGGGTACAATGTAAGTGGCGGGCCCGGTGATGCGAGTGTCACACGGCGCCCGCATTTGCAGCTTCATTCAGCGGTCGCGCATCTAACTAGGGAATGCGAACACAACGAGACAGGGGGTGGCTCTCCGGGATGCTCAGCGGCTCCGCTCGCGCGGGATTTCGCCGAGCCTACGCGCAAATTCGCGTCGACGAACGAAGGTACCTCCACCACGTGCAAAGAGCGCACCGATTGCCAATCCAATCGTGGCAGGAGATGTTTCACCTCGGACCGCAGGTGATCGATCCAATTGCCAGGAGCACGATTTCCGGCGCGTCGAAAATGGCGGCGCTCGAGGGCATGGGTTTGGGCCTCGGCGGTTTTCTGACCGCCGTGCCGGATATGGGAATCCTGGCCACGATTACGCTGCGGATGCTTCAGAAACTCAGCTTGCTCTACGGCTTTCAATATGCGACCGAGGAAGAGACCGTCGCTCTATGGATTGCTGTGGCGAGCGCCGCAGGCGTTGATCTTGGCCGCGATCTTCTGGAGAAGCAGGCGATGGAGCGGCTCGTCCCCCGAATCATCGATCGGGTCGCGGTGAGAGTCGGGACGGAAGTCGCGGAGAAATGGGCCGGGCGGGTCGTGCCGGTGCTCGGGGCGGGCGTCGCAGGAGCGATCAACTACTACTTTGTGCGGTCGTGGGGACGCCGCGCACAGAGGCATTTTCTCGCGCGGCACAATTCCGTGCTTGCGCAACCTGTTGCGCAAAACCGAGCGTCGTTGCGCGCGCCGCTTCTTGTTCCGGGGCTTCCTGCGCCAGGTTCCAACAGCTAAGTTTGCCTTTCGAGCGCCACGCGGTCCCAATTCCCGAGATTCGCGCCAGCCTCGTATGTGCTTTGGAGGAAATCCATCAGCGCGGCCTTGGGATCGGGAGAATTCCGCACCTCGTCGTAGGAAAGCAGGAACTCTCCCAATGGCGCGTGGTAAAAGGCCTGAACCGGACGCACGGTGGCCTCGCGAAATCCGGGAGGCTCCGGCGCGGCGTAGGCATAGAACATGGGCGCGGTGAACTCGCCGCCTCCCGGCCACCAACCCGCGCTGGTTTCTTCGTGCGAGTACGCATCCCGCGTGACCCCGTCGGCGCCGGGACGCTCCGGGGCGCGCCGCCCGGAAAAGCGCGACACGGCGAGATCGAAGCTCCCCCAGAAAAAATGCACGGGGCTGGCCTTACCGATGAAGCGCGCACGGAATTCCTTGCAGATCGTATCAACGTTCACCAGAAGCCGCCAAAAGCGGTTCGTGTATTCGGGATCGTAGGACGCATGCTGCGTATCCTTGTCGAACCGGATTGGATCCGGAATCTCGACCGGCATGGGCCAGATTTTCGCCTCGACTTGCAGAGATGAGAGAGTCGCCACGAACTCGCGGTAGAAATCGGCGACGCTTCGGGGCGCGAGCTGAATGGTCCTCGTGTCGTCGCGGCTGGTGATAATCCTGAGTACGTGATCGATGAAATCGAACTCGACCTCGACGATCCCCAAGCGGTATGGGATCGGCGAAGTCGTGAGGCCGCGGGCGCTCACGTAGAGCGCGACTTCCCACCAGTGATTCAAATGCGGGCTGAGCGCGAGGCGCAGTTTGCCCACCATCTGCGTCCACATGTGCAGCGTCGCGCGCGTGTCGTTCCATTCGGCGAGCGGCAGAGCCGGCCACGGCTCATCCTTTGACGCCACCGAAATCACCGGCCTGGTTGTCATACGGCCTCCCTCCGCGCGCCGGGTGCTGCGGCTCGATGTACGCTGGCTCGAAGACCGGCGGCGTTCGCTCAGACTTCCATCTTGTCGATGTAACACCATCTCCAGTCCTCTCCCGGCTCGAACGACTGCATGATCGGGTGATGGACGGCGCGAAAGTGCTTGGTTGCGTGTTTGTTTTTCGAGCTGTCGCAGCATCCGACGTGCCCGCAGGTGAGACACAGCCGGAGATGCACCCATTCGTCGCCGGTTTTCAGGCATTCCTCGCATCCGTCCGCACTGGCCGTCACTTTTCTGATTTCCTTCAAGTGTTGACAGGTTGAGGGCATGGCGGTGGCTCCTCGAAGGTGTGGTAAAACACTCGCGCCGCAGATTGCGCGCGAGTTGTCAATTTAACCCCATGCCCGAGCTTACGCCAAGCAAACAAACCCGGCGCATCCGCCGTCTTCGCCGAGCGGAATTGCCGGTCGATACGGTCAAACTGGCTCGCTACCTGATCGGAAAAACGCTGGTCCGCGATTTGCCGGCAGGAAGGTTGAGCGGCCGCATCGTCGAGACCGAAGCCTATCCTGTGGGCGACTCGGCAGGGCACCCTTTCCACGGCCTGACACCGCCCAACGGCTCACGTTTCCTCGAGCGCGGCCATACTTATGTTCGTTTCACGTACGGCTCGTGCTGGCTCGCGAACGTATCGAGTGAGATTCACGGCATCGGCGCTGGAGTCTTGATCCGTGCCCTCGAACCGCTCGATGGCATCGAGGAAATGAAGCGGTGCCATGGAGGAACGCGATTGCTCGACATGGCTCGCGGGCCCGGGCGCCTGGCCGCGGCGACGGCGCTCGACAAGCGATTCGACGGCATCGACCTCTGCGCCGGAGCGGGCCGGCCCTGGCTCGGCGCCGCAGTCGTGCAAACGGGGCCTATCGGCGTCAGCAAGCGCATCGGAATTTCGCGCGCCGCCGATCGCAAGCTCCGCTTTTGCGAGCGAGGGAATCCGTTCGTCAGCGGCCCGCGGCGACTTGCTTAGCCTGCGGCTGCAATTCCGTTCAGGCAGCGCTTGTCTTCCGGACGGGCTTTTCCTGTTGCAACTATAACAACCGATTTGCTCCTTCCGATTGACGCTCCCGGCCTTCGAGAACACATTGGAGCAGTACCTCTCGGAGGGTTCGAATGCGCTTTGTCTCGCAGTGTTGCGCCATCGTTGTTGCCGCTTCACTGCTCTATTCGCCCGTGCAGGGAGGACAAGGAGTGCACGGAAAGGCGGTCGGTGTCGTGTCCCAGGCGAATCGGGCTTACCTCGGCACTGCCAACGCCGTGACGGGCGCCGACGTCTACAACTGCGAGAATCTCGAAACGTCAGACGGGGGCGAGCTTCGCGTTCAGGTCCGTTCGGGTCAGATTTATCTTTCCGCGTCGAGCTCGGCACAGCTCCAGCAAGACGTGAGCGAGACTCAAGTGTTTGTGAATCGCGGAACGGTGGGCTTTTCTGCGCCAGCCGGGAGCGGAATCGAGCTGACGACCCCGGCGGGCTTCATTCGCGCGGCGAACGGCCAGTCGGCGGCTGGAGAAGTCGCGTTCACGGGACCGAAGGAAATGACGGTGTCCGCGATCCGCGGCGACCTCGCGCTGGATAACGGCGGCGATTTTCGCACGATACCGGAGGGAAAATCCGCCAAGATCACGTTCGAAGAAGGAGCCGGCCCCTCCTGCCGCGTCGACGATGCCGCCGATCAGAACCGGCAGCCGTACGTACATCACAGAATCGGCTTCCTGATCCTTGCGGCCGCCGCCGTTGCCGTGCCGAGTTTCGTGATCTGGCACGAGGAGAGCGAGAGCAATTCCACTCCGCCGCAGTAGATTCCCCCCGCGAAATCGGCAATCGACGGACAAGCTTGGGCTTCTTGTCACAGATCGGCGCAATACCCTCGCTCTCTGTGAAAAATAGCCAGAAAGGCTCGGATCAGAGTGGTGCCGAGGACCCGGGCGCTACCGCGCGTAGGTTCCCCTTTGAGATAGTCCTGGCCGCAAACCAATCCAGAATTTCCCCTGTAATGCCTTCTGGGGGCGGGTGATGCGAGCCGACAAGTAAATCCCAATATACGCCGCGCTATCCAGCCTTCGGCGGTGTGGCGTCGGAAGCTCGTAGGCGGAACCTCTGGCGGAAGCTGCCGGGAACTTCTTCCACCGCCGCCCCGGCGGCTCCTAGTCAGACGACAGCATCCGCTGGAGCCCCCCTACGAAACTGACTAGGAGACTAAAATGAAGAAAGTCGTAATCGAAGAACTACCCAACGGTCAAGCAAACGCGTTTTTCAGAGGAAAAGTCTGGAAGCGCGAAACTGAATACGGCGAGTACGGGCTCGTTCCCCGCTGGTATCGAGTTTCGTCGGACAACAGGGCACTAAGTTCCGCAAAGTGTCACCGTCATTTGGAGGACTCCTACAAATCGGGCGACTACAAGCGCAAAATACATCGCTTTCTACGCTTGGCCGTCACGGACGAATATGCCGATCTCAACGCTATTCCGACAATCTCCCAAATTGAAGCAAATAGAAGTCGCTGGCTCGTCGAGGGAATGATCCTGCAGGGTTCAATCAATTTACTGACTGCTCCTCCAGGAGGTTTCAAGTCGTGACTATCGCTGTCGCTAGGTGGAGCTGTCTCTACAGGCACTGAATTTCTTGGTCACAAGACCGTCCAAACCAGGGTGCTGTGCCTAGATCGTGAGAATCCGCCGTCCGTAATAAGCGAACGGCGGGATATCCTGAACTTGGACAGCGACTGTTTCAGCGTATGGGGCCATTGGTGGAAACATGAACCTCCAGACATTGAGGATCCCAGGTTAGTCGAGATTGCTCGACGCTATCACCCCCTCATAATTTTCGACCCGTTCGTTCGTTTTCATTCCGCTGATGAAAATAGCGCTAAACAGATCGCAAAAGTATTCCGCAGGCTGCGGATTGTAGCTGATGCCGGGGCAACAATTCTTCTTTTGCATCATCTGGCCAAAACCCCAAACAGCCAATACCGAGGTTCTACTGACATCCTTGCTGGAGTAGATGCTGCTTTTGAACTTCACAAAGAGAAAAACAAGAACGATACAATCTTCAGTCTGAAGTGCTTCAAACACAGGGTGATTCCGGCAACGACGATCAAAATTCGTCTAAATTTGCAAAAAGAACGCTTCGAACTATTGGACGACGATCCATCGAATGCAATTCCACCGGCTGTGATCGACAAAATCCAGGCTGTGATTGCTGACAATCGTCGCATAACTCAACAGGACCTGCTGCAGAAAGCCGAGTTGGCGGAAACCAACGGACGTAGGATTCTGCAGGAAGGCGATGGCATCCACTGGGTTTCGAAACGAGGAAAGGGAAGCACGCTCCACTACTATCTCAAGGACTGAACGTGCTGCGGGACTGAAACGTTCAACGTGAAACCGTAGAACCGTATAGCTAAAGCTATATACGGTTTCACGTTTTCACGGCCCTACGGTTGCAGGAATACAAGTTTTATCGGCCCTCCGGGCCGAAATCGCTCTGCGAGCGATTGCCATGAGCATTTGATCAAACACAAAAGGTTTTAGACAACGACCCCGATTTTGGGTCGTTGTCCCCCGAAGGGGGAGACGGTAATGCACTAGTGGTGGCGGACGAGGGCAATTCTTACCTGCAAAAATGTGTTTGAAGGGGTTCTAGGTAAACTGACGCAATTACCGAAAAACAGGACTGAAACATCGCACAGTACAGTGGGTTTCCAGCAAATCGCAAAATTTCGATAGTGGCTTTGCGGGGGTGCAAAAAGGGGCAGGTTAGGAAGTTGAGTCGGGACGTAAAACGGAAGGATAGAACAAGGATGGCAGAACACGAACTGGCAACGATTTCTTCCGGGTGCGCCGTCATCCTCCCGCAGTCGGCAAGTCACAAAGGGAGCTTCCAACTTCCCACAACCCGACTTCTGGTTCAGGACCGTTCGTTATGGCAGATGCTTGGCATCCAGTGCATAGGAAAAGGGAGCCCATCGTGAGTAAGGATCACGCGATAGGAGCCGAACACGCTGCCCTCTCGTCGCGACGGAACTGCGCGCCGAGAGCCCGACCTTGGTGCCGGAATGACACCGATTGGAATTGCGGCGCGGCAGGATTGGGCGGCGGGACGGAGAGCGCGGCGTGCGCGGAATTCCCTTTCCTGAGCCACGCGCAGGAAGGCCAGTTGTGCCCTTGGAAACTGGTGCGGCCGAATACTATCGCTCGCTGCGGAGGGGCTCGGGAAAATGGAGGCTGGCTGCTGTTCCTGTTCTACACGATCGGCTATTTTGTGATGACGTTTTGCAACGTGGCGCTGGTGGCGGTGGCTGTCCCACCAAGGCAATACGCTTAAGTCCGAGGCGCTGGACGGCTCTGTGGATCCTGTGCTTTGCCGTAGCTTCATAGGAGGAAAAATGATCCGAGCTAACAAATTGCCTGTTTCCTGGGTGGTTCTGATGGGATGTCTCGTCGCCTCCGCGGCGCACGCCCAGCAGCCTTTGCTGCAGATTACTTCTCCCTCCAATCAATCGTTAGTTGCGGAGGGACAAGTCGTCACCATAACGGTTTCCGCGGACCCTTCCGTCCATAACATCTGGGTGTTGGCACAGGCTCCCTTGCCCGAAGTTCAACCGACCTCCAGTCCCACCCAATTCACTTTGATCCTCCCAGCAAACGTACCTCCCGGGCTGTATCAGTTCGGCGCGATCGGTCTGGGACCGAGCGGGGATGTAGAGTCGGCCCCTGTCCTGATTGACATTGAGAGACCAGATGCTCCGGTATCGATCACGGTTCAGCCGACTTACCTCAAGCTTCAAGGTATTGGAAGGCAGATGCCCATTCAAGTCTTTGGCACGTATGCGGATGGGACCAAGCTATACCTCTCAAATTCCACCCAAACGGGGTTAGTATCGCAGAGCACCGGTATCGCCACGGTGAGCGGCGCATCGTCCTCCGGCCCCGGCATTGCTACCGTCACCGCTGCGGGCGTTGGAGGAACTTCCATTACCGTTAGCACTTACGCGACCGGATCGACGACCCCCTCGGCAACAGCTACGATCAATGTCGTGGTGACGGTGCCGCCCACCGGGCCGCCGCCAGAAATCGACAGCGTGACGCCTGAAACTGGTGTTCCCGGTGTCACTGACATCACCATCCGCGGGCGGCACTTCGGCGAGACCCAAGGCAACAGCTTCGTCTCCATCGGCAACCGGAATGGAATCGTGAAGCGCTGGACCGACACGGAAATCGTCGCTACCATCGACGAGCACGCGCACCACGGGGACGTTTGTGTGTTCCGGGACCGCCAGAACAGCAACGCGATCCCGTTCACTCCGGCCGGCCTTTTCATCGATGCCATTTCGGGCAGGCCAACGCCCGGCAACCAAATCCACATCAAGGGCTCCGGTTTCGAATCCAAGCAGGGAAGCGGTTACGTGACCATTGCCGACATCAAAGCGCAGGTCGTCCAATGGAGCAGCAGCGAAATCATCGTGACGGTGCCCGACTTCTCGCCCACGGGGTGGACTTTTCAACTCGCGGTCCACCAGGACGGCAAGTCGGCCGAATTCCGCCTGATCTCTCCGCAGAAGTCCGCCGTGAAGTAATCCTGAAGCCGACCGGCTCGTGATGCTCTTGCTCAGCCCTCCGACCGCGGTTCCTGGCATGGAATTCACAGCTCCAGTTCGGTCTCCTGAACTTCCCGGCTTATCTCCGTTGATCCACAGACCGAGGCAGAAGAAGCCCAATTCCCGCTAATTGCGTTGATACTGGAATTCCGCTGATTGGCGAAAAATCTCGATTACACTCATTGACCGAAGCGAGCTGTCCGCAACACGGAAACTATCCAGAAACGGGGTTGTGGGAAGTAAAGCGAGGTTCCTAGGAAGTTGAGTCGGGACGTACCGAACGTGGTTCGTGATGCGAATGCTGGTACTGTCCTCATTTGATCTCGATTGCGTTTTCGAGATTCCACGGAACATGCGGCCTGATAGGAATTCCGGGCATTTCTTCGGAGGAGCAAATGATCTCTGGCGCTCACGTAATTGTCTACAGTAAGAACGCCGAGGCAGACCGGGCATTTTTCCGCGATGTCCTCGGTTTCAAATCCGTGGATGCGGGTCATGGCTGGCTGATCTTCGCCCTGCCGCCGGGAGAAGCCGCAGTCCACCCGTCCGATGAGAATGGTATCCAGGAACTCTATTTCATGTGCGACGATCTGAAAACCGAAATGGCTTCCCTCGCAAAGAAGGGCGTTAAGTGCTCTAAAGTTCAGGAACCCCGATGGGGTTCCATTACGAAGATGCGGCTTCCCGGTGGAGGCGAGGTCGGCCTTTATCAACCGAAGCATCCTACGGCCTTAGCCTTGACATGAAGCGCCCTGACATGAGGGTGTTATACATGTCGGGGTACACGAATGACGCGATTGTTCACCACGGCGTTCTGGACCCTGGGATTTTCTTCATTGAGAAACCATTTTCTCAAGAGGCACTGATGCGCAAGTTGCGCGAAGTGCTTGATCACACTGAGAAGATTTATCGCAGAAGATTTATTGCAACTGAGCGAGTTTTCGCGAGGCTAGTTGTGTGCATCGAGCTTCTCTTTTGGCGGGGCCCATGTTGTGCAAGAGCAGGTGGAGGAGGAAAGAGTGCCGCAACGTGCTCTCCTATTTTCTGAGCCCCCGCGCTGCTCAGTCCATCTGTGGCAGTCAAGACGAAGGCGGGATGTCCATTCCGATGACTTCAGCCTACGAAGACTTCCGAGCGCTGAGCTTCCTGTACAATAGGGGCTCCCATGGTTTACTTCAGCGAGCGAGAGTTGGGGCCAAGACCGCGGACCAACGAAGAAATCAGCCTGCAAGCCTGGAAGGGTATTCGCTCCGCGATTGTAACCAGAATTGAAGACGGTTCATTTGGAGACGCGTTCCCAGACATCTGCACGGACAGCGAAAGGCGCGAAATCATTGGTACGAACGCACATTTGATGAGCCAGGCACTAGCGGGCGAATTCCCGAACGTTGACTGGCCGTTGCCCGACGAGCCCGCGCCCGGCGTATATGACATTCTTGACCTCGTGGAATTCTGTTACGGGCGAGTTGAGAGTCCGATCCGACGCCAGTACCACGCCTACTTCGGGCACTATCATCTCTCCTATCATTTAGAGCAAGGACGTGCAGAATTTCGCGATCACATTAATAGGATATTTGCTCGTAATGGGCTTGCGTTCGAGCTGAACGAGGGAGGTGAGGTAGTTCGGCTGGCGCCCCTCGTGTTAAGGGAAGCTCTTGAGAGCGCAGCTTTCGAGACCGAGGATGCAGCGCTAAATGAACTTTTGGGGAGTGCTCGGCGCAAGTTCCTCAGCCACGACTTCAACACGAGGAAAGAAGCCTTGGAGAAACTCTGGGACGCGTGGGAAAGACTCAAAACAATTGAACCCGGCAAGGACAAGAAGGAATCCGTGACACATCTTCTCGATCGAACTGCCTGCGAGCCAGGTTTTCGTCAGGGACTCGATGATGAAGCTGGTGCCTTAACCGATATCGGAAACAAGTTTATGATTCGGCATACTGAGGTCGACAAGACTCCTATAACTTACCGAGAGCAGGTCGATTATTTTTTCCAGAGACTGTTTGCTTTGATTCGCCTAGTACTGCAATCCACTGGACGCGGGGGCTGAGAAGTGTGGGTGATTTACGGGGTCTGCGATGCGGCGGATACAACTGGAATCCA
>JBEKBY010000013.1:0-80083 GCA_050015155.1 Candidatus Acidiferrales bacterium | reverse complement strand
CACCATCATTGCCACACCGAGCACAGTTGGCACGACTGGGCAGCGCGCGTTTTGCTCGGATGCGACGGGTGTGATCCGGTACAACGCCACGGGCACTGCATCGGCGCCCGCGAATAGTCTTTGCACCGACACAACGATCCTCGGGCAGTAATTCGGATCTGGCGAGCAGGGAGGAAGTTCAGCTTCCTCCCTTGCTCTTCCAACCGTCCGAAACGGGGAGACAAAGACAATGCAAGCCCAAGCGAACAGGCGAAGCATCCCTCAAAGGACGGACGCGAACACTCGACGCGGGTTTAGTCTCATCGAACTCCTCATCGTTGTTGCAATCATTCTGATCATCGCAGCCATCGCCATACCCAATATGCTCAAATCGAAGATGGCTGCAAACCAAGCCTCGGCTGTGGCCAATCTTCGGACCGTTGTCACTGCATCGGTTTCCTATTCGGTCACCTACTCCAATGGCTACCCGCCCTCGCTCAATGCTCTCGGCGGTACCAGCGGTAATCCGGCCACCTGCAACGCAGCGATCCTAATCGATGAAATCCTCGCTGCCCCTCCGTACCAAAGGAGTGGATATCAGTTCGCTCTCACAGGGACTCAGGGGAATGTAGGAGATCCACCGCCTGGCTGCACGCCGGGATTCATAGGGTATCTGGGAACCGCGACTCCGATCGCGATGGGTGTAACCGGGAATATGAGCTATTGCACCGACGAATCCGGGGTCCTCTATTACGATACGACGGGAGCAACCGCCGCCTCAGAAGCCGCCTGCGAAGCGCTTCCGATTATTCAGTGAACTTGAGCCGGGATCTGAGCGCTGTATGAGAATTGCCGCTCCTGTAGCGATCGAGAAAGCTTGGCAGACCCGCCGTTTCGCCCAGCCGCCAGAGGCAAAAAGAAGAACGATTCTCGCATCGTCTTTGCACTGAGCCAACCCTGCCTGACGTGGTCTCTGCAAGCTGGCCTTCCCGATTGTTCCTCGCTAGACTTGTTTGCGATGCTCCGCATGATTCTATTCATCGCGGTGCTTGCGCTTTCAGCAGGCGCAGCGGGCGACGCCCATTCTGCCGCCCAGGCGCTCGAGGCTCGCTACCAGCACGCGCGCACTCTCAAGGCGATTTTCTTCGAGCGGTACAGCGATGGGAACGGCGGCGTGTCGGCGGAATCGGGGACCGTCTATTTCTCGCGCCCGGGCCGCATGCGGTGGGAATACGAATCGCCGGAGCAGAAGCTCTTCCTTGTCGACGGGACGAATGTCTGGTTCTACGTGCCGGCGGACCGCACGGCGAGTCGCGCAAAGCTGAAAGAAAGCTCGGACTGGCGGACGCCGCTCGCGCTTCTGGCCGGGAAGGCCGATCTATCAAAGCTCTGCCGTAAGATCGACTTCGCCGATTCCGGCTCGGATGAAAGACCGGCGTCGCCTGGCAACGAGGTCCTGCGTTGTATTCCTCGAGGCGACCAAAGTTCTGCGGATGCCACGAAAGACGTCATCTTCGAAACCGATCCCGAGGCGCATCTCGTGAGGGTCGTCATCCGTGAAGCGGGAAACGCTTCGACCGAATTCCGCTTCGGCAATTGGGAAGAGAACATAGCGGTCCCCGAGGTGAAATTTCACTTCCAACCGCCCCCGGGCGTCGCCATCGTCGACGAAGAGTCGCTCGCGGGTGCTATTCATTAACCAGCAGAGTAGGCTGTTCTTTGCCGGGATTCTCGCTGCCGAGCGCCAATGCAGAAAGAGGGGGTAGTGACGCTCTTGCGGTGACATACTCGAACCGTGATTTCCACCGCAAAATCTTGCTTTCAACGAAATGCCAGGAAGCGGCCGCCAGCGCGTAACAAAGAGCGAATGACGCAACGAGCAACATGATATCCCTAACTACGGGTGAATGCGCCGCCGGCAGCCTTCGCGCCAAGACGGCGCGTGCAAACACAAATAGAGGGACGTGAACCAGATATAAGCCGTAGCTGATTCTTCCTGTATATTTCAAGAAACCAAGATTCGAAAGCGTGCGTGCATTTATGGCGACGCACAAAAGTCCGCCAAAACACGCTGCAAGCAGAAGATTAAAACTCCAGTTCCCGGCATAGGACCAGCCGACTGCGACCGCTAAGGGCAAGGCCAGAGTGATTAAAACGATGCCGGCGCGCCTTACATAGCGGCTCTCTGATTCGGGGATCCAGAGAGCTAGAAACGCACCCATGCCGAGTCCGTCGAGTCTAGTAAGTGTATTTGTGTAGGTGTTCAGGGGATTGATCAGTCCGGACATCACCGACCACCGGAACAGCACGGAAACCAGGACCGCAGACAATGCTAAGAACTTCAGCATTCGACGCGGAGCCAGCCAAACGACGATGGGCCACACCAGATAGAATTGTTCCTCAATGGCGAGCGACCAGGTGACTCGAAGAGTGTCGAATGCCTGGCCGTTCAGCTGGCCGTTTAGCATCAGGTTCTGCATAAAGAAAAAGAAGGACTGCCATGGATGCGTGCGCTCAAAGATCGAATGTCTCAGGTTTGGCTGAATGGCAGGCAGCACAATAAAGGTAAACAATAGCAGGGCATAATAGAGTGGCCAGATACGCAGCGCCCTACGCACATAAAAGTTCTTGAAATAGCCCTGCTGGTTCTTGCTGTTAACCAGTATTCCGGTGATCAGAAAACCCGATAAGACAAAGAACAAATCGACGCCTGTGTATCCCAGACGTACGAAAGGCGTGAGGTGGAGAGACGGAACGGTATCGGCCGCATGGTAGACAATAACGACCAGGACCGCAACGCCACGGAGTACATCGAGCTGAGGGATGTGCTTTGGAAGCTGCATCGCAGTTCATAAAAAGTGTAGCAGGTCAAAGATTCATACGGTCTCTTCGGCGAGCCAACGTTGCCTTCGAAGATACCTCGCGCCAAATTCGGAAGGTTTGATAGCGGAGAAGCTCCGGGAAAAACCAAGGAATTTGTTTAATCTCGAAGAAAAGTCGTTGTTTGGCGGAGAAAGAGATCGAGTTGGTCGTGGTGCAGCCAGTGGCCGGCGTCGTTGGAGGTAAGATCGATGCCACAGCAGGTAGGGCGATGAGTACGGTAGCGGTGAGAGAAGCAGCTGGCGGGTGGCGGACCCTTGGCCACGCATGAGCTCCGCCAATTTCGGCCCCGGGTGAAGAGGTCACACCGGAGTTCATTCGAGCCAAGATGAAATTTGAGGATTCCGTGTTTGGAGGGTGTGCGGCCGGGTGGCACACCCGTTAGCAGCACCGTCGCACGCTGCTAGTTTTGCTCACGCATGGAGGCGTCACACCGGAGTTGATTCAAGCCGCGCATGACACTTGAGGGGTGCCGCACCTTTCGTTTCTCAGAAGGGTACGCGGGTTGCTTTCTTCCTGACGCCTTCGCAAACAGGATTTTCGCGCCTGAACTTCTTCTGTACTTCGGGACAGGCCCGCCGGCGTCGCGCCGTGCTGGCGTAGTCGGAGCTATGCTCCTGAACCTCACGTCATCGACAAATCGCCCCGCAGGCCCGGACCAGCACCCGCACCCAGGTGTTTCCTTCATCTCCTCTACCTCCTCTGCTTCCTTCACCTCCTTTATTTCCTCTTTCCCCCGCTTCCTTTGCCTCTCCTTCGGACCTCCATTTTCTAATCGACACTCCGGCGAGAATCTGCTTCTCACGAACCACGAATTCTCCAGCCACTCGCCACTAGCCAGTCGCCATTGCATTTCTACCCGTCACTGCTGTCGACTTGAATCGGCTGTAACCTATTCAAAACAAAGAATCGGTGTGCCTCTTAGCCGTCACTGGAATCGACCCCTTGTGCGCGTGAACTCAGTCGCGCAGAAACGCCGTCGTTTCGCGGAGGAAGAGATCGAGTTGGTCGTGGTGCAGCCAGTGACCCGCATTCTGCACTCGGATCAGCCGACAATCGCGAATCGCCATCTTTCGGCGGTCGGTCTCCGGCAGGGGCAAGAAACTCTCGACCCCCCAGAAAAGCAGAACCGGACAACTGATCCGCCGGAACATCTCCACGGCATCTTCGATGCGGTGACCGTAGGGCGGGAAGAGTCGCGCGAAATTGTCGAACTTCCAGACCAGCGATCCATCCGCTTCCCAGTTGGTCCCGTGGAGGGTCAGGTGCTTGGCGACTTCGTCCGAAAGATGAGGATTTGCTTCTTTCATGCGGGCAATCGCGGCGTCGAGGCTCGGATAGCTTTTCGGTTTGCGCTTTTCGATGTCTCGCACGGATTCGATCCAGTGGCGCAGTTGCTCCGACGCAGGCCCGTGAACGCGGCTCTCCGGCGGGACGCCGAGGCCCTCGATCGACACGGCCTTGCGGACGCGGTCCGGATAGACGCCGGCGTAGTGCAGCGCCACGGCTCCTCCCAGGGAATGGCCGACAAGCCGGATGGGGAAGTCGTTGATGATGTCGAGCAGCGCCGACAAATCGAGCACGTGTTCGGCGAGGCTGTACATCGCGCCGGGCGCCCACGCGCTATTGCCATGGCCCCGCAGGTCGAGCGCGTAGACGTGGTAGTGCTCGCGCAGCGACCGCGCCACCCAGTCCCAGTTGCGGGCGTGGTCGAGGCCGCCGTGCACCAGCGCCAGCGACGGCTTCGCGTCCTGGCCGTAGTCCCAGAATTGCAGCTTGAGGCGATCGGAATAAAAAAAGTGTGAAATCGGCTCCATCGAATTGGCAGTTCGCGACTTTACCACACTGTCTCAAGGGCTTGGCCGTATTCTCTGGTCCGGGTTGCGTGGTGGTTTCGGGATGGCCGTCGGCTCGCCATACAGCCTTTTCGCCGTTGTCACATCCTATTAACGGGCTGTTTTCCGGGCCTCAGCCTTGGCTCGGAAAGGGTATGCTAAGGCTTGAGGGGTCGCTCGCAAGGGCGGCGTGCCTCCACAGGCATGGCTGAATTCGTTTGCAAAGTCGGGGACACTAGCGGCCGAATCTTCCGGCAGGTCGAGACGGCGCAGTCGGAAGACGAAGCCAGGCAGAAGCTCGCCGAGCGCGGCTTCTACGTCTTCTCCGTGCGCAACCATTTCGATCTGCTGGCGCAGTTCAGCCAGTCGGGCCGTGACCGGACCATCCGTCCGGACGATTTTCTGATTTTCAACCAGCAGTTCAATACGCTCATCAAGGCCGGGCTGCCGATTCTCAGGGCGCTCGATCTGCTGGCTGAGCGCGCTGCGGCTCCCCGCCTGCGTCCCATTCTTGGCGAAGTCCGCCAGCGGGTCCGCGAGGGCGCCCTCCTCTCGGAGGCGCTCGCGGCGCAAGGATCGTTTCCGGCGGTCTATGTCACGGTAATCACAGCGGGCGAGCGCAGCGGCAACTTAACGGGTGTGTCCTCGAGCAGTACATCGCCTACCTGCGCGTGAGCACCGGCTTTCGCAGCCGCTTGCTGACGACGTTGATCTACCCCGCAGTTCTGGTTGCGACGGCCCTGCTCGTGGTGACCTACGTCATCACCTACGCGATGCCGCGGTTCGCAGAGCTTTACCACGAACTCGGCGTGCCACTGCCTCTGCCAACTCGAGTGCTTCTTTCGGTAGCGCTGCCATTGCGGACCTACTTCCTGGGTTTGCTTGGGGCCATTGCAATTGCTCACGCGCGACACGGGCGAGAGCCCAGTCGCGCGGCTGGAAAGCATGGCGCGTTCGCAGCGCGGCTTCTCCCTGATCGAACTCCTCATAGTCGTGGCAATCATCCTGATTATCGCGGCAATCGCAATACCCAATATGCTCAGGTCGAGGATGTCGGCGAATCATTCGGCGTCCGTGGCCTATTCGGTCACCTACGCCAACGGCTATCCTCCGTCGCTCTCATCTCCTGGCGGCGTTGAGGGTGCCGGCGCCACTTGCAATGCATCGATTCTTATCGATCAAATACTGTCTACCCCACCGTATCAAAAGACAGGATTCCAGTACGGCCTTGCAGGGACGGAGGGGAATGTTGCCAATCCCCCGGCTGGGTGCACGGCAGGGTTTGTGGGGTATCTGGCAACCGCGGCGCCTCTCACTATTGGGCTGACAGGGACGATCAGCTATTGCAGCGACGAATCCGGCGTCATTTACTACGATACGTCGGGAGCGGTCGCTGCCTCGGAGGCTGGTTGCGAGGCGCTTCCGCCCCTTCAATAGGTGCCCCAGCCCGCGCTACGCCGTACCGTCATAGGCAGAATGATAGGTTATTCGCGGGTCGCCATACGCGCGGGCCGGGATTGTCCGGTAAGGCAAGATCGTCGCCCTCCATTCCTTCGCGCTTGGCATCAATTTCACTCGCTCCAGGTGGAAGACATGAGGGACCGGAACGCGGCCCAGTCTAACGAGGAGAGCGAGTGCTTACTTGTGAGAATCGTGCAGGTGCACAGCGCACAGCTAGAAAACTCTCGCGTTCACGGACTACCATTTCAAGCGTTTTTCTCTCCCAATCGCGCCATTCTGAACGCGGTAGACAACGCCGCGAAACCATAGAAGACCGCAGCCAGCAGCAATAAACCCCTGAGCCCGATCACGAAAGAAACGTTTTGCGCAAGTCCCCCGGTAACCGCGCCGATGATGTTGCTCCCGAACGCGTTGGATCTGTTTTCGCATCTGCGAAACATCTCCGTGAAAATCAACCCTGCGAAAAAAAGAGGAAAACCGTACGCAGCGGCGAGCAACGTCCCCAAGAGGCGCGTGCGCAGAGCAAACGATTCCCAGGGGACGAAGTAAATTGCGCTCAACGACCCGATCAAGAGCGCGTATGACCAGCCGAGTCGAACTCTTTGCATTCGCTCGACAGAAAGGTTCGCCAGAATCAGCACCACCAGAATCGCCGAGAGCACCACACAGTTCACCCGCCACGTCGATCCATAGTAGAGGGCAAGCCTGCTGATCATCTGCGTTTCCAGCAGGAGGAACCCCGCGCCGAGGAAGAAGAAATACCAAGTCGACGTCTTCCTCGGTTCAAAGGCTCGACGCGTTGCCAAGAACGCAATGAGAAGCAGGATCAGCGACACTGTAAGGTACGTGCGCGGAATGGCGTGGTCACGGTTGTAGACATATGGCCAGTTGTCCGTAACTGGCGGCGGCGCTCCTTCCGTTTCCAGCGGGAACGCCGGCGGGTTCTTCTCAATGAAGCTCGCTAGGTCGGGCTGCGCTGCCCGTTCCCAGACACCTCCATCATTGGAAGCGAGAAACTCCGTGGCGGAAAGCAGTCCGCCCACTTGTCGCGCGCGGAAAACGACGGGCGGGCGGCCGAAGAGACGATCGAACATCACATAAAATCGCTGGCCCATCCATGTCCACGGGGAGCGCACTTCGAATTTGACGACCAGAACCCCCGAGGGTTTCAAGAGACGTTTCGCCTCTCGGAGCGATTCCTCCGTATAAACGTAGTTATCGATTCGCATGTTGCTGTAGCCCGAAAACTGCGTATGGGAATCGAGCAGCCCGAATACGATCACGTCGTATTTCTGCGTGGATTCGCGCAGGTAGGCGCGCGCGTCAGTTAGAATCATTCGGACGCGGTTGGAGCTGTAAGGATGTTCCGGATGGAGATGCTTGCCGATCGAATAGATCACCGGGTCGATTTCCACCGCGTCTACTTGTCCGGCACCATTGCGAAGCGCTGCGGCTGCATCGTTGCCGGCGCCAGCCCCGACAATCAACACACGATCGCGCGCTTCGATGAATCGAAACGGCGCGTCGTAAGAGCTGTCCTTGTACTCTCGAGCGAAATCCGGATGGAGGGCAAGGGATTCTGGAGAAACATTTGCGATGGTCATGTAGCCCGTATTGTTGACTAACACGTCGTATTGCTGTTTGCCAGCGTCCAAGACCTGCAGTTTCTGGTAAGGCGACCAGTGAACCTCTCCGCTCCAAAAATCGGCATACAATAGCAGAAGCAAACTCACGACAATAAACAACACATGGCGCGGCCCCAGTTGCAGACCTCGCTGGCGCACCAATAGAAACAGCACAAACGCAAGCCCGAACCAGAATACTGGCGCTAAATGCAAAGAAGCCATCGCGGCAAACAGCCAAATGCCCGCAAGACTCCCCAGTAGATTGGCCGAATACGCAGTGACCGGATTCTTCGCAGCGTTCAGGTAGGTGCCGACCCACCGTCCGAGTGGCACCATCGTGGCCATGATCAGCAGTAGGAGTCCTGACACGACTATCGCCGACGCGATGAATGCAACGACAAGATACGTCCGGGTGGGTGGAACCAGCGCGGACCACATCTGCGCATCGGTTGACAAGGAGAGCGCTGACGAAAGGATCTCCAGCAGCAGCTTCCATCGCGGAAAAGGGATCTCCACCAGTATCACCAGCGTTCCCAGCGCGGTCAGCTCGAAGAGGTATCCCTTCTTTCGCGTCGCTTGATAACAACCCAGCCCGAAACCCAGGAAACATGCGATCAGAGCTAGGTTCTGGAAGTATGCGAAAACTCGCACCTCCGTGCCGATCCAGCGAATCAGCAACATCTCCATGTAGAGAGAAGTGAAGCTCACAAGAAAAAGCGGCCACAGCACCGGGCCCCGCGGATTTTCTTCAAGGAACGAAAGCGAAAAGAAAGAGTCTTGCGGGCTTGGAAGCTCTTTGCCCGGGGATAACGGGCGACTCGTTGGCGCGCTTGTCATTCCACTCCCAAATGGGAAGACGAAAACGCCGCAGTGGAGCTGAACCTTTCGAGTTTACACCGGGCGATGGCAGCCAACTTCAAACAGTCCTATTGAGGGGATTCCAATTTTGATGTCCGGCCGATTGATAATTTACACTTAGCCACCTCCGCATGCAACACGAGCTTTCAGTGTGGTGTGTATCTAGGGACTGCCGGAGGGCCAGTTCTGCCTCTCCCGAAGATCCCAGAGCCCGAGGAGGCGTCTTCGCTCCGGTTAGACCGCGCCGATGCTAACGGAGAATAAAGTGCGATGGTCCGTTCTAAGGAGTTCATCCAGGAAATGTGGGGTAAATTTGGCTCCTGGTTACGCTGGTTCCGTTGGTTTCCGCGCCCAATGTGCATGACGCGGTCCGGGCTTTGGAGCATCGTTACCACGGTGCCGGAACTTTGAAGGCGGCCTTTTACGAACGATACAGCGACGGCAACGGTGGAATATCAGCTGAGTCGGGCACAGTCTATTTCTCGCGGCCGGGCCGCATGCGCTGGGAATATCAATCCCCGGAAGAAAAGTTATTTCTCGTGGATGGCACGGACGCCTGGTTTTATGTTCCGGCCGACCACGCTGCCAGCCGGGCCAAGATGAAGGAGAGCTCTGACTGGCGGACACCTCTTGCGCTACTCGCCGGGAAGGCCGATCTATCGCAGCTCTGCCGTAGGATTGAAATTGTTGCGCCGGATTCCAGCGGCCGCGCCGATGACGTTCCGCTGTCGCCGGACAACACGCTGTTGCGCTGCATTCCGCGAGACAACGCGGCCGGTTCCGGCGTCACGCTTCCCTACGTGTTGCTAGAGACGGACCCACAAGCGCGGCTGTCGCGGGTCGTCGTTCGCGAGGTGGGGAACGTCGAGACTGAATTCCGGTTCGGCAACTGGGAGGAAAACGTCGCGATTCCTGAGGTCAAATTTCACTTCCAACCCCCGCCCGGAGTCGCGATTGTGGACGAAGAATCACTCGCCGGCGAGATCCGCTGAGCGCGACCCGCCCGTGAAGCAGCTTTGAAGCGTGTGCAACAGTTCGCCTGGAACAACTCGGAACTGGTTGTAAAGCACCTCATCGAAGTGGGAATTTGGCAGCAGGCCCGCGCTCCACTGAAAGACCAGCCCAAGATTCCACAGAACCAGCAGCGCCGAGACCATCGCGATCCGCCGGATCGCCGCCCGCGGGCCGCTCTTGGCATCTCGACGGGTCCAGGCCCGCGCGAATTCAGAGAAGGCAGCAGCAAGTCCGAGTACAAAAATCGGCGCCAGAGAGACGAAGTACCTATTGCCGAAGGAAATCGTTCCGTGCCACTAGGGCAATGAAGCAATCAGGTAGTAGTATGCGATGGCCACACCGAGCAAAGTGCCTCCGACGACCGGTGCTCGACGCGCGAAAAGAAGTAGCCCAAGAACAGCCGGAATGAGAATGGGCGTCCAGACAAGCGCGCCGTTGTTCGAAGAGAACAGGACATTGCTGAGGGCAGGCGAAGTCCAGTTCCACGTACTGCTGCGATAGGGGCTTAGCCCTAGCGGGTTGCCAAAGACAATCTGCCGCGCAATGAACATTGGCAGCAACGCGACGAGGATGCCCGCGCCGCATGCAAAACAAGACTTCAGAGGGGTCCACATCGATCCAGGGTAAGCCGTGCGCTTCTGCCACGCTCCCCGGCACAGGAGAAGGAAATCGACGGCCGGAAGGAGCAGAAATACAAAACTGGCGTAGTAGACTTCCAACATCAGTCCGGCAATCAGCCCCAGCGCAATCCATTGCCACAATGTCCGGCGTTCGTGCGTGTGATGCCAGTGCCACAGAAAAAGAGCAACCGTGAAAGCGGCATGCGCGTGCGCCCAGGACGGATCCACATACATGTAAGCGAGCAGCGAACTGCCGAACCAGATTCCCAGTGTCGCCAGCAATGCCCATCGTTCAGCGAAATAGCTTCGGGCGAGCCGGAACGAAAGCCACAGGCCGAGGAAGCCATAAAGCGCTGTACCGAATGCCATCGCGAGCAAGTAGGGCCGCGAGAATCCATCTGCAGGGACCTGCGAACCCAACTCACGCGCGGCAAGGACCCCGACGTGGGTTATGGCCAGAAATGGCGCCCAGAGAAGAGCCGCACCAACCGGGAAGTAGTTGTAGACGTGCCCGGTCTTCGTATAGTGCCCCATCCCGGTGATCCAGCGGCTCGCCATACAGCCTTTTCGCCGTTGTCACATCCTATTAACGGGCTGTTTTCCGGGCCTCAGCCTTGGCCCGGAAAGGGTATGCTAAGGCTTGAGGGGTCGCTCGCAAGGGCGGCGTGCCTCCACAGGCATGGCTGAATTCGTTTGCAAAGTCGGGGACACTAGCGGCCGAATCTTCCGGCAGGTCGAGACGGCGCAGTCGGAAGACGAAGCCAGGCAGAAGCTCGCCGAGCGCGGCTTCTACGTCTTCTCCGTGCGCAACCATTTCGATCTGCTGGCGCAGTTCAGCCAGTCGGGCCGTGACCGGACCATCCGTCCGGACGATTTTCTGATTTTCAACCAGCAGTTCAATACGCTCATCAAGGCCGGGCTGCCGATTCTCAGGGCGCTCGATCTGCTGGCTGAGCGCGCTGCGGCTCCCCGCCTGCGTCCCATTCTTGGCGAAGTCCGCCAGCGGGTCCGCGAGGGCGCCCTCCTCTCGGAGGCGCTCGCGGCGCAAGGATCGTTTCCGGCGGTCTATGTCACGGTAATCACAGCGGGCGAGCGCAGCGGCAACTTAACGGGTGTGTCCTCGAGCAGTACATCGCCTACCTGCGCGTGAGCACCGGCTTTCGCAGCCGCTTGCTGACGACGTTGATCTACCCCGCAGTTCTGGTTGCGACGGCCCTGCTCGTGGTGACCTACGTCATCACCTACGCGATGCCGCGGTTCGCAGAGCTTTACCACGAACTCGGCGTGCCACTGCCTCTGCCAACTCGAGTGCTTCTTTCGGTAGCGCTGCCATTGCGGACCTACTTCCTGGGTTTGCTTGGGGCCATTGCAATTGCGGCCGTCGCGATATTCCTGTGGACCCGGTCGGACCGCGGGGCGCTCGCCATCGATCGGTTGAAACCGCGCTTCCCGATTTTCGGAGGCATCTGGTTGAAGGCGCAGATCGCCCAGTTCGTGCGCACGCTTTCGACGCTGCTTGCGGGCGGGACTCCGCTGGTCCCCGCGTTGCACACATCGGCGGCGGCGATCGGCAGCCGACTGGTTTCGACTTCGGTCGAGCAAGCGGCCGACCGGGTGAAAGAGGGGCAGCCTCTCCACGCGAGCCTTGCTGAAACGCACCTGATTCCGGGACTGGCACTCGAGATGATCGAAGTCGGCGAAGCGTCGGGCGCGCTCGGGGCCATGCTTACGAGCGTCGCGGAATTCTATGAAGACGAAGTTGGCACGAGCCTGCAGCGGACGCTTTCGTGGATTCCCATCGTAATTTTGGCGGTCATGGCCGTTGTGATAGGCTTCATTTTGATCGCGCTATATCTGCCGATGTTCTCTCTTCAAGTCGCATCGTGAGGAGAAGCGAATCGATGGCCACAACGAGCAACAATCCGGCGCCTGCGAGCGCAGCGAACGACGTAGCGGAACGCGAGCAGGCCCGCCGTCTTGCCGAGCGCTACCGCTGCCCCTTCATCGATCTGCAAGAGCAGCGCATCGATCCGGAATTGGTGCGCAGCATTCCCGCGGAATTGATGTTTCGCTACAACTTCGTGCCACTCGAAGTACACGACTCGACCCTCGTCGTGGCCATGGCCGACCCGAGCCAGTTGCAGCTTCGAGACGAATTGGAACTCCTGCTGGGCAAACACTTGCAGATCAAGGTGGCCACCGCTTCGCAGATCGGCGACCTGCTGAAGCGCACGGAACAGTCGCAGCGCGTTCTCGATCAGGCGACGGAAGGGTTCACGCTCCAGGTCGTCAGCGAAGAGGAAGACAGCGACGAAAACATCTCGATGGAGAAGCTCACGCGCGACACGGGCGAGAGCCCAGTCGTGCGGCTGGTCCACACGGTGATCTTCACGGCGCTCGAGCGGCGCGCGAGCGACATCCACATCGAGACGCGGAACTCGGAAGTCGTCGTGAAGTACCGCATTGACGGCGTCCTTCAGTTCGCTATGCAGCCGCTCGCCAAGGACTGGCACGCCACGATCCTTTCGCGCATCAAGGTGATGAGCGAACTCGATATCGCCGAGCGCCGCGTCCCCCAGGACGGCCGCTTCCGCGTGCGCTACAAGGGCCGCTTCGTCGATTTTCGTGTTTCGATCATGCCTTCGGTGCACGGAGAAGACGCCGTGCTGCGCGTCCTCGACAAGGAAACGCTGAGCGAGAAGTTCCGCAACCTGACGCTCGATGTGGTGGGCTTCGACCACGACGAAGTGACGCGCTTCCGCCGGTACATCCGCGAGCCTTACGGCATGGTGCTCGTCACCGGCCCCACGGGATCGGGCAAAACCACCACGCTCTACGCGGCCATCAACGAAATCAAGAACGACGAAGACAAGATCATCACGATCGAAGATCCAGTGGAATATCAGGTACGCGGCATTACGCAGATTCCCGTGAACGAAAAGAAGGGGCTTACTTTTGCGCGCGGGCTGCGTTCGATCCTGCGCCACGACCCGGACAAGATCATGGTCGGCGAGATCCGCGACCAGGAAACCGCACAGATCGCGATCAACTCCGCCCTGACGGGGCATCTCGTGTTCACGACGGTCCACGCCAACAACGTGACCGACGTGATCGGGCGCTTCATCAACATGGGCGTCGAGCCTTACAATTTCGTCTCCGCCCTTAACTGCATCATGGCGCAGCGGCTGGTCCGCGTGATCTGCGACAACTGCAAGAAGCGGGTGACGTACGCACCGGATGTCTTGAGGGAATCGGGTCTCGACCCCGCCGAATGGGGCCAGGTTGCGTTTTCCGAAGGCGCGGGGTGCCTAGAGTGCTCCGGCAGCGGCTATCGGGGGCGCACGGCGATCACCGAACTGCTCGATCTTTCCGACCGTATCCGCGAGATGATCATCGATCGCCGGCCGACGTCCGAAATCAAGCGCATTGCACGGGAAGAAGGCATGAGTTTTCTGCGCGAATCGGGACTCCGCAAGGTCCGCACGGGGGTTACGACGCTGCGCGAGATCAACAAGGTGACATTCCTTGATTAGCTTGACGAGTTCGGACAGTTTGGAGAGCAAGTTCTACCAGGCCGGCATCGTCCGGCGAATCGACCGCTGGCTGCACGCCATGCCTCACCCGCCCATGGTCGTCGAGATATCACCCAACCGCTTGGCCGCGGCTCGGTGGGGAAGCGCGCGTGGCGATCTGGAAGGCGTCGTGGTGGAATCGCTGCCCGCGGGTGCGGTGATGCCTTCGCCGGTAGAGACAAACGTCACACAGCCCGACGCCGTGCGCGGTGCCCTCCGCCGCGTGTTCGGCCGCATCCCCGCGCGTGGCGCCCCGCTGGCGCTGCTGGTGCCGGATGCGGTTGTACGCGTGTTCATACTGCCGTTTGACAGCCTCCCGCGGCGAGCGGACGAAGCGTTGCCGCTCTTGCGCTGGCGGCTCAAGAAGAGCGTGCCGTTCGACGTGGAAGAAACCGTGGTCTCGTGGATGCGCCAGTCGGGCCGCGACGGAAGCCTCGAAGTGGTCAGCGCGGTTGCGCGACAGCGAATCATCCGCGAGTACGAAGAGATCGTCGAGTCCCTGGGCGCTTCTGCCGGAGTCGTGCTGAACTCAACGCTGGCTGCGTTGCCGCTATTGGAGGAACGCGGCGCAACGCTTCTGGTTCGCATTTCGGGAAGAACGTTGACAACCGTCATCGTGCACGGCGTGAACATGTGCGTCTATCGCTCGACGGACATGCTGGGGGAGGCCGGTCTGCTCGAGCCGCAGGCTCTTCTCGATGAAGTTTTCCCCGCGATTGCATATTACCAAGACAATTGGGAGGCGCCCGTCGACCGCGCGCGCCTGTCCGGCTTCGGCGAGCGCGAGGAAATGTTCCGAGACGCGCTGGAGTCGGGGCTGGGAATCCATGCCGGGCCGATGGTCGAGGCCGAGGCAGCGCAGGGTCTCGGCGAGCCGGCGAGAGACTTGATCCGCCACGGGCTCGACTCGATGACCGGCTGGATGATGAATGCAGGCTCGTGAGGGCCTGAACGGGAACTGATGAAGCTGCATCTGAATCTCGCAACGGCGCCACACCCGAATAGACGGCCGTTCCTCGCTGCTGCCGCTCTGGCTGGGACGATGGGAGTCCTTGCTCTCGCGCTGCTGTCGCATGCCGCATACCGCTCCTGGCAGGCGAGCCGGCAGCTCCGCGCGGACATCAACCACTGGGAACAAGAAATTCGGGCCGGCCAGCAAAGACAGCAGGAGCTCGAATCCTATTTCCGCAGCCCGGCGGCGCGGCAGACTCTCGACCGATCCGCGTTTCTCAACCTTTTGATCGACGAGCGCAGCTTCCCTTGGACAAAGATTTTCATGGACCTCGAGCGGACGATTCCTCCCGGCGTGCGAGTCGTGAGCATCTCACCGCAGCTCGTCAACGGCCGCGCCGAGGTGACGCTCGAAGTCGGCGCCGCCTCCGACGAGAGCAAGATCCAGTTCCTGCAAGCGATCGAAAAATCGAAGATGTTTTCGGGAATGGTCGTCAGAGACGAGCGGCATTCCGAGCAATCGGGACCGGCCGATCGAATTACACTCGATCTGACGGTTTGGTACTCGACCACATGACCATGAACGGCGCGTGGCAGACATGGAAGAAATGGATCGGCGCCGCCCTCGCGCTGCTGCTGGCGGCGGACCTTGCGCTGGCGTTCTTCCTCTGGGAGACGTCCCGTCAGGGTCCCGCGGCCTTGCGCGAGCAGCGAGACCGCTTAGCGATTCAGGCGAAGCTCCTTCGGGCGGATCTCCAGCGGGGCGAGAAAATCAGAGCGTCGCTTCCTCAGGTGGGCATGGATTGCGATGCCTTCTACAACGGGTCGTTTCTCAATGCGGCGACTGGTTATTCGCAGATCGAATCGGACCTCGACGCGATCGCCTCGAAGGCGGGAGTGAACACCCCCGGGTTCTCTTTCCGGCAGAAGGACGTGAAGGACCGAGGCGTCACCGAGATCTCGATCAGCACGAGCGTCGATGCGGACTACCCGGCAGTGATCCAGTTCATCAACGGTCTCGAACGATCGAAGAATTTCTATCTGGTCGACGGCCTGCACCTGGCTTCGGCGAGCGCCGGAGCGATCCGGCTGGAAATTCAACTGCATACGTACTTCAGGACCTGACCGATGTCGCGGCGCACGGAACTTTACACTCTGGTGGGGCTGCTCGTGGTGCTCGCTGCCGTTGTCTACTATGTCGTGAGCCGCGCGCACGTTGCGGGGTTGCCCGGCGTGCTTGCGGCGGACACAAAATTCGAGCCGCTCGACGTCGATGAGCCGCAGCTCCGTTTGGATCTGCTCACAAAACTTCAGAAGCTTGAATACTCCGGATCGCACCGGAACATCTTTGTCGCCACGCCGCCACCGCCGCCCACACCGCCGGGAAGCGAAACCAAAACGGCACGCATCGTCGGCCCTATGCCACCTCCGCCGTCGCCTCCGCCCCAGGTTCATGCGGAGTTTTTCGGCTACGCGTCGCAGACGCGAACAGGGAGACGCGTCGGGTTCTTCACGAGCGGTGACGACGTCCTTGTGGTCGCCGAAGGCGCGAGTTTCTTAAGTGGGTTCCGCCTGGTGCGCATCGGCAACGATTCGGCCGACGTCGAGGAGATTTCTAGTGGGCGCCACGTGATGATGCCAATGGTTCAGCCGCCGGATCAAGGCGGCAGCGCCAACTAAGCCGGGAATTGAGAGGAGCGCAAATGCATCTGGGCAGACGCGGGCAGCCACGGGGTGAATCGGGCTACGCCTACCTCATGGCGCTAGCCATAATCCTCGCCGTCATTATAGGCTCCCAGATCGCTCTGGAGAATCTTGTGACCCAGGCCCGCCGCCAGCGCGAAGAACAAACGATTTGGTGCGGCAATCAGTGGGCCCGCGCCGTCCGGCTCTATTACCACAAAACAGGGCACTACCCGCAGTCGACCGACGATCTCGAAACGGGCGTTCCCGATGTTCATTTCCTGCGCCTGGCTGCGTACAAGGATCCGATGGACCCCGATGAAGGCGCGTGGCGCTTCATCTACGTCAACGGCACGGGCCAGATCACCGGTAGCGTCCGCTACGCGACGCTCCAACAAATGGCTCTAATCGACCTAAACGGAGGCGTGCTTCCTGGAGTGCAGCAGGGCGCGTTTCCGGGCGTTCCCGTGTCAAGCATGGCGTCTGGCAACACGGACACGAGCAGCGCGAGCACCGGAACCGGTGCAAGCAACTCGGGAGCGAGCAATCCGAATGCCCCGAACACCACGACGCCTCAGGGCTCCCAGGGGAGCAATAGTTCGTCATCGCAAACATCCTCGGGCACGACAAGTAACTCTTCTAACCCAGGCACTTCGCAGAACTCGGCTTCCGACCAATCTGGGTTTTCTACCAGCTCAACTCAGTCTGGCATAAGCGCTTCCGGGCAGATTCCCAACCCGCTTTTGGCGCTCCAACCGACAGGACCCGTTGACAGCCCCGTGATCGGCGCCTTCCTGACCGGCGTTGGCCTCCCGACAAAACTGGATCAGAAATCCGTTCGGATCTACCATGGTGCCAAAAAGTACCAGGACTGGGAGTTCATTTGGAATCCGCTCGAAGACCAGGCGCAGGCCATCCAGCAGGGGCTCAATCCCCAGGGAGTCCAGGGGCAACAGATAGGGCAGCCCATCGGGCCCGGAGGAATCGGCACCGGTCCCCTGGGCAATTCGGGCAGCTTCGGTGGCGCGATCGTTCCGCCGTCATCGAGTCCTGCGACCCCGCCACCCGCGCCGCAGTAGTGTCGAACACTCTTTAGACGAGGAACCGCGGCGATGCTCACCGACGCCAATTCCGATCCGAAGCCGCGAGCGGGGCTTCGCAGCTACGTGCTCGTTTCCATCGCGGCTCTCGTCCTGGCGTTAGGGTATGTGGGGTGGGCGTTTTGGTCGCGTTCGCACGAGACACGTGTCATCGAAGAGCGCGCCGCGGCCCAAAGACGCGCGGAAGACCAGCGCGCCTTCGAGGGCATGGGCGGGAACCGTTTCGATATTCTGTCTTTCTACGCGACTCCGGGAACCATCAGCCGCGGTGACTCGACCGACCTCTGTTACAGCGTCTCGAACGCAAAATCGGTGACGCTTGTGCCTCAGTCGAACGCCGTTTGGCCGTCGTTCGAGCGCTGCGTGAGCGTATCGCCCCGGAAAACTACCACATACACCCTGACGGCCACGGACGCAGCGGGCCACACGAAGTCCGCCACAGTTGCGGTTGAGGTCCGCTGAATTGCAGCCTTTGCAAATTCCCGGACAAAGATGCAAAATGAGTTTGTAGGGCTTGAACGGTCGAAGCGAAGGGAGCCGGATTCAATCATGGCCGTTGAACTCTCGAAGGGCGTGACGCTCGAAAAGCCTGGCGAAGATGCGAGCTTCCTGAAGGACGAAGGGATTCTCTTCGCCTCTCTCGACAAAGTCGTGAACTGGGCGCGTCGCAGCTCGATCTGGCCCATGTCATTCGGCCTGGCCTGCTGCGCGATCGAAATGATGTCGATGGCCGCGTCGCGCTACGATATTTCCCGCTTCGGCGCAGAAGTTTTTCGCGGTTCGCCGCGCCAGTCCGACCTGATGATCATCGCGGGCCGCGTTTCGCAGAAGATGGCTCCGGTGATCAAGCAGCTTTACGCCCAGATGCCGGAACCCAAGTGGGCGATTTCCATGGGCGCCTGCGCCACTTCCGGCGGCGTCTTCAACAACTACGCCATCGTGCAGGGCGTCAACCAGGTCATTCCGATCGACGTCTACGTTCCAGGCTGCCCGCCGCGTCCCGAGGCGCTTCTCTACGCCGTGTTCCAGCTACAGAAAAAGATCGACGCCGATCGCGGCAGTTTCCTCCGTTCGCTCAATCTGTCGAAGAGCTAGCCGCGGGCTGTAGGCTCGCCGTCACCTCTGCCGTTCCGCCGTCGAACTCCAACATGCTGCCCGCCGCGAACTGCTCGCGCCTCACGTACCCCATGCCGATCGCCGTGCCGGCCGCGGGCGACAATGCCGCGCTCGTCACATAGCCGACTTCGGCGCCGCCTGCGCGCAATTTCGTACCTCGTGGCGGCGCAGTGGCCGTCGAGAACTTGAGCGACACGCGCTTTCGGTTGACGTGCCCGCGCGACCGGACACGCTCGACGATCTCCTGTCCGGTATAGCAGCCTTTGCTGAAGCTGATGTGCGTGTTCTCGAGCGCGGCCTCATGCGGGATCATCGCGTCGTTGAAGTCGGCGAGGAACCACGGTACGCCCGCCTCGAGCCGCAGCGTGTGGAAAGTGGACATTCCGACGGGTTCGCCGCCTTGCGCGCGCACCGCCGAGAGCAGTTGCCGCCACAGCGCAGGCAGGTTTTCGCGCGGAACGATGAATTCCGCGCCCGTCGCGCCGAAGTGGGAGCGGCGCAGTAAGTAACACCGTCGTATCTCGCCGACCGGCACTTCCCGGACCGAAAATTCCGCAAGCTCCGCGAGTGACACGCCGCACGCCTGCGCGACAACCTCCGCCGCGCGCGGGCCCTCGACCGCGAGACTGCCCATCTTGTCGGTCAAGTCCTCGACCTGCACTTGCGACCCAATGATGTATTTCTTGAGCGTTGCGATCGTGCGTTCGCGCAACGAGGCGTGCGAAAGCAGGAGCAGCTTTTCCGGCAGCGCATAGACTTCGAGTTCCGCGAGGATGTGGCCCTGCGGGTTCAGCAACAGCGCGAGCGTGCCGCGCCCCTCGGGCAGGGACTTGATGTCGTTCGATGAGACATTGTGCAGGTACTTGACGCGGTCGCGGCCAACAAGCGTGAGGAGCGCGTGCCAGTTCGTATCGAGCAGCGCCGCGCTTTCATGCGCGGCGCGATACTCGCGCTCGAGGTCCGAGAAAGATGCCGGCAGGACGCAGCCCTCAAATTCGCCGAGCTGCGCGCTGGCGGCGCGATGTTCCTCGATCAGTGGCTTGTCCATGCCCGGCTCCATCTTATCAGATGGGCGCGCGTGGATTCGGGATGCGGCGAGAGCGGTGCTGCGGCGAGCTGTGCTAGATTCTTGGATAGGCGATGACTCTCGGCGTTTACATTCAGGTGCCGTTCTGCCAGACGAAATGCACCTACTGCAACTTCCATACGGGTGTAGTTTCCCGCAACCGCTATCTGCCTTACGCCGAAGCCGTTTGCCGCGAGATCGCGGAATCAGTGTCGTCTGGCGGCATGGATACCGTCGACACCGTGTATTTCGGCGGCGGCACGCCGAGCCTTCTGGACCCTTCCGCACTGGCGAAGATTCTTGACACACTGCGGCGGTGCTATAGGACCGATCTTCTCGAAGTCACGCTCGAAGCTGACCCCGAAACGATTTCGCCGGTAAAGGCGTCCGCGTGGCGCACGGCAGGTTTCGACCGCATCAGCTTGGGCGTCCAGTCCTTCCATGACCGTGAACTTCAGGCTGCGGGCCGGATGCACCGCCGCGAAGATTTGTTTCGAGCCACGGACCGTCTTCGTGAGGCCGGATTCCGCAACATCAGCATGGATTTGATCGCGGGGCTGCCGCACCAGACGCGCGCATCGTGGGAGGGGTCGGTCAGCCAGCTCCTTCGTATCTATCCCGAGCACGCTTCCATTTACATGCTCGAGATCGACGAAGGCAGCCGGCTCGGCAGGGAATCGCTCGCCGGCGGCGAGCGTTACAGCGCCGCCGCGATCCCGAGCGACGACGCTATGGCGGATTTCTACGAATCCGCATGCGCGCACCTGGGCGCCGCGGGTTACGAACATTACGAAATCTCGAACTGGGCGCTGCCCGGCCGCCGCTCGCGGCACAACCTGAAATATTGGCGGCGCGAGCCCTATCTCGGATTTGGCGCCGGGGCGCATTCGTTCGACAGCACCACGCGCTGGGCCAACATCCACGATTCCAGCCGTTACGTGACGTGCATCGAGCGCGGGCTATCCACGCGCGAGCAGATCGAGCCTGTCACTCCCTGGAATGCACTGCACGAGGAGTTTTTTCTCGGCCTGCGCCAGCTCGAAGGTATCGATCTCGGGCGCATCGAGCGCGACTACGAGGCCCACGTGAAAGACCGGCTTGCCGTTCTGCGCGGCCGGATCGACACTCTGCATTCGCATGGCTTGATCGAGCTCGACGGCACGCACCTGCGCCTCGCTCCCGAGCGGCTGGCGATTTCAAACGAGGTGTTTGTCGAGTTGCTGAGCTAGCGGAACTAGTTCTCGAGGCCGAGGCTCCGAATCTTCGTGAGGAGGGTCTTGTACGAGACGCCGAGCCTTTCGGCGGCCCGCGTTTTATTCCACTTCGATTCGCGCAGCGCGTTGTGAATCTTGAAGCGCTCGACGTGGGCGACAGCGCGCTGCGACACTTCATCGAGCGGCCCTTCCCATAAAAACTGTTCTTCGAGCATCCCGTCGGGCAGTTCCTCCGGCGCCGGTTTCGCCGTGGGCAATTGGAGGGACTCCGCGTCGATTTCAGTGTTCGCCAGGATGGCCGCGCGCTCGATCGCGTTCTGTAACTCCCGGACGTTTCCCGGCCACGAGTAGCTTCGGAGTCGAGCGCGG
Organism: Candidatus Acidiferrales bacterium; assembly: GCA_050015155.1. Lineage (GTDB taxonomy): Bacteria > Acidobacteriota > Terriglobia > Acidiferrales > UBA7541 > Palsa-295. The sequence continues at coordinate 58,740 of JBEKBY010000013.1, read as the reverse complement.
GCGTCTTCGGTCAATTCGAGCGACGGTTTGTGAAACTCCCGCTTAAACCGCTCGAGGAAATGCTCCGCAAGCAGGGTGACGTCCTCTCCGCGGTCCCGCAGGGGCGGAATGGTGATGGGCACGGCGGAAATGCGGAAAAAGAGGTCTTCGCGGAATGACTTGTCGGCGACGGCCGCACGCAGATCCTTGTTAGTGGCAGTGAGGATGCGGACGTTCACGTCGATGGCCTGCGTTCCACCGACACGCTCGAAACGCCTTTCCTCGAGTACGCGCAACAGCTTCCCTTGAATTGGCAGCGGCAGATCGCCGATTTCGTCGAGGAAGAGCGTTCCGCGGTGCGCCAGCTCGATTTTGCCCATCTTCCGCGCGCCCGCGCCTGTGTATGCTCCGCGCTCGTGACCGAAAAGCTCGTTCTCGACGAGTCCTTCAGGGATCGCCGCGCAGTTGAGCGCGACAAACGGATGCTCGGCTCGCGGGCTCAGATGGTGAACCGCGCGTGCGAAAAGTTCCTTTCCGGTTCCGCTTTCGCCGAGCAGGAGGACGGTCGAGTCCGTTGCGGCAACTCGCTGCGTCATCTGGCTCGCTTCCTTCATGGTCGGGTGCTCGCCGACGATTCGCGGGAAACCGTAGCGTGCCGCGTATTCCTCGCGCAGGAGGAGGTTTTCGCGCAATAGTTCCTGCTGCCGCGCGGCGCGCTCGAGCAGCAGCTTCAAGTGATCGAGGTCCACGGGCTTTTGAATGAAGTCGAAGGCGCCCTCTTTCATCGCGGTGACGGCCTCTTCGACCGAACCGTACGCGGTAACGAGAATCACGGGAAGAGTGGGCTCAACTCGCCGCGCCTCGCGCAGCACGTCGATTCCGGAATTGCCGGGAAGCTTCAGGTCGGAAAGAACGAGCAGGTAGCGGCGGCTGCGGACCTTCTCGATTGCAATGTTCCCATCGGGCGCCTCCTCGACGGTGTAACCCATGCGCTCGAGCGCCTTGCGGAGCATGGCTCTCAGCTCGGCTTTGTCTTCGACGAGGAGAACAGGTTCCATTGCGGGAAAATTCTAGCGCGCCCAGCCAGGATCGCCGCCGGACTTGTGAAGGGCGTCTTCCGCGTCCGAGATGGCCTGCTGGTCGGCATCGACTTGCTTTTTCTTCGCGTCGATGTCGGCGACCTTCTTGTTGTACTCGGCGCCGAGCGGCTGCATGGTTGAGCTGTCCTGCTGTGCCTTCTGGGGGTCACCGTTGTAGTACTGCACCTCGGCCACGCCGACTTCTCGCTGCAACACGTCGAGCTCCGCCTGATCCTGTTCGAGCTTGTGGCGCAGCGCGGAGAACTTGTCACGCCAGGTCTTTTCATCGCCCCCCGCAGGGGCCTTGGCTCCGCCTGCCGCCGTAGCTTCCGATGGAGTCGCCGTGGAACTGGAACCCACGGTCGATATGCCCTCTGTGGGCAGGTTGTCGTTCGTGAAGACCTTGGCGGCCTTCGCTGATTCCTTGCGCTGTTCCCGCGCCTTGCGCGCCGCTTCGGCAAGAGAATCCTGTTGGGGAGCGGGAGCCGGGGCTGCCGCCGGGGCAGAGGTCTGCGACGAACTTTGCCCCTGCTGCTGGCACCGCCCGATCCCTGGGAAAGCAAAGATCGCGACCACGGCCAACCATATGACTGTGCGCATGGCTTGCGCCTCCTAGGCGCAGTCAGATACGCCTACACTAGTTTAGATGCGGGCTGCCTGCGAGGGGAATAGAGACGGCGAAGGCTCCTGCCTCAAAGGTAACCACAAGACGAAGTCGGCCCCGCCGCCGGACCGGTTGCGTGCCTCAATGCTGCCACCGTGCTGCAAAGCCACCTTCTGCACCACGGCGAGCCCAAGGCCCGTGCCTTCGGATTTCGTGGTGTAGAACGGAAGGAATATCTTAGGAAGATCGTGCTCCGGGATGCCCGGCCCGTTGTCTGAAACGCAGATGCGCTGCCATTTGCGCCCCCCGAGATCCTCCGTTGTCCCGGAAATCGTCACACGTGGAGCAGATCCGGTCGCGTGCGCAGCTTCCACCGCATTGCGCGTCAAGTTGACGAGCGCCTGCCGAAGGAGCGCCTCATCGCCCGGCAGATCGACGAATGTGCCTTCGCACTCGACGGTGCACGGTGGGACGGCTTCTTGCAACTCTTCCGCCACCCGTTCAACGAGAGGCTGCATCAGGACCGTCTCGTAGCAGATTTCGAGCGGCTTGGCGAAGCGGAGGAATTCGGTCACAACGTGCGTCAGAGAACGCGTCTGATCCAGGATGCGCTCGGAGGATTCGCGGATTTCCCCGGGCTTGGCTTCGCTGCGGATCATCTGGGCGTAGCCGGAAATTGTCGCGAGCGCATTCTTGAACTCGTGGGCGATGCCCGCGGACATTTCGCCGAGCGCCGCGAGGTTTTCCTTCCAGCGCATCTGCTTTTGCAGAGCGGTCAGCTCCGTCAGATCGCTCATCAGGCACAGCGCGCCGCTCACTTTCCTGTCCTGAGAGCCGAAGATCTGGCCGCGCACGGTCGATCCCCCCGTGTTCCCGGGACGCGCCGCGCGATAGATCGGCGAGATGGTGAGGCCCAAGTGCCGGACCTCTCCTCGCGGCGTCAGGTGTTCGACTTCGCTCCGGTGAAACGTCTTTCCGTCGTGCAAGCACGCCGTGAGCATCCGCGCGAGATTCGAGTCGGCGCCGAGGATTTCCTTGTAGGAACGGTAGCGCATCAGCCGCGCGCCAAGAGCTTCTTCGGCTGCCGGGTTCGTCGAGCTTATCGCTCCGGTCGCGCTGACGAGCAGCAGCCCGGTCGGCATGTTCCGCGTCACTTCCTCCGTCAGCCGCTCGGATTCCTGCGCCCGCTCCTGCGCCAGCATGTGCAGCCGGGCCAGCTCCTTCTCTTGCGCACGCAGTTTTTCGATCACGCCCTGCATCGACGCGGTCATGAACGCAGAGGCGTTTTCGGTGTCGGCCTTCGGATTGGTCCAGTCGTTGCCTGAATGCTCGGATCCGCTGCGAAAGAATTTTCGGATCAGGACTACAAGTGCGAGGATCGCCCCGAGAAGAATCACGAACGTCCCGACCGCGTAGGTGATCCCGGCCGGCGTCATGGTGGGATGCAAAGGCAGCGGCGGTTTCATCGCGAATTCTCTTTCCGCATCATCGCCCCATCAGCAGAGATTGGTACCAATTCACGACCGGCGTTCCGAAGAAGACGACCAGCAGGGCGGCCACTCCGAGAAACGAGCCGAACGGCAACTCGTAATTCGAGTCCTTGCGCCTCGCGAGAATAAACGCGATCCCGAGCACGCTTCCGAGCAGCGATCCCGCAAGGATCGTAAGCAGCGTGCGCCGGGCTCCGAGAAACGTGCCCGCCATCAGCATCATCTTCACGTCGCCCGAGCCCATCCCTTCGCGCTTGCGCAGCCGGAAATAGGCTTCCGACACAAGCCATAGCAGGCTGCTGGCGATGGCGGCACCGATGACGGCGTCGACGAGCGATACCACGGGTACGGGGGGAGGGAGATCGAACAGGCGGTTTACCACCCAGAGCGCTGCTCCATCGGAAGGCTTCGTGAAAAGGCTCATCCCTAGCCCCAGGCCGAAACCCGTGAAGTTCACGGCGTCGGGCAAGATCCTCTCGCGCAGGTCCGTTAAGACCAGCACGATCATCAGAGCCGAAAACACGGCCCACTTCAATGCTTCGGACGTAGGGCCGAATGCCTGGTAGCATGAGAAGAAAAGCGCCGCTGTCAGCAGCTCAACCAGCGGATACATCGGCGAGATTTTCGTCTTGCACGCGCGGCACTTTCCGCCCAGAACCAGATAGCTCACGACCGGGATGTTGTCGTACGGGCGGATGGCCGTGCCGCACTTGGGGCACGCCGAGGCCGGCATCACGATCGATTTTCGCTCTGGAATCCGGACGATGCATACGTTCAAAAAGCTGCCGATGATCAGCCCAAGCAGGAAAACGAACATGCCAATCAGCGTCGCAGGTGCCACGGTTTGAATCTGCCATATCCCCGGGGCGCTCTCAAGCCGCACACCGTGCGCCGTTGCCCGACTGCTAACGGAGGTTTCGCGCTGCGCTGGGTTGCCGAGGCGTTTCCCACGGCGCTCGTGTCGCGGATATACTGCTTGTTTTAGGTTTGGGAGGTGGCGAGGAACGTGAAGAAGACGGTCTCGGGAAGTGTGGCTTATCGGGTGCGTCGCGGCACAGCGCGGGACGTGCCCGTGATCCTGCGCCTGATCCGCGCGTTGGCGAAGTACGAGCGCCTGACGCGTTACCTGCGCCTCGATGCAAAACGACTGCGGCGCGACGGCTTCGGGCCAGGCCGCTATTTCGAGTCGCTGATCTGCACGCGAGGAGAACGCGCCGTCGGCTACGCGATCTACTACTTCGCGTATTCCAGCTTCACGTGTAGCCCTGTGCTCTTCGTCGAGGACATCTTCGTACTGCCCGAGGAGCGGGGCGGGGGCGCAGGGAAGGCGACGATGTCGGCCCTCGCGCGCATTGCAGTTCGAAGCGGATGCCGCCAGATGGAGTGGATCGTTCTCGACTGGAATGCCCCTTCGATTGGGTTTTACCGCAGCCTCGGCGCGCGGCTGGACAAAACCTGGGTCCTCACGCGTCTCACGGGTGCTCGCCTTCGCCGCCTGGCGGGCGGCGGTTGATCGGCTCATGTCCTGGTTCGAGCAGAGAATCCGCCGCTACGAGCAGATGCGCTTCGATCAGGAGCCGAATCGACGCAGGCTACCCTTTGCCTGGGGCCTTGAGCACATCGCCGGCGACGCGACAGACTCCAATCCTCGAGTTTTTCTCGATCGGTTCGTGAACGAGACGCTGACCCACAGCGACCTCTGGTACGCCGCGACGCCCGCCGATGACTACGCGCTCGACGGCGACGTCCTGACTTTCACCAGCGCCATTGCGTCGCCGTGGCCCGAAAACAATCGTGTTCATGGCCAGCTCTTTCGCGCCCGCCGTTCCGGCCCCGCCGTCGTGGTCCTGGCTCAATGGAATGCCCGCTGGGAAGAGCAACAGAGCGTCTGTCGCTGGCTCGCCGAGCTCGGAATCACTGCGGTCAAGATGAGCCTGCCGTATCACGACCGCCGTGCCATTCCCGGACATCCGCGCGCCGACCACCTCGTTGGCCCGAACATCGGCCTCACCATGCAGGCGGGCCGCCAGGCTGTGGTGGACGTCCGCCGCACGCTGCGGTGGCTCGAGCAACAGGGCTACGACCGACTCGGCGTCCTCGGCACGAGCATCGGCTCGGCGATCGGATTCATTACCATGTGCCACGAGCCGGCGTTGCGCGCCGGAGCGTTCCTGCATGCTTCGACATATTTTGGCGAAGTCGTCAGCCACGGCCTGACGACGACGAACGTCTGGGAGTCGCTTTCGGCTGGCGTCTCACGCGACGAGCTGCGCCACTACTGGGCGCCCATCAGCCCGTTTCCGTACATCGCGAGGCTGCGCGGCGCAGAGAAAAGGATTCTGCTGATCACGGGGCGTTACGATCCGACATTCTGGCCGGCGTTCACCGAAGCGCTTCTGCAAAAACTTCGCGACGAGCAAGTGGGGTTCGAGAGCCTGTCGCTCCCATGCGGGCATTACTCGATGGGCGTGGTGCCGTTCAGCTGCATCGCGGGGTACCGGTTCGGGATATTTCTGCAGCGGGGGCTGAACGCGCGTTAGCGCAGAATCTCGCTGAAGCGTCCGAAGGTGATTGCTTTCGCGACGGCTTCAATGTCGGGCGAGAGCGAGCGGTCGACGTCGACGCTTTTCGAGATCGAGCGCACGATGTCGTATGCCTTACGCGTGGCCGGTCCGGGCTGCAGCGGCGCGAGAAGATCGATTCCCTGGCACGCCGCCAGCAATTCAATCGCGAGAATAGTGCGTAGATTTGCCAGCAGGGGCGCGAGTCGGCGTGCCGCCCCCATTCCCATCGAGACGTAGTCCTCCTGATTGGCGGACGTGGGAATTGAATCGACCGAATGAGAGGCGGCGAGCGCCTTCATCTCGCTTGCGAGCGCCGCGGCCACCACCTGCAAAATCATGAATCCGGAGTTCAGCCCGGCCTCGCGCACCAGGAACGCCGGCAACTGACTCGTTTGCGGATTGGTCATCTGCTCGAGACGGCGTTCGGAGATTCCCCCGAGGGTCGCGAGGGCGACAGCCATGTGGTCGGCCGCCATGGCGAGCGGCTGGCCGTGAAAATTTCCGCCGCTGATCACGTCGCCGGACTCGGCAAACACCAGCGGATTGTCGGTTGCGCTGTTGAGTTCGATCGTGACGGTCGCTCGAACGTGCGCGAGCGCGTCGCGGACGGCGCCGTGGATCTGCGGCGCGCATCGCAGGCTGTATGGGTCCTGAACTCGCGAATCCTTCGCTGGAGAACGGTGCGATTCGCGAATCTCGCTGCCGCGATTGAGCCGCTCGACGTTTCTCGCGGTCACCGCCTGGCCCGCATGCGGGCGCAGTTTCGCGATTCGGGCGTCGAACGCCGTTGGGCTTCCACGCAACGCGTCGAGCGAAAGGGCGGTGGCCACATCTGCTGTGTCGATGGCGATCTCTGCTTGCCGCAGCGCGAGGGCGAGAAGAGCGAGCATCGCCTGCGTACCGTTGAGAAGCGCGAGGCCTTCCTTGGCTTCGAGCACGAGCGGAGCGATCCCGGCGGCGCGCATCGCGTCTCCGCCGGCCATGCGCCTGCCCTGGTGGATTGCCTCGCCTTCGCCGATTGTCACCTGCGCGAGGTGTGCGAGCGGTGCGAGGTCTCCGGAGGCTCCGACGGAGCCTTGCGAGGGGATCACCGGATGCACGCCCTGGTTCAGCATTGCGACGAGAGTTTCGGCGACCATGGGCCGTACTCCCGAGAAGCCCTTTGCAATTGCGTTCGCGCGCAGCGCCAGCATCGCGCGCGTCGCATCCTCGCTGAGGGGAGTGCCCACTCCACACGCATGGCTGCGCACGAGGTTCAATTGCAGATGGCGGATCTCTTTGTGCGAAATGCGTGCCGAGGCCATTTTCCCGAAGCCGGTGGTCACGCCATAAACCGCGGCGTCCGATTCGATCAGGCGCTCGATCACGGCACGCGAGGCGTTCATCTTCTCGCGTGCCACCGGCGCTATTTCCGTCGGTGCACTGTCGACGATGCGGTACAGGTCGCCGAGCGTCAGATGTTCGCCGTCGATTTGGATCGGATTCATAGTTCTAGCCAGCCGGCGATTCGCTGGTCACCTGGAAGTATTGGCGGTATTTTTCGGGCAAGGATTTCGGCTTGCCCAGGCGGTCACAAATCATATGAAGTGTTTCGCCCGTGGCGAGCAACTCGCCGGAAGTTTCATGGAAAATCTCATACGCGAAACGAATCATGCGCCGCTGCGATTGTGTGACCCGCGTGCGCACGATCAGAACGTCATCGAATCGCGCCGGGCGCTTGTAGCGGCAGGAAGCTTCGGCGACGACGATGAAGCTATCGTCTTCGATCTCCATCTGCTTGTATTCGACGCCGAGTTGGCGGCAGAGCTCGACGCGGCCGATTTCGAACCATGTGAAGTAGTTTCCGTAATAGACCACACCCATCTGGTCGGTTTCCGCATAGCGCACGCGGATGGTCGTGTCTGTGTGGTCTTTCATGGGTTCGTGAGTCGCAAGGATACTGATACTCGGTCGCCGATGGGCAGTTCCACGGAGACGTAGCCGTTTTCTGCGGCGCTCACGTAGTCGGCGAAAGGCTTCAGCACGGTTGGGCCGAGGCTTATGTTGTCGGCAACCACCAGCGCGGTTGCCCACAGGCGCGGCTCGACGATCTTCAAAACCGGCAGGTAGAGTTCCTTCCAGCCGTCGATGAAAAGAAAATCCACGGGACGATCGATCCTTTGAAGCGTTTCCCGCGCATCGCCGACGCAAATCTCCACAAGGTCGAGCAATCCAGCGTCTCGCAGGTTTTCGCCCGCGCGGCGGCCCTTCTCCGCGTGCAGCTCCGTCGTGATGACGGTGCCCCTACCGTTGTCCCGGACGGCCGCGGCGAGATAGATGGTCGAAATCGCGAGGGAGGTGCCGAACTCCACGATTGTCTCGCAGGCGTGATTCCTTGCAAGGATGTAGAGCAGCCGGCCAACGCCGCGTGGGACGGGAAGGTAGGCCTCGGAGAGCATTTCGGAGCGCAGACGATACTTTTCGTCTCCGTCGATCGCATCCGTCACCGGGTTCGCGACGGCCAGCGCGGGCTCGTCGATCACCTTCGCGTTGCCGTACAGACGGTCGAGGACGGCTCGCACCTTCGGAGTGGTGAACGTGCACGGATTCTTGATGGGCGCGTCTGGCGTCGCCATATCAATCTCCGCTCCATTTCGGAGGACGCTTTTCGAGGAACGCCGAAACGCCTTCGCGAAAATCAGGGGTGGAGCGAATGTCGGCGTTGGTCTCGATCGCAACTTCGAGCTCGGCGCGGATAGCCGCCCGGTCGAAACTGATCAGCAGTTTCTTGGTCTGCGCGACGGCCGTTGGACTTGCGGCAAGCAATGAGGCCGCGATCTCTCGCGCCCGCTCCATCAGCGCTTCCATCGGAACGACGTCCGTTACGAGTCCAATCCGGTACGCCTCCGCTGCGTCGATGATTCGCCCGGTCAAGAGCAGGTCCCGCACGTGCGTGTCGCCGATTCGGCGGCGCAAGAAGACTGAAACCAAGGCGGGCGTGAACCCGATCCTGACCTCCGTGTATCCGAATTTGGCTTCCGGGACGGCCAGCATGAAATCGGCGACCGTGGCGAGCCCGCAACCGCCCGCGATCGCAGGGCCGTTCACGGCCGCAATAACGGGCTTCGGAAAGCTATAAAGCCGGTACAACAGTTTGGTCATGCGCCGCGCATCTTCGAGATTCTTCTGCTGCGTCTGCCTCGCCAGGTGCTGCAGTTCGCCGAGGTCCATACCCGCGCAAAAGGCCTTGCCCGCCCCCGTGAGGATCACCACGCGAGCGGGACTCACCTCAGCCTGATCGAGCGCGCCGAGCAGGTCTGCGATCATCTGCGCGGAAATGGCGTTGCGCTTCTCCGGCACGGTGAGCGCGATCGTCGCGATTTTGTCGTCGCACTGGAAGGTCAGCGTCTGGTAGCCCATCTATTTGGATACTCCGGTCAATTAGGTTTCGCAGCTTCAGGTTCGTGCGTGTACTTTTCGCGAAGTTCGTGCGTCATGGCACAAGCGATGGCGAGCGACTTCGCGTCGATGCCGGTGGCGACACCGCGCGCCGCGAGCGTTGTTAGCACGGTTTCCGTTGGAATGTTGCCCACAAGCGCGTCGCCTGCAAAAGGGCAGCCGCCCAGGCCCGTGAGCGCGCCATCGAATCGCCGGCAACCCGCCTCGTATGCCGCGAGAATCTTTTCAGCCGCGCGCTCGGGACGGCTATGGAGGTGGAGCCCGATCTCCACCCCCGCCACGCAGTCCTTCACGGCGAGATACAGGCGCGCCACATCTTCCGGCGATGCCGTTCCCACGGTATCCGCTAGCGAGACCGTGCGGACCCCGGTGTCTTTGAGCCACACAAGCGTCTCCTCGACGATTTCTGCGCCCCAGGGCTCCTCGTACGGGTTCCCGAACGCCATCGAGATGTAGACGACGAGTCTCCGCTTGTCGGCTTTCGTCTCGCGTTGAAGTTTTTCGACCAGTTCCCGGGATTCCTCGCGTGACATGTTCGCATTCGCACGGCGGAAATACGCCGAAATCGAGTAAGGGTAGCCGATTGTGGTGACTCCTGGAGTTGCAAGCGCGCGCTCGAGGCCCTGAGCGTTGACGACAATGCCGATAATTTCCGGCGTCTCGCCGGACGGCAGTTTCGCACGGCTCAGTTCTCGCATCACCGCTTCGCTATCGGCCATCTGCGGCACGTGCTTCGGGGAGACGAAGCTGACCGCGTCGATGTGACGGAAGCCGAGCGAGACGAGGCGCGTCAGGTACCTAACCTTCTCTTCCGTGGGAATCATTTGCGGCAATCCCTGCCACGCGTCTCGAGGGCATTCGACGATTGTTATGTCGGTGTTCATCAAGCGGTGGCGTACCAGGGATTTCGATAAACGTGATGCGCGTACCATAAGAGTAAGATTGCGACGATCACGGACGCACCCATCAGCCAGACGAAAACCCGAGAGATTTGTCCTTGCACAGCTTTAATCACAGTCAAAATCCCCGCAATGACCACTCCCACGTAACCGATGTACAGAGAATCGTTATAGAGAAACCACAACGCCGAAGAAGGGAAGCCCGCTTCGCGCGAGAGGGCCGCAGAAGCAAAAACGGAGACGACGGATGGCGTAATAAGCAGCAACGTGAGCCAGAACGCGGCGGGTCCGCTGAGCTTCCGATCTTGCACGATGGCGCTCATCTAGGTCTGCAATACTCCGGTTTTGAATTCCGCAACGTGAGGATTGAGCGCCGCGGCTTCGAGTGCCTCGATCAACGCTTCGCGCGTGTGTGCGGGGTCGATGATGGCGTCTACCCAAAGGCGCGCGGCCGCGTAGCGCGGGTCGGTTTGGTGCTCGTAGGTGGCGCGGATGGATTCGTGCAACTCCTTCTTGTCGGCAGCGCTTAATTTTCTCCCCTGGCGTTCGAGCTGCTTGATCTTGATTTCCACCAGCGTCCCGGCAGCGGAGTCTCCGCTCATCACGGCGTAGCGCGCGGTGGGCCAGGCGAAAATAAACCGTGGGTCGTACGCCTTGCCGCACATCGCATAGTGGCCGGCCCCAAAGCTGCCGCCGCAGATCACGGCGATCTTGGGCACCACGCTGTTCGCCACGGCGTTCACCATTTTCGCGCCCGCGCGGATGATCCCGCTCCACTCGGCTTCCTTGCCGACCATGAAGCCGTTGACGTCGTGCAGAAAAACGAGGGGAACGAGATTCTGGTTGCAGTCGAGGATAAAGCGGGCGGCTTTGTCCGCCGCCTCCGTGTAAATCACTCCGCCGAACTCGATGCGCTTCTCGCCCGTGCCCGGCGCGGCGACGGTGACATTCTTTTTCTGGTTGGCGACGATCCCGGCCGCCCAGCCGCCGATGCGCGCGTACCCGCAAACGACCGTCTGGCCGTATTCGGCGCGGTACTCATCGAAGCGGCTGTCGTCGACGATGCGGGCGATAATCTCGCGCATGTCGTACTGCTTCGCTGCCTCGGCCGAAAAGATGCCGTAGACCTCCTCCGAGGGATACGCCGGTGGTTTCGGAGGTTTGTGGTCGAACGGCGCACCGGGCGCGTGCCCCATTTTATCGACCAGCGCGCGCACGCGGGCGACACACGCATCATCATCTGGCTCGCGAAAATCAACTGTGCCGCTGATCTGCGCGTGCATCTGAGCGCCGCCCAGTTCCTCGGCGGAGGTTTTCTGGCCGATGGCCGCCTGCACGAGAGCGGGTCCCGCGAGAAAAAGGCCGCTGCCCTCGGTCATCAGGATGTGGTCGCACATCACCGGCAGATACGCGCCCCCGGCGACGCACATTCCCATGATCGCAGTGATCTGCGGAATCCCCATCGCGCTCATCACAGCATTGTTGCGGAAGACGCGGCCGAAGTCGTCCGTGTCCGGGAAGACGTCCTCTTGGAGCGGCAGAAAAACGCCCGCCGAATCGACCAAATAGATTGTGGGGACGTGGTTCTCGATGGCGATGTTCTGCGCGCGGATCACCTTCTTCGCGGTCATGGGGAAAAAGGCGCCGGCTTTCACCGTAGCGTCGTTCGCGATGATCATCACGCGGCGGCCGGCGACATGCCCGAGGCCCGTGATGGTGCCGGCGGCGGGCGCGCCGCCCCACTCCTGATACATCTCGTAGGCGGCGTACAGCCCGAGTTCGAAGAAGTCTGTTTTCGGGTCGACGAGCCGGGCGATGCGCTCGCGCGCCGTTAGGCGGTCCTTCTTGTGCTGTGCTTCGATGGCCTTCGCGCCGCCGCCCTGCCGGATCGTTTCCTCTTCGTTCTTGATCTCCGTGAGGCGATCGACCATCTCGCGGCTGTTCTTCTGGAACGCCGCGGCTTTGGAATCGACGCGCGTTTCGACAACGGCTCCGTTCATCGGAAGCCTTTCTTCACGCGCTTTGATTTGCTCCGCCACATCAGGCTCCATGCGGCGCGGCCGCGACTCGCTGCCGGATGAAATCGACGATGGCCTGCGTCGTTGTGCCGGGGAGAAAGATTTCGGCGACGCCGGCCTTTTTCAGCGCCGGAATGTCCGCTTCGGGGATGATGCCGCCGATCAGGACGGTTACATCGGTCATGCCCTTTGCGCGCAGGAGTTCCATGAGCCGCGAGCAGAGCGTGTTGTGCGCACCGGACAGGATCGAAAGCCCGATGACATCGACATCTTCCTGCGCCGCCGCTGAGGCAATCATCTCGGGCGTCTGGCGCAGGCCCGTGTAGATGACTTCCATGCCCGCATCGCGTAGCGCGCGGGCGATCACCTTCGCGCCACGGTCGTGGCCGTCGAGCCCCGGCTTCGCGATCAGCACTCGTATCTTCTTCTCCGGCATATGGCGAAGAGAATACTTCAAAACGTTCCCAAATGGGTGTTCGGCGGGCGCGTGTAGGGATTGGTTCAACCCTATCAGGTAATGGCGGTCTCGTCGTAGACGCCGAAAACCTGTCGCAGGGTGTCGCAGATTTCGCCCAGCGTCGCGTAAGCCTTGACGGCCTCGTAGAGGTACGGCATCAGGTTCTCGCTGCCGGATGCGGCTTTGCGGAGCGCGCTGAGGCGCCGCTTGACCTCGTCGCTCGACCGGTCCGCTCGCAGGCGGCGTAAGCGTTCGGTTTGGCCGTGCGCGACGGACTCGTCGATTTGCAGGATTTCGATTGGTTTTTCGTCGGCGACGTAGGCATTTACGCCCACGATGATCTTTTCCTTGCGATCGACCGTCACCTGGTAGCGATACGCCGCATCGGCAATCTCGCGCTGCGGGTAACCGCGTTCAATGGCGGCGACCATTCCGCCCAACGCGTCGATCTTCTCGACGTATTCCCACGCGCCGCGCTCGATTTCGTTCGTCAGTGCCTCAACGAAATATGCTCCTCCAAGCGGGTCGGCGGTATTCGTGACGCCGCTTTCGTACGCGAGAATCTGTTGCGTGCGCAGGGCGATGGTCGCGGCGGATTCGGTCGGCAGCGCCCATGCTTCATCGAGGGAGTTGGTGTGGAGCGATTGCGCCCCGCCAAGCACGGCCGCGAGAGCCTGCACTGCAGTCCGCACCACGTTGTTATAGGGCTGCTGCGCCGTGAGGGAGCATCCGGCCGTCTGCGCGTGAAAGCGCAGAGCCCACGACCGCGGATCCTTCGCGGCAAACCGCTCGCGCATCACGCGCTGCCAGATGCACCGCGCGGCGCGATATTTGGCGATCTCTTCGAAGAAATCGTTGTGCGCGTTGAAGAAGAACGAGAGGTGCGGAGTGAAGTCGTCAACTTGCAAGCCGCGGCGAAGGCAATGTTCCACGTACTCGATGCCGTCGCGGAGCGTGAACGCCAGTTCCTGGATCGCGGTCGAGCCGGCCTCGCGGATGTGATAGCCGCTGATCGAGATCGAGTTGAACTTCGGCGTGTGCTTCGCTCCGAACTCGATCGTATCGGTGACAAGGCGCATCGATGGCTCAGGCGGGTAGATGTACTCTTTCTGCGCGATGTATTCCTTCAGGATGTCGTTCTGAAGCGTTCCGGACAGTTTTCGCCAGTCGGCGCCTTGCTTCTCGGCGACCGCGAGGTACATTGCCCAGATCGCCGCGGCCGGGGAATTGATGGTCATCGACGTGGTGACGTCCCCGAGCGGAATCTGGTCGAATAGAGTTTCCATGTCCGCGAGCGAGCTGATCGCCACGCCGCATTTTCCCACCTCGCCTTCGGACATCGCGTGGTCGGAGTCGTAGCCCATCAGCGTCGGCAGATCGAAGGCCACCGAAAGGCCCGTCTGACCTTGCGCGAGGAGATACCGGAACCGGCGGTTCGTGTCCTGGGCGGTGCCGAATCCTGCGAACTGCCGCATCGTCCACAGACGGCTGCGGTACATCGTGGGGTGGATTCCGCGCGTGTAGGGAGACTCACCCGGAGAACCGAGGTTACGCTCCGGGCTCCAGTCGGCGAGGTCGGCGTCCGTGTAGAGGCGGCGGATCGGGTAGCTCGAGACGGTTGTGAAATCGGCAGAGCGGTCGGGCGAGCCCAACAGCGCTGGCCTGAGCGTTTTCTCCTCCCAGTCGCGCTCGGCTTTCGACGGTTTTCGCCGGGACTCAGCGGCCGGATTACGATTGGCTCCGCGCTCTTCGTCGTCCGCCATTCAGCAATCCCTATCTGTGGCCTGCCAGGCCATCTGCGTCCGGTGCCCCGGGAATGTTCGGCTGGTGAAGGACGTGCCCGCTCTTGGCGTCCGCCAGCGTAATGTTATGGACATCCAGCGTACGGCCCATCGCTTGATTGAAGTTCAACTCCGCCTCGATCAGGTTGATCCGGTCGCGCAGCTCGGTGCCCTCCGCTACGGTCAGTAGCTGCTGCTTCTGGACGACCGTGAAGGCGGTGGATGTGCCCAGCTGAAGTTTCTTCACCTCGTCGTCATAGCTCTGCTGTGCGAAGACACGCGCCTCTTGGGCAGCGGCGATGGCCGCCCGGTCCTGTACGAGAGTGATCAGCGCCTGGCGCACGTTGAGCACGATGGTGCTTTGCGTCTGCCGGTACTGCACTTCTTGCTGCCGCTGGTTCAGCTGTGCCGTGGCGTTCTGCGCCTCAGCGGCGCGATTCCGGATCGGGAGCGTCAAGTTCAGCCCAGCCTCGAAGGTCGGATACGTGCCGTGGATCAACCCGTTCCAATCGTCGGTCAGCCCTCCCGGGATGGGCGTTCCATTTGCTGTAATGGCGGTGCCGACGAAGCCGCTTGGCGTCGCGCCAACGGGAACAATGCCGTCTGGGCCGACGCTGCCGGGAGCGAAAACCGAACCTGTGACGTCGAAAGCCCCCGTATCCGTTTTCGGCGTGATGACGCCTCCCAGCCCGGCCGCCTGATACTCTGCGAAGGCATTGAGCGTCGGCAACAGCCCATTCTTCGTTGCTTTGACTTCAATCCCGGCATTCTTCAGATTCAACTCGGCCTGCTGGAGTTCGGGGCGCTTCTGCCACGCCTCGTGCACTGCGTCCTCCAGCGAGATGTTTTCGGCTTCAGGGTCGAAAATGGGCGATGTCGGAATGATTTCGGCGCCTTTGAGTTGCGCAGCTAGCGCGTCTTTCGTGATGGCCACGAGCAGCGTGGTTTCATCGAGCAACTGGGTCGTCTGTGCCTGAACGAGCGCCTGTTGATCGGTTGCAAGTTGTGATTCTGCGGTGATCACGTCGAGAGGGGCCATGGTCCCGATCTCGAGCTGCTTTTTGTTGTTTTCGTAAAGTTGTTGATCGGCAGCGACAGCCACCTGCTCCACTTTTACGTTTTCGCGCGCGAAGACGAGTTCCCAATAGTCGGTCGCCACCTGTGTGACCGTGGTGATTACCTGCTGGGCGAACTGCGATTCGCCCACTTTGACCGTGTTCTTCGCTTCAAGAATGTAGCGGGTATTGGCAATTTTCCCGAATCCGTTCAGCAGTGGCTGTGTGAGCTCGATGGTCAAAGTGGACTGCTCGTACGGGTTGAAAAGGTCGAACGATGCAAAGTTTGTCGAGGTGCGCGAATTGCTGAAAGTCACCTGCGCCTGGGTGCCGGTCGCGAACCCCTGCGTGTAGCCGAAGTTCGCAGTCGTCACATGATCCTCGAGCGGTACGGGCGAGGTGATAGATGTGAACTCCCCTGCGATTAGGGGGTTATTGATCGGCGTGGTCGTTTGTTCCAAGGATAGCGTGCTGGTGACGGTCGGATCGAACACGAGCCTTCCGTTGGCGCCCGATTCGGAAAGAAGGAGGCTGGCCTCGTCCAGCCATGGCACGTACCTCTCGACGGCGATGCTCAAATTGTTCTCAAGCCCAAGCGAAATTGCATCTTCGAGACTCAGCATCAACTTGCCGTTCTGGATCAACTGGTCGAGGCGAGGCGAATTCGTCAGCTCAGGATCCGGTATGTGCATCTGTGTGTAGGGCGCGATGACGTTCGGAAACCAGGATTGTCCCTTCGAATAGTCCGGCCCGAACTTCAGAGCGCGGGCGGGCGAAGGCGGCGCTCCCTGCGCTGCCTGAGGGGGCTGGTACATGGGAGGCGCGGGCATCTGGCCCTGCGTCTGCGTTTGCGCGTCTGGAGCGGGCGCTTGTTGATTCTGAGCGTAGAGCGCCGTGACAACCAGAGAAGCCGCCGTCAAAAGCGCCAGCGCTGCGTGCGTTAACCTTCGACTCATCGTGTTTTTTCCTTTCGGAGACCCGTTCTGTTGCCGGGGCGCAAAAGCCCAAATCATTGAAACGTGCGGGAGCCTCAATTTGTTTCAGGAACAATCCGCCCTGCTCCGCTTCGGTCAGGCGTATCCCGTTGACATTTGACGTTGAAATGGGAGTTCGGGCGCTCCAGGTACTCGTTTCCAGGCGCTCGCGCGCGTTCGAATCGGGTGGACTCGCCAGTGTAGCATCCGGGCTTTTGAGTGACAATTGCCGTGGTTCCATGGGTCCACGGCACACCAATGGGCGGAAGACGAAGGTGTGGTAGGGTCTGTGTATGTCTTTCTGGCATGTGATTGTTCTTGCTGTCGTGCAAGGTTTGGCGGAGTTGCTTCCGGTATCCAGTTCGGCGCACGTGGTCGTAGCGGAAAAACTCATGGGGATGGATCCCTCCGCTCCTGAAATGACCTTGCTTCTCGTGATGCTTCACACCGGGACGATGTTTGCGGTCATCGTCTATTTCTGGAAACAGTGGGTCGGAACGGACTTCCAGAGTGTCGATACGTTCAAGGCATTTGCCGCGCGCGTGATCGTGGCGACGGGTCTCACCGCGGTAGTGGGTGAGGGGCTGGTCAAGCTAATCGAGCGATTTGCCATGCGCGGTACAGCACACGGAGAGGTTGAGCAGTTGTTCGGCCGTCTCGAACTGATCGCGCCGGCACTAGCCGCGGCGGGCGTTCTGATTCTGATCGCGGGAATCTACGAAAAGCGACATCCGCTTACCCAGTCAGCTGCGGGAGCGCTCGGCATGACACAGGCAGCCCTCATCGGTGCCGTGCAGGGGCTTTGCCTGCCTTTCCGGGGATTCTCGCGCTCTGGCGGGACGATATCGACGGGCTTGCTCGCGGGCGTAACGAAATTCCGGGCAGAAACATTCAGCTTTGCCTTGGCTGTGGTTCTAACTCCGGCTGTGGACGCGCGGGAAGTTCTGAGACTCATTAAGGCAAAGCACGTCGTGGGTGGTACGGCTCTGGCCTCCGCTATGATCCCGAGCATCCTCGGTGCGTTCTGCGCGTTTCTGGCTGGTTTGCTGGCGCTCAAATGGCTCAGTAAGTGGCTTGAGAGCGACCGCTGGTACGTGTTCGGTATCTATTGCCTCGCTGCGGCTGTCGCGGTTGCCGTTCTGCACCACGCCGGCTACTGAAAAATTTCCGCTGAAACATTCGATTTCAGTGCCGGGTTGGCTACCTTGCGTTGACACTCGTTCGGCCAGGCTCTACCATGGCCGCGGTTCATCTACTTCATGGACGCCCACTTGCCCTCGAACTCCTGCCGTTGGCAGTCCCACCGAACAAAGCCGCACTGGCTTCGGCTGATCGGTGCGCTGCTGGCGTGCCTGGCGTTGGGGTTTGTCATCACTCTCCGGACTGCCAGCGCTCAGTCGATCGACCAGATCGCCGCACAGGCCAAGGCCACCGGCTACGTCACGGATTTGGCCGGCGTATTGAGCCAACCCGCGAAGGATCAGCTCACCGCGCTGTGCACCGAAGTGGACCAAAAGGCGCAAGCTCAGATCGCCGTCGTCACGATTAAGTCTCTCGGAGATCGGACCATCGATGACTATGCACCCGAGCTGTTCGCGAAGATCGGCGTCGGCGCGAAGGGAACGAACCGGGGCCTGCTCATTCTTCTCGCCGTAGACGACCACAAGTATCGGTTCGAAGTCGGCTACGGCCTCGAGCCGATTCTTCCCGACGGGAAAGTGGGCGGCTTCGGCCGCGAGGCAGCACCCTACCTCCGCGATAACAACTACGATGCCGCGATCCTTTTGATGGCGCGCCGCGCCGGGGATGCGATCGCCGCCGATCGCGGCGTGACACTTAGCGGCGCAAGTCCTGCGGAACCGTCGCCCGACTCCAATCAGCAAGGCCGAATGCCCCCTGGCGCGGTGATCATAGTGATCCTCGTGTTCTTGGTCTTTTTCGGATTCATGCGAATACTGAGGAGCGCCATGGCGGGGTCGGGACGCGGTCGCCGTGGCGGCGGCTCTTGGATTGGTCCGATGATAGGCGGTGCAGGCTGGGGCGGAGGATTCGGCGGTGGCGGTGGTTTTGGCGGAGGGGGATTCGGCGGTTTCGGGGGCGGAATGTCCGGTGGCGGCGGTGCTAGCGGCGGTTGGTGACGGTCGATGAACGTTGTATCCGTCTCTTGAGAGGATCACGCGCATGGAGTCAAAACTCAGCGAACTGGTCGAACGGCTGAAGGCCGCCGCAGCGGGCAACTTGAAGGCCGCGGTCTTGTACGGCTCCGCCGTCTCGGGCGACTTCCACGAAAAGCATTCGGACCTCAACGTCCTCTGCCTTGTGCAGCGCGCCGCCGCCGACGATCTCGAGCATCTTCACCCCGTAGCCGAATGGTGGACGCGGCAGAGAAATCCCGCCCCGCTCGTCTTCACATTCGACGAGCTCGTTCGCTCCGCCGACGTTTTCGCCATCGAGCTTCTGGATATCAAGGCCCACCACCGCATGCTGTTTGGCGACGACCCGTTCGCCGGCCTGGATGTGCCCTTGCACCTGCATCGCTTGCAAGTCGAACGCGAGCTTCGCACGGACTGGCTCCGCCTGCGCCAGGCGGTCCTGACGGCGCCTCGAAAGCGGGACGTACATCTCGGAATCATGCTCCACTCCGTGTCGGCCTTCTGCGCGCTCTTTCGCCATGCCCTGATCGCGCTTGGCCAGCCCGCCGCGCACAGCAAAGGCGAAGCCGTCGATGGAATGGCATCGCTCACAGGTGCGAACCCCTCCGCGTTTCACACGATTCTCGATTTCCGGGCAGGGAAGTGGAAAGAGAAGGAGATTGATATCGAAGCGACGCTTCAGACTTACCTCGAATTCGTCGAAATCGCGACCGACGAGGTCGATCGGCGCCTCGACGTTTCCTAAAGTTATGTTCGCACCCAAGCCCTGTGATAGATTTCTCGCCGGAGGCTTCTGATGAAGAACGCCGTCATCGTGCTCGTCGTGCTGGTGGTCATCGCCCTCCTGATCGGTGGGATGTACGTCTTGCGCCGTAACCAGATGGTTACGCTGAATGAGACCGTGAAGTCCGATTGGGCGCAGGTGGACGTCGTCCTTCAGCGCCGCGCGGATTTGATCCCGAACCTCGTCGAAACCGTGAAGGGCTTTGCCGCGCAGGAGCAGACCGTGTTTGACGATGTCGCCAAGGCGCGCACGCAATACTTGAACGCCCAGACGCCTACCGACAAGATCGCCGCGAGCAACCAGCTCTACGGAATGGAGGTGAAGGTTCTCGCCCTTTCCGAGAACTATCCGCAACTGAAGTCAAACGAGAATTTCTTGCGCCTGCAAGACGAGCTTGCCGGCACGGAAAACCGTATCGCCGTCGAACGCAAGCGCTACGATGACGCGATCCAGGATTACAACACCTTCATCGGCCTATTCCCGAACAACATTTTCGCCGGCTGGGCCGGCTTCAAGCGCAACGACGCCTACTTTGCGGCGCCGGAGGCTGCGCGCGAAGTGCCGAAGGTGCAGTTCCCGGCTCCAGTGACCCACTGACGCGTTGGCTGCAAGTCTCAGACCGCAACTTGACCCATACAGGCGGGGCGCGCTACGCTAGTTTTGCAACCGCCAAACTGGATGAAACAGACCGTCCGAATCGCCGGGGGCATCAACGAACTCTTCGGTACCCTCGATGAAAACCTGAAATTCTTCGAATCCACCCTGCGTGTCACCACGCACCTGAGAGACCGCGATCTTGAAATCGAAGGCGAGCCGGCGCAAGTCGAGCGAGCGGCCCGCATCCTCGGCGCATACAACGACCGCGTCCGCGACGGCCACATTCCGAATAGCCAGGAAGTGAAATCCCTGCTCCGCACTGCGGCCGACGAACCGGCCTCCACGCTCCATGAGGCATTCTCTCCGACGCGCACCCGGGCGCTCGGCAAGAAGAGTGTCGCGCCAAAGAGCGCGAACCAACGCCGCTACATCGAAGCCCTGGAAACGTACGACATGGTTTTCGCCATCGGCCCTGGCGGCACCGGAAAGACCTACCTCGCCGTGGCGATGGCCGTCTCCGCGCTGCTTTCGAAGCAGGTCAACCGGATCATCCTCGCGCGCCCCGCGGTCGAGGCCGGCGAGCGCCTGGGCTTTCTGCCCGGGACGCTTCAGGAAAAGGTCGATCCCTACATGCGGCCGCTCTACGACGCGCTGCACGACTTGCTCGAGGCGGACAAACTCGAGCGCTTCCTCGAAAAGGACATCATCGAGGTCGCCCCGCTCGCGTTCATGCGCGGGCGCACGCTCAACGATTCGTTCGTCATCCTCGACGAAGCGCAAAACACGACGAGCGAGCAGATGAAAATGTTCCTCACGCGGCTGGGGTTCAATTCAAAGGCGGTCATCACGGGCGATATCACCCAGATCGATCTTCCGGACGCGCGCCGCTCCGGCCTTGTCGAGGCCATCGACGTGGTGGGCAAGATCGAAGGCATCGCGCTGGTCTATTTCGACGAGCGCGACGTCGTGCGCCACAGCCTCGTGCAGCGCATCATCAAGGCCTACGACGAATACGGGGGTGGGCAGCCGGGAGCCTCCAACGCATCCCGCAGGGCCCCCGCCGCAAGACTGCCCGTCGAAAATCCGCGCCGCGATTAGCCACTCAGGTTAAACTCGCCATTTCATTTCGAGCCGGGCCACACGCTCGCCCATGAACACGACTCTCGAAAACTGGGCTTCGCAGGTTCGCGCAGGTGATGTCCGCGCGATTTCCCGAGCCGTCTCTGCCATCGAGAACCGCGCGCCGGAAGCCGAGCAGCTTCTGCGGCAGCTTTTTCCGTTTACGGGCCGGGCCTGCCGCATCGGCGTCACGGGCGCGCCGGGAACAGGGAAGAGCACGCTTGTCGACCGGCTTGCGGCCCGGTATCGTAGCGAGAAAAAGACCGTCGGCATCATCGCGGTCGACCCGTCGAGCCCGTTTACCGGGGGCGCGATCTTGGGAGACCGCATCCGCATGCAGGGCCATGCGACCGACGAAGGCATCTTCATCCGCTCGATGGCCACCCGCGGCTATCTCGGCGGCCTCGCGCAGGCGAGTGGTGACGTCGCGCTGCTTCTCGACGCTGCTGGGAAAGAGATCATCCTCATCGAGACCGTCGGAGTCGGCCAGGGCGAAATCGAAATCGTTCGCCTCGCCGATTGCACCGTGGTTGTCCTCGTTCCCGGCATGGGAGACGACGTCCAGAATCTCAAGGCCGGTTTGATGGAGATCGCCGACATCTTCCTGCTCAACAAGTGCGATCGGGAAGGTGCGGACCGCTTCGAACAGCAGCTTCGCGCAGTGCTCGAGCTTGTGCCCGACCGCGACGGTTGGAAGCCGCCCATCGTGCGCACCGTCGCCACTGAAAACCAGGGCGTCGATGACCTTGGGCGCCAGATCGCCCTCTTCCGCGAGCATTTCACGAACGCGCCAAATCGCCGCGCCCGGGAGATGGCTTACTGGAAGGAGTGGCTGCTGCGCCTGCTTCAGACGCGCCTGCTCGAGCGGGTCGGCGCCGGTCGCATGACGGAAGCTGAATTCGATGCGCTGGTTTCCGAAGTTGCCTCGCGCAAGAAGGATCCGTACGCGGCTGTGAACGATATCCTCTCCCGCGCGGGACTGTCTTGAACGGCGCCGTTCTTTTGGGAGTCAGATGAAGCTCGGAGAGATCGAATTCCATATCGTGGTTGCTGGATACGTCCTGCTCGACGGCGGGGCGATGTTTGGCGTGATTCCGCGTCCACTGTGGGAGAAACAAATGGCTCCCGATGCGCGCAACCGCATCACGCTTTCGATGAACTGCCTGCTGATCCACGCGGGCGGGAAATGGATACTGGTCGAAACGGGCGCGGGCGACAAGATGAGCCCCAAACTTCGCGACATCTACGGCTTGGACGCGCCGCGGCTCGTGGACGGCCTTCGCAGCCACGATCTGCAACCCGAGGACATCGATGTCGTCGTGAACACGCATCTGCATTTCGATCACTGCGGGGGGAATACGCGCATCGAGAAGGACAAAGTCGTGCCTGCCTTTCCCAACGCGCGCTACATCGTCCAGCGTCGCGAGTACGAACATGCCATGCAACCCAACGAGCGCGACCGTGCGAGCTACTTCGCGGAGAATTTTGCGCCACTCGAAGCTGCCGGAATGTTTTCGTTTCTCGAAAACGATGAAACGGTCGCGCCGGGCGTGGAGCTCGTGCGCGTCCCCGGCCACACGGCGGACATGCAGTGCGTGAAATTGGCGGGCGGTGGCAAGACCGCGTTCCTTTTCGCCGACCTCGTGCCCACCACCGCGCACCTCCCGCTTCCGTGGATTATGGGTTACGATCTCTACCCCATGACGACGCTCGAAAACAAGAAGCGGTGGATTCCGGCTGCTGCCCGCGAAGGCTGGCTCGCGCTTTTCGCGCACGACGCGCGCGTTCCCGCAGCCTACCTGCGCGACCGCGACGGACAATGGGAGCCCGAACCCGTTACCATCGATTAGAGCAGGCGCCAGGAGAACATTTCGGCCGAATATGGCAAAAACCAAGAAGCGGCAACCAAAGAACGAGACGGTCAAGATCGGCATCATCGGCGGCAGCGGCTTGTATCAGATGGCTGGCCTCACCGACACGCGCGAGGTTCGCGTCAAGACCCCGTTCGGAAATCCGTCCGACGCGCTCGTCATCGGAACGCTCGAAGGGCGTCGCGTGGCGTTTCTTGCGCGCCACGGCCGCGGCCACGTCTTTTCGCCGAGCGAGATCAACTACCGCGCCAACATCTGCGCGATGAAGATCCTTGGCGTCGAGCAGATCATTTCCGTGAGCGCGGTCGGCTCGCTCCGCGAGGATCTCCCACCGATGGATTTGCTGATTCCGAATCAGTTCTTCGATCGCACGCGGGGGCGTACTTCCACCTTCTTCGGCGGCGGCGTGGTGGCCCATATCGGCTTCGACAAGCCGACCTGCGTGCGCCTTTCGGAACAGATGGCCGCCGCCTGCGATCGAGTCGACGTGAAAGTGCACCGCGGCGGGACATACGTCTGCATGGAGGGGCCGGCGTTTTCCACTCTCGCGGAGTCGCACACCTACCGGCAGCTTCGTTTCGACGTCATCGGCATGACGAACCTGACCGAAGCCAAGCTCGCGCGTGAAGCCGAACTTTGCTACGCTACGTTTGCGATGATCACGGATTATGATTGCTGGCATCCCGAGCACGATTCGGTGACGGTCGCCACGATCATCAGCTATCTCAACAAGAATGCCGAAAACGTTCAGCGGGCGATCCGCGAGGTGGTGCGCGCACTTGGCGACGAGCGGCCGTGCAAGTGCGGCTCGGCGCTGGCCCACGCGATCCTGACCGACCGCAAGCGCATCCCGGCGGCAGCGAAAAAGCGCCTCGCGCCCATCATCGGCAAGTACATTTGATCGCACAGTCTGCATCCATTGGACAGGGAATCGTTCGCAGTACTTTGCATGCATTCGGAATTCGGGCTGCGCTTCGCGCAGTCCGCCGAGAAACGGGGCGCTCATGTCACTTCTGGTAGTCGGATCTGTCGCTTTTGACGCCATTGAAACGCCGTTCGGCAAGGTCGACCGCACGCTTGGCGGCGCGGCCACCTACTTCGCTCTTGCCGCTAGCCATTTCGTGCCCGTCCGCCTTGTGGCAATCGTCGGAGAGGACTTCACTCAAAAAGATGAAGCTGTTTTCCGGGGTCGCAAGATCGACCTCGCGGGCCTCGAGCACGTGCCGGGGAAATCGTTTTTCTGGTCGGGTCGCTACAGCCAGAATATGAACGAGCGCACCACGCTGGCGACCGAATTGAACGTCTTTGCTTCCTTCCGGCCCACCCTGCCGGAGTCCTATCTCGATTCGCAGTACATTTTTCTCGGCAACATCGACCCCACGTTGCAGCACTCGGTGCTGCAGCAGGTGCGCCGGAAGCCGCAGGCGGTCGGTCTCGACACGATGAACTACTGGATCGACGGAACGCCGGCGCAACTGCGCGAAACGCTTAGGCATGTGCAAATCCTCACCATCAACGACGACGAGACGCGCCAACTCACCGGCGAGCACAACCTGTTCCGCGCTGCCAGGCACGTCTTCAAAATGGGCCCGAAGACGCTCGTCATCAAGCGAGGTGAGCACGGCGCGCTGATGGTTCACGACGGGTTCATATTCTCCGTGCCTGCGTTTCCCCTCGAGGAAGTACGCGACCCGACCGGGGCGGGCGACACTTTTGCCGGCGGCTTCATGGGCTATCTGACGAGCAAAGGGCGCGTCAACGAAGAGACGCTTCGCTCGGCGATGGTCTACGGCTCGGTGCTCGCCAGTTTCACCGTCGAGAAATTCGGAGTCGAGAGGCTCGCGAAGGTCACGCGCAAGGAGATTACCGCGCGCGCCCGCAAATTCGCCCGTCTCACGGCGTTCAAGCTCTAGCGGATTCTCGGGCTGGGATAACCTTTGTCGATGCCCCGGAATCGAAGTTGACGTGCTGAGCGCCGGAGTGCTATCACTCTTGTCTGTCTTGCAGGGGATTTGCAGGCGGTTTGGTGTTTCCCTCGTTCCGCTGTCCCGGCTGGCCGCAGCGAGCGGCTTCGGGATCCCCGTATAAACTTCGGAGGAGGCTGGGATTGAAGCGTCCGTGGCGGGCTGCGCTCACATCGGTGGCAGGACTGTTGGTGCTGCTCGGCGGTTGCGGCGGCGGCGCGCCGGCCCTCAACTCCACGCCCGCGATTACGGATCTCTTTCCTTCGAACATCACCGCCGGTAGCGACGATTTTACACTTTCCATTGCAGGAACGGGGTTCATATCCAACTCCACAGGCGTGACGTTCGCCTACTGGAATGGATCGCCTCGCTCCACGACACTCAATGCTGTTACAGGCCAGCTTCAGGTTTCGATCTCCGCAGCGGACGTTGCAAATCCGGGCGTCCCGCAAATCACCCTCTTCAGCCCAGGGCCGGGCGGCGGGACGTCAAGCGCGGCGACATTCACGATCGAGCCCGTCCAAGGTGCTGCGCCAACGATCACTTCCCTTGATCCCACGAGCGCGAAAGCGGGCGGCATGGCCTTCACGCTGACCCTGGACGGCACCAACTTCGCCGCGAACGACGTGATGACTTGGAACGGCAGCGTTCTCGCTCCGACCAACATCAGCGGCAATCAGGCGACCGCAACCGTCCCTGCGGACGACATCGCGAATGTTGGCACGGGCAGCGTGGCCGTGAGCACTTCGGGATTGGTTATCGCTTCACCTTCGGTCGCATTTCCGATCACGGGACCAAACAATCCGAGCCCGACCGCTTCTTCGCTTTCTCCATCGAAGACGGTTGCGGGCGGTGCCGACTTCGAAGTATTTGTCGGCGGCTCGAATTTCGTATCCAGCTCGGTCGTCGAATGGAACAGCAGCCCGCGCGCGACCGCGTTCGTGAGCAGTTCGCGCCTCGTGGTCCTGATTACCGCGGCGGACATCGCCGTAGCTAGCACCGCTCAGATCACCGTGACGAACCCGGCCCCTGGTGGTGGCACATCGTCGCAGGTGGCCTTCACTGTCAGTGCCCCTTAGTGTGGTGCTTTCCGGCGTCGATCTGTTCGCAGTTGCATTCGGCGAATCGCCCCTTCGTCCGCGTCTGGACTCGCCTCCCCAAATTCCTTATTCTCGAATCCATCACATGCCGCAATCCCTCAAGCCACCCGCTCTGCGACCCGGCGACGCGATCCGCGTTCTTTCGCTCGCCAGCCCCGTCAAGGAAGACTCCCTACAGAAGGGGTGCGACGAACTCGTCCGCCTCGGATATACCCCGAAACTCGACCGCGAGAGCGTTCTTGCTCGCGATGGCTTCTTTGCCGGCTCCGCCGCTGACCGCCTCGCGGCGCTCAAGCAAGCGCTCTCTGACTCCGCCACGCGCGCCATCTTTTGCTCGCGCGGCGGCTATGGCTCGAACTATCTACTCGACGGCCTGAGCGTCGCGCTCGCAGCGCCGAAGATTCTCCTTGGTTCGAGTGACATCACGGCGCTTCAGATGTTTCTATGGCAGAAGTTTCACTGGGTGAGTTTCTACGGCCCGATGGTCGCATCGAATTTCGATCATGGAGCCGGCGCGCCGCACGGCTACGACGCACCGAGTCTCTCTCTCGCGCTCACCGAAACGAAGCAGGGTTGGTCCCTGGATCTTCAGGGAGAATCTCTCGCGCCCGGCGATGTCGAAGGCGTGCTGCTGGGAGGATGTCTGACGCTGCTCGAATCGTCCTTCCGCACGCCCTGGGAACTCGATACATCGGGCTCGATTCTAGTTATCGAGGACCGCGCCATGAAGCCGTATCAGGTGGATCGCGCGCTGATGCATCTAAAGCAGGCGGGGAAGTTTCGAGGCGTTGCTGGATTCATCCTCGGGGATTTCCCCGAGTGCGAATCGCCCGCAGGCAGCGAAGCAGTCAAAGATGTGGCGCGCCGCATTCTCCTGCCGCTCGACGTTCCGATCGTATGGGGCGCGCCCATAGGGCACACGTCGCGAGCAGCATTGACGCTGCCTCTCGGAGTTCGCGCGGCCCTTTCAACCAACGGTCTCGCGCAACTCAAAATCCTCGAGCCCGCTTGCACGCCATGACTGCCGGCCTCAGCAAACCGCCTGTGGCGCACATCCATCTCCTTGGCATCGGCGGCGCTGCGATGGCTCCGGTGGCCGGCATGTTGGCAGAACGTGGGTTCCGCGTCACAGGTTCCGACGCAGGCGTCTATCCGCCCGCCTCGACCCTGCTGCGCTCGCTCGGCATCTCCTGGAACGACGGCTATGGCGAGGAAAACCTCAAGCCCCCGCCCGATCTCGCGGTGATCGGCAACGCGATCTCGCGTGGCAATCCCGAGCTCGAGCGCATCCTCGACGAGAAGATTCCATACCGCTCGATGCCGCAGATTCTCGAAGAGTATTTCCTGCCGGGCCGGACATCCATTGTCGTCGCCGGCACTCACGGCAAGACGACCACCACGGCGATGCTCGCCTGGATTTTCCAGGTGGCCGGTCGCCGCCCCGATTTCTTGATTGGCGGCGTCGCGCCGAATTTCGGCGACCGCAGCTACAGTCTTGGTGGCGGGGAAGAGTTCATCATCGAAGGCGACGAGTACGATACGGCCTTTTTCGATAAGGCCCCCAAATTCCTGCACTATCATCCGGACGAACTGATCCTCACGTCGCTCGAGTACGACCACGCGGACATCTATCCTGATCTCGCGTCCATCACGCTTCAGTTTCGCCGCGTGGTCAATCTCGTGCCGCGCCGCGGGCGCATCCTGGTATGGGGTGAGAGCAGGGAATTGAGGGAGGTCGTCGCGAAGGCATTCTGCCCGGTCGAAACCTTCGGCCTCGCGCCGGAATGCGATTGGTGCGCCGGAGACGTCCTCTGGCACGATGACGCCACCGAATTCCGCGTGGCCTACCGCGGCAACGAAGTCACGCGCGTCCGCATTCCCGTTGCCGGGCGCCACAACATTCTCGACGCGCTCGCTGCGATTGCGCTCGCCTATGGCCGCGGCGTGGAATGCGACGCGATCGAACGGGCGCTCGCCACATTTCAGAGCGTCCGTCGCCGCATGGAGATCAAGGGCGAAGCGAACGGCATCCTCGTCGTCGAGGATTTCGCGCACCATCCGACGGCCATCCGCCTCACGCTTGAAGCTGCTCGCACGCGCTGGCCCGGACGCAAGATCTGGGCTGCCGTCGAGCCGCGCTCCAACACGATGCGCCGCAAGGTCTTTCAGGACGCGCTGCCGGGGGCCCTTTCGCTTGCCGATGCCGTCCTCTTCGGCGCCGTCAATCGCGCCCAATTGCTCGCCGAAGATGACCGTCTCTCGCCCGATGCCATCGCCGCGGCGATTCGCGCGCGCGGTTGCGCAGCACAGGCGTTTGCTTCCGCCGAAGAGATCGCCGGCCACCTCGCCGCGAACGCCCGCCCGGGCGATCTCGTCTTGATCATGTCCAACGGCAGCTTCGACGGCTTGACGGCTAAGCTTCTGGAGAAATTACACGCCGCGTCCGGTGTCCGCGCATGAAGGGCCGTGGCATCCGAATCCTGCGCTCGATAGCGCTTCTTGTCGTCGTGGGATTCTCGATCAGCGCCGGCCCGGTTGGCGCTACGATCAAGTACGAGGTTTCGCTCGACCATCCCGAACGGCACCGGTTCGGCGTGTCGATGACGATACCTATCGAGGGCCGAGAAGTGACCGTTGCGATGCCGGCATGGAATGCTCTCTACCAGGTTCGTGATTTTTCTCAACGTCTGCGCGATGTCGCGGGAGCGTGCTCGGACGCCGGTGGCGCTCCGGCGGACGTGCGCAAGGTCAACAAACAGACTTGGCGAATCTCCTTGTCGAAGAAATGTGAGTCCGGGGATCGCAACAATCTCGAGGTCCATTACACGGTCGAGTGGGACGATCTGGGGCCGTTCAATTCGCAACTCAACGAACACCACGCGTTTGCGAACCTCGCCGAGATCCTGATGTACGTCCCGGACCGCCGCGGCGAAGACACATCCGTGCGATTCATCGACCTTCCCGCCGGGTGGCGAACCGCTGCCGAGCTTGCTTCGGCGCGCGTCGATAACATGTACGTCGCGTCGAGTTACGACAAGCTCGTCGACGCCCCGGTCGAAGCCGGAAAGTTCGACGAGTTTCAGTTCGATAGCAACGGCGCCCACTTCCGCGTGGTTGTCGATGCCGAGAACTGGAACAGGCGACTTCTCGAAGAAGCGCTTCGCCGCATCACGAGCTACGAATTGCAACTGATGGGCGGCCCGCCTTTCGATTCGCCTAACCGGGAGTACACGTTCATCTTTCATATTGATCCCGGCGAAGACGTCGGCGCCGGGGGCATGGAGCACGCAAACGCGACCGCCATTGCCATGCGCTCGGTCGAATCGGCGATTTTTGTCGCCGCACACGAATTCTTTCACGTTTGGAATGTGAAGCGGATTCGCCCCCAAAGCCTCGAGCCGGTTGATTTCACGAAGGAGCAGTACACGCGCGCGCTCTGGTTCGCTGAAGGCGTGACGAGCGCCTATGCCGCCTATGCGCTCGAGCGCGCCGGACTGTGGTCGAAAGGCCAGTTCTATGCGGATCTTGCGGCGCAGATCGGCGAGCTCGACTCCCGCCCGGCTCGAGAATGGCAGAGCGTCGAGGAATCCAGCCTCGACGCCTGGTTTGAGAAATACGACGCCTACAATTCGCCGGACCGCAGCATCTCGTATTACAACAAAGGCCAGATTGTTGGGGTCCTGCTCGATCTCGCGATCCGCGACGCGACGGACGATCATAAGTCGCTCGATGATGTTCTCCGCCGCATGAATGTCGAATACGCCCAACAAGGCCGGTTCTACGACGATAGCGAAGGCATCCGCGGCGTCGTCGAGGAGGTCGCGGGCAGGAGCTTTGAGGACTTTTTTCGCCACTATGTTTCCGGCACGGAGGAAATTCCCTACAACGATTTCCTCTCCATCGCCGGTTTGGAGCTGAGAACGAAAGACGGCGCTGGTTCCGCCAACGCAGAGCAAGCACACCCGCCGTACTTCATCGCCGAGATGTCGAATTCCACTGATCGCCAGCGCCGCATCCGCGAAGGCCTGCTTCGCGGCACGACGGAGTAAGATGCCCGCTGCCAATGACTAAGCGATGATTCGCACTCTTCTCACCGGACTCGTCGTCGCTCTCGCTGTTCTCCTCGGCCTGCCATGGCTCATTCTGTGGACTCTCGCCACCGGCCGCCCCGGCCTCATGTACCGGTTGTCGATGAGGTTCTCGCGCTTTGCGGACCGGCTTGCCGGCATGCGCGTGCGTGTCGAGGGACTGGGAAATATTCCTCCGTGCGCCTGCATCTTCGCCGCCAACCACGCGTCCAGCCTCGATCCCTTCGCGCTCATGCCCGTGATTCCGCGGCGCGTGGCGATTTTCGCGAAGCGCGAACTGTTTCGCATCCCGATATTCTCGGCCGGCATGCGCCTCGCCGGATTCATTCGCGTGGACCGATCGGGAAGGGAAGCCGCCGCGAGCATCGCGACCGCCGTCCGCCGGCTGAAAGAGGGTCTTTCGCTCGCGATCTTCCCCGAAGGCACTCGCAGCCCGGACGGCTGCCTGCGCCGCTTCAGGAAGGGTGCGTTTGCGATGGCGATCGAGGCGGGCGTTCCCATCGTGCCGGTCTCGATCGCGGGAACTCACAGAGTGCTGCGGAGAGGCGATTGGGTCGTGCACCCCGGCGAAGTCACCGTCCGCTTCGCCCCCGCCGTCGACGCGTCCAGCTACGCAGCGAGCGACCGGTCGACGCTGCTCGCGCGAGTCGAGTCGCTCGTCGCGGCGGGCCTGCCGGCGGACCAGCAGCCGCTTCCGGCCAGATCGCCCGAATAGGGCGGCTTCGTTGCATGCTTGCTATACTTAGGTGCGATGCCGGAAAAACTGATCCACGAAGTAATTCCCGTCGGTCTCTTGCAGTGCAACTGCTCGATCCTCGGCGATCCGGCCACGCATCAGGCGATCGTGATCGATCCGGGCGACGAAGTCGAACGCATCCTTGAAGTCATCCACCGCCATGGACTCAAGGTTCTTGCCATCGTCAGCACGCACACTCACATCGACCACGTTGGCGGCCTCGCCGCACTCCATCGCGCGACCGGCGCGCCCGTCTTGATCCACGAAGCGGATATGCCTCTCTACAAGGCTCTCGACGTGCAGGCGCAGTGGCTCGGTATTCCCACGCCCGAGATCGTGCAAATCCGGGATTTTGTCAAGGAAGGCGACACACTGCGCTGGGGCGGCTTCGAGGGTCAGATCCTGCACACGCCCGGTCATACGCCCGGCAGCATCAGCATGATCGTCAAGACCGGCACCGCCGCGCCCGCGCACCAACATGCGCCCGGGCGTGAAGATTCACCCGTCGCTCCCCGGCTTCTCGCCGGCGACACCCTGTTTCAAGGCAGCATCGGCCGCACCGATCTTCCCGGCGGCTCTTTCCCTCAGATCATGCGTTCAATCCACGACAAACTGCTCGTGCTCCCCGACGGTGTGGTCGTTTATCCGGGGCACGGCGACCTCACGACCATCGGCGCCGAGCGCGAAAGCAACCCCTTCCTTCGCTGATCCCGCCGTCCCGTTGCGTTTTCGCCAACACCTGGTTCTAGGACCATCTATTGCGGGCTCAGGAACAATGCGTTCCACCTTTGCTTTACTCCACGGCATCAACGCCGGATAATCTCGGCGGTCGCCAGGAACTGGCAGCGCGAACCGTGTGATCGGCAGGGCATAGGGCTCGCGCGGCGAGATTATTGGAACTAGAGTTCCGATTAGGAACAAGTGCCTTTCGGAATTATACTCGGGGGCATTGGAAGGGCGCCAGGACCGTGCGAGAACCCCATCTGAGATTGTAGCCGCGCAGACGACGAGATTCTCTGGCTGCCGATAGCCGCGCGATTTCCGCGGCGCGCGAAATTTGCGGGGTGATGCTGACATGAGACGTTCTGACTTGGTTCGAAATCCGGGGAAGGGGAAGACCGTGCGGACATCGCAGATCGTGTTTGGTGAGAGGCAGCATCTCCTTCGTGTGCTCGATTCGGTCGAGCACAGCGCCTTGCCTGCCTCGCGTCTCGATCAGGAGCGCCGGGTCATCGAGCAGTTGATCCATGCGCGCACTCAGGAGCTCAACCGCATCAACGCCAGCTGGGACGAGAAAATCGGCACTGTGCTGAGCGCCGAAGTGCGGCCCGACGCGCTCGACCAGCTCTCCCGCCAGGCGCCCAAAGAGGATTACTACTTGCTCCGTCTGATTAGCGAGCATCCCAAGGTGGGCGCGAAGACACTCGGCCGCCTTTCGCATCATCCGTATTCGGCGATTCGCGAGAACATCGCCCGCCATCCCAATAGCGATGCCGCCACGCTCACACGGCTCAGTCGGGATCGCACGCAGCCGCTCTGGTATCTGGTCGCATTCAATCCCAATGCCCCGGCGCCGCTCCGGAAGAAGTTGCAGGAGCGCATGCGCCGTCTCGGCGAAAAATCCGCAACGCAGTAGGCCAACTCTACTTGTCGCCCGACCGCTCTGCTTCCGGCGCGAATCGGGTCGCGTGGGACCCGCAGGACTACGCGCGCAATTCGCAGATGCAAGAGGAGTACGGCCGGAAGCAACTCGCCCAACTCGATCTGACGGGCAACGAAGCCGCCCTCGACATCGGCTGCGGCGACGGCAGGCTCACCGCGGCGCTCGCGCAAATGGTGCCGCGAGGCCGCGTCCTCGGAATCGATAGCTCGCCCGACATGATCGCGGCAGCCCGCAAGACTCATCTATCGCGCCACTTCAATCTTGCCTTCGAGATGATCGACGCAACCGCGCTGCCCTTTCAGGCGGAATTCGATCTGGTTTTCTCCACGTCCGCCTTGCATTGGGTCAAGGATCACGTCCCCGTGTTGCGGGGCATTCGGCGAGCGCTCAAGCCCCATGGAAGGATATATCTCACGTTCGCGGCGCGGGGCACGCTCGCAGCTCTCGTCCTCGCGGTGGCCGCTCTCGCGGAAGATCCGCGTTGGGCGGCTCGTTTTGAAAACTTTGAAACGCCGTTTGGATTCTACGGGCTGGAAGAGTACCGGGCATTGCTCGACCGATTCGGATTCGTCGTCGAGCGATTGGAACTTGTTGAGCGCGACGTCACGCATCAGGGCAGGGAAGGCTTCGAGGGCTGGATGCGGACCACCGGGATGCCCTACCTTCATCGCGTCGAGCCGGAACGGCGGCAGGCGCTTATGCGTGAGCTGATTGATCGCTACCTCGAAAAGCACCCGATCGACGCGCAGGGCTTGATTCACGTCAAGATGTTTAACCTGCTTGTAAAAGCGAGGAAGGGCGCGGAATAAAGCTCAGTTGGGCGGCGGCACTTGGGTATCCGCGGCGAGCTTTGAAGTAATCTGCTTTACATAGTTCTGCGTCTCGAAGAAGGGCGGCACGCCGCCGTAGTGGTCGACTATCTCCGGTCCGGCGTTATACGCGGCAAGCGCCAGGCGCAGATTCCCGCTGTAGCGCGCGAGCAGATCCTTCAGGTAGTGAGTCCCGCCATCGATATTCTGCGCCGGGTCGAACACATTCCGTACCGCATATCGCGCAGCCGTCTCCGGCAGCAACTGCATCAATCCGAGCGCCCGTTTCCTCGAAACCGCCTTGGGATCGAAATTCGACTCCGCGGCGATCACGTGCGTGATGAGCCTTTCATCCACGCTGTGCTTCTGCGCCGCTGCGTGAATCAGCTTGGCGTAGCGCACGCCGAAGTCCACATTCGCCGCCGGCGGTGCGGGGAACAGATCCTCTGGCTCGACGTCGATCAAATCGCTCGCGCCAATTTCGACCGCACCGCCCGCTACCGCGAGCCGCACGCGATCACCTACGAGCTCGTACCCCGTCACGTGAAGCCTTGCGCCCGACCGCAGCACGGCGTAGTCCGCGCGCGCGGCGGTCGTTGCGATTGCCGCCGCGACCAACCCCGCAGCGAAAATCAGGCGTCGCATCACTCTCCCGAGGGCTTTGCCGGTGGATTTGCCGGTGGCCGCTGACGGCTTGCCGGCGGCACGATCCCATTGTCGCGCAGATATTCGACCATCTGGCCGTAGTGGTCCATCGAATGTGCGCAGTCGAAAACTACGATGGCTGCGGGCGTCCTCAAAAACGGCGTC
Source organism: Candidatus Acidiferrales bacterium (assembly GCA_050015155.1). Classification (GTDB taxonomy): domain Bacteria; phylum Acidobacteriota; class Terriglobia; order Acidiferrales; family UBA7541; genus Palsa-295. The sequence goes on along the minus strand of JBEKBY010000013.1, from coordinate 24,708 downwards.
GGCGGCGCCTTCATCACCACGTACGCGTTATCCGCATTGATTGTGCCGATGGCCTTGTGTCCGAGCGCAAAGGAATCACGCAAATACTGCATGATCTGCGCCTTCGTCTGAATCGAGTCCGGTCCGTTCTCCGCTTCGAATTGCGAGCCCGGCGTCGCTGACGGCTGCCCCAGGATCGCGCCGAAGAATCGATCGTTCACCGTCGCGATGTGCTTCACTTCCTGTGCAAACGTGCGCACGCCCTTGAACTCTCCGTTGGTTGGCGCAAACGAGTATTTGTCTTCCGGCATGGCGTCGGCGGCGGCGCTGATCTCGCGCTCCTCAATGGAAAGCTGCGTATCCAGCACCGACGTAATCGTCGCGGGCCCCATCGATCCGGGCGGCGGGCCTTGCTGCGCCCGCGCCGCTCCGCCGGCCAGCAAACACGAAATACACAACACTCCCGTTCCGATCGCATCGCGAGTTCTCATTGAATCCCCTCTTTTCGATCAGCCTGTTCCGTTTTGATTGAGTGCGTACCTGCGAATGGCGTCTGCCACCCCGCAGGCGTCATTGGAAAGGGTAACCTTCCACCCGAGAGATTTCAACTCCGGTACGGCGTTCTCCATCACAACCGGCAAGCCCGCAAACGCGAGCATCTCGCGATCGTTCCAGTTGTCGCCGATGGCCATCACTTCGTCGCGGGCGATCCCTCGCCGCCGGGCCCATTCCGCGAGCGCCGAGCCTTTTGTGACGCCTTCATTCAGCACGTCGAGCATCGATAGATCGCGCTGCTCGTATTCGGTCAGAGCCAGCGCGTACTGCGGCGCGATAGAAAGCGCCTCAAGCGACCGCATCGCGCGGCGCATCTCCTCGCACTCGCCGAGGAAAAGAATTTCGACCGGATCCTCGCCGTCGAGACACGCCGTAAGAGGCACGATTTCGGCGACCTGCTCGCGGGAGCGCAGGTAGGAAGTGGTGCGCGGGTTGTCCCAATCCACGCGCTCGAAGATCACCTGCCTTGAAAGGGGCCGGTCGAAAATGACCGCCGCAGAGGACCGGTATTCGGGTGTGGCTTCGAGGACCTGCCGGGCGGTTACAACGGGCAGCAGCCGGCGATAATGCGTCTCGCCTTCCCTCGATTTGATCACGGCACCGTTGCTGGCAATCAGGTGGACATCGCACGTCAACTCGCTTGCGATTTTCTGCGCGGATGGGAATCGCCGCCCGGTGACGACCACGATCTCCATCCCGCGCGCCGCCGCCTCCGCGATTGCGTGGACGTTCTTTTCCGGCAGCCGCCCGTGACTGTCGAGCAGTGTCCCGTCGAGGTCCGTCGCGATAAGTTTGATGGTCAATTCGGGCCGCTTTCCATCACGCACTCCCGACGAAAAGGCTAGCACCGGCGGCGCGAGATTGGAAGGATGTAACCCTGTGGGTTTTGTCCAAGAGCGACGGCGTCCGCAATCTGGCGTCCAGTGAGCGGCTTGGAATCTCAGGTCTCTTACCCCGCGAGAATCAGTGAAGTGCTGGATTGCCCGCGGAAGGCCTCCAGTTTAGCCTCGAATCACCACACGACGATTGGAGAGCTTTGCCGCCAAGCCCCGAGAGCCTTCTCTCCCTCGAAGAGGTTGTATGGGGCGGCAAAGCTCTCTCCCCTCCTCGATTTCACTCCAAGGCGTTCGAATCGCAATTGGCGGCCGTTCACCCCTTTGTTAGAATGAAATCGCGGTGGGCGGCTAGGATATCAGTAACTCATTGATCAGACTTCGCTTACGCCCCGATTTAGCCCCGATTAACCCTCTGGATGGACCCAACTTTCGACCCAAACCGACCCAAGGAGGCCCAATGAACTCCCATGTCCGTAGTTTCTGGCTGTTCGTGCTCCGGCAGCTGCTGAATTATCTGAAGAAGAAAGGCCAATAAGCAGCGCACAGACCTGAGCTCCGACACTTGCTGGCATGCACTCACCGGTATAAGACTCGCCACAATGGCGAAATCCCGCTGGGGATCGTCGCTTAAATAGGCTCGAATCTTGTTGCCCTATCCACGGCAAATCCAAGAAGACATTGCGGGGCTATTCCACCGTGAGGGAAAAGCTCGGGCACAGGTTGCCGACCGCCCCGACCAAACAGACTGGCTAATAGCCAGGTATAGGACGTTAGGACAACTGGTTTCACCCTATGTCAACGATTTGCTTACTCTCTTCGATCCGAAGCCAGAACTGACAGGGGCCGATGTCTCGGAGGATGGCTCCGTTCACGTTTATGTCAAGCATCCTGACTATTGGGTTAGGCGAGCTGCAGACCGAAACAGATTTCGGTACCGCGCGAGATTGGAGAAGGGTAAGTGTCTAAGAAGTGGGTTGAAGAAGCGCCAGTTTTTGGCTTTGAGATTTTGCCGCAGCCGTCGGAACGGCTCTGCACTCAAACACCTGGCTGGAACATTGCATGCTGACGGAATTGGGTGTACGTTACCGGCTGGCCGGGAAGTCAAAATGGAAATCCCGGTTTAGGCGGGAAATCCTGTGAGGCGTTCGCCGCAACGATTTCTAAGCTTTCACGCGCGCCGCAACGATCCATCTGGCAACCGGCAGGTGTGCGTGGCTTACCAGCTTGAGTTCCTCGACGAATTGGACCACAATGCGCCCGCGGGGGGAGATCAGGCGAAGGCAGCTTTGCGATTCGGGCCATCTGTCACCGACCTGCCGTTGGCATTTTCAGCCGAATAGCCGGACTCGATCTAGCATTGTCCTAGAGGCTGTCAGGCTGGCGCGTACTGTTTTGAATTGCGGGAAGAAGAGTGCAACCGACATGGGCGTTCTGAAGAACGTATCAACTGACGCCGTGCCGCCGCGACAGCGTGCACACCTGTGGCAGGAGACTGAAAGGGAGTTGTTCGGCCCGGTGGATTCGAAATGCGAGAGCGAGAGAACGCTCGACGCACACTTCAAGTATGGAAACCTCGGGGGGGTACTCCTTTGCCGGTTGTGCACCGCAGGCTGGATCAGACTGGTGCGGCCAGAGTCGGCAGCTCGAGCCAGCGACTCGGACTCCGTGAAGGTGGCCCTGCAACTCTGCGGTACCAGCTACAATGAGCAACGCGGTCGCACAGTCGTACTTTCGCCGGGCCATTGGTGTGTGAAGGAGGTCGGAAAACCTTACACCGTGTTGAGTCCCTCGGATGCGGATGTTCTACTACTCGTGTTGCCGAGGGAAAAAGTTGCCAGCAAAAGCTATCGCCTCGAGGACCTTGTCGCGCGGTCGTTCTCGGGGCAAACCGGCATCGGTAAGCTCGCGTTTCAGTTTATCTGCAGCGCGTTCGATGGGCTTTCCTCGATTAAACCCGAGTTTGAAAAAGATGTGCTCGAGACGATCATTCAATTCATTCGACTGGCGATGCTGGAAGTCGCCGGAGCTTCGACTCCATTGTCCATGAAGCTTATACTGGAGGACCGAATCAGGACCTATATCGATGCGCACTTGCGCGACCCTGATCTCAGTGTGGATCGTCTGGCACAAGTCTTCGGCTGCAGCAAACGGTATCTGCATAAGGCGTTTGAGAGTCAGGGGACTTCGATCGGCGAATACATACTGGGAAGGCGATTGGAGCGATGCCGAGAGGAACTCCGTAATCCAGCCTACATGAAGAAGTCTGTTACCGACATTGCGTTTTCATGGGGCTTCAATAGCGCGAGCCACTTCAGCCGCTGCTTCAAGGGCGGATATGGCCTCGCTCCCCGGGACCTGCGAGTCGAATCAGCGCTCGCTTCCGTGCGAACGCACGCGGCTCATCGCAGTCCCAGTTGATTAAGAAAGTCCCCCCGGTGCACGCAGGTATCCAGGCGGCGAGTAGTACTCTGCTGGTCTAGTACTTGCCCAGTTCGCTTTTTGCCCGATGCATGTTCCCTCTTGGGAAAGACGCTCCCCCTCTCCCTTATGTACACACGCCGTAAGTCACCCATGTGACCGGGCAGGTCCTTAACAAAGTGTTGGGGGGGGGTGAAAAATGACAAAAACCTTTAACATGCTGAAGTGTGCGTCGGTTTGCTTGCTGGGTGCCCTGCTCTTGACTGTCGTTTGGGTCGATCGCCTAGAGGCGCAAGTTGCGACGGCTAGCATCTCAGGCACCACGACGGATAGCTCCGGAGCAGTGCTGGTCGGCGCCACCGTCGAGGCGAAAAACGTCGCAACCAACATTGCACAGTCCACGGTCACGGATGCGCAGGGCCGCTACACGATACTCGATCTGCCGGTTGGCAGCTACGACATTCAGGCCTCGACATCGGGTTTCCAGACCGTGGTCCACAGAGGCATCACGCTCACGGTCGGCGCTAATCCCATCGTTGACTTTGCGCTTTCCGTGGGGCAGACAACGCAGAGCGTCACCGTCGAAGCACAGCTCTCGCAAGTGGAGACGCAAACCGCGTCCATCTCTTCCCTCATGACAACTACGCAAATGCACGACTTGCCCTTGAATGGGCGGAACTTCCAGCAACTTATTTCTCTCGCGCCGGGTGTTCAGACGGTGCCCGCAGCCGCCGCCGAGGTAGGAATATCATCGACTTTCTACGGGGGTGGCGCGACCTACTCGGTCTCGGGATCGAGGCCCGTTGGAGAAGCGTTTCTGCTCGACAACCAGGATTTGGAAGGTTACTGGAACAAGGGAGCGGGCGTGTCCGTGACCGGCAATTCACTTGGGGTCGAAGCGATCGCGGAGTTTCAGTTGCTTACCAATACATACAGCGCGCAGTTCGGGGGTACGGGGGCCGCGATGAATGCCGTGAGCAAGTCGGGAACCAACGACTTCCACGGCTCGGCTTACGACTACCTGCGCAACAGCGTGCTCGACGCGCGCAACTTCTTCGATGGGCCCACCATTCCAGAATTCCGCAGAAATCAATTTGGGGGCAGCGTGGGTGGCCCCGTCAAGAAGGATAAGGCCTTCTTTTTCGTGAACTACGAGGGTCTTCGTTCATCTCAGGGCTTTACCGGAAACGAATATGTTCCAGATGCCCAATCGCGGCTTGGGAATGTGCCGTGTAACCTCGTTACAGGGCAATTGCCCCCTTCCGAGGGCGGCACCTGCACCAATGGAGCCAGGGTAGCCGTGCCTGTCGATCCCGCCGTGGTGCCATATCTGGCGATCTGGCCTCAAACAACCGGGCCTGAATTGAACGAACCGACGGGACCGGCTGGGGGACTGTTTCCCGGATACCCTAGCGGTGCAGCCCTATTCACTAACGTTGCTAGTCAGATAGTGGACCAGAACTATATCCTCGCACGCATGGATTATACGCTCGGGCCGAAAGATTCCTTTTTCGGGCGGTATATTTCCGACACGGCCTATCAGTATGTACCGTTCCCCCTTTCGGCGTTACCGCTGTGGCCGGAAGTGGACAATGCGGGCGATCAGTTTTTCACTCTCGAAGAGAAACACATTGTTTCAGCCACGGAGATTAACGAGGTTCGCTTCAGCTTCACACGAACGAACGAACGCGCCAATGAAGGTGCCCGCACTAACCCGGCCACAGATCTGATGCAGTTTTATCCCGGGTCGGGGCGAGAAGACGGCAGCATCATCATATCCGGCGGCGTCTCTCCCATCGGCGCGGGTTCGGTGACGCGGTTCTTTGCGAGACAGACCAAGTTCATCGGCGGCGACGACCTGTTCTGGACCCACGGAGCCCACAGTCTCAAGGCCGGCGTGTCCATCGCCAGAGTTCAAAGCAGTGCTGCTGCGGGCACAGCAGGCGGGAACTACAATTTCTCCAGCCTTCCGGATTTCCTGGCGGGCGTCCCCTCTCTCTTTATCGGACAGTCGAACCCCGCACCGGGTTTCAATCGAAGCCGCTTTTTCCGCGAAATCGACTATGCCCCTTACATCGAGGACGACTGGAAGATCCGGCCGAATCTAACGCTCAATCTCGGCCTGCGGTATGATTTTGGGACCAACCCGGTGTGCGTAGCCGTTCCCTGCACGAACCTTATCGATCCGTTGTCTTCGACGGCATTTGTGCAGGTCCACCACGTTCTTCAGGCGAATCCGAACGGGCTCAATTTCGATCCCCGGATTGGTTTGGCCTGGGATCCGTTCTCGAATCACAAGACCTCGATCCGCGCTGGATTCGGCATCTTCCATGAACAGATGTCCGCTCGGACGTTCGGAACCGCCTATGCTCTGACCCCGCCGTCTGTAACTGAGGTTGCCTTTACCATCGGCTTCCCGAATCCGGCCCCCGGCGCAGCATTAGCACCGCCCGCCGTAGAATATGGGCTCGACTATAGGGCGAATGTTTCCCCTTACCAAGTGCAGTACAACCTGACAATCCAGCATGACCTCGGGCACGGCATGACCGCGTCCATCGGGTACGTAGGCGCGCAAGGAGTCCACCTGTATTCCCAGAGAAATCAGAATACACCTGCCGTGGTGGGCGGCCCCAGTACTTGTACGAGCCCGTCGTGTTTTTTCTTTGGTCCCGTGCCGAACCCCAATTTCCTCTCCATCAACAATACGGCCCCAACCAGCCACTCAACCTACAATTCCGTGGTGGCAAATCTCAGCCGCCAGATCAGCCGCAACCTGATAGGGCAGGTGTCCTACACGTACTCGAGATGCATAGACGACGGTTCCGGCAGCTCGGGACTCGAGCAAGCCACTCAGGAAGTGACGGACGTGTACAACCAGCGCTACGACCGTGCGGCGTGCACCTTCAATATTACCCAGACGTTGCGTGGCAACGCCGTGTATCAGTTGCCGTTCAAGGGGAACAGGTTGGTGGAGGGCTGGGAGGTGAGCCCGATTTTGTCCGCTAACACTGGTCTCCCCGTCAATGTTTACAACGGGCTGGATCCGCAGCAATCGCTTACGGGCGGACTCACCGGGGATCGTCCGGACTATTCCGGCGCGGCGGGATGCCATCCGTACCAGATATTGGACCAGGTCAATGTCGCGCAGAGGACCGTGCAGTGGTTCAATCCGGCTTGCTACACCCTGCAACCCTTTGGAACGCTCGGCAATGTCGGGAGAGATTCGCTGTACGGGCCGAGTTTCGTGGATCTCGACTTCTCGATTATCAAGGACACGAAGGTAACGGAGAAACTAAGCGCCCAGTTCCGTGCAGAGTTCTTCGATATTATCAATCACACGAATCTGGCTCAGCCCGCTAATGGTCTCTACACAGGAGTGGTTTATGTCCCAGCCTCGGTCTTGGAGAGTGCGACCGCTGGCCAAATAACCGCCACGTCAGGACCCTCGCGTCAAATCCAGTTTGCAGTGAAGTTAACGTTCTGAACGACTACGATGGCCTGACCGACGCCTCTGCTTGGCGTCGGTCAGGCTTCTCGCGCTTGCTGCTACGATGATTGCTTCGCGCTGATTTGCAAAAGGGGGGAGCACCATGAAATCCAAGGATTTTGAGTATCTATTCCGCGAGCCTTACGGGAGACCTGGCGAACGGGGTGCTCCCTCGCCGGTCTACAGCCGCAACGTCGAGAGCGGGATGATCATCGAACGCAATGTGGCCGTCCGGATGCGCGATGGCGTCGAGATTTACGCCGATGTCTTGCGCCCAGCAGACGAGAAACCCGCGCCGCCGATCGTCGCCTGGACGCCTTACGGCAAGCATCAGAATGGAAGTGGAATCTTTGATTCGAACCCGACGTGCGAAGTCAGGCCAGGCCAGGTCTCGCGTTATGCAACCTTCGAAGGCCCTGATCCGGCCTACTGGGTGCCGCGGGGTTACGCGATCGTGAACGTGGACATCCGCGGGATGTACTACTCGAAGGGGGACGCCACTTTTGTGTCACCCGAAGAAGCCGAAGACTTCTACGACCTGATCGAATGGGCGGGCACGCAGCCATGGAGCAATGGGAAAGTCGGCCTTTCCGGCGTCTCTTACCTGGCCGTGGCGCAGTGGCGGGTCGCAGAACTCCACCCACCTCATTTGGCGGCGATCAATCCGTGGGAGGGATGGACCGACACTTACCGCGAAATCGCGTTCCATGGTGGCATTCCGGATACCTGGTTCTGGACCACCAGAATTGCGGACAGTTGGGGCTGCAGCACGACCCGCATCGAAGATATCGTCCGGGAGACAAAGGCACATCCATTCTTCGACGCCTTCTGGGCCTCGAAGGCTGCGAACCTTTCGAAGGTCGGGGTGCCGGCATTCGTGGTCGCGTGCTGGGCAGATCAGGGCCTGCATGAGCGCGGAACACTCGAGGGGTTCAAGCAGATCTCGTCCCACCAGAAGTGGCTCGAAATCCACGGCAGAAAAAAATGGGCCTACTACTACAAGCCGGACTGCGTCAAAAGGCTTCAGGAATTCTTCGATCACTTCCTCAAAGGCAGCCCCTCCGCCGTGACCAAATGGCCGAGAGTGCGTTTGGAGGTGCGCGAGAAGTATTTCGTGGGAGCGATGCGAGGCGAAAACGAGTGGCCAATCGCCCGCACGCAATACACAAAACTGTATCTTGATGCGAAGCGCGGCACAATGCAGCGCAGCCCGGTTCGGAGCGCGGCTTCCTGCAGCTACAACGGCGTTGGCGGAGGGCCCGGCGCTCACCGCGCGGAATTCGAGATCACTTTTAAGGAGCCAACCGAGCTCATCGGCCACATGAAGCTCAGGATCTTTATGGCGGCCGAAGGCGCCAACGACATGGATATTTTCGTCGGAGTTTATAAGTTCGATTCCAAGGGGAAATTCGTGCCGTTCGCCTATTACTCTTTCTTCGACGATGGTCCCGTTGCCTTGGGCTGGTTGCGGGCATCGCATCGTGAGCTCGACAAGAAGAAGTCCACGGAGTTCCAGCCGGTACACGCTCATCAGCGGGAATTAAAGCTCAACAAAGGCGAGGTGGTGCCGCTTGAGATCGAGATCTGGCCTTCGGGCACGCGCTTCAAAACGGGCGAGAAGTTGAGACTCATCGTTCAGGGAACGGAACTGCAGAAGTACTCAAAGATCGTCGATCCGATTTATTTCCGTCACGAGGAGACGGTCAACAGCGGGCGCCACGTGATTCATACGGGTGGGCGATATGATTCGTACCTATTGGTCCCCGTCATTCCGCGAAAATCAAAATGATCATTGAAGACCTCCCGTGAAGAATTGCTGGCTGATCCTGTTGCTCGGGAGGCATTCAAGAAGGAAGCCCTTCTGTGGGTGAACTTGGAAAGGCATCCCTTCGTCCTCACTGCGGAGTGGGTGGACGAGGTGTCTGGCCGGTTGCTTGTCACGATGGAGTACGTCGCCCCTGACGCCCAAGTTGAAGGCCCACGATTATGCTGGCTTCAGGAAGCACTACCTAGCGCCGATTGGTCAATGACGAGCCCCCGGCAGAAAGGGTTTTGACGTAGCCTCATGCAAAGACCCATGGAGAAAGGAGAAGGGTCATGGCCGATAAAATGCCCGCGATGAAGTTCTGGAGAGGCGTACCACCCGCCGAAGGCGGATATCCCGGATTTAATCCCCGGACCGAAAAGGCAAACGGAATAATCTGTGAGTATGATGTCGCTGTGACGATGCGTGATAGTGTAAGAATTTATGCCGATGTCTTTCGTCCGGAGAAAGAGGGAAAATATCCGGTGCTTATCGGTTGGAGCCCTTATGGCAAACATGGCCACGTCAAATATGTGGTTTTCCCGAAGTGCGGCGTATGCGACACTGATTTTTCTGAGTATGCCGCCTTTGAAGCGAATGATCCGGCTCTTTGGTGTCCGTGGGGCTACATTATTATCAATGTTGATCCGCGCGGGTGCTGGAATTCCGAAGGCGACCTCACGTACATGAGTGAGCAGGAAGCAGAGGACTGCTATGATCTGATCGAATGGGCCGGCACCCAACCCTGGAGTAACGGCAAGGTCGGCATGCACGGTGTCTCCTACCTCGCCTGGACTCAGTGGAGAGTCGCGGCGCTCCACCCACCGCATCTAGCGGCGATGAATCCCTGGGAGGGCGTGAGCGATTTCTACCGCGAGTTTGTCTACCACGGGGGTATGCTGGAGACTCACTTTCTCGCGGGGTTGAAGACCCACATGAGCTTCTCGTCCACGCGAGTCGAAGATATCGTAGAAATGGCAAGAGACCATCCGCTCTTTGACGATTACTGGGCCAGTAAGAATGCTGATCTTTCGAAGATAACGGTGCCGGCCTTTGTCGTGGCCAGCTGGTCGGATCACGGCCTCCATTCACGGGGGACACTCGAGGGTTTCAAGAAAATCTGTTCCAAGGACAAGTGGCTCCTCGTTCACGGGCGAAAAAAGTGGCAGCATTTTTATCAGAACCAGGAGAAGCAGAGGCAGTTTTTCGATAGGTTCTTGAAAGGTATCAATAGCGAAGTAAAGTACTGGCCTAAGGTCACCTTGGAGGTCAGGGAACGCTTCTTCGTCGGAAATTCCAGAAGCGAAAATGAATGGCCGCTGGCGCGCACCCAATATAAGAAATTGTTCCTGAACGCAAGTGAGGGACAATTAAGCGAGTCCCTATCCGAAAAGAAGGCTCGAGCTCGCTATAACGTGAACGATATAACCGATAAAACCCAGAATGCCAAGTTTGAATTCCAGTTTGGCGAGAGGACCGAGCTCACAGGACATATGAAGATGAGGCTCTGGGTGCAGGCAGATGGCAGCGACGACATGGATCTGTTTGTGGCAATTGAGAAGATCGACCGCACGGGCGACCTTGTCCCGTTCCAGTACTTTGGGAACCATGAAGACGGCCCAGTCGCTCTTGGCTGGCTTCGAGTTTCCCATCGCGAACTGGATGCGGAAAAATCAACACCGTATCAGCCTTTCCAGAAGCACGAGCGGGAACTAAAGCTGAAGGCCGGTGAAACCGTCCCCGTTGAGATTGAAATCTTGCCTTCAGGCACCCTCTTCGAGAAGGGAGAGAAGCTCCGGGTCGTGGTGCAGGGCAGTGACATCTATTCGTATCCGGGAGAGTATCACTCGCAGGAGCATACCAATACCGTAAATCGGGGCGAGCACATAATCTACACAGGGGCTGAGTACGACTCTCATCTTCTTGTGCCGGTCATCCCTCCCGCTTGACGGTCATTCAGCACGCTGTAGCAGCTCTGCTTATCTCCCAGGTCCATGCCGACTGTTACGGATCCCTGCTGGCGGTACACTTTCTTTCCCTTCTTCGGACTCTGCTGAGAACTGCTATCCTTCTTCATGGCCGGTCTCCTTTTGCACAGTGCGTGCTGCTTGGGAGCCTACCGCATCCCGACAGGAGCCTGCCTTCGGAAACTATGCACAAGCGGCGTTCGGGGAAGTAGCTCCTCCCTTTTCACGCAGCGTTAGTAATTAGCTGCTTTAGGCTTGATGTTCAAGAATCCTCTCAAAACTATGGCCTTCTAACTCATTGAAATTAGGAAGCGAGATCTGTGGGAGATCGGCGTTCGATATTCATCTGATTGACGAACGGCAACAACTGCGGACACCTGCCCAAAAACATATGATTCGTGTGCGCCAAAGCCTCGATCGAGAAGTGTCTCATCCCAGGAAACTTACCTAACCCGTGGCCGGTTTGTGGGCAATCAATTACGTCGGTTCGTGAGGTTCTACGGGTGTTGGGTTCGATCCTAGCCATTACGCTGCTATGGCGCACCTGGCTATCGAACTCGGCGTCGAGTGTAAGCAATGTACAATCGGAACAACCACAATGTTGAACTGGTCAGCGATCTGGAACCGTCTATTCAAGTTGATAGACACGCAGGGCGACTCCTACCACTCCGGGGGGCCGCTTCATCAAAGCGGTCCAAGAAGTGGACCCGTACTTCCCTAACTATGGAGAATACATACAGCAGCGACGCGGAGCTGATCAAAGCACCACTCGACGCGACTATTACCGGGATATTTTCTTCGCCCTTGACGAGTCTGGACGTTTCAAACTAGTGACAAATATCCTCAACGCGGTCGAAGCAAGCGATCCCAACCTCTCCGCTGAAATACGTACGATGATGGTTGGCGGCATTTTGGCCCCCTCCGCATCGGTTCCTGAACACGCCTGGAATGGCGATCGGCTAAATGAGTATCTGAAGGGTATGGACGGAGCTATCGCCGCCGGGGAGTACGAGCGGACTGTCACGATGGCATACACTTGCCTTGAAGGATTCCTTGGGGCGTTTATCCGGGCGAAGGTGCCTCGTGCGTCCTATCCAAACGAAATCGTTACGCTATCCAAAGAGGTGTGCGATTACCTCAAGAGCATAAACAGAGACTATCCCGATGAGGTTCTGAACCTCATTAAGCACTCAGCTCACGCAGTGGACAAGGCCCGCAACCGATTCAGTGAAGCGCATTTCGGGGATGAAGCCGGACTTTGGCTGGCGACCTACATGCGTGATCTTGTAAACACGCAGATTCGGTTATTACTACACTTCTTGTGATCGCAGCGGCTTGGGATTCGACGGTCTCATTTCTTGAGGGGTGTGGAGAGCAAGACCTTCCTAAGACCGACCAAGTCCAAACTCGCGTTTCGCAGCTCAGCGGAGAACTCTAGGGCTGCTTCAGGAAATTCGCGTCCGCTGAACTTGATCCTTAATTTGCGCACGCTCTCGGCAGTATTCGCAGCCAGCTTTGCGATCTGTTCCGGCGAAACATAAAGCAGGTCCCCGGCGAAGGGCAACGCGATCTGGCTGAGTTCAGGGGAAGGAGCCACGACGATTGCTGCGAGTTTGGCAGTGGCAGCGTTTCGACAAACATTTGCGCGAGCCCAGTCCGGATGTCCCTTCGCGTTCTGGACATCCTTCTTTGAAAGTTTTCCATCAGCACTTTTCTCAGTTTTCGCTTCAAACGTAAGATGAAAGTCGTCTGCAAAGGACCACACAACATCCGGTGCGCCCATCTCGGTGAGGCGGGTCGTGATCGCACCGAAGCACTTCCCTAAAGTTTCCAATCCTTCGTGATACGTGACGTGATACGGGTTATTCAATTGACTTAACATCTGCGCGAGCTTCTGTTCAAACCGGGGGCCTGCCCAGCCCCATGTCGTAAGAACGTCCCAAAGCGTCTCGGCATTGGGCTCGATGCCTTCGGTCTTCTCCGGCGCGGCCGCCTTGCGCTCATGCAGTAATTGGTTGAGCCAACCCGAATTGATTCCGCATCGTGAAGCTCGGTGGAGGGCGTCTTGCTCGACTTTGGCGTCTCGCATAAGCGATGCGGCCAGAGCGGCGAGATACCACCACCAAGCACGATAGCCAGAGAGTTCAGGACTTGTGATTCGGTCGGCGATCCCACGAGCGGTTTCCAGGGCCACCGCGAAGTTTTGTTCCCACATTGCCTGCGCGTACCGGACTTCGTCGACGCCAATTTCTTCATAGTCCTTAAGAGCGGGTGCCGACTGTTTTGCTTGGATACTGGCGATATCGGTATCAGCTGCCTTTCGATACGCGGGGTCGGCAATCAGACCGAGCATCATACTGGAGAGATCTTTCGGGTGCTTCGCGGCGAGTTCGGATTGCTGGACTCCCCACCTAATTTCCGCTGCGAGTTCGCTCGGAAAGCTCTGGAGGAGAATGGATGAAGTTGCCGAGTTGACTAGGGATTGCCCCAGCCAGAGGATGATCGCGAAGTCCGTGGCATTTCGAGTGCAGCGGCCCATTCCTTGAATTAGGCGCGTGCGCTCACGCTTGCGAAGAACAGGCCCCATTTTCCAGCGGTCGCTGAGGTGGCGCTCCAAAGCACCGATCGCGGCGGGAGATTCAGAAAGAATCAGTAGGCGGCATTGGTCATCGGGAAGGTCTAGGCCGTCATAACGGCCAGCGAGGCCAAGGATCACGTCACTGTTACTTATGAATCCGTCCACCGAGTCTGTTATATCCGCAGCAGTTAGGCGGACTGGCTTGTTTGCCATTTGGTCATGGAGCTCTTCGAAAGTCCGGTTCGCGACACGGTCGGACGGGGAGAGGAGAACGGCACGGCGCGTTTTCATGCCGTCCCATACATCTGCTGCGATTGCATTGGCTTCCGGGTCACCGACATAAACTCCAGGCACAAAAACATATCTCCGACCCCATTGCGGACTCTTAGCACGAATCATCGCCAGTTTGGGAATCCCATAAGACCGCTGTAAGTCGCTTTCTCCTCCCAAGGTGGCTGACATGTAAATCCGCTGCTTCGCTGCGGCGAATGGGGCATGAGTATGTGTTGGAGGAATTACCGGTCGGATCGTGATGTCGTATGGTGAAACCAAGAACAAGCAGCACTGGATTTGGTTCCGAAGTAACTTCCATGCGAAAACGGCGGATTGTGCGGTGGCCTTGTCAAGAACTGAGATTAGGTTGCCGATGCATTCGGGATGACCGTGAACATCGGCCATTTCGACGGCGCCTGCTCCCGACTTGTCGAGGATCGTGCGAACCTGTGATTCTGACAAACCAGGGCGCAGCGCGGCGAGCAAAGAGTTGTAGAGGTCTTCCTCCCTCGTGCTGCTAGCCGAGACGGTCCACATATCAGCCACGTACTGTTCGGCGCCGTGAGCGTCGTCGAGCACGATGAAGTCGGACTCGCGTAAGACAGGATTGATGTTGAAGAGGTTCGAATAAGTGGTGACAGCGATGGCATCTCCCGTTCGATATCTCCCTTCCTCTAACGAACTGCGAGTGTCCTTGGTTCCGCGCAAGTCTGCGGATGGAATGCCCAGACGCTTCGACTCCTCCAAGACTTGCCCGGCAAGCTGATTAGTGAGTGAGAGATAAGCCACTTTGTTGTGAGACTGTCTCTTCCACTCGGCGATTAGGAGACCGACGGCTGTCTTGCCGGTGCCAGTGGGGAGTTCGAACGCTACGTCAGAGGTACTGGCGTGCTTATCGGCATATTCACGGAGGACATCTTGCTGCGGGCCTCGTAGATATCCATGTGTCCTTTGCCGACCGGAGAGCTTATAGAACAGCTCTTCGGGAGTCGCATATGTGGCAGAGTTAGGTCTAACCGGGTTAAATGGGGGCCGCGTCATGATAAGGGCTCGACGTTATGCTAGGCAATACGCGTGCTTGATCTCTGGTCACGAATTTCTTGCGTCGAGGGTAGAAGGAGTAGTAGGAGTAGTACGATTTGCGAGCTAAAAGTCCAAATCGCAAATTCCGGTTCAACATGTTGCGTTTAGGAGCCAGCGATGAAGATAATGCTGAAAGTTGCCGGAGCGATCGTCGTGTGCGTGATCCTGGCGCTGGTGGTCCTCAGCATCACCGGCCTCGATCCCCATCAGCGCAGGGCTGGGCTGTGGCTAAAAGGGGACGTGCAGAACTTCCCCGCCGACTGGACGTTCGCGGATAAGTATCGAACGATTATGGTCGAGACCCACCCCTGGTACCTCATTCCTCACTCGGTGAACATCTCTTTTGTGACTTCTCAAGGCAACCTCTATTTGCATGTCGATTATGGTCCGCCGTTATATGCCCCTGGGACATTTCCCAGCGGCAAAGTCTGGACCGCTAATGTCGGTCGCAACCCCAAAGTGCGGCTAAAGTTGGGCAATCAGGTGTTCGATGGCAAGGCGTTTCTCGTCACCGACAAGGCCGAGTCCGACGCAGTGTTTGAGGTCTATCGGGGAAAAAGGCCCAAAGACCCCTATAACGATTATCGTCGCCGCGCCGATGTGTATTTTCTTCGCGTGCTGCCTGGATGAGAGCGTGAGCCGATCGCCGGGGCATTCCCGGCAAGATTCATAAAGAATCCACGGGAGGTTGCGAAGGGGCAGGATGGCAACAACGGCACCGGCCGGACAGGCTAGCGCTTGGTTAACGCGCTATCTCTGACGATGCCGGTCTAAAACGCTCAGCCTATCGAGAGTCGTCCGCAGCCCCAAAATCCGCCTGATGTATACTCGCCTCCGCCAATGTCTGGTCGCTCAGCGAAGCGTGATCTCGGCCATCATGTCGTCGGAACCTCTAGCAATGTCATCGCTACAGCCGATATCCGCTTTTCATTAAACTTATTCCGATAAGTCACACGGATGTCTCGAGCGATGAAATGTTATACATACGCCCGCGGCGTCCTCGCGCGAGGTCGCCTTCAAACGGGGACAAATGGAGGCGATAGTTGACCAGGCCGAGAAGAAGCAAAAAGCCAGGAAGGTGTACATGAACTGCGATCGGCTTTCGATGCTAGTGGTCGGCATTGCACTTCAATTAGGTTTGATCCTTTTTACTCCCGCTGCTGACGCACAATCGGGTTTTGGCTCTCAATCTTCGGCTGGCGGCCCTGCAGGTCTTGGTGGAGGATATAGCATTCCTTTTTCATCGCCTGACGTTAGTGAACGTACTTTCCCCGTGTTCGATGCTCCAAGCCAACTGTCCGGGGTGACTCGATACCCCGGCGGTTTGCCGTTGCCGCAAGCACAGGTTGTTATTACCGGAGCTAGTGTCGATCGCGTTGCCGTCAGCGCGAGTGACGGAACTTTCGAATTCGAAAACCTTAAGCCGGGTGAATATCAGGTAACCGCGCAAAGAGAAGGTTTTTCAAGCTCGGCAACAACCACCGTCGAACTCGTGGCCGGCGAGCGTCGTACTCTCGATATCTCACTCGGGGCGAGTCTGGCAGTGCCGTCATCAATGGAACAGGAAACATCGTCGCAGTCTTCCTCGTCGACCTCATCTTCGTTGGGCTCTTCTTCTCCACCTTCCACAGCTAGTTTCCATGGAGGGTTCTTCCGCAGATTTGGCGAGGCGTATCTGTACGACTGGAAGGGCACAACTCCGGCGAGCGTTCAACTGCCGTCCGACCGACGGGCCGGAATTTGGCCAGCCGCGGTCAGTGGACCGCCATTTCCATTTTCCGATTGGCCCATTGGCGGAACAGTTTGGATCGGCGCTCCGTGGACCCAATCTAGCCCCCTGATGCAAGCTCTTTGGAGTGGCCCGCACGGGGAAGGCTGGAAGAAGAGCGGCATCCAAATCTACGGCTGGTTGAATTTCGGGGGTAACTGGAGTACCTCCCACAGCATCGCCACGCCTGGCAGTGACGTTGGCAAGTTCGCGAATTTTCCGACAGCCGATGACGAAGTGCCCAACGCGATCGAGCCGGACCAGGAAGTGATTTATATCGAACGCGAGCCAAACACGGTGCAGACGGACCATTTCGACTGGGGATTCCGACTCACTAATCTTTGGGGTCTGGACTATCGCTTCACCACAGCCAAGGGCAATTTCAGCCAGCAACTATTGGGAAAGAATTCCGCGGGCTGTCCCAACGTGACCTGTAAGGAGTATGGGGACGACCCGGAGATGTATTACGTGGATCTGTACTTCCCTCACATAGCGCAAGGGATGGGCCTCAGGATGGGGCGCTATATTTCGCTCCCGGACATCGAGGCCCAGTTGGTGTCCAACAACTATACGTACAGTCATTCGCTGCTCTACGCGTTTGATTGCTACACGCAAACCGGTATTAACGCCACGACGAGGCTGAATAATCATTGGAAAATTCAGGTGGGGCTGTCACCGGGCTGTGACATCGCGCCTTGGGTAAAGCAGGACAGAAAGCTGACGCTGAATGCCTGCGTGCAATATATATGGAATACCGGCAATGATGACATTTATGTCTGCGACAATGAGACAAACTTGACCCACAATTCAGGCCAATACGCCTACAATAACCTGCAGGCTTACTACTTCACTTATTACCACAAGTTCGGTAAGAACTGGCACACCGCGACTGAATCCTGGTACCAGTGGGAGAAGAACACACCAGATGTCAATCCGGCTGCGCCTGCGAGCGTGCTCGCTGCAGCGGCACCTCTACTTGAGACGAATGCCAACGGGGCCTGGTGTAGTCCTGCATCCAGCGGCGTTTATCCTGTTACCTGCTACGCTCCGGACTGGGCGATCGTCAACTACCTCGAATACCAGATTGGTCCACACAACTACCTTTCGATTCGGAACGAGTACTTCGATGATATGAGAGGCCAGAGGACCGGAGTTCGGACAAGGTATACGGAGCACCTGTTCGGTTGGGGACATTGGATTGGAAGCTCGGTCTTATTTCGCCCTGAACTCAGATATGACCACGCTTACGACAATCCGGCATTTCAAGTCCGCACCAAGAAGAGCCAATTCACGGCAGCGGGAGACATCCTCTGGTTTTTCTAAGTTCAGTCACTAAATGTCGGGGCCGCGCTGTGCGCGTTTCGTCAATTCGGGGGTTAGTGTGTTTGTCATATTTGGTTATGATCTCGGCAATTGTAAACCGGCAGGTTTTGCCGGCCGAAGTCAAGCGAACCAGATCGGCGGCCGCCAGCCGGTCACGCTCTGGAGCGACATCGTGCATACGACAGCCTGGTCGCTCTAGTTTATGATTTTCAGATCACGCAAGAATATTCAGATTGCACTGTCCATTAGACGGTTCTGGCCGTATGTCGGTCAACCGGAAGTAATCCGTTTCATCGGTCTCGCGGCCTGCTGACAGCGATTCTTCCGCTGTTCCCTCGCCGCCTCCGATTTCCGATCCCTGTCGGCCCGAGGCTCCTGATCCCCGGCGAGTGTGGCCAAGATTGGAACTTTCTCATCCCGGAATCATGGTGATCAAGCATCTTTCCATTCCGGAGAAATGCGAAATAGGCAATGTTTCATTGGTTGTTTTCGATATAGCCTCTGGAAGGCCCGTAAACATTGATGATTATTGATGTCATGTTTGTTGGAAGCCTTCTATTATCAATGAGTTAGCAACTTAGGCCCTGTCCTGCCACACCTATACTAATCCAGATATATATAGGCAGTTTCACTGCTTATTAGACCGGATCTCTCCTCACAAGTGGTCCAGCTACCTTGCAGTTGAGCCCCTCGAGAGCAGCAGGGCTTCAAGTCTCAAGGATGCTCATAGGAAAGACAATGAAAGAAAAGAAGAGGGGCCACTACAGCAAAAAGAAGCTGTTCCCAGATTCGGCCGTCGTAGCGGCGATCAAACGCTGTGAGCTCGTTTGCAATCCAGCAATCGTGCATCGACCCAAATTCACCATCCATGTCCGCAGGCTGAGCGAAGGACCGACTCGATCCTGGCTGGTGAGCTGCAGTAACAACGAAGCTTTCGGAGCAGCAGGACAGCTTAAGCCCTGCAAAGGAGAAAAACATGAACGGATCAATCGACGTACTCAACGATGTACATCAAGCAGCAAAGGATCATCCAGATATCTATAAAGCGATCGAGGTTAAAGATGAAGTCTTCGTGGCCGCCATCGTCGAACTATCCAAGCAGCTGGAGCATTTTAAACAGACGAAGCAAGACAAGATCTCGCCAGCTCAAGTCCAGGCCATGTCCAATGAACTTACCCGGGGAGCACTTGGGGCCAAGCTTTCCCGGGTCCTGGCGAGTGCCGCCGTCAACGGGAATGAGAAAGACTTAGCTCTTGAGATCTACCAGTTCCTCGAAGCTCTGTAAAACAGCTAGTGTGAGGCGTGTCAAAAGCCACGTCACTGGGGAGCGCCTTCGGTTGGTTGGCCATCGGGCTCCTTACCTCACACTTCCAAAGGCAGTGGAGAGATAAAAACCTACCAGCACCAACGTATCCATAGACACTTACGAGCTAATACGATGAATAAAGCCGGTATCACGGCAGCTATAGTAGCCAGCACAGGCCTAACGAAGGCGAAAGCTAAAGATGCTCTCGAAGCGCTTCGGAAGGCCATGAAGCAAGGTCTTAAAGAAGACCGTTCTATTGACCTCGGCCGGCTAGGGAAGCTGCGAACGGTTAAGTTAAGCCGCCGTAGGCGCATTTCAAGGGGACTGAAAAACGTGGGCACTTCGCTTTTCGATTATAGCAAGCACGCCAAAACAGTGAAGTTGAAGTCCAAGCTCGATCTCTCCAAAGACCCACTACCTACGATCGTTCACGCTGCGCCGGCCAAACCAGAGCCTGTCGTGTTCATCAGGAGGCCCTGTGCGATAGCTTATCCACGCTGGAGGAGGCGCAACAAGCGAGGCTAAATGGGGTTGTCCCCTTGGGCGAGACAAGCAGTTTCCGCCGTGCTCCCGTTGCGATGGCTGACTTGTCTACCGTTTTGGCAGAAGACGGCCCAGATCGAAATGAGTGCTGTTTACCCCTTTGGGACCCCAGGGGCGATAAGTTAAAGCCAACGATAGCCTGGAGCGGGACATTGCGGAGTTGCTGACGCGGCCCGTGGGAAGGCCGAGCCACAAACCAGTGGTCCGGTACAAGGGCTTTCTCTACCAAGCAGCCAGTTGGAAGATAGCACGACGAGTAGTGGCGAAGGTGGAGTTCCACATCGGTGAGCTGTTTCCGCGAGTTGGCTTTATCGTCACGAACCTGAGCCTGCCCAGCCGGGCGGTAGTGCGTTTCTGTAACAAGCGAGGCACGGCCGAGCAATGGATCACGGAGGGGAAGCAGGCGACGCATTGGACCCGGCTCTCGTGTCATCGATTCCGAGCGAATGAAGCACGCTTACAGTTGAGCCTGCTGCCTACAACCTGGGCAACCTGTGGCGGCGGCTCGTGCTGCCGAGGAAAATCGACGCCTGGTCGCTGACGAGCTTGCAGCAGCGGCTGGTGAAAACAGGCGGACGCCTGATCAAGCATGCCCGCTATTATTGGCTGCTGCTGGCCGAAAGCCACCTCACACGGCGTCTGTTTGGGAGCATGCTGCACAGGATCGCGGCGCTGCCGTCACCAGCAGGATAGATGCACCGTAGACGGAAACAGATTTCGGTAACAATCGAGACTGGGGAATGGAAAGTGTCTGAGAAATGAGCTGGAGACGCGACAGTTTTCGGCTGTGGGATTTTTCCGCAACCGGCGGAACGACTCTACGGTCAAGAACCTGGCAGGAGCATTGCATGCCGACAGGGTTGGGTGTACGTTATCGGTCGTCCGCGAGGTCAAAATGGAAATCCCGGATTAGTTGGCCGCGAAGTCAGAACGGACATTTCGGCTAAGTAAGAGGGCAGAGACAAAATTCATGGCGAGATCAAAAAAACCAGCGGTTGACCGTCGAGACTTCTTGAAGAGTGTAGCCGCCGGAGCAGCAACGCTAGCTGCACCGGCAGAGATTCTACGTGCGCAGCCGGTCGCACCGCAGCCACCTCTCGCCATGCCGTTGATGCCGCCGGTGATCGAAACCGATCCGCCCGCGGATGTCGAAGTGCTGACCGAGGGTCGCGCTGGGTCTGACTTCATGGTCGACGTCCTCAAGTATCTCGGCTTAGAGTACATTTGCGCCGTTGCAGCTTCGAGTTTCCGAGGACTCCAGGAATCAGTGATCAACTATGGAGACAACCAGAA
Source organism: Candidatus Acidiferrales bacterium (assembly GCA_050015155.1). Taxonomy (GTDB): domain Bacteria; phylum Acidobacteriota; class Terriglobia; order Acidiferrales; family UBA7541; genus Palsa-295. The sequence continues at coordinate 3,495 of JBEKBY010000013.1, read as the reverse complement.
TCCCGAGTTCATCACCTGTTTGCATGAAGAGTCTTCGGTCGCCATGGGCCACGGCTACGCCAAGGTTGAGGGCAAGCCGCTGGGCATATTCGCTCACGGCACGGTTGGATTGCAGCACGCCGCCATGGCGGTCTACAACGCATATTGTGACCGCGTGCCAGTTTATATGATCGTCAGCAACGTGTTGGACGCCACTTTGAGGGACCCCGGTTATGGAGATTGGGTCCACAGCGCCCAGGATGAAGGAGCGATCGTCCGCGACTACATGAAATGGGACGATATACCGATTTCGCTGCCACACTTCGCCGAGTCCGCGGTGCGCGCCTATAAGCTCGCGATGACGCCGCCGATGGGGCCGGTGTTGTTGGTAGTAGATAGCGAACTCCAGGAAAACCCGATTCGCGAAGGGACCAATCAGAGCATACCGAAGCTGACGTTGCCGTCGCCTCCGCAGGGCGATTCTGGCGCAGTCGCCGAGGCAGCTCGACTCCTGGTACAGGCCGAGAATCCGGTGATCGTTGTGGATCGTGCCGCGCGGACGCAGGCCGGTATCGAGCATCTTGTCGAGCTTGCTGAAGCGCTCCAGGCGCCGGTCATTGACATGGGCGGACGGATGAACTTTCCCTCGAGGCATCCGCTTAATCAATCCGCCCGGCGCGGCGCGTTGATCCCCAACGCAGACGTGATCTTGGGTCTTGAAGTCAAGGACTTCTGGAGCGCCCTGAACTCCTTCCACGATCAAGTGCACCGCTCCACACGCCCGATTATGAAGAGTGGCGCAAAACTGATCAGCATCACCACCAACGATCTCAATATCAAAGCCAATTACCAGGATTTCTCCCGTTACACCGGAGTCGATTTGGCCATGGCGGCCGACGCGGAGGCGACCTTGCCCTCGCTCATTGAGGAAACCAAGCGCCAGACCACGGCGGATCGCAAGCGGGTGTTCCAGGATCGCGGGGCCAAGTTGGCCTTAGCACATCAGCAAGCGGTGGAACAGGTGTGGACCAATGCGACGTACGGATGGGACGCAAGCCCGATTAGCACCGCGAGGCTGGCGGCCGAACTGTGGGCGCAGATCAAGGACCAAGATTGGTCGCTCGTCTCGGGAACCGGTTTCGTGACCGCGCTGCAGTTGTGGTCCTTCGACAAGCATTATCAGTTCCTCGGCAGCTCGGGGGGCGGCGGAGTCGGATACGGCGCGCCAGCCGCGGCAGGCGCTGCGCTCGCAAACCGTAAGCACGGCCGCTTGTCCGTCAATATTCAGAACGACGGCGATCTGCTGTTTGCCCCGTCCGTCTTGTGGACATCAGCACATCATCACATCCCGCTCCTGAGTGTCATGCATAACAACCGTGCCTATCATGAAGAGCTTATGCACGTGCAACGCATGGCTTGCCGGCGCAACCGTGGCCTTGACCGCGCCAAGATCGGGTCCACGTTCGTGGATCCCAATGTGGATTTCGCGAAACTCGCACAGGGCTATGGCCTTTACGCTGAGGGCCCAATCACTGATCCCAAAGAACTTGGCCCGGCCCTCAAGCGCGCGATTGCGGTAGTCAAGCGCGGTGAGCCAGCTTTCCTCGATGTTGTTTCTCAACCGCGCTAAGGAGTGAGCATGAAAATCTTTCGTGTGTACAGCTCCGCTAACCTTGTGGCGCTTGCGATGGCGCTAATTTTCAGTCCCATCCGTGTGAAGGGCCAGAATGCGGCACAAGCTTCGAAGCCTTCTGAGGCGTCGGCCGGGAATGCCGAAAACGGGAAGCGGATTTACACCAAGTATGGCTGCTACGAATGCCACGGCCTCGAAGGGCAAGGCGCGGTTACCGGACCGCGGCTCGGCCCGGACCCGATTCCGCTCAAGGCGTTCACCTCCTACGTCCGTAATCCCACGGGCAACATGCCGCCGTATACCGCCAAGGTCGTGTCGGACCAGGAAATGGCCGACCTGTTTGCTTTCCTGGCGGCGCGGCCGCATCCCCCGGCCCTAAAGAACATCCCCATTCTGAAATAGGCAACTGTTCACACAGGGCTGACCTGATGGCCCTGCGCTAGGACGACTGCCCATCCGGAGCGAATAGAAAGATATTTTTCATTCAGAAGTTAATCCTGAATTTCCAAACGTAGTTCCTATTCATTGAATACAAGCACGTTCTCGCAACGTTCATTTTAGGCTGTCGCTAGTCGTGCCCAGTTGAAAGTATGACCTAAAACAAGTGAGAAAAGGTGGAACGGGTCGCTGAAAAACATCCTATTCGGGTGTAGCGAAGGAGGGGCAAGACGATCTTTGTGAGAAGTCACGAGCGAAGTTCGGACAGTGAACCCAAAATGGCAGGGCGCTCATCACCCTCAACTCGAAGGGCAAAGTCCAGTGTGTCACCTTCTTTGCGATGCGAGAGTGTAAGAGGTCTTGAGTAATAGACTGGACCTTTGAACCACGCATTCAATTGTAAGGGTGAATGTATGCTCACATTGGGAAGATGCTCAATAATCGACATCAACGCCCGATGCGGGTGAGCAAAGGCAGAGCGGAACCCAAAAATCTTCGCGTAGGAATTCGACCAGTGAATGCCATTGTAGTCGCCTGTTAGCCGCGCAAAGCTCCATACGCCACTTCTCGAAATTGTCCATCCTGCGTGTTTGGATAGCGGAGGCTCCGGCTGGGCGATAACCGGCTCTGGTTGTCCGCCCTTGAAAGTTCCCTTTGCATAAAAAGTATTGATGCTCTCAAATACTATTTCTGCCCCGCTCATCATCGTCACGTGAATATCAAACTCAACCCCCTTTGTAAGAACTCGGGTGTCCTTCAAAGATGCTTCCATCGTAACTTTAGCGGCAGACGACAACGCCCATCGTTGAATGATTCGATTTCGATTTTGAAGAATTCTCCAAATAGGGACGGGAAACTTGGGGTGGGTAAGGATCGACATCGACAAGCGAACGCTGCTTGCCTGTAAATTGATCGGATGGGCATACCTTACGCTAGAGGGCTGAACACTCGCGGGACAGAAATCACTCCAGACTGCATTGACCACTGGGGCGTGAATCTCGTCTTTGCGACCGCGTTTTCCAACAAAGGCGAGCGCCATGTATTTTGCAGCACTCGGTTTCTGAGAAAAGTGAAGAACTACGCTTTCAGTCATATTCCTCGATCTGCATTCTTCACTTAGCCGGGATTTCCGATTTGGACCTCTGACTCGCGCATCGTACGCTTCTCCTGCCATCGACACAACGAATTCGCCACCAGAGCAGGCCCCAGAGAGCTCAGCGGGGTTCCGACGGCTCGTTTTTGCCCAGCTCACGAACTCTGCTTGCTGCGACGTAATCGATTCCTCAGATTAGCTTGCAAACCTGACCACCATCCCGATTCGGAAGGCTTGCAAAGCCATCGCGGAGAGAGAGGCACCTAGTTCCAGTGTGTCATTGAACGGAAGAACGCTTTCTCCATTTCCAGCTGAGGCAGGGGGCAACACGCGAGGCTAAATCTAGAAACCA
>JBEKBY010000012.1:0-87621 GCA_050015155.1 Candidatus Acidiferrales bacterium | reverse complement strand
TCCGAGCGCCAAAGTTGCCCGAGGAATTTCTCTTTTTGTTGGGCTTTCGTTGAAAGGAGATTCCTCGCTGTGCTCGGAATGATGAACGAAGGACGTTTTTCAACAAGCTGCTAGTAGTCCCGCGGATTTTGGTAGAGGAACGGAATGTGGACGACCGCTTCCAGGTCCACTGGGACCCCGGCTCGCGTCCCGGGGCGGAACTTCCACTTCGCGAGCGCGGCGATGGCGTTCCGGTCGAGCTGCGGCTCGAGTCCCCGCACGATTTGAATGCTGTCCACAGAGCCATCCTTGCGGATGATCGCGTAGAGCACCACTTCGCCGTGGACGTGCTCTTTGATCATCTCCGGCGGATATTCCGGATCGGCCTTCGCGACGGGTTCGGGTCCGGAGAGTTGCCCCTTCGGACGGAAGGGAGGACGGGTATCCTCGTCGAGCTGCGCGAAGTTCAGAATCCAGCTCCCTGCGGCGCTGGTCAAGTTTGGCAGGTTGACGTGAAGTGTGTATACTTCTTTGCCCGACAGAATTTTTTCCGGTGGAAGGCTCGGATCGAATGCCGCGATATCGGCCGCGCTTTTCGGGGCGTTAACCGCGGGTTCAAGGGGCGCCGTGGGTTTCAGGCTCAATCGCCCCGGACGAATTCCCGCAGGCGCAATGCCTCCGCCGCCAGCGCCGCCGCTTCCCCCGCTGATGCTGATTGCGGCGGGAAGCGATCCGGCGCCGCCTCCCGCGGAAACGCCGGCAACATTCCCGGCGCTGTCAGCTGCAGTGGGTGAACCACCCGCGCCTGCCGGGGCACCCATGGCCGACGCTCCGCTGCCTTCGCTCGCACCGGAGGAGCCGTGTTCCGCTCCGCTCGGGGCGCCTGGCTTCGTTCCCGCCGGCCCCATCGAGATGCGCGCCGCGAGATTTGCCTCCGGCACGTTCACTTCAGGCGCGGGCGGCCCGGGCGTTGCCGAAAGCGCGATCAGGCGGCGCAGATTGGCGTTGCTCTCCGAAGATGCTCCGATCTCCGGAGCCGCGGCGGGATTGGCTTGTGTCGGGCGCTCGCGTGCCACCGGCGCCGACATAGGGTTGAGAGGGATTTGGGGACGCGCGATCGCCACGGGAGAAGAAGCGATATTCAGCGGCCCTGTATTCTTCTCGGCGTTCGCCACTTCCGGCACCGCAACGTTGCGCACAGTCTTGCGCTGGATCACCGGCGCCGTGGCAGTCGGCGTCAGCGGAATCTCGAGCTTGGGCGGCGCTTTCTCCGCCCACTGCACGACGTTCGGGAGCTGCGGCAGGACCTTCGGCGGCGTCGGCGGCGCCTCAGGCTCGATTAAGGTCTGGCGCGGGTGTGTCACGCGAACGGGCGTCGAAAGAATCGTCTGTCGCGGATGATAGGTGTCGGCGCCGCGCTCGGGCGGAATCTGGCTCGCATCATCTGGTCTCTTCGGCGGAGGACTCGGCTTTGCCGCGGCAGAGGGCAGCAAAATGCGCGGCAGATCCTGCGGGTAGTACAGGGTGTATTCAATCTGGACCGGTGCGAGAGTCGGCCTCACCGTCGGCAGAAAGCCCCAGATCGGCGACGTCAACAGCCAGATTGCGAGCACATGCCACAGGCACGACGCCAGAAACGCGCGGCCCGGCAATTTGCCGCGAATCCAGTAAACCCTCAGGACACGATCGTCCGGCGTCTCGCCATCCTTCACCGGTCGCGGCCCGGTAAAGAAGCAGCGGAGGCTTGTGACGAACTCGTGCCGAGGCGACTCCCAATCAATGCCCAGGTCGAGCCTCGGCAAGCGCGAATACGGAGGAAGCTCCTCGATGGAGCCGTTGAGCGGATGGGGTTCGCCCCGGAGGAGAGGATGCATGGAGTTAGCCATTATACTCGATGGACTCGAATGCGCCGGGATCAGGCCGCGGCTGCCAGACGGTAGAAACTTAGCACCGCGTCGCCTTGCTCAATTTGCCGCGTACACTCCAGCCGATCAAGCCTCTCCGGCAATTCCATCTTGCACGAGTGCTCGACGATCACGAGGCCGCGCGCCGCCAGGAGATGAGATTCGTCAAGGAACTCGAGCACTCTCACGTGCTCTTCAGTGTCCGCGTAGGGAGGGTCGAGAAAGACGAAATCCGCTACCAGGCGCCGCTCCGCGATTTTTTCTAGGCTCGTCAGCGCATCCCTCTCGATCAGCTCGGCCCCGGCGCGAATCCCCAGGGCTGCGAGATTCTCGCGGACCAGCTTGGCTGCTTTGGCATGCGACTCGATCAGGATCACCTGCCGGGCACCGCGGCTGATCGCTTCGATCCCGACGGCTCCCGTGCCCGCGTAGAGATCCACAAACAGCGAATCCTCCACCGCCGGCCCGAGAATATTGAAGAGCGTTTCGCGCAAGCGGTCGCTCGTCGGCCGCAGGCGCTGCATTCCCGGGCCTTTCAGGCGCCGGCTGCGAAATTTCCCTGCAATCACGCGCACAGTCTTGTCCCGTCCGGCTAACCGACGGACGCCAGTTGATATCGCGCCTGCCACGCCGGGCTGATCGATTCCAGCTCCTTGACGATTTCCTGCGCGCGCGCCGGATTCTCCGCGAGGGCGAAAGCTTCACGTCGCGCGAGTTCCAAGATTTCGTGGTCGCGAAGCGGCTGCGCGGACGAAAACGCCGCGTCGCCGTGCTGCCGCGTGCCGAAAAACTCTCCCGGCCCGCGCTGCTTCAGGTCGCGCTCGGCGATTTCGAATCCGTTCGACGTTGCCACCATCGTCTCGATGCGTTCCCGCGCCTCTCCTGTGATGGTCTTCGGCGCGATGAGGATGCAATACGACTTCTCCGTCCCTCGTCCGATCCGCCCGCGAAGCTGGTGAAGCTGCGCGAGCCCGAAGCGATCCGCGTGCTCGATCACCATCACCGTTGCGTTCGGCACGTCCACGCCGACTTCGATCACCGTGGTCGCCACGAGAACGTTCAGCTCGCCGCGGCGGAACTGCTCCATCACGGCGTCCTTCTCTTCGTTCTTCAAGCGGCCGTGGAGCAGGCCGACTCGCAGCTTTGGGAAGACGCTTTTCGCCAGCCGCTCGTACTCGGCCGTCGCGGCTTTCAGTTCTTGCTTTGATTCCTCGATCACCGGATACAGCACGTACGCCTGCCGGCCGCGCGCGATTTCGCGGCGCAGGAACTCCCACACGCCCGGCAACTGCGCCTCTGTGGTCCATCGCGTTTCGGTCGGCGTGCGCCCCGGCGGCATTTCGTCGATGACGGAAAGATCGAGGTCGCCGTAGAGCGTCAGCGCGAGGGATCGCGGAATGGGCGTCGCCGTCATCACGAGCACGTGCGGCGAAGCGCCCTTCTCGATCAGTTGCTTCCGCTGGAGCACTCCGAAGCGGTGCTGTTCGTCCACGATCACGAGGCCGAGTTTGTGAAACTTCACCGGGTCTTCGATCAGCGCGTGGGTGCCAACAACGAGCTTCGTCGCGCCGCTCTCGATGCCTTCGAGCGCTTCCTGGCGCTCCGCCCGCTTGCGCCCGCTCACGACCAGCTCGACGCTGTACTCGGCCGGCGCAAAAATCCGGCGCGCCGATAGAAAATGCTGCGCCGCAAGGATTTCGGTCGGCGCCATCAGGGCCACCTGATAGCCGTTTTCGATCACGATCGTCGCGGCTTCGAGCGCCACGATCGTCTTGCCGCTGCCGACGTCGCCTTCGAGCAGCCGGTGCATCGGGTACGGCCGCTCGAGATCGGCGGCGATTTCCGCAAGCACGCGCTTCTGCGCGGCCGTCGGCTTGAACGGCAGAATGCGCTTCAGCGCCTCGCGCACTTTTTCCTCGCGGACGCGCATCGCGATCCCGCGCCGGCGATGGTCGCTCTGGCGGCGCAACGCCAGCGCGATCTGGTAGTAGAAAAACTCCTCGAAGATCAGCCGAATCTGTGCCGGACTGCGAAAGCTGTTCAGCAGCTCGAGGCTCTCATCCTTGGGAGGAAAATGAACGTTGAGAAGGGCCTCGCGTCGCGTCGGGAAGCGGAAGCGCTGGCAAATCTCTTCGGGAAGCGGATCGGGAATGCTTCCTTCGAAATTGAGCAGCACGTTGTAGATAATCCGCCGCAGCATGCGCGAGCTGATTCCGCCGATGGCTTCGTAGATCGGCACGATGCGCCCGACCTCGGTCGAGTCCGCGGGCGCGTTGTCGTCGCTCAGCAGCTCGATCTGCGGGTTCACCATTTCGAGGCGCCCCGGCCGGTACGGATCGACGTCTGCCTTTCCGTGCAACACGAGCCGCTGTCCTTCTTTGAGCCGCCCTTCGAGATACGCGCCGTGAAAAAATCGCGCGTGCAGCGAGCCCGATCCATCGCGCACAGTCACGTGGAAGACGGGCCCGCGTCCGCGCCGGAACCGCACCGTGCTCCCGCCGCCGTTCGCAACCTCGACGAGAATCGTCTGCACCTGCCCGGGAACGATCTCCGCGATCGGCGTGAAGCGGATGCGGTCCTCGTAGCGAAACGGCAGATACCCCAGCAGATCGCCGACGGTCGCAATGCCACGCTCTTCGAGCGCCGCCGCCCGCTGCGGTCCCACGCCTCGCAGGTACTTTACCGGATTGGTCAGGCTGATGGACATGAGTGTGCGATCGGCGCCCGCAACTGCGCGCGCATCCTCGACATTTATATCACCGCTTCGCTTGCGGTATAGTCTCCCCAGCTTTGCACCATCAGTTCGGGGGAACGGACCAACATGGACGCCCGGCCGCGCAGGATTCTCTTGCTTGCCGCACTCATCGCCATCGGCGCGTTGCTTAGTCCGCCGGTTCCTGCTCAGTCGTCGGTCACGTCCGCTGTTGCTGCCTCGCCCACGCCAGCCGATCAACTCGCGAACCGCTGCGCGCCGGGCCTGAAGCCGTCACGCGCGAACGCGCCCGCCTGGGCCGGCTGGGGCGCGAATGCCGCGAACTGGCGCTATCAAGGCGCGAGACAGGCGGGGATTGCCGCGAGGGACGTGTCGCGCCTCAAGCTGAAGTGGGCCTTCGGAATCCCCAATGTCAGGACGGTCCGATCTCAGCCCGCGATCTTTGCCGGGCGCGTCTACGTCGGCGGGATGGACGGTACTGTGTACTCGCTCGATGCGTCTAGTGGTTGCACGTTTTGGGCGACCACTGGAAAGCCCGTGCGATCCGGCCTCGTGATCGGGAAAGCGGGTTCAGGCGACGCAGTTTTCTACGGCGACGCGTCTGGCGGCGTAGATGCGCTCGACGCCGTCTCGGGCAAATTCCTCTGGCGCACGCAGGCCGACGATCATCGCGCTGCTACAATCACCGGCACGCCGAGCTATCTCGATGGGCGTCTCTACGTCCCGGTCTCTTCGGGCGAAGAGCAGGCCCGCAGGCGCCCCGACTACGACTGCTGCACGTTCCGCGGCAGCGCTGTCGCCGTGGATGCGGCAATCCGGCAAGATTCTCTGGCAAACCTACATGGCGGCCGAGAAACCCGCGCCTCACGGCAAAACCAAAGAGGGACGAACGATTTTTGCGCCCTCCGGCATGGCGATCTGGTCCTCGCCCACCATCGATGTCGCCAAGGGAAGGATCTACGTGGGCACGGGAGACAACTATTCCGAGCCGGATACCGAAACGAGCGATGCCGTCGTGGCCCTCGATCTCAAGACCGGCGGACTGCTCTGGTCGGTGCAATTCGACAAGGAAGACATCTACAAGATTGAATGTGGAAATCCGCCGGCTGCGAATTGCGCGGAACCCACCGTTCCCGAATTCGATCTCGGCGCGTCGCCGGTCCTGGTGCTGCTGCCCCGCGGCAAACGCGTGCTGCTCCTCGGCCAAAAATCAGGAATGGTGTACGGCGTCAATCCTGACGCGCGCGGCAAACTGCTCTGGCACCAGCGCGCGGGCGCCGGCGGCCTGCTCGGAGGAGTTCAGTGGGGCATGGCCACGGACGGCACCAACGCCTACGTAGCCGTATCGGACCTCGCCTTCCAGGGGCGAGCGCCCGATCCCACCAAAGGCGGCGGAATATCCGCCTATCGAGTTGCGGACGGCAAGCTTCTTTGGAAGACGCCTCCGCCGGGCTGCGGCGACCGCCGCCCGTGCAGTCCGGCGCAATCTCAAGCCGTGACCGCGATACCCGGCGCCGTGTTCTCCGGCTCCATCGACGGGCATCTGCGCGCCTATGGCGCTCAGGGCGGCAAGATCATCTGGGATTTCGATACCGCCCGCTCGTTTGACGCCGTCAACGGCGTGCCTGCCAAAGGGGGCTCGCTCGACGTCGGCGGACCGGTCCTCGCGGGCGGGATGATGTTTGTGGTTTCCGGCTACCCGGGCTTCGGCGCCATGCCGGGCAACGCGCTCCTGGCGTTTGCTCCCGAGTGACGATCGTTATCGCTGCGATTCGACGAGCAGTTCCTTCAGATACTGCTGCCACACGGCAGCATACGTGTGCGTGCCGTGGCCATGCGTCTGCTCGGACGCCGGGATCAGGATGAACCGGCCGCTCTTCACCCGCTTGATCTCGCGCTGGGCGATTCCGAGTTCCGGCGGATTGATGAAGTCATCCGCCGAGTTGACCCACATCACGTACGCCGTGATCTTCTCGAGCCGCGGTGAAGGGTCGTAGTTCCGCGAGGCGCTCACCGCATACAGAAAATCGTTGGCGTCGAAACTTTCGGCATACCGCTTCCGGTAGTCTTCGAGGTATTGGTCCGCCGCCTCGCGAGTGGGGAAACTCTTCTGCATCTGGAGCGGCGCGCTCCCTGCGATCAATTGAATGTCCGTCGCGATCTCGAGAGCCGTTCGCGGTTGCATCGTGTATTCCCCATTCTTCCACTCGGGATCGTTGCGGATGCCGTCGATCACCATTCTTCGCCAGATGCGGTTGCGTCCCGCGACCGCCACCGTTTGACACGCCAGCGGCATGAGCGCGTCCATGTAATCGGGGTAGGTCTCGGCCCATACCCACGAATGCATGCACCCCATCGAAGTGCCCATTACTAGCCGCAAGTGCTCGACGCCCAGCCCCTTCTGCACCAGCTCGTGCTGCGCCGCGACCATGTCGTCGTAGTCATACTGCGGGAAATGCGCGTGCAGGCCGTCGCTCGGCTTGCTCGATTTGCCGTGGCCGATGCCGTCAGGAAGAATGATGAAGTAGCGGTTTGCGTCGAGAAGCTGCCCTGGCCCGAATAGCACGCCCGCAAACGTCGGCGCGAGGAGACTGTGACCGCTGCCTCCCGTGCCGTGCATGATCAGCACGGCGTTCGTCGTGTGCCCGTTCGCGTCGCGGACGGGCTTGCCGAGCGTCGTGTAGTGCAGCCGCAGTTCCGCCATCGTCTCGCCGGACTTGAAATGAAAATCGCGAGCGACGTAATCCGCTTCCTGCGTTGCAGGAATCGCAGCGCTTTGCGCAAAAGCCCGGGGCACAGTGAGCCCCGCAAGGCAAGAGAGCGCGAGGAGCAAGAGCCCGGGAACCAGCAGTCGGTGTTTCACGTCTCACCTCCAGGCGCGAGACTGTAGCACGCGTCTCGATTTTGCCGTCGTTTGGTTTCGCGGCAAGATTGTTGTTTCCACCAGTCGAGGCCCGTATAATCTCACGCGTCGAGTCGGAATCCGAATTGTGAAGCGAGAGACGGTATCGTGATCGAGAGGGAGTTTCTATGAACCGCCGCGATTTTCTGCGATCGGCCGGCATTGTATCGGCAAGCCTCGCCTTCCCGGAGTACTTGCTGGCAGAAGACGGCGCGCCCGGCAATTGGCGCACATTTGAAGTCACGACGCGCGTGGAAGTCCTGAAAGCTTCCGGCGTGACGCGCATATGGGTGCCTACGGCGTTGCTCACCCCGACGCCGTTCCAGAAGACGCTATCGAATAAGTTCACCGCCGATGGCGGAAGGGCGAAGATTGTCAAAGGCAAGCCCGAGGACGGCCTCGGAATCATCACCGCGGAGTTTCCTGCCGGCACGCCGCCGGTCCTGATCGTCACAAGCGAGGTCGCGACGAAGAATATTTCGGTCGATCTCTCCGAGCCCGGCAAGAAGCAAAAAGCTAAACGCGCTGACCTCGACTACTTTCGCCGATCCACGAATCTTCTGCCGACCGATGGCATCGTGAAGCAGACGGCGGACGAAATCACAAGCGGCAAGACCACGGATGTCGAGAAGGCGCGCGCGATCTACGAGTGGATTGTCGACAATACGTTTCGCGATCCCAAAACGCGCGGCTGCGGTCTGGGCGATATTCGTTTCATGCTCGAGACCAAGGATCTGGGCGGCAAGTGCGCCGACCTCAACGCACTCTACGTTGGATTGGCGCGCGCCTCCGGCCTTCCCGCGCGAGACGCGTATGGAATCCGCGTGGCCAAGTCGGAATTGGGATACAAGAGCCTCGGCGCCTCGTCGGAGAAAATCACCAAGTCGCAGCATTGCCGCGCGGAGGCGTACCTGCACGACTACGGCTGGGTTCCTGTCGATCCGGCGGATGTGCGCAAGGTCGTCCTCGAGGAACCGCCCGGAAACCGTCCGCTGGATGACGATATGGTGAAGAAAGCCCGTCTCCGGCTGTTCGGCGCGTGGGAGATGAATTGGATGGCGTACAACTTCGCGCACGATGTCGCTCTACCCGGATCGAGTGGCAAGCCTGTTCCATTTCTCATGTATCCGCAGGCGGAGACAGCCAACGGCCGGATCGACAGCCTCGATGCGGACAGCTTCAAGTACGAGATCACGGCGAAAGAGATCACCTCCGCGAACGGCTGACGGAGTCGGTCACGTGGTAGTGCTTATGTCTGATTATTGTGGCTGAATAAAGTAGATCTCCGGGAATCCTGTCACTCATTGATGGCACAACGATTCTTGGGCGTCACTCCGCGCCGTTGGCTCGAATACCTCGTCGCCATTCTCCTCGGCAACGCAATCTATTACTTCTCGCTGGTCCCGCACCTTCCTGATCCCCTGCACCATCAGGGTTTTCAGGTGGACTGGGGCATGCTCGTCGACTTCATCGTTTGCGTCGCAGTCTACGGCCTTATCCGCCTCGGTTCGAGCCTTTAAATTCCCTCTCGCTTTCGCCTCGGACAATTTGGCTGGAACAACCGCCTTGTCCCGGACGTATCAAGAGTTGTGCTTCAAAACCCCCAGCGCGAGACTCTTTGATGGAGGGCATGACCTTGGCCGAATTGTCGGATGGTGCCAAAATGGCCTCTCAGGGTGCTAACCAAGGGGCGGGAGGGCCGTCTATACGCCTAGGACCCGGAGAAAGGCTTGAAGCCGGGGCAGATACGGGCGGCCCGTCGGCAACAAATGAGCCGGTCGCGGCAAAATCTAACTCGGCGGCGGATGCGATGGGGATGAGCGTCGCACTCGAAGGAGATGCGCGCCAGGCAGCGGCGGTGAAGCTCGCGGAGGAGCAAGCACTCGTCCGCAAGGCCCAGGCGGGCGACCGCTTCGCTTTTGAGGAACTTGTCCACCGTTATGACCGCGACGTCGTCCGCTTAGCCTTGAACCTGGTTCGTCACCCGGAGGACGCGCGCGACATTTACCAGGAAGGTTTTTTGCGGGCGTACCGCAACCTGCACCGCTTCCGGTTCGAGTGCAGCTTCTACACCTGGCTCTACAGGATCGTTACCAACGTCGCTCTCGACCATTTGCGCCGCCGGACCAGCCACCGCGAGGAGCAGGCGCCGGTTCCACAGGAAGCCGAGAGCGGGACGCGCGACTTCTTCGATCGCCAGCCGGAACTAAATGCGGCCGCGAATCCCGAAAAGCAGCTGCTCGGTCACGAGCTGGGCCAGCACATCGAGCAGGCGATGAAGCGCCTTTCGCCTCGCGAGCGCGTGGTTTTTGAGATGAAGCACTACCAGGGCCTGCGGCTTCGCGCGATCGGCGATCTGCTTGGCACGTCGGAAGAGACGGTGAAGAATTCGCTGTTCCGGGCGACGCGAAAATTGCGAGCGAGCCTGGACGGGGTTCGGTAGGCGAGGATTCAGGAAAATGCGGGACTTCGATTCCAACTCGAGCGCGGATACGAGCGGCGCGAACGACTCCTGCGCTGAATGGCAGCCGCTGTTGACGCTCCGCGCGGCCGGTGGCGAGCTTGAGCCCGCCGAACAGGAACGCCTGTCCACTCACCTCGCGCAGTGTGCCGTCTGCTCTCAATCGCTCGAGCGCGAAAGGGAACTTCTCGCGCTTCTTGCAAACAATCGCGGCGAGCCCGACGCCGCGCTGCTCGGAAGCTGCCGCGCGAACCTTGCCGACGCGCTCGACCGCGAGGAAGAGGGCGGCTGGTTGCGTCGCACGTTCGGCGTGCTGCTCCCCGCAAACTGGCTTGCGCCCCGGCCTGCCTGGAGCGCCGCGGTGCTCCTGATCATCGGCTTCAGCGTGGGAATTCTGGCGCCGCGCTTCCTCCGTCATCAGGCAACGTCCGCGCCGCCTCAGACCCCCGGCTCCGAAGTCACCACCACAGCAGGAACCAATTCCGGCGCAAGCGGCCCGGAGACAGGTGCGCTCGCGAATTTCGCGCCGTCGCCGCTCGACCTGCGCACTGCGGATGTGGCCGGCATCAACGTGCTTTCTTCCGGAGGAGGCGAGCCTCCGCGCGTCGAGTTGCAGCTGCGTTCGCAGCAGCCCGTTACGCTGCGGGGCACGGTCGATGACGGCGACGTGAAGTCCGTTCTTCTCGGAGTCCTGGGCAGCGGCGAGCGTTTCTGCCCGGACGTGCGGCTCGACGCCGTCGATCTCCTGCGCGCGTGCAACAGCGATCCCGATGTCCGCGCCGCGCTCTGCCACACGGTTCACACCGACCGCAACGCCGCGGTGCGCATGAAGGCGCTCGAGGCGCTCGACGGAGCGGGATCCCAGGACCTCGTTCGCCAAACGCTGCTCGATGCGCTGGTCGATGACGACAATCCCGGAGTTCGCGTCGAAGCCGTCAACGAGTTGCGCGAAATGGCCGCCAAAGGCCGCGGCGCTTCCGATGACCGCATGCGCGCCGTGCTTCGCGAGCGCATGGAAAAAGATCCCAACGCCTACATTCGCCTTCAGAGCGCGGCGGCGATTCGCGATCTCGGCCCGCGCGCAAAGTTCTAGCCATGCGAAGCCCGGCCGCCTCTCCGATCCTCCGGCGCGCCGGTGAAAGACTTCGCGGCGCCTCCCTCGCCGCTCTGCTGGCTGCTGCTCTGCTTCTTGCTGGCGCCGCGTCGGCGCGTCACACGAATAATCCGCCGAATTCCCGCGACTCCGGCCCGCGGCTCACTCAGGATTTGACCGGCTCGATCCCCGCGCATGAAGGCGACCGCATCCGGCTTTCGACCGACCTCGGCAACATCGTCGTCCACACGCAAAATGCCGATCGGGTGGACTATCGCATCCATCTCGAGGCGGACGCTTCACAGAAAGACGCGCAGCAGCTCTTGAAGGGTTTCAGCATCTCGTCGCGCGCCGCGTCCGACGGTGTCCATCTCAAGGCCCAGGGTTCGGGAAAACGTTCGACGGGCCGTTTGTGGGTGACCCTCGAGCTGGACATCCCGAAAAATGTCAGCCTGGACGCCTCGACCGGCGGCGGCAACATTGACGCCAGCACGATCGGAGGCCGCGCCACCCTTGCGACCGCCGGCGGCAACATCACCGCGGGCAATATCGGCGGCCCGGCGCGCCTTGAAACCGGGGGCGGCAACATCGTCGCCAAGAGCGTAGCCGGCGAACTCTCCGCCAATACCGGCGGCGGCCACATCACCGTCGGCTCGGTTGCGGGCAACGCCACGCTGCACACCAGCGGTGGTCACATTCGAGTCACGTCGATTCAGGGCACGGCGCGTCTCGACACGGGCGGCGGCAATATCACGCTCGAGCATTCCGGAGCCGAACTCACGGCCGAAACCGGCGGCGGCGAAATCGAAGTCGGCGAAGCGGCGGGCCTGGTGCGCGCGAAGACGGGCGGCGGCGGCATCCGCGTGGTCCGCGTCGTCGGTCCGACCAATCTCGAAACGTCCGGCGGTAGCATCTATCTGACGCAGGTGGACAGTCCCGTCAAAGCCTCCACCAGCGCGGGCGGCATCACGGCCTGGTTCGTGTCTCCGGCGAAGTCCGGCACGTGCGATTTGCAATCGAACGCCGGCGACATCGTGGTGCATATGCCGCGCGATCTGGCCGTCACGATCGACGCCGAAGTCCAGCTCGGCGGCGAACACCGCGTCATCGTCGATCCTGCCTTCCCCTTGAAAGTTTCGTACGATGACTCCTCGCGCGGCGCGCACACGGTCCGCGCCGAAGGCTCGCTGAACGGCGGCGGCGAGCTCCTCCGGCTGCGGACCACGGCCGGGAACATCGAGTTCGTGCTGAGCGACAGCGCCAAGCAGATCGAGATTTACAAGCAGCAAATGGAAAAGCTGCAACAGCAGTTGCAATCGCAGTTGCGCTAGGCCGGAGGGTCGCCGCCGTCCGGCGACGATTTGCCGTAGCGTTCGAGTTTGTTGCCAGTTTTTCGCATTCGCAATCGCGGTTAAGGGGCGTGCCGTGAAAAAGACGACGAGCAGTCTGCTGTTCGGGGCCCAGTTGCAATCCCGCTCGACACCGTTGACTCGAACCGCGGCGCGAACGCTCCTGCTCTTCGCAGGTGCGCTCTGCCTCGTGCTTCCCGGCTTCGCGGACGAGCAGCAGATCTTCGAGCAGACGTATCCGCTCTCCTCCGGCGGCCAGTTCGTGCTCCAGAACGTGAACGGCTCCGTGCAGGTTGAGGGATGGGACCGCGACGAAGTCGAAGTCCACGCCGTCAAGACGTCGCAGAACGATCCGAGCGACCTCGAGCGCGTGAAGATCGAAGTCGAAAGCCATCCTGGCGAAGTGGACGTCCACACTCGGTATCCCGATGGGCCGGGCGTCGAGGTCGCCGTCGAATACGTGATCCACGTGCCGAATCGCGTACTGCTCGGCAGCATCGGCACCGTAAATGGGAGCGTGCGCGTGCGCGGCGTGGAGGGCCAGGGCGAGTTGCGCTCGGTCAACGGCAACGTCGAAGTCCTCGAAAGCTCCGGCCGCTTCAACGCGCGCACCACGAACGGCGACCTGCATCTTGAGTTGTGCCGCCTCACCGACGGCGCGCCGATGACCCTCGAGACCGTCAACGGCTCGGTGGTGCTCGGACTTCCTTCGAACGCGAGCGCCGACCTGAAAGTCCGCAACATGAACGGCGACGTCCACTCCGAGGTGCCCGTCGTTTCCACCGCCGCGCTCCCGGGCTTGCGCGCCTTCCGCGGAAGGCTCGGGCACGGCGGCGGCGAAATCTCCGTCCGCACCGTCAACGGCGGCATCCGCCTGCTCCTCGAACCCCCCGGCGTCTGAAAAAATCGGCTTGGAGGCCCCCGCTGGCCTCTGCTGCGACGAATCTGGTGGATTCGTGCAAAATGCGCCCGCTAAGGGCCTAAGAGTGGCCCAAATTGCCACCGCTTCTGAAGCAGTTGGTGCTTCGAATTCGAAGGAATTTCAGGGGTATTTCAGGCGGGTGCTCGAGCCTTATTCGCGGAGGATTTCGGCGTTGGAGCCGGGGGCGACGATGCGGACGAGGCGCTGGCCCTCGAGGTAGAGGTCGACTTCGAGGTCTTCGGTCTTGACGCTCAGTTCGTCGAGTTTCTTGCCGCCGATGTCCTGGGTGCCGAGCGATTCGACGGTGACGGTTCCCGGCGTCAATTCCTGCGGCACGAGCACGGAGAACGTCTGTGCGCCTTTCTTGTCCCAATTGTAGAGGCGTGCGAGCACGGCGTACTGGTGATAGAGGTTGTTGTCGAGGACGACGATCTGCGGCGAACTGAAAGTGAACTGCTGGGTGAAAGGCCGCGCGCCCTCCAGGCGAAGCTCGATCGTGGCGGTCGAGCCGGTGAAGTTGATCGTCGCGGAGGCTTTCTTCGCGCCCTGCGTGGACCATTCGTAGCGCACGGGAGTGCCGTCGGCGTGGAGTTCGAGGGTTCCGGAGACGCGGGTCGCGCCCTCGGGCGCCTGGATTTCGGAAGTACCGCGCACGATCCAGTTGCCGCCGCTCGGGCCGATCTCGAATTCTTCCTTCCCCATCGGCTGTCCGTTCACGAGAATCTTGAAATTTCCTTTTTCCGGGGCGAACGGCGATGAGTTCTTCGAGCTCGCCGCGCCCGCGGCGACAAGGAATGCCGCGGCGCACGCCGCGAGGATGCGTTTTCTCGTTCCGCTCACACAGTCACCCGGGGGAAAATTCCCAACGCGAGAATCTGCTCGACCACGCGGGGCGGTTCGGCGTTGCTTTCCACGCGGTAGTCGGCAAGCTCGTAGCCGGGGACGCGCTCTTCGTAGAGGCGGCGGAAACTGGCCTCATCCCGGAAGAGAGGACGGTCGGTGACCTGCGCGCAGCGGTGCAGCAGTTCCTCGACCGGGCAGTGGAGCCAGATTAGAATCGCGCCAGCTTCGCGCAGCAAAGCGAGGTTTTGCGGCTGCGCGATCGTGCCGCCGCCGAGCGAGACGATTCGCGGCTTTTGCGTCTCTTCGTATTCGGCCACAATGCGCGCGAGCTGTTCGCGCTCGACGCGGCGGAATTCCGGCTCACCCATGCGCGCGAAAATCTCGGGGATCGAAAGGCCCGCCGCTTCGGTGATGCATTTGTCGAGGTCGGTCCTGAGCCATCCGAGCTGGTTCGCCAGCAGCCGCGCGACGGTGGACTTGCCGCTGCCCATGAATCCGGTGAGGCAGACGAGTCTGCGGAGGCGGGTTTCGTTCGGCATCGGATTCGAAGCGTTTTGAATTGCAGGGCGGTGCAATCAATTCCGCTTCAGGACGTTGATTGTACCATCGAAGGAACTCAGCTGAACGCTGGCGCGCCCGGAGTTCAACGTGCCGAAGAGCGCGTTGCCGAATCGCGGCAGGAAGTGATGGTGCGAGGGCGGATTGAGCCTCGCCTCATTGTGCACTTGGCCCTTGAGCGAAGTGGCGCTCAAATCGAACGAATCGCCGGGCGAGAAGCGGACTTCGATCACGCCGCTGTAGTTCTTCAGGCGGTAGGTGGCGTTGGGAAGAAACTCGCCGTTAAAAAGGATGTTCCCGGTGGAGGTTTGCGCGCGGACGTAGTAGCTGCGGACGTCGATGAACCGGAAATTGCCGCTGATCGAGGAAACTTCGAGGCGGCCGGCGCAGCGCACGCACTGGAACGAGCCGCCGACGGTCTTGACCGTGAGGTAGCCCGCGGCATCTTCCAGGTCGACACCCGCCGCGATCGTTTCGACGTTCATGTCGCCGAGCACGTTTGAAACGTTGACCCCGCCGGAGTCGTTATGAATCTGAAGTTCGGCGTCTTCGGGGACGCTGATTTCAAAGTCGGTGCGGAGATCTTCGGGCGCGGCGGTCTCGGAAACCGGACGCGTGAGGATATCAACGCGGTTGCCGATCTGCTCGGCGTCCACCGCGACGCGATCCGTCGCCTGGTTCGAGACGACCATCACTTCCGACTTGGTCCACGCGCGCACGGTGACGGTGCCGTTTGGATTGTGGATGGTGACCACAGGGTGCGCCTCGACCTTGAAATGCTGCACGACGCGGTCGGCGGCCGTAGCGGATGTCGCGCCGAGGAGCAAGAGGCCGGGCACCAGGAGTCCGTTCCTCCAATGGCGCGGCGCCGGCAGAGCAGGTTGGGTCCTCATTGGCCGTTGTCTCCGCGTTCGCTCATCTGTGCGAGCAAGTCCGCCTTTTGCTGATAGGCGTCATACAGATAGTCGCGCGCGACTTCGTTTTCGGGATCTTCGTGAACGCTTTTTTCACATAAAGCGATGTAGTTGTCAACAATGGCGAGGTTTTGATGCAAGGAGGCAGTGACGACGGGATCGATGCCTCGCAGGGAAGAAACCGTGTCCCGCTCGGCCGTATCGAGCTGCGCGCTAAGCGGCTGCGTGGAACTCTCCGTCCCCTTGATCCACTGCGCCTCGTTCGCATGCTGCCCGGGCGGCCCGCTGACAGCGACGCCGATCGCGATCAGCGCCACGAGGTACGCTCCGGCAAGCGCGGGGCGCGGCACCAGGGCGAATGTCTCGCCGAGCCAGCCCGTGAGCACGTGCGCCCAGCCGCGGCGGCCGGTGCGGATCATACCTTCCTCGAGGAGCTGTGCGCGGAGCGCTTGCCAGACGCGCGGCGAGGGTTCGGCGTCGATGGCGAGAGCCTGGGCCGTATGCTGGATGGATTCGAGGTCGCCGACGAGCGCGCGGCAGCGCCGGCAATCGCGGAAATGGGCGTGGGCTTCGGAAGGACGCTCGCCCTCCATCCACTCGTCGAGACGATTCAGGAATTCGTTACATGCAAACGCGCTCATCGCTCAGTCCTCGCCGCCTGAAGCGCTTCCAGCCGCCCGGCGCTCCTCGCGGGCCTTCTCGCGCACGGCCTCATGCAGTAGATCGCGAAGGCGCATTCGCGCTTTGTGCAATTGCGATTTAGAGTTGCCGATGGAACAGCCCATAATTTCCGCAATCTCGTTGTGTTCATATCCCTGCACATCATGCAGGACGAACACCGCTTTGTAACCCGGAGGCAACTGCTCGACCGCCCGCTGCAGGTTCACGCGGTCGATCGAACCTGTCAACTCCAAATCGGGCCCGCCGAAATCGCGCCGCGGCGTTCCGGATTCTTCGTCGCCTTCGGTGACCTGTTCGAGCGAGGTCTCTTTTCCGGACTTCTTCCGGAGCTTCATCAGGACGACGTTGACCGCCAAACGATGCAGCCAAGTCGAAAACGCCGACTCGCCCCGAAATGTGGAGATCTTGCGGAAGAGCTGGAGGAACGCTTCTTGCGTCAGATCCTCTGCCTCGGCCGTATTCCCCACCATGCGAAGGCACAAAGAATAGACGCGACGGCTGTGCAACTGGTAAATGCGCTCGAATGCCGCCGCATCACCTTGCTGGGCGAGCCGAATCGCCTCCGGTTCCGGTATCTCGCCAGTTTCGGTTCGTCTCGCTCGGGCCACGCTACCCGTCGGGACGCATCCTTCATTGCGATGCGTCAGCCACTTCAGAAGTTGTACTAGTGTGTTGCTCCCGCGTTACCGTGCCGCCTCCGGGCGGGTGGTGGCGGCGATTGCGGGGAAGCGCCCAATTAGATGCACGGGCAAGCTAGCAAGCATTGCCTATTGTCGTCAGAATTGCACTTCACGTCCAGTTGCGCTGGTTTAGGCGGGGGCGCGAGAGAGACGCGGTTTGACTCGGAGGCGCCTCGCCGGGGGAGGCGCCTCCAATTCGGCGGCCAGGGCGGAAAGTTGCTCCGCGGGCAGGGCGCGCAGGAAGCACTTCAGCACGATTTCGGTTTCCCGAAGGCAGGTGCTGAAGTCGTAGTGAAGATAGTCAAGCTTCTTCCAGCAATCGGCGGGATCGATGGAAAGGCCCCTCGAAATGTCACTGGCCGCTTCGCGAAATTCGCGTTCGATCTGCTCGAGAGTGTCGGACAGAATCCGGACCTTGTGAAAGAAGCGCTTGCGGTCGCCGAACAGCAGATGGTGGAGAATTCCGTTCCAGGAGGCAGCGCTCTGTCCCGTATCGCCGCGGAAGAACTCCGTATTGAGCGGTTCGACGGCGGGCAAACGACTGATGTGCCGTCCGCGAGAGGACAGGGTATCGCAGAAGGAAACCAGTGTGGTGGTGAGCCGTCCGAGCAGATCGGCCGCGACCGAAACTTGTTGCCGGGCGCAGACGAGTTCGCCGCGGGCGCGGAGCGAAAGCGCGCCGTCGAGCGCTACGCTCATCATCGCGTACGCACACTCCCAACGGCGGACCACTGCCTCGAAGACCTGGCTTTTCTCCCGTGGCAGGGCCGTGAACCAGTCGTCCGTGACCCTGCGGCCCTCGGAAGAAGGCCGCGTATTGCGCCTAGAAAACACCAAAACCGCCCCCGAGTTACTTATCGCATTATACCATCGGTTCTGGAGAAGGCGTTTTCTTGACGGTCTCAGAAGCCGCCCGCTATACTGCCGCCCGGTCCGCGGAAGGGCCCCCGGCTTTGAAAGGATCGTCCCGTTGGAATTTGAACCGCTCGACCAGTTCCTGCAACGCCGCAAGAAGCTGAGCGAAATTGAGTCCCTGGGACACGCGGCTTACCCCCACAAATTCGACTGGACGCACACGCCGAGGCAGGTTGCCGAGCAGTTCGGGGCGCGCACGGCCGAGCAGCTTGTGTCGGAGCGCGTGGACGTACGGGTGGCGGGCAGGATCGTGGCGTTGCGGCCGCACGGAAAGGCCGCGTTCGCACACTTGGCAGGGGACGGAGCGCGCGTACAGATGTACGTGAAGCTCGACGTCGTTGGCGAGCAGGCGTTTAAGCTCTTTCAGCTTCTCGACCTGGGCGACATCATCGGAATTTCCGGCCATCTGTTCCGCACGAAGACGAACGAGCTCACGGTGTGGGTTGAAAGGCTCGAACTGCTGAGCAAAGCCCTATTGCCATTGCCTGAAAAGTGGCACGGGCTCGCCGACGTCGAGCAGCGCTATCGCCGTCGATACCTGGACCTGATCGTGAACGAGCGCGCCCGGGAGATTTTTATTCGCCGCGCGCAGATCAACCGGGAATTGCGGCGGTTCTTCGACGAGCGGGGCTACGTGGAAGTCGAGACGCCGATGATGCATCCGATCCTCGGGGGAGCGACCGCGCGGCCCTTCGTAACGCATCACAATACGTTCGACATGGACCTCTACCTGCGCATCGCGCCGGAACTGTACCTGAAGCGGCTCGTCGTCGGCGGACTCGACCGGGTGTACGAAATCAACCGGAACTTCCGCAACGAAGGAATCGACGCGATCCACCAACCCGAATTCACGATGCTCGAGTTCTACCAGGCGTACAGCAATTTCGTCGATCTGATGGACCTCACGGAGCAATTATTTCGCCACTTAGCCGCGAAAATTAGCGGCGGTTCCGAAGTGTCATACGGCGAACATCGTATTGACGTAAATCGCTTCGAACGCCTTTCGATGCGCGAAGCGATCTGGAAATACTGGCCGGCCGCGGCCGGCGCGCCGCCGACCGTGGCCGAGCTCTCACAGAAGGGCGGCCCGCGCGTAGCGGCTGAGCGCTACAACGCCTTCGCGCGATCAAGCGGCGCCGATGCGATCGCGGACACGGCGAAGCGATCCGACGGAGAGCTGACGGGAGGGCTTTTCGAGGCGATCGCCGAGGCGCAGCTCATCCAACCGACGTTCATCTACGACTTTCCGACAGAGATATCGCCGCTCGCGAAGTGCCGCGAGGACGATCCTTCGCTTACCGAGCGTTTTGAGCTGTTCATCGCGGGCATGGAAATTGCGAACGGTTTCTCGGAGTTGAACGATCCCGACGACCAGGAGCGGCGGTTTCGCGCGCAGGTGGAAAAGGGCGGGCAGGATGCGCCGAAAGAAGTGGATGCCGACTACATCCGAGCCCTCAGCCACGGCCTGCCGCCGACCGCCGGGGAGGGAATCGGAATCGACCGCCTCGTGATGCTGCTCACGGATTCGCATGCTATACGCGAAGTGATCCTGTTTCCGCTCCTGCGAGCCGAGGTGGCGGAAGGCTCCGACGCGCCCTCCTCCGAAACGGACGCCGGAGCGCCGAGTGGGTCCGGTGGCGCGTCACGCGAAAGACCGAAATGACATTCGAATGGCTGGTGACGCTGCGATACCTGCGGTCGCCGAACCGGCCGGCGGTGCTGCGGCTAGTGACGATTCTGGCGGTGGTGGGTGTCGCTGCGGGGGTGACGACCCTCGTCGTTGCGCTTTCGATGAACACCGGCTTTCGCCAGGCGATTCGCGACCGGCTGTTGAGCGTGACGGCGCACGTAAACCTGAAGCCAGTCAACCCCGACGGGATCCACAATTATGCTGAATTGATGGAACGCTTGAGCGGCGCTCCCGGCGTGCGCTCGATCGAGCCAGCCATCTATAACACCGTCCTGCTATCTTGCGGGGGTCGCGCGCGAGGGGTTGTGCTGAAGGGTGTGGACCCGAGCCTCGAGCTTCGGGCGGGCGGAGCGCTGCGGCATCTCTCGGCC
The DNA here is from genome assembly GCA_050015155.1 of Candidatus Acidiferrales bacterium. GTDB lineage: Bacteria > Acidobacteriota > Terriglobia > Acidiferrales > UBA7541 > Palsa-295. The sequence continues at coordinate 67,646 of JBEKBY010000012.1, read as the reverse complement.
GGATCCAACAGTTTCGAACCTGACGCGGATAGCATTCCCGCGCTGATGGTGGGCCGCATCCTCGCCGAGGAGCTGAAGATTTCGGCGGGCGATTACGTCACGCTGACCAGCCCGCAGGGAAATCTGACGCCGTTCGGCATGCTGCCGCGGTCGCGGCGGTTTCGCGTGGCGGGAATTTTCGATTCGGGCTTTTATGACTACGACGCGAACTGGGGATTCGTGACGCTCACTTCAGCGCAGGGCCTTGCCGGGGTGGCCGACGTGGTGAGCCTGCTCGAAGTGCGAATCGCAAGACTTGAAGATGCGCGCGCCGTGGCCGACGATCTCGTCCGCCGGGCCGGGCCGGGGTTTATGGCCACGACGTGGATGGACGAGAACCGCGCGCTCTTCCGCGCGCTGAGCCTGGAGAAACTTGTGACGGCGCTTTTCATCGGGCTGATTACATTCGTCGCGGGCCTGAATATTTTGGTGGTGCTGACCATGACGGTGACGGAACGCGCGCGGGACATCGCCGTTTTGATGGCGGTGGGCGCGCGCCGCCGGCAGATCCGCAGGATTTTCGTTTTACAGGGGCTGGCCGTCAGCATCGCCGGGACGGCGGCAGGCCTTGCGGCCGGATACGGCTTTGCGTGGGTCGCCGATCGATGGCGGCTGATTCCTCTGAATCCAGAGGTGTACGCCATTCCCTACGTTCCGTTCCATGCAAACGGCCTCGATGCGATCTGGATTGCGGCGGCGGCGCTAGCGATCAGCATCGCGGCGACGATTCTTCCTGCTCGCTCTGCGGCGCGCATTCTTCCCGTTGAAATTCTGCGTTTCGAATAGCCCGGCGAGAGGCCCGCGATGGACCTGCCGGCGGACCGACACGCGGGGTCTCAATCCATTAATCGACTTCGTTCGATAGCCGTTTCGATTCGTTCTCAAAGCTGCTCGCGTGTTAGAATGAAAGAGCTTTCATAGAATGGTGCCATTAATTGGCAATCGGCCCGACGGAGAAGGGAAGAGCGATGGACAAGTGTGGAATGAATTGGCCTCGATTCCCCCTTCCGGGCGATTAGTCGTATGTAAAAAAAGGACATATCCGCCGGGCATTTCGGCATCTAAAGTGTGAGAAGAACCGGCAACGCGATGCGGAAACAGGCGAATGCGGGTGTAGCGGTGGACGACTCGGGTTTCGGGGCCGTCTCAAACCCCAGTGAAATTCTGCGCGCGGAAAACCTTCGTAGAATCTTCCATTCGGGTTCGCAAGAAATCGTGCCGCTCGACGGGATCGATCTTTCGATCGAACGCGGCGAGATGCTCGCGATCGTGGGACCCTCGGGCGCAGGGAAGAGCACTCTTTTGCATCTGCTGGCCGCGCTGGACACTCCAACAAGTGGTGCAGTATACTTCGCCGGGAATTCTCTCCGTTCGCTTCGAGAGGCGGAGCTGGCAGAGTATCGCAACCGGGCCGTGGGTTTCGTCTGGCAGCGGCATCATTTGCTGCCGGATTTCACGGCGGCGGAAAACGTGGCGATGCCCCTGCTGGTTCGGGGCAAAGCACCGGGCGAGGCGCTGCGCGCAGCGGAGGATTGGCTGGCGGAGGTCGGGTTGGGTGGCCGCGCGAAGCAGCGTGCGGGAGATCTCTCGGGAGGCGAACAGCAGCGCGCGGCAATCGCGAGGGCGCTCGTGAACGAGCCGGTGCTGCTCCTGGCGGACGAACCGACGGGAGATCTGGACGAACGGAGCGCAGAGATCATTTTCGAACTCATGCAGCAGGTTCACGAATCTCATCACCTGACGTCGATTCTCGCAACACACAATTTGTCGTTGGCACGGCGCGCGGGACGTGTCCTGAACCTGGAGCACGGAAAGCTGACGCCGGGCGCAGAGGTGCTCGCAGGCGCCGCGATCGCCGCGGCGCGGTCGGCGGGCGCTGGGGCCAGAACCCCGGGAGGGCGCGGGTAACCCGTGTTCGAACGATACACAGAGAAAGCCCGGCGGGTGATTTTTTTCGCACGCTACGAGGCGAGCCAATACGGCAGCCCGTACATCGAGACGGAGCACCTGCTGCTCGGCCTGTTGCGTGAAGACAAGGCTCTCGCCAACCGTTTTCTGCGCACGCACGGATCGATCGAATCGATCCGCAAAGAAATCGAATCGCGGATCACCGTTCGCGAACGCATTTCCACATCCGTGGAGGTTCCCCTCAGCCAGGAGTGCAAGCGCATTCTCAACTACGCCGCGGAAGAGGCGGAACGACTTGGGCACAAGCACGTGGGAACGGAACACCTGCTCCTGGGAGTTTTGCGGGAGGAGAAATCCTTTGGCGCCGAAATCCTGCTGGAACGGGGATTGCGGCTTTCCACCGTGCGCGAGGAACTCGCGCGCAGCACGGGAGAGAAGGTGCCTGTGAACCGGCCTAAAGAAGCATCGCTGCTCGCTGAATTCAGCCGCGATCTAACGCAAGCGGCCATGGAGGGACAGCTCGACCCGCTCGTGGGCCGAGACCGCGAACTCGAGCGCGCCATCCAGATCCTCTGCCGACGGACGAAGAACAATCCCGTCCTGATCGGCGAACCGGGCGTGGGCAAGACGGCTATCGTCGAAGGACTGGCCCAACGGATCGCCGACGGCGACGTTCCGCCATTCCTTGCGGACAAGCGGATTCTTTCTCTCGACCTCTCGCTGATTGTGGCCGGCACAAAGTATCGCGGTCAATTTGAAGAGCGGCTGAAGACGATCATGAAGGAATTGATGGAGAGCCAGAACGCGATCGTCTTCATCGACGAACTGCACACGCTGGTGGGAGCGGGCTCCGCGGAGGGTTCGCTCGATGCCGCAAACATCTTGAAACCCGCGCTGAGCCGCGGCGAGATTCAGTGCATCGGCGCCACGACGCCGGCCGAATACCGGAAGTCGGTCGAGAAAGACCGCTCGCTCGAGCGGCGGTTTCAGTCCGTAAAAGTTTCCGCGCCGGGCGAGGACGAAGCGATTCGCGTGCTGCAGGGCGTGCGCGACCGCTATGAAAAGTTCCACGCCGTCAGCTACACCGAAGAGGCGATCCGATATGCCGTGTATCTGTCGAACCGGTACATCCCGGATCGTTTCCTGCCGGACAAGGCGATCGACCTGCTCGACGAGGCGGGGGCGCGCGTGAAGCTGCGCCAGGCCATGCTGCCCGACGAGGTCGCGGAAGTGCAGAAGCGCGTGAAGTTCATCACACACCGGATGGAAACGGCGATCGCGAACCACGAGTTCGAGAAGGCGCGGTTCTATTCCGAGGAAGAGCGCAAGGAAAAAGAACACTTGCGGGTGCTGCGCGAAAAGCTGAAGATCGACGACTCTTCGACGGGCGTGGTGACGCGCGAGGACATCGAGGAAGTGGTGGCGCGCTGGACCGGCATCGCGGTCACCTCGATCAAGGAAGACGAGCAGCAGAAGCTGCTGCGCATCGAGGAAGAGCTGCACCGCCGGATTATCAGCCAGGAAAAGGCCATCACGGCGCTGGCGAGAGCCATCCGCCGCAGCCGCGCGGGGCTGAAAGCTCCGGGACGCCCGGTGGGGTGCTTCCTGTTTCTTGGCCCGACTGGCGTCGGCAAGACGGAAGTGGCCCGGCGGCTGGCCGAGTTTCTGTTCGGCAGTGAGAAGTCGCTGATCCGCTTCGACATGTCCGAGTATATGGAGAAGCATTCGGTGTCGAAACTGATCGGCGCGCCTCCGGGATACGTCGGCTATGAAGAAGGCGGCCAGCTGACCGAGCGCGTACGCCGAACGCCGTATTCGGTGATCCTGCTCGACGAAATCGAGAAGGCGCACCCGGATGTTTACAACATCCTGCTGCAGGTCTTCGAGGACGGCCAGTTGACGGACGGGCTGGGCAACACCGTTGATTTCCGCAACACGATCATTATCATGACCTCGAACCTCGGCGCGCGGCAGTTGCAGAAGCAATCCGGTCTCGGCTTCCAGTCGGCGGATGAGCTTGCGGCGTCGAAGAGCCAGGACGACATGGTGATGGGCGAAGTCAAGCGGGTGTTCAATCCGGAATTTCTGAACCGGTTGGACGAGGTGATTCTGTTCAACTCGCTCACGGACGACGACCTGCTGCTGATCATCGATCTGCTCGTGGGCCAGATGAACGAGACGCTGGTGCACCGTCAGGTGCAAATTGCGCTTCGGCCCGAAGCGCGCCAGTGGATTCTCGAGAAGACCTGCGGTGACCGGAATTACGGCGCGCGGCCTCTCCGGCGCGCGTTGCAGAAGTACGTCGAAGACCCACTGTCGGAAGCTCTCATTCAGGGCGAGCTGCAGCGGCCGGCGACGCTGGAAGTCTATCTCTCCGGCGACGGCCTTGCGTTCCGTCCCGTCGTGGAAGCAACCCCGGTGGCCCACTAAGAATCCTACACGCGCGAGCCGGGTAAGACCAATCCGGCGGGGGAGCAAAAAAAATTGGGCGGGGGACTGCGGCCTTGACCAGAATCACGGCCGCCAGCAGGGAGATATTTCCGCGCGTATTCGAAATTCTGGTCGTTGTGTGTTTGATCTTCCTGGCCGCCGGTGAAACCCTTTGGGCTCAACAGGCCGGCGGCGCGCCACAGTATGTGATCCAGCGCATCGAATTCCCCGGAACCCGCCGGATACAACGAGACACCCTGCTCGCGCGCATATTCTCACGTCCGGGCGATCCCTACAATCCAGACGCCCTGCGGCGGGACTTTCAGGCCTTGTGGAACACACAGTTCTTCGAGGATATTCGCCTCGAAGTGGAGCGCAGCCCGGATCAGCCGGACGGGGTAATCGTCCTATTCTACGTGACCGAACGGCCGATCATCCGCCGCATCGAGTACAAGGGAAACAAGTCCATCACGGAATCGGACATTCTCGACGCGTTCAAACAGAAGAAAGTGGGGCTCTCGGTGGAGAGCCAGTTCGATCCCACGAAAATCAAGCGCGCCGAAGTCGTGCTGAAGGAATTACTGGCAGAACATGGCCGGCAATTTGCCACGGTAAAGCCCACCTATGAACGCATTGCCGCCACGAACGCTGTCAAGCTGGTGTTCAACATCGATGAAGGCCCCAAAGTCAAGGTCGGCACGATCACGATCGTCGGCAACAAGGCCTTTTCGTCACGAAAGATCATCCGCACGATGAGACATGATCGCCCGGTCGCAATTCCGCTCTGGCTCACCGACATTCCGATCATGAGCAAGACTTTCGACCGCCCCAAGCTGGATGAAGATCTCGAAGTTGGCGTCCGTGGGCTGTACCAGGACCACGGTTATTTCAAGGTCGTCGTGGATGTGAAGGATCTCAAGACCATCGACGTCAACCGCGGAGGCATTCCCGGCCCGTGGCCGGGCATCGGCGCCAAGCATGGGAAGGCGACCAACATTACGATTTCGATCGAGGAGGGAGCGCAGTATCGTATGGGCAAGCTCACCTTCCGCAGCGCCGACCCGGACCAGGGGCTCATTTTTCCGGCCGCGCTTCTTCAAAGGGCCTTTCCGCTGAAGGAAGGAGACATATTCGATGCGGACAAGGTCCGCAAGTCGCTCGAAAGTTTCCGGAAGTTGTACGGGGATTACGGCTACATCGACTTCAACGCGGAACCGAACTTCGATATCGACGATGCGAAGAAAGTTGTCAATCTGACTCTTGCGTTCGATCAGCAGAAGCAGTTCTTCGTAAGACGTATCGAATTCTCTGGCAACACGACGACCCGCGACAAAGTCATCCGTCGCGAGCTTCTGCTGGATGAAGGACAGGTGTACAGTAACCGCCTTTGGGAATTGAGTCTTTTGCGCCTGAATCAGCTCGGGTATTTCGACCCGATCAAGCCCGAGAATGCGGAGCTGAAGCGCAACGTCAAGGCCGGCACGGTGGATATTAAGTTGAAGGTGAAAGAAAAGGGCAAGCAGTCGATCACGTTCAACGGCGGCGTGAGCGGGCTTGCCGGCAGCTTCGTCGGCTTTTCCTACCAGACGAACAACTTCCTTGGGCTCGGCGAAACACTTACGCTATCAGCGCAAGTCGGCAACATCCAGACCGACATCCGGTTTGGGTTCACCGAGCCTTATCTCTTCGACAGGCCCATCTCGACGGGATTCACGGTCTTTGCGAGCAAATTCGATTACAATACGGCCCGTCAGGAAGGCTTGCTGCTGGGCCAGCAGGTCGCGATTGATCCCGCCCTGCAAGAGAATTACAACACAAACTCGAAGGGCTTCACGCTTTTCGCCAGCTACCCGCTGCGCAGGTCCGCTTTTACGCGAATCGGGTTGCAATACGGCTGGTCGACTACGAACATTACTCCGTTTAGCCAGGCGGCGACGCTCCTTTTCGAATTTACGAAGTTCACGAGCCTGGCGGGCCCATCCGCGCTGAACGGCATCCGCGTGAGCCAGGTTACTCCGACGTTTTCTTACAGCACGGTCGACAGTCCGATCTTTCCGACACACGGTAAGAGCATCTACTACGGCGCGAGCTTCGCAGGCGGACCGCTTCAGGGAAATGTGGACACGCTCAGCAATACATTTACGATGTCTTATTACCGGTCGAACTATCACCGGCGAAACGTCATCGCCCTGCGCGTTCAGGGTGCGATGATCACCGGCTACGGAGGAAAGGAAGTTCCGCCGAATAACCGCTTCTACATGGGCGGTGAAACCGACGTGCGAGGATACGAGTTTTATACGATCTCGCCGTTCGTATTCATTCCCTATTCCACGAGCACGACGGTTTCTTTCTTCAATCCGCAACACCTGAATTCTGCGGGGCAGCCGACGCTTGAGCAGGTGCCCGTCAACGTGCTGGAGTTTGTTCCCACACGTCCGGGCGGCGATTTGCAGTCCTTCGCGAACGCGGAATATCGGATCCCGCTCGTGAAATCTTACGTGAGCATGAGCCTGTTCCACGATATCGGTTTGAATGGAATCATGCGCGGATCGCAACTCCAGCTTGATCCGGCGGCGATCGCTCTATTGCAGGAACAGTATCCCAACGCGGATTTCCCGTGCCAGACGCCGCTCTCTCCGTGCGTGCACATACCCAAAAACCTGCCGATTGCCTCTGGGACGGACTTCAGACCGCACACTTCGGCGGGCGCCGAGCTGGACATCCAGATACCGATCATCCAGGCTCCGTTTCGCATCTATTATGCGTACAATTACTTGCGCCTGGATCAGACGATCACGCCGCCGCAGGGGGGCTTCTATGTTACGCCGGAGGAGCGGGAATCTTTGGAGCAGTTGGGCGTTTACAACACGCAGATCGTGCCGGCAATTCAAACTTTCCTGTCGCAAACCCGATCGTCGCAGACGATCCCGCCGAGCTTGCTCGAACCCAAGACTGCGCTGCGGTTTGCAGTGAGCCGCACATTTTGATGGGGCGGCACATGGAGCCTGAGGCGCAGAGAAATGAGCGCTACTTCGAGCACATGCGAAATCGTGCGGAGACCGCTGGAGGAAAGCTCATGAGACTGTGGGGGCTAGGAGCGGTGATCTTCCTCACCGTTGTCATCGCGGGCTGCGGAGGGAATTCCACGGCGATAACCGTGACGATAAGCGGACCCTTGCCTTCCCCCATGACGGTTCTCGTGAATAATTCGGTGCAGTTTTCAGCAAGCGTGACAACGGGGACAGTGACCTGGCAGGTTTGCCTACCACCCGCCTCGACGGCGAAAGGCACGCCTCCTCCTCCGACTACAGAGCCGACTGTTTGCACGCCGATCCCCGGCGTTACCACGCCCAAAGGGACAACGGTGCTGACGGGGTACGGGACCATCACGTCGACTGGTCTTTATACGGCACCTCCAACCGTACCCACGCCGAACACGGCGTTTATATTGGCCGTCAGCACGGCTAATTCGACTGAGTTCGGCACGTTCACAGTGAACATCGATTCGGGAATAGTGGTCCAGGTCTCTCCGACGACTGCGACGATCGGTCCGCTTGAAATGTTTCAATTCACCGCGGACGTTACAGGAACGTCCAACACCGCCGTTTCCTGGTCCTTGAGTGGCTCAGCAACGGGCGCCGCCCTTGGCACGATCAGCGCGAGCGGACTTTACACGGCTCCTGCGACTTCTCCCGGCACCGTGACAATTACCGCACAATCGGCCGCCGATTCGACAAAGCAAGGGACGGCGACGGTCACGATCGGCCCCGGGGGCCCGCCCGTACTTGGGGGCCTCGATCCCACCACGGCGGTTCAGGGATCAGCGCAGCAGGACATCTACCTGAGCGGTTCAAATTTTGAGAGTACAAGCCAGATCGTCGTGGCAGCCCCGAGCCAGCCGACGATCACGCTTACGCCGGTGTTCATTACGTCGACCCTCCTTCGCATCACGCTTCCGGCCAATCTGCTCGGGGCAGCGGGGGTAGTTTCGATTGAGGTTCAGACCGGGCTGAACGTCTCCGGGGCACTGCCGCTGGCGGTTTTCGCGGCACGGCCGGCGCTTGTGGCTTCGTCGCCGGATGGCGTGCCGCAAAATAGCGCGAGCGCCAACGTCGGTCTGACCGGCGGGTACTTTTCAAGCGCGACAACCGCAACCGTGAATGGGTCGGCGGTCGCTCCCGCGCTCAGCAGCAGCCGGCAAATGTCCGTGACCGTGCCGGCGGGCAGTCTGCTCGTCCCGGGGCTCTACCCGATTGTCTTGCATAACTCGGGTGTCGCGCTCGGCGAACCGTCCATGTCGGCTTTGAATTTGGCGGTCACGCCGATTCCGAGTTTGATTCCTGGAGCGCCGATCGGAGGTGCGATTGGGGTCGGCACAGGACCCACGGCCGTGGCGATTGACGAAGCCGACGGGATTGCAGTTGTGGCCAATACCGGGGGGAACTCCATCTCGCTCGTGAACGTCCGCACTGCCGCGACGATTGGTTCGGCGATTCCGGTGGGAACAAAGCCCACGGGGGTGGCCGTGGACGATCTCCTGGGGGATCCGGTCGCTCTCGTGGTGAACAACGCCGACCAAACAGTTACGGCGATTGACTTGGTCACGCTCAACGCGACGACCCTGAACGTCTCAATCGCCTCCGGCACGAATCCACCGTTGCCTTTTTCCATCGGCGTCAACCCCAATACGCACCGCGCCGTTGTGGCCTACCAGTCCACGAACGAAGCCACGGTCCTCGATGTTTCGGTTGCCGGTGGAACGCCGGCGATTTCCGTGGTTCAGCAGATCGGAGGAGGTTTGACGGGCTACAGCACAGGACCGAATCCGGCGATTGCGGTCGATCCGCGATTGAACTGGGCTCTTATTACGCCAGGCGGCGCGGGAATCATCAACATCGTTGACCTCGGTGTGGACGCCAGCACGGGTGAGCCGAACGGGCGTGCCCCGCAGGTGATGGGGACTCTCTCGATTTCGATAACCACCCAGGGAGTCGGCATCAATCCCGAGACGCACCAGGCGCTTCTAACCGATCCGCAAGCGGGGACGCTCACGACATTCAGCCTGCTCGACAATACGGTCAATGCGGTGAGCACCGTTTCGTCATCAGGCATCGGCGAGCCTGTGGACCAGGTCGGTTTTGATGCGGCTGCGGTGGACCCTCTCGAGAATGTCGGCATTGCCGTCAACGCAGTCAGCGGCACGGCGGCGATTGTGGATCTGGAAAACAGCATCGTGCTACAGACCGTGACAGGCGTGGGAACCTCACCACAGGCCGTGGCGATCGACCCCATCAGCAGTCAAGCGGTTGTCGTGAATCAGGGCGGCAACAATGTCTCGCTCGTTTCGCTGGGCCCGGCGATCGATCCGCTCCAGATCGTGGAAGCCAGTCCGGCGATCACGTACACATCGGCGGCGCCGCTGACTCTCACGGTCACGGGGGGCAACTTTCCCACGGGGTCCGTGGTGCGACTCGATCAGGTAGCGCTGGCGACGACCACGGTGGCCAGGACCTGCACCGTGACGATTCCCGTCACATGCCGTCAGCTGACCGCCACGGTTCCACCGAGCATGTTGAGCTCCGCACGCCGGTATACCTTGGACGTCCAGAATCTAGCGAATGGCGCGGTTTCGAACGTCACTGACCTTACGGTCATTCAGGCGATCTCCGTGGGAAATGCGCCGGTCGGCGTTGCTGTCGATACCGATCGCGATCTGGCCGTCGCTACGAATTCAGGAGATGGCACCCTTTCCCTCATTTCTTTGGCGCCAATCAGCGCCGAGTCACCCCAATCGCTTGGCCCGGTCGGGCCGATTGGTTCGCCAATTTTGGTCGGTACGACTCCGGAGGGTGTCGCCGTCATTCCACGGCTGGGCTTGGCGGTAGTGGCGAACAATGGGAGCAACAACTCTACGGTCGTGGACGTAACGGGAATTAATACTCCGGTTACAGTTGGTCCTTGCGGCGGTTGCACAGCCCCAACCGGCGTCGCCGTCAACCAAGACACTGCAACCGCAGCCGTCACAAACACGAACCCGACGGGCACCCTCAGTACGGGCACTGTTGCGTTTTTCGGTTTGCCGGCGACCTCCACGGCTGCCTCCAGCGGCGTCTCTGTGGATCACGATCCAGTCGCCGTCGCGACCGATCCAAATCTGGATTACGCGGCCGTGGCCACGGCTTCCCAGACGAGCAGCGTCGAATTCGTGGACATGGCGACATTCGAGACCGCAGGACGCTCTGCCGGGTCCGGGCTACAAAACCCGAGCGGCATTGTGTTCGATCCGGTCAATCAGGTCTTCTTGGTCGCCAACAGCCTGCTGAACAACGTAGTCATCATCGATCCCGCCACGTTCATCCAGACGCCGGTGAGCACCGGAATCGCTCCGACGTCCCTCGACTACAACTATCAGACCAGCACGCTCGTTACGGTCAACTCGCCGAGCCGCACGATGTCCGTTCTCAACTATGTCTGCCCACCCGGCAGCGGCGCCTCGGTGTGCGTCGGTTCGGGCGTGCGAACGGTGCTTGGGGTGGGCGGAACGCAGACATCGATTTCAGTGCTCGGGCCGAACGCCGTCGCGATTGATCCGAAGCTGAACCTCGCCGTGCTCGTGGACCCGGACAACAACCGCATCCTGCTGGTCCCGTTGCCGCATTGACGGCCAACCCCGGCTGGCGGCAGGGCATCGCAAGGGATCTATCGGAGCTTTGCCAGGGCGAGCGGGGCGCGGGCCAAATCCAATTGACCGTGTTCTCGGTTCGAAGCTATAATTCCCGATTTGTGTTTAGCCCAATTTTACGAACGTGTTAGACGAGGAGTGAGAATGAAGATTCGAGCGGCAGTTCCGGTCCTGGCGGTGTTTTTGATGGCCCCTGCGCTTTGGGCGCAAACGAACGCGGCAAACGCCCAGGCTCTGACAAAGGTCGGCGTCATCAACATGCAGGCGGCGATCACGGGCACGGCGGAAGGCAAGCAGGCCGCAGCGGAAATGCAGTCGCAGTTCACCCCGCGGCAGACCGAGCTGCAAAATCTCCAGAAGCAGGCCGAAGATGACCAGAATCGGCTGCGCACTGGCCAGTCGACGCTGAGCGAAGACGAGATGGCGCGCCTTAATCGAGAATACACTCTGCTCACGCGAACCTTGCAGCGCAAAAGCCAGGACGCGCAGGATGACTTCAACGAGGCGCAGCAGGAGATCGTGAACCGGATCGGGCGGAAGATGGTGGACATCCTCAACAAATACGCGAAGGAGAATGGCTACGCCGTTGTCCTCGACAGCTCGTCGCAGCAGACTCCGATCCTCTACGAGGCGAACCAGATCGACGTCACGCAAGATATTATCCGGCTGTACGACCAGGCTTATCCGGTGAAGGCTGCCTCGGCGGCGCCAACAAAACCGGCTGCGCCGAGACCCGCTCCGGCTACGCCTGCAACTCCAAAGCCGTAGTGGAAGCGACAAGCGCTCGGTCAGGTGGTTTGCGTTAATGCAATTCTGCAGATTCTTCGCGAGAGCGAACCAGGAGGACGCGCATGGCACTTTCCGCGGGAGCGGCTGCTCCCGATTTTTCCTTGAAGGACCAGAACCAGAAGGACGTGAAGCTCTCGGATTTCCAGGGTAAGAAGAACGTCGTCATCGTGTTCTACCCGCTCGATTGGAGCCCCGTTTGCACCAACGAGCATGTCTGTTTCGTGAACGATATGAAGCGCTTCGAGCAGCTCGACGCACAGGTGTTGGGCGTCAGCGTGGATAGTGTCTGGTCGCACAAGGCGTTCGCCGAAAAAATGGGGATTCACTATCCGCTGCTTGCGGACTTCCAGCCCCGCGGAGCGGTGGGCGACAAATTCGGCGTTTATCTCGCCGACAAGGGGATTACGGGACGCGCGATCGCCATCGTGGACCGCAACGGCAAATTAGCCTGGTTCAAGAACTACGACATTCCGACCGTGCCGGATGTAAAGGAAGTCGCTGACGCAATCGCGAAGCTGCGGTGAGCGAAGGGCCCCGCGCGATTTCCCGGGTTATGGGCGCGAAGAGGCGCTGTTCCTGGCCGGCGCGGCAAACGTGCGGATGAAGTCCACGACCTGCCAGCGCTCCTGATCGCTCAGCTTGTCTGCAAAGGCCGGCATGGGGCGGCGCCCCTTGGTGATTTCCCAAAAGAGTTCGCCGTCGGTCAGGTCGCGCATCTTTCCAACATCGGTGAAGTCGCCGGGAGCAACGGAGAGTTCGGAGGCCTTCTCACCGTTGCCGTCGCCATTCTCTCCGTGGCACTTCTGGCAGTGCTGCCGGTAGGTCTGCGTTCCAGCGGCGATGGCGTCGGCGGTGGCGGGCACGGGATTCTTCAGCTTTCTTGCTGTCGCGCGAGTGCTCCATCCGGTGACGGCATGCAGCAATGCGGCAACACCGACCATTGGAATGACGAAGAGAGCGGCGAGCATCAACCGGCGGTTTTTCTTTCTTGTCGACTTGGCGTGCACGAGTTTTGAGGGTAGGCTCGCCGCTCAGTGAGAGATTGATTCCGAGAGGAAATTCTCGCACAGCCGTTCCGGATTTCCAACTACACGGAATTCTCAGCTCACGGCGAGACGTGGATGGCCCGCAGCACCGAGATCAAGACGATCACGAGCATCGCGACTACATAAATCCGCAGGCCCCAAAGAAGTATCTGCACTCCGAACGAAAGATTGCGCCGGCCAAAACGCGTTTGCCGCTTGGCCGCAACAACCTGATCGGCCTCCAGTAGCGATAGAACGAGGCTCGAGTCTTTCAGACTTGGGCTCTCTCCTCCGGCGGCCGGTTCAAGTTCGCGCGGATTCCCGCTGGGAGCCGCGAAGTTTGATTCCGATCTCTCTTTCATGAATCCTAAACTTCCTTTCAACGCGGTACTTCGCCGTTGGTCTAAACTACCTGCCGAACCAGTTCGGGAACACGGTCGCGATGCCGAAGCCGATTCCCGCGCAGATCAACAGCACGGTGACAACCACACCGGCGATATTTGCCCAGACGCCGTTGACCTTCTCGCCCATCACGTCCCGGTCGTTCACCAGGAGCAGCAAGAATGCCAGCGCCGGCGGCATCGCGAGCACGGCAATCACGTTGACCGTCAGCACGACAAATTCGAGCGGGAAATGAGGAATCAGAACCAGGGCCGCGGCGGCGCAGGCGGAGCCCAATAAAGTCAGGTAGAAAGGCCAGGCTTCCCGCAGGGGCCGATTCAGGCTGTGGCCGGTTTGCAGAACTTCGCCAAATGCGTAAGCGGACGATGTGGAGATTGTGATCGCCGCCACAATTCCGGCTTCGAAAATACCCAGTGCGAAAAGGGAAGCGCCAATGTGGCCGATCCAGGGCTCGAGAGCTTCCGCGAACTGAGCAGCCTCGAAATTACCTGCGGTAATCCCATGATGAAACAGCGGTACTGTAGCGAGAACCGCGGCAATCGCGAAGATCGCAGCGAGAATAGCGCCGAGAAGAGTATCAAAGCGGCCAGCACTGATATCGCGCGGCTGCATACCCTTGTCCACGACCGCGCTCTGCTGGAAGAAGATCATCCAAGGCGTGACGGTGGCACCGACGGTCGCCAGGATCAGGAGCAGAATCTCGTATCGGTTTCCCGCCGGCAGAGGCGTCCACGTCAGCAGCGAGTGGCCTGCCGCATGCCAATCGGGGTGCGCCAAAATCGCCGCCGGAACAAAGAGGCCGTTGAAGATTGCGAGCCCCATCGTGATTCGTTCCCAGGTCCAATAGCGGCCCGTCGTGATCGCGCCAAGCACGATGACGAGCGCGCCCCCAACCGCGATGCCTGGCCTAAACCCAAAGAACCCGAGTCCAGCTCGCACGCCAATGAACTCGGTTACGAGTGTCAAGAAATTTCCAAGGACCAAATCGCCCATGGCGAAAAAGCCCCAGAATTTCCCGAACCGATCGAAGATTAATTCGGCGTGTCCACGGTGGGTGACTGCTCCTAAGCGCACGGTCATTTCTTGGACGATGTAACCCATCAAAAACGTCAGAACGATAAACGGTATGAAGAAGCCGATGCCAAAGCGCGCGCCGTCAGCCGAATAGGAAAGCATGCTCGGGGCATCGTTTTCGCCGAGGAAAACCAGGACACCCGGACCGATGAGCAGCCAGAGCAAGCGGGATCCCCCAAAGATCCGGGAACTGCGCTCGTTCCATCTGGCACGTGCCACTTGCCAGCGGTCCCGAGCGCGGTTCCAATCCTCGTGTGTCAAAATATCGGCAAGGTCGCCAGCAGCGGCCGCCGATTCCGTGGTGGGATGTGCGGGGCGGTAGGCTGAGACTTCCGTCTTATTTTTCAAGCTGTCCATAGTTAACTGCAATAAACCTTCCATATAAACTACGCTTAACCAATTCGCACGTCAATTCCCAGAATTGGAGATGTTTCCAAAAAGGGGCGGGCACGATTCAGGCTTTGCTATAGTAAGAGACAAGCCTGGGATGAAAGGCAAGGAGAGAGCGAATGGCCGAAGCGCCGAAACAGCAGATGCAAATCAAAGCCGATGAGAAGGAATTGCTCGGCCAGTATTCCAATCTCGCCGTTATTCACCATAATGCGGAAGAGTTCACGCTCAACTTCATCTACATGTTCCCGACAGTGCCGCAAGGCAAACTCGTAGCAAGCCTGATCGTGAGCCCCACGCACGCAAAGCGGCTACTGAGAGCGTTGCAGGAGAATGTGGCGCGATACGAGGCTCAGTTCGGGACGTTGCCTGAAGGCCCGGGTCCGGCCCCGGAACCCAACGTTGGATTCGTGCAATAGCGCGGCGAGGTTACTGGACGTTACTGGATCGGGGCGGCAACCACCCAGGTTCCGCTCGGTTCGATCAACTCGACGCCGATGGCAAACCCCGTTTCCGGGACCCCCTGACAATAAGCGACGCGGGCGAGTGAGCGGAACGAACCTGCAAAGTTCGTGAGCGTTAACCGATCGTTGGTTTTCCATCGCCGCGAACTCAGCACGCGCGCCCCACGCGAGCTCACGTTTTCTGTAAACGTCGTTTCCGTACCCGGCAGTGTTGCATGGCCGCTGATGTGAACGCCAACTTCCATGGGGACGCGCGTTTCGCGGCGCGCGATGGTGAAACTCTTCGGAGTGCCTATTCCAAGCGCCATGTCGATGCCCCCAGTCTTTTCATAGGCAAGCCACCACCTGCCTCAAACGCAATTTTCTTTCGCCCCGGCCCTTCATTTGATATAGCGCGCGGTCGGCCGCGCCCAAGAGCTCCTCAATGGATATTCCGTCTTCAGGGTAGATGGCCTGGCCCACGCTGACCGAGATGAACGGCTCCTGGCCGTCCCCCATGAGCCGCTCGCAGATGCGCGAGGCGGCCTGCTCGGCTTCCCGCTCGCCCGCCTCCGGCAAAACCAATGCAAATTCGTCGCCGCCGTAACGCGCCGGCGTATCAATCGCCCGGCTGCCGTTCCGCAACACCATTCCCACGCGCTTGATGGCCCGGCTTCCCGTGAGATGGCCATACTTGTCGTTGATTTTCTTCAGGCCGTCGAGATCGAAGAGCAGGACGGCAAAGCGGCGGCCCGTGCGGCGGGAACGCTGAATTTCGTTCTCCATCACTTCCAGCAGTTGGCGATGATTCGCGAGCCCGGTGAGCGAATCCGACACGGCCATACGGCTGACCTGATCGAAGAGTTGGGCGTTGTCGAGCAGCGTTCCACCGAGAACAACCACATAGCTTGAAACCATCAGAACGTGGGCCAGCGTGTAAGGCGCATCGAGGATGCGCTGCGACTGGCTCATCGTGATGTGGCAGAGCACGTTCAGCCCGGCCGCGATGAACAGGGCGCGGTCGAGCGAGGCATTCGCGCGCCCAAGCCTGCGCCCATACCCCAAGGTCGCCGCTACATAGATAGCGGCGGGAAGCAAATCCCAGGGCCGCGGAACGATTGCGCCAGGCTGAATTCTCGGCGCATGCGGCAGCATGAAATAAAAGACGCTCGTCAGATACGCGACCGCTCCGACGATCAACGTAACGCCGGCTATTTCTTTCCCAGGATCGCGCGAGATGGGAATCCGGCTCTCCACCACCAGCGCGGCGAGAAGCAGCGCCCCGAGCAAGGTCCGCCCGGCGAGCCATCCGAGGGAAATTTCGTTTCCTGCGAAGGGAGTGACCAGCATTCCTCGATAGAAAGATAGGCCCGTCCCAGCTTCGATCAGGCCCGCCAAAACAAATCCGAAAGCCAGAATCAATGAGATTCGGTCGTGGGTACCACGGAACCGCACCATGGCGTTCGCGGCAAACGTAAAGGCAATCAGACTGCCCGCCATGTCGAGGTAGGAATCCAGAAGAGGGTCGGCCAAGTAGGAAGAGCGGCGCAGGATTAACAGAAGAACGCAGTACGCCGCCGCAGCGATCGTCCCAACAAGGACGAGCCGAACTTGAGAATGCTCCCGCAGTTTCCCCCGACGAGCCACAACTCCCCCAGAACACCAATACGTGCCCGATGTTTCGAGTGCAAACGACATGCCGTTTTCGGTCAGCATTCGAATGCGCCCTAACTACCGTATTTCAAGTAGAATCGGGCTAGCATCGGGCTTCCAAGATGCCCAATGCCAGTTAGCAATATTGGGAATGGGATAGAAATGTTACAGGCTCAGGCGCTTCTTACCCAGTGTCTTATGGCTTGGGGGGTGCGGGCGGCAGGTCGAAAGCCTTGATAGTGCTCTGAAAGTTGATCTTCTTGTGGGAGCCATCGCAGAACGGCTTCGACTGAGAATGGCCGCAACGGCAGAGGGCGGCGTTCGGGCGTCCCCCGAGACCGAAAGGTCTGCCTTCTTGATCCACGATTTCGAAGTCTCCTTCGACCTTCACGGATCCATCGTTGCGAACCGTAAGCTTTGTGGTGGCCATTCAATCCTCCGACGAGATTTGCAGAGCAGTGACTCTGACTTCAGCCGGCGTTCAGTATTTCGGAACCGACGGGTCCACTTCGTCCGACCAGGCGAGAATACCACCTTTCAAGTTCCATATTTTGCGGAAGCCCACCTTCTGAAGGAATTGCACGGCCTCGGCCGACCGCTTGCCGCTCCGGCAGTGAGCCACGATCTCGCGCGAGCTATCGAGTTCATGCGCGCGCCGCGAAAGCTCGCCGAGCGGGATCAGATGGCCGTGGATATTGGAAATCTGGTATTCGTGCGGTTCGCGCACGTCGAGAATGTAGAGGTCGTCTCCGCGATCGAGCCGCGCCTTCAGCTCTCGCGGGGTAATCTCCGGAGTGTTTGTCGCCGCCACAGGCGCCTCCACGCCACGGATGCCGCAGAACTCCGCGTAGTCGATCAGTTTCGTTACCGTCGGATGGTTGCCGCAAACAGGGCATTCGGGATTCTTCCGAAGCTTCAGCTCGCGGAATTTCATGCCCAGGGCATCGAAAAGCAACAAGCGGCCCACTAAAGGATCGCCTTTGCCGATGATGAGCTTCAATGTCTCGGCGGCCTGAATCGTTCCCACGATTCCCGGTAGCACGCCGAGAACGCCGCCCTCGGCGCATGAAGGCACCAGACCCGGCGGGGGAGGCTCGGGATAGAGGCAGCGGTAGCACGGTCCGTCCGGGTAACCGAATATCGTGATCTGTCCCTCGAACCGGAAGATGGAGCCGTACACATTCGGCTTACCGAGCAGGACGCACGCATCGTTAACGAGATAACGCGTGGGAAAGTTGTCGGTGCCGTCCACGATGATGTGGTAGTCTTTCAGGATGTCGAGCGCGTTTTCGCTCGAGAGGTGCGCCTCGAATGTATCGATCTGGATATCCGGATTCAGATTGCGGAGGCGATCCGCGGCCGCTTCAATTTTTGGCCGGCCGACGTCGCTCGTGCCGAAGAGAACCTGCCGCTGAAGGTTTGTCGAATCGACTACGTCGAAATCGACCAGACCGATCCGGCCCACACCCGCGGCCGCGAGATATAAGCCAAGGGGCGCGCCAAGCCCGCCGGTCCCGATGCAGAGCACTTTTGCTTGCTTGAGCTTGAGCTGCCCGTCCATGCCGACTTCGGGCATGATCAGGTGGCGGCTATAGCGCATCACTTCTTCTTTCGAAAGTGACGCGGCAGGCTTGCCCGCCGCCGGTCCCGCTGGAATCCCTATCTTCGTTGCCATTGAAAAGCTCCCCAATTCAATCGCCGGTCCAAGAATCGTTCAGTCGCGCTTGCCGCCGGCGATCGACGGCACGATGCTGATCGTATCGCCTTCCTTCACGCGCGTCTGATCCTTCTGGAGGTAACGGATATCTTCGTCGTTTACGTAAACGTTCACGAAACTGCGCAGGCGGCCGTCGTCGGCGAACAGATGCTTCTTCAGTTCTTCGAACTGGCTGGTCAGTGCCGAAAGCGCCTCGCCGACCGTGCCCGCCTGCACGTGGACGCTCTCCTGCTTGCCCGCATACTGGCGCAGCGGCGTCGGAATAATGACCTTGACTGCCATTCACCATCCTCCTTGTGGTCTCGATGCTGCCGATTAGATGTTCGCCGAATGCGCCGTGATCTCGATGCTTTCGGGATCGTACCCGGCCCGGTCGTCATGCAGCCGCCAGGACGTCGTGTCGCGCGGCTCGCCTTTCTGAACGCTCACGATGATATAGCTGTACCATGGCCATGCGTGGTCGCGGTCGTATTCGCTCGGGCGCGCTGGCGCTTCCGGATGCGAATGATACCATCCGATCAGCTCGAGGCGCTTCTCGTGCGCCGTCTTTTCCGCCAGCCGGACGTCGTCCGCGGTCACTTCGAAGCGGTTTCGTGGGGAGTCGTCCCGGCGGTTGGCGAGGGGCAGCAGCTCGACCACCTCGCGCGTGCCGTCGCCGTCGCTGCCGAGCAGCGCGCCGCAACACTCGTGCGGATACGTCTCAACGCCGTGCGCTTGAATCCGGCGGAGCATTTCATCGCGAATTTTGAGGCTAGCGCCGCTCACTCTTCACTCCAGAATCGCTCGCTCAAATACTTCTCGCCCGAGTCGGGGAATACCGTCACGATCACGGCCGATTCGCCGCGCGGTAATCGCCGAGCCACATCCAGGCACGCGCAGAGCGCCGCTCCGGCGCTCACTCCGACCAGGATGCCTTCCTCGCGCGCCAGCCGCTTTGCCATCCGCTGCGCGTCTTCCGTGCGCACTTCGAGGTTCTCATCCGCGAGGCTCGCATCGTAAATGGGCGGCACGATGGCCGTCGGCATGTGCTTCAAGCCCTCGAGGCCATGAAACCCGGAATCGGGCTGCATGCTGATGCAGCGGATTCGCGGGTTCAGCTCCTTCAACCTGCGTGTGGTGCCGATAAAGGTGCCGCTCGTGCCGAGGCCGGCTACGAAATGAGTGATTCTGCCCCGTGTTTGCTCCCAGATTTCCGGCGCGGTCGTCGCATAGTGTGCGGCGGGATTCGCTGGATTGCCGTACTGGTTGGGATAAAAGTATTTCGCCCGGTCCGATTCGTAGATTTCGCGCACGCGCCGAATCGCGCCGTCCGTGCCTTCGTCGCCCGGCGTGAACACGATCTCCACGCCGTACGCCGCGAGGATGTTCTTGCGTTCCGGCGAGGCGCTCGACGGCAGGCAGAGCTTCACGCGATAACCCAGAGCCGCACCGATCATGGCGTAGGCGATTCCGGTGTTGCCGCTGGTCGCGTCCAGAATCACTTTTCCGGGCTTGAGGGCACCGGTCCGCTCGCCTTCACGGATCATGTAGCACGCTGCGCGGTCCTTGACGGACCCACCCGGATTGAACCATTCCGCCTTGGCGTAGAACTCGACTTCGGGGAATTCGGTGCCCGTTCGCTCAAACCGGATCAGCGGCGTATGACCTATGCGATCCAAGAGGTGCTGGCCGAGCTGCCCGTCCGCGCTCGCCCGCCGCGGAGATACCAACGGTTTGTTCCCTGTCGTCAATCTCGTCGTCCTGTGCTCGGGAAACTTTCTCGTATTGCGCTAATTCGGGACAGTTTAGCAAATTACAGGCTGGGTCTACAGCGACAGGCGCAGGACGCCCGTTGGGGAAGACTTGGCGAGATTCGAGCCTTAGTTGCGAGCAATCTCATACTCTCATATGATGCTCGACGGCACCGCCCGGAAGCAAGCCTTATCAGTGCGCGGTTCCCGACGACCCCGACGCCTCTTCAAAAGCCAGCACCAAGTTTCCGGGCATGCCCGCGGTGACATCGAATCCGGACGTCACAAACAGCATGTTACCTGCGACGACTGGCCCACTGCCACTCATGGAGCCGCCATGCGCCTTGACGCTGTTCACAGTGGTGAAGTCCGGCAGCGTGTCGAAGTCCCAGATAATCTTTCCGTCCTTCGAGGAATACGCGCGCAGATGGCCGTCCATCGAGCCGGAAAAGACCACGCCCGGAATCACCGTCACGGCGGCGAGCTGCCCAGCGCTGCATCCGGTTTGGCCCTGGCAGGCCGGTTTTGGCGGCATCGTCTTCCAGACAAGTTTTCCGGTGCGGATGTCGATTGCGGAAAGACCACCTGCGGGCGGGGGAGCGGTTCCGGGCGGCCCGACGGGCGTCAGCGTCGATATATCGGAATTCGCGACGTAGACATTCGTTCCGTCCGTGGCCGATCCCCACTCGATTCCTCCTAACCCGCTGCCATGGCCGACGCGAACCTGCCACAGTTCCTTTCCGCCGTCGTCGGGATCGAGTGCGTACATCACGCCGGATTTCTGTCCGGCAAGGAGGACGCGGTGGCCGTTGCCGAGGTCTCGCAGGATCGGCGACGAACCGAAATCCACATCGGGACCTATCTGCGGCGGGCAATCGATATGGTGCGGATCTAGACACCCGAAGTTGAAAACGTCACCCGAAGTCTTCTGCTGCACCCACAGGCGTTTCCCTGTGGCCAGATCGAATGCGACGATCGCATCCGTGCCGTCGGCCGCCGGATCGACGTACGCATCGCCGGTCCCGACATAGAGCGCGCCGAGCTTTTCATCGATCGTGGGGGCGTCCCAGATAGCGGCGCCGGCTGGACTGAATTTCGCGTGGCTGGTGCCTTCCTTGGAAGGCCCGGGCGTTTCGAGAATCGCGTAGCCCTTCCAAATCTGTTTGCCTGTCAACGCGTTGACTGCGACAACGTTTCCACGGAACGTGCAGCAAGGATAACTTGCGACACCGCCCGTCAACTCTTCGCTCGAGGCCAGCGGAACGTAGAGTCGTCCGCGATACAGCGTGGGAGCGCCGGTGATCCTTGCGAAGGGATGCGGATCAGCCTTCACCTTCCAGACGAGGGTTCCTTTCTCCGCGTCCACGGCGTAGAGATTCGCCTCTCCATCGCCGAAATATGCAAAGTCACGATCTTTGCCGCCCCCGGCTACGGTGATGGCGGTTCGTACGGTCGTCTCGGCTTTGTAAGTCCATATCGTGCAGCCCGTCGCGGCGTCGAGCGCGTAAATGGTCCCGTCGCCGGAACCGATGAAAACGCGGCCGGCAACGACGGTCGGCTGACCATAAGCCGTGCTTGTGTTGGGGACCCCGAAAGCCCACTTGAGCTTTAGTCCAGAAACATTTTCAGGACGGATGTCCGTGTGTGGTTGATAGCGAGAGTTCAGAACGTCGGCGCCCCAGCCATTCCAGTTGAGCGGGCTGACGGAGGAGTCTGGTGTGATCGGCTTCGCGGAGGCGCAGGGGTTCGCCGCGGACAATTCGGCAGTACTCGATGTGTTCGACGACAGGAATGCAGCGACCGCGCGCCGTTCCGCTGAAGTCAAGCGATTGCCGTAGATGACCATCGTGCCGGATTCGAGCGCGCGTATGATTTCTTCGCGCGACTTTTGGGCGAGCACAGCGGGCGTGGGAGCGCGGCCCTGGCCAGCAGCCTCGCCTTGATGGCAAGTCGCACAGTGCTCTTTGAAGAGCGCGGCACCGTCGGGCGCTGCTTGAGCCGAGGCCCGAGCGGTGCCGATCGTCACAGCCAGCAGCAATCCCAGAACGCGCACGGCTGCGCTCGCAACTTTCATTTCGCCTTCGATGATTCGCCTCATCGCACTTTGCCGGGAGAAGTTATATCGGCTTTGAATCGAAAGAGCAATCCGCTGCGTTCTGCCGCCAGTGTTTGGCGCCGCGCTGCTTGCCTCCCGGATTGTCATCCCGAACCCAGCCGCGTTTCTTGCGGATGTGGGTGAGGGACCTGCTTTCTTCCATAAGGACCTCGCGATTTTGACCTTTACAGCCCGCCCGCAGAATTCATATTCTGAGGAGCCATGTGGTACGTCAACAAGCTCTTCGATCAGGCACAGGTAGAATCCCTCTCGGCAAAGGGCTTTCTGGTCCGCAGTTCTGGCGGTGTTGTCCGCATCGAGAAGTATGGCTGCGGCGCTGAGCTTCGCAAGTCCCCGGCAGGGCGCTACCAGATGACCATTATCCCGTCGATCATGCTCCAAGGGCAGTTCACGCGCCTGTGGGACGCCGGCTATCAGAAGTTTCTCCTGACAAACGACGGGCACAAGGTTCCGATTCGCGTGGTCGAGCTCGGAAACCTGCGCCGCTTCAATGAAGAGCTGCGCACCGCGCTCGGCGTGCCCACCTACTACAACGAAGCCCTCGGCTCGACCTGCCACTACAGCGTGTACGATCGCGTGAAGGGCCGCACGGGCGATGTGCCCGACGAGAGCGTCGGCGCACACGAAGAAGCCGAGCACTAGGCAGCGCCTCCTCCGCGGACTTGCCCGCAAGCCCACCGCCAGCCGGCCAACCATCGTGTTGACAACGTGAACAGCCTGCGAATAGCATTGCTCGCAGGATCAGGCGATCGACTGGGCGGGATCATTCGCGGGAGGAGTTTCCCATGTCTGTATATCTGGAAGAATTGTCAGCGGTAGGTGCGGTCCGTTTCCCGGACATCCCTCTCTACGAGGGTTTCGGCGCGCCGGTGCGCCTCCAAGCGGATCTTCGAGATTGCGAAGTCACATACGGCGCAATACCAAAGGACCTGAACGGCATTCTCTACCGCTGCGGTCCTGACCGCCAGTATCCGCCGATGGGGGGCGACGACATCTTCATCGACGGCGAGGGCATGGTCATCATGTTTCGCTTCGAGAACGGCCACGTGGATTTCAAGAGCCGCTACGTGCGCACCGAGCGCTACCAGATCCAGGAAAAGCACCGCCGCGCGCTCTTCGGCCGCTACCGCAACCGTTACACGCGCGATCCCATCGCCAGGGATTGCAATCCGGGAGCGGCCAATACCAACGTGGTCTGGCATGCAGGCAAACTGCTCGCCCTCAAAGAGGACGACATGCCGTACGAGCTCGATCCCTACACACTCGAGACGATCGGCCGGTACGACTACAACGGCAGCATCAAATCCGTCTGGCTCTCGGCCCACCCGCATCTCGACCAGACGACGAACGAGTTGCTGACGTTCGCGTATCAAGCCAAGGGTGACGGCACCACCGACGTGGCCTATTTCGTCATAGGCCCCAACGGCAAGGTCAAGCACGAGGTCTGGTTCAACGCGCCGTGGGCCGGAATGGTCCACGACTTCGCCATCTCCGATAAGTACGTGATCTTCCCCTTCTTTCCGCTGCTCACCGACGTGGACGTGCTGAAGAAGGGTGGGCCGTTCTATCAGTGGCATCGCGATCTGCAAACAGTCGTCGCCATTGTGCCGCGCTACGGCAAGGCCGAGGACGTGCGCTGGTTCCGCGGCCCGACGAGCTTCGCCGGGCACATGATGAACGGCAGCACGAACGGCTCGAAGGTGAGTCTCGACGTCTGTCTCTCTCACGGCAACTCCTTCGCGTTTTTCCCGAACCACGACGGAACGCCGGCCGATCCCACGCAGGGCGCGCCATACCTCACTCGCTTGACGTTCGATCTGGCTGGCAATACCGAGGAATACAAGACCGAGCGCTTGTACGACTGGCTCTGCGAAATGCCGCGAGCGGATGACCGTTACTACGGCAACGGACAGTACATGAACGGCTACGTCATCTGCCACGATCCGCGGCGGACTTCGGCGGGCGCGATTGGCCTGAGCTCCGTCGGCCATTTCGACCACAAGAAGGGGGACGGCGAGTCCTGGAGTCCCGGCCCTGATTCGGGCGTGCAGGAACCGCTATTCGCGCCCCGCAGGCCGAATTCGCCCGATGGAGATGGCTACCTCTTGGCACTCGTGAACCGTATGGCCGAGAACCGGAGCGACCTCGCCATCCTCGATGCGCAGAACATCGAAGCCGGGCCTGTGGCGATCGTGAAGCTTCCGCATAGGGTGCGTATGACCTTCCACGGCATGTGGGTCTCTCAGGAAGCGCTTGAGAGCGGGCGTTATTCCGTGGCTCGGACTTCGTAGGAAGCGCGCTGCGCTTGTGTCCCGCCTGCTCGCGTGATACATCGAAGGGCAGGGAGGAAACGCATGGCGCAGGTCGTGGCGCTGGTCGATGACTTGTTCTTTCAAGCGAAGCTGCTCGAAACCGCCAAGCAGGTCGGCGTCGAGCTTCGCACCTGTACCACGCCCGACGCGCTTGCTGCAGAAATCGGGCGCAGTTCCCCAAAACTTGTGGTCGTGGACCTCAACGCCCGCGGGAATCCGCTGGAAGCCATCGAGCGAGTGCGGGCGGGCAGCGGCGATATTCCGCTGATTGGCTTTCTCTCGCACGTGCACGTCGACCTCGCCGAACGCGCCCGCGCCGCCGGATGCCGGGACGTGATGCCGCGATCGAAGTTCACGCGCGACCTGGCAACCATCCTCGCGCGTGCGAAATCCGAGTCTTTATGAAATCCGTTTCAACTTCCCGGGCGCTGGGGTTCGGCGCCGTTGTCACGGTCCTGCTCGCGGGTCTCTTTCCCGTGAGAGTGGCGGCTCAGGAGGAGAGCCGTGAATCCGATCCCGCTTCCGCCCTTTCCGCCGCTCTCTCCGCCGCTTGCCGCGCAAATGAAACGCAGTTTGCGAACTACCTCACGGCTGATAACGCCGCGGCGTTTCGCGCGCTGCCCCAGGAGCAGCGCGCGGCGTTTCTGAAGCGATTCTCGCTTGCCGACGGGCCCGGCAAACCGCTGTTTTCTTCCGACCCTCAGAATCACACGGTCCTGCGATGCGTGGCCGGCGAGGGAACCGCTGAATTCCGCTTCGGCGACGTCCGGACCCGAGAAAATCTCGCATTCATTCCGGTCAGCGTCGTCGATGCTCAACAGACGGAATTTGGACTCGTTCGCGAAAATGGCGGCTGGCGGCTGCTTTCGCTCGGCCTCGTGCTGCTCGACATTCCGCAGCTCTCCAAGCAGTGGGCCGAGGGAGATCTTGCGGCGCGCGAAGATTCTGCCGTCGCGACACTGCACCAGCTCGCGGAGGCGATCCGTACATATCGCGACGCCTACGGGAAGTTGCCGGATACGCTCGCGCAGCTCGGCCCTGCTCCCAAAGGCGAAATCTCGCCCGATCAGGCGTCGCTTGTGGACGAACATCTGGCGGTCGGCAGCGCGGGCGACTATCAGTTTCGCTATCGGATTGTTTCCCCTGCCGGGCAGGACGATCCCGCGTTCGAACTCGTCGCGACGCCGGACGATTACGGCAAAGCCGGCCGGAGATCGTTCCTTCTTGACGCCGCCGGGAAGGTTCACGGCGCGGACAGGCATGGCGGGCTGGCGACGGCAGACGATCCCCTCATCTCCGACGCTCAAGATAACTGATCCATGCCGAAAAGCGGCGAGTCGTACGTGGCAGCGTCGGGTATAATGCTGGCCAGCCATTTCGAATTCTTTTTTCTGCCGTCCATGTCCACCAAAGCCGCGCGCGAGAAGCAGACACCCGAGGAGGCCGTTAGCGCCGCGAACCAGCGTTTCTACGCGGCGTTCGAATCGCTCGATCTGGCGGGGATGGAGGCCGTCTGGGCTCATGACGAGCGGGTCGAGTGCGTGCAGCCGGGCTGGGAACTTCTACTCGGCTGGGAGGAAGTGCGCGAGCGGTGGGCGCGGATCTTCAAGAACACCAAGCGCGTCCGCGTGGCGCTCAGCGGCATCTGGGTCCGGGTGGAAGGCAAGGTGGGATGGGTGGCTTGCACCGCACGTGTGACCACGGCTTTCGCGGACGGTTTCGACGAGGCAACAGTGCAGGCCACGAATATCTTCGTGGAACACGAGGGCCAATGGCTCCTCGTCGCGCACCATGCTTCGCCGCTTCCGACGCAGCCGCGCTCGACGGTTCAATGAGGAAGTTCTTGTCTCGGGCCGCGATTTCTTTCCACACCGCGAGGATTCTCGAATGAAGATTTGTGCGCTCGCCTTGACGTTGTTCCTGGCCATTCTCGCCGTTGCGGCGCAGCAGTCTGATACGGAGTCGCCCGGAGTGACCGCGGGGAGGCAAGTGGTTGAAGAGATCGTCGCGGGTCAATTCAGCCAGGTCGAAGCGCAGTACGACGCGCAAATGATGGCGGGGCTGCCTCCGGGCAAACTCGCCGCGGGTTGGGCCACGTTGCTCGAGCAGGCGGGATCGTTTGACTCGATCGTTGCGGCGACATCCAGCAGATTCCAGACCTACGACATCACTGTCATTCAGTGCAAGTTTCAGAATGGAGTGATCGACGTTCAGATCGCCTTCAATCAGGAGGCCCGGATCTCGGGGCTCTCGTTCCACGTGCACAAAGAGCTGGCCGAATGGACGTCTCCGGGCTACGCAAAACCCGACTCCTTCGCCGAACAGCCACTCGTTCTCGTCAATGGCAATTATGAACTGCCGGGAACCCTGACGATGCCGAAGGGCGGCGGCCGGTTTCCCGCCGTCGTGCTACTGCAAGGCTCGGGTCCTCACGACCAGGACGAGACGATCGGCCCCAACAAGCCGTTCGAGGACCTTGCATGGGGGCTCGCCAGCCGCGGAATTGCCGTCTTCCGCTACACCAAGCGCACGCAGAAGTACGGCGCGCAGAGCAGCGACGACCCGGCGAAGATGACGGTCGAAGACGAAACGATGAGCGACGCGCGCGCCGCCATTGCGCTCGTCGCCAAGCAGCCGAAGATCGATTCCAGGCGCGTTTTCCTGGCTGGACACAGCCTCGGCGCATATCTCGCGCCGCGGATTGCGGCGAAAGATGCTCGGATCGCCGGCGTGGTAATGCTGGCGGCAAACACACGCCCCATCGAGCAACTGCTCGTGGACCAGATGCACCTTGCGGTGGGGGCTGGCGGCGCGCCGACACCGGACGAACAAAAGCAGCTTGCTGCCGTCGAGGACGCCGTGAAGAAGATCGAAAGCCCCGACCTCAAGCCCGGCGAGAGCGTGACCCTCCTCGGAGGCAGCATACCCGCTTCCTATTGGCTCGACCTGCGCGGCTATCAGCCGACCGCCGTGGCAAAAGAGCTCAAGATTCCGATCCTCATTCTCCAGGGCGGCAGGGACTTCCAGGTGCCTCCTGCCACGAATTTCGAAGAGTGGAAGGCCGCGCTCGGCGGGCAACGTAACGCCACGCTGAAGTTGTACCCCGGTCTCAACCATCTGTTTATCGCTGGCACCGGCCCCTCACTTCCGTCCGAATACGACAAGCCCGGCCACGTTGACGAACAGGTGATCGCCGACATCGCTCTATGGCTCTCGGCGGGCGGCAAACCCGCGAAATAGCGCGCGAATCGCCCAGCAGAATTTCTCCTGGAACGGCGGCGGGCAGTCCGTTTGACATCCTCGGAGAGCGGCTGCTAAATTTCAGAGTTGGTGTTTGCAACGCGACGCAACCCGAGGCTGCGCAAGTTTCTATCCGTGTTTTCAGCTATCCTCGCAGCGGCGCTCGCGGGGGGCTGCGCCATGAGCCAGACCACGGTCACGCGGCCCGCTGGCGCGCCGGCGCCGCTTCAGACTGCGACGAAGCAGGATCTGATTGCGCGCTACAATCTCCAGGCGGACGCAATTACATCCCTGAACGCGTCGGTGACGATGACGCTCACGGCGGGCTCCGCGTATACGGGCGTCATCAAGCAGTACCATCAGGTGAACGGATTCATCCTTGCGCAGAAGCCTTCGAGCATTCGCGTGATCGGACAGGCGCCAGTGGTCGGCACAAATATTTTCGACATGGAAAGCGACGGCCAAACGTTTGGCATTTTCATTCCGTCCCAGAACACGTTTCTCACCGGCCCGGCCAGTCTCGAGCGTCCGTCCGCGAAGCCCATCGAAAACCTCCGCCCGCAGCATCTGACCGAAGCGATTTTCTGGGACGCGATCCCGGCCGAAGCGCCCGTTCTTTTCGAGGAAGCGAGCGAAGGGTTGTCGCGGTACTATGTGTTGACCGTGGTTCGGTCCGCGACCCAAGCGGACACGAGTGTCCCAGAGGATTGGGAGATCGCGCGCAAGGTCTGGTTTGACCGCGCCGACCTGAGCGTGGCGCGCGTCGAGACGTATGATCCCGGCGGCAAGCTCGGTTCAGACGTTCGCTACGCCGGCTGGGATACTTTCGGGGCGGTCAAGTATCCGCGCCGGATTTCTCTCGACCGCCCGGCCAATGATTACAGCCTTCAGATCGGAATCACGAAATTGACGCCGAACGAACCCATTTCCGCCGACCGCTTCGCGCTGAAACAACCCCCCGGAACCGAGCTGGTGCGCGTGGGCGAAGAGCCTCAGGGGACAACGCCTTGATCGGGCACATGATCGTCCGCAATGTTATGCATAGGCCCGTTCGGACAGCGATTACGGTGATCGCCGTCGCCGTGGAAGTCATGCTCGTGATCTTTGTGGTGGGTCTGACGAGCGGCTTGCTGTACGAGTCGGCCAAGCGCACCGAAGGCATCGGCGCAGATGTGATGGTGCAGCCGCCATCCGCATCCATCTTTATGGCTTTCAGCGGCGCGCCGATGCCCATTGCGATCGGCGGCAGGTTGCAGCAGCTTGAATTCGTGCAGGCCGTGGCTCCCGTTCTGGTGCAATTCAATTCCGTCAACGGGCTCGACATCGTCTACGGGATCCAGCCGGACAGCTTCAGAGCGGTTTCGGGTGGATTCGTACTGCACTCGGGCAATGAGCTCGAGGATCCGAACGATATCCTCGTCGACGACGTCTATGCTCGCGCCAAGAAAGTCAAAGTCGGGCAAACGCTCCACATACTCGAGCACGATTTTCACGTAGCCGGGATCGTCGAGCACGGCAAAGGCGCGCGCCTCTTCGTCCTGATGTCCACGCTCCAGGAAATGTCGGGCGCGCACGATAAGGCGTCCGTCTTCTTCATCAAATGCGACCGTTCCGACCACACCGCCGCCGCGCTCGATGAGGTCCACCAACTCTTGCCGGGCTACGAAGTCCGCCCGCTCAAGGACTTCATCTCCTTGATGACATCGTCGAATTTGCCCGCCCTCAGCGCCTTTATCAACGTCATGATCAGCATCGCTGTCGCGATCGGCTTCCTCGTGATCTTTCTCTCGATGTACACCACTATCATCGAGCGCACGCGCGAGATCGGCGTGCTGAAATCACTCGGCGCCTCGAAGAGTTACATCGTCGAGATCATCCTCAGCGAAACGACCCTTCTGTGCGTGGCCGGCATCGTCGGCGGCGTGGGACTCAGCTTCCTCATGCGCTCGATCTGCCTTCGCGTTTTCCCTTCGCTCACCATCCTGATCACTCTGAAATGGATTGTACTTGCCGCTCTCATTGCGGTCGTGGGCGGTCTGCTTGGCGCCGCCTATCCCGCATGGCTGGCCAGCCGCAAGGATCCCGTCGAGGCGCTCGCCTACGAGTGACGGCGGAAAGCCGGCATTCATCTTCGGGGAACGCCACTAGGCAGAAATACAAAACACGACTAAAATGTTTGCATCCGCGCAGACTGTGATTGCTCGCCCGGGGGCCGGCTTTGGAGCCGATACTCAAGACTGAAAATCTGTGGAAGGTCTATCGCACGGGCAACGTGGACGTGCCGGCCCTGCGAGGGATCAACATCGAAATCCTTCCGGGCGAATTCGTTTCCATCATGGGCCCGTCGGGCTGCGGGAAGTCAACTCTGTTGCACGTGGTCGGGGGCTTGGCGCAGGCGACGAGCGGGCGCGTGTTGCTCGATGGCAACGACCTAACGGGAATGACCGATGCCGCGCGAACGCTGCTCCGCCGGCACAAGGTCGGCTTCGTTTTCCAGCGCTTTAATCTTCTGCCGACGCTCGACGCCTATCACAATATCGCGCTCGCCCAGCACATCCACGGCAATGGCTTCGACCCGCACCGCTTCGAGGTCGTCGCGAACCTGCTCGGACTGAGCGAGCGGCTGCATCACAAGCCCTCGGAGCTTTCCGGCGGCGAGCAGCAGCGTGTGGCTCTCGCGCGCGCCATCATCAGCGAGCCGAAAATCGTCCTCGCGGACGAGCCTACCGGAAACCTCGATACGAAAAGTTCGGAAATCGTCCTTTGCCTTCTCCGCCAGCTCAACAAGGATCACGGCCAGACAATCGTGATGATCACGCACAACCCCGAAGCCGCCACGTACGGGAATCGCGTCTTGCACATGCGCGATGGAATGGTCGTGAACGGCTCGTCGGCTCACTGAGATGCGCGCCCTCTGGCGTGTCATCGCCCGTACCGTCTTCTGGTCCTACGAACGCGGGACCTGGCCCTACGACGTGATGGTTGTAGCCATCGTCCTGTTCGTGCTGGTGACTCCTCGGAGATGGTTTCACGATCAGCCGCAGCCGAATGCGCCCGCAACTGCAAACGTCCAGCTCGTTTCCGCGGATCCTGCCAGTCAGACGAGCACATACCGGCTCGATGCCACGGCGCTCCAGCCTCAGAAGCGCGCGACGAAGCCGACTCCGGAACTCGAGCGCGAGACTCACGACGCGCTCGGCCGCACCGTCGCCGATCTGAAGGATCGTACATTTCACGTGTTGCGGATCAACCCGGTCCTCTCGAACGACGGCTCGGTGCTCTACTACGACGTCACTGTGCATCCATAACCACCAGTCGCGATGAATCTGCCGCTCCGCATGATGTATATTGATTCGGCTTCGCGCCGGCTCGATATCGCCGTAGCGAT
The DNA here is from genome assembly GCA_050015155.1 of Candidatus Acidiferrales bacterium. Taxonomy (GTDB): domain Bacteria; phylum Acidobacteriota; class Terriglobia; order Acidiferrales; family UBA7541; genus Palsa-295. The sequence continues at coordinate 36,308 of JBEKBY010000012.1, read as the reverse complement.
TCAATTTCCAGGATGCCGGAACTCCCGATGAAGAGAGACGCCATTGTGGGCGGGGCGGAATTCACTCCGCCGAGCCGCGAGCAGATGCAAGGAGCCATCTCGGACCTGACGACTCTGCTTGGTCGGCGCGCCACGACGGCTGATGCCGTCCGCGAGCATCACAGCCACGGCGAGTCTTACCACCCGGCGGGTCTGCCGGATGTTGTCTGCTTCCCGCATTCGACCGAAGAGGTCAGCGCAATCCTGAAGATCAGCGCGAAGTATGGCGTGCCGGTGATCCCCTTCGGCGGCGGAACGTCGATGGAAGCTCAGGTAAACGCCATCTACGGCGGAATCACGATCGACATGCGCGAAATGAACAAAATCTTGAGCATCGGCACGGAGGATCTCCAGGCGACGGTGGAGGCGGGAGTCACGAGGCTACAGTTAAACAAAGCGCTGGCAAATACCGGGTTCACCTTTTTCATTGACCCCGGCGCCGACGCCACGATCGGCGGGATGAGCTCCACGCGCGCCTCCGGCACGACCGCCGTGCGCTACGGCACGATGCGCGAAAATGTGTTGGCCTTGACGGTTGTGCTGGCAGACGGCCGCGTCATAAAGACCGGCACGCGCGCCCGGAAATCTGCGGCTGGCTATGATTTGACGCGTCTCTTCGTCGGCGCCGAAGGCACTCTCGGCGTGATCACCGAGGTCACGTTGCGGTTGCATCCGCTGCCGGAGGCCGTCTCGGTCGCCAGTTGCGCGTTTGATTCCATTCGAGATGCCATCGAAACCGCCATTGAGACGATTCAGCTTGGCGTCGCCGTCGCTCGGATCGAATTCATGGACGAAGCTCAGGTCGACGCCTGCAACCGCTACTCGAAGACGAACTATCCGGTTGCCCCGATCCTCTTCTTCGAATTCCACGGGGACACGGTCCGCAGTGTTACCGACCAAGCCGAGATCGTGCAGAAGCTGGCAGAAGAACATCACGGTCGCGGATTTCAGTGGTTCACCACACCCGAGGAACGCGAGACGCTCTGGAAGATGCGCCACGAAGCCTATTTCGCGAATCTGGCGATTCGCAAGGGCGGGAAGATGTTTACGACCGATATCTGCGTTCCGATTTCCCGTCTTGCGGACTGCATCGTTGAATCGAAGAAGGACACCGCGAGCGCGTCTTTTCCTGCTCCGATTGTGGGACACGTCGGCGACGGCAACTTCCACATGTCTTTCATGCTCGATCCCAATAATCCCGCCGAACTGGCCGAAGCAAAGGTATTGGAAGAGAAGATCATTCGGCGTGCTTTGGAAATGGGCGGCACGAGCAGCGGCGAGCACGGTGTCGGCACCGGCAGGAAAAAGTATTTGCCGGTGGAACACGGCGCCGCACTCGACGTGATGCGCTCGATCAAACAAGCGCTCGATCCAGACAACCGGATGAATCCCGGCAAGATGGTCGAGCCACACCTGCTGTAGTCGAATTTTGCAGCCACCACCGGCAAGATTGCAGAGCGCTGAATTCCGGCAACTAGGACAGCCTCCCGGTCCAACTCGCCGGAACGTCGATGTAAGAACGATTGAGCTCCGAAACCGACGTGCAACCTAGCAGTGCCAGCGTCCGGTCGAGATCGGCGCGCAAGATCGCAATCGCCCTCGCGACGCCCGCTTCGCCCGAGGCGCCCAGTCCGTATGCGTAGGCACGCCCAATCAGCACGGCGCGAGCGCCCATGCAAATTGCCTTCACGATGTCGCTCCCACGCCGGATGCCGCCATCCATAAGCACTTCAGCCCGGCCATTCACAGCCTTAACGACTTCCGGCAGCACCCGCAGCGAAGCCGCAACACCATCGAGCTGCCGCCCGCCGTGGTTCGACACGCCGATGCCCGCGGCGCCCTCACCGAGGGCGCGTCGCGCGTCTTCGGCCGTCAGCACACCCTTTACGACTATCGGGCCCGGCCAGATCTTGCGAATCCACCCCAGATCTTCCCAGGTGACCACCGAGCGTGCCAGGCCGGCCTGCGCTTCGGAGAGCGGCAGTGCCCCGCGCCCGGGCACGATCACATTCGGGAGCTCGAGCATGCCTCCGTCGAGCAGGAACCCTGCAAGCCAGCCTGGATGGGCGAGCAGTTGCGGCAGGAATCGAATCTTGGCCAGGAGATTGCTACCCACCAGCGTTCCAGCGCCATTGCGAATGTCGCGCTCGCGAAAACCAAACGTTCCGGTATCGATGGTGATTGCGAGCACGGTGAACCCCGCCGCTCGCGCTCGCTCGAGGGCGGCCTCAGCGGCTTCGCGCCCGCCGACAAGATAGAGTTGATACCACCGCGGCCCGGAGCAAGCCGCCGCGACATTTTCCAGCGCACATCCCGAAATCGTCGTGAGGACAAACCCTACGCCCGCTTTTCCCGCCGCTCGAGCAGCGCACACCTCGCCCCGCGGATGTATCAGGCGGCTGAACCCGACGGGGGCGAGCAGCAGCGGCATTGCGAGCTCGGCTCCGAGCACGCTTGTGCGCAGGTCGCAGCCCTTCACCGCCACGGCGTTGCGCGGGCGAAAGGTCACTTCTTCGAAGGCGCGACAGTTTTCCCGCAGCGTGACTTCGCCTTCGGCGCCGCCGTCCACGTAGTCGAACACGACTCTCGGCAAACGTATTTGCGCCACGCGGCGCAAATCGCCGACGTTGACCACGCGCGGCTCCGAAACTCTACGTTCCAGTCGAGTCATCGTATGGCATCCTCGCGCTCGCGAGCGCCCGCGCAAAATTTTGCATGAGATTCGGTCGGCGACGGATTAAGCTTCTCGGCGCCCATTCTACCGGGTATCCTCAAACACTTGTTGGCGGCCCGCCGGTGCGCGCCCGGTGAGTATACATTTTCCGGAGGAGCTGGCCCATGAAGGTTGGTGACGCGATCGCGGAAATCCTGAAACGCGAGGGCGTGGACGTCATTTTCGCCTATCCCGTGAACCACGTTCTCGAATCAGCCGCGTCCGCCGGCATCCGTCCCATCATCGTCCGGCAGGAGCGCGTGGGGCTGCACATGGCCGACGCCCTCTCCCGCCTCACCAGCGGCCGCAGGATCGGTGTCTTTGCCATGCAGCACGGCCCCGGCTCGGAAAATTCCTTCGGCGGCGTCGCGCAGGCATACAGCGAATCGGTGCCGATTCTTGTTTTGCCGATGGGCTATGCGCGTCGCCTGGCGTCTGTCGATCCGAACTTCAATTCCGTCGCCAGCATGCGCTTCGTCACCAAATCCGCCGAGGCCGTCATGTCCGCGGCCGAGGTTCCCAGCATTTTCCGCCGCGCGTTCTCGCGCCTTCGCAATGGCCGCGGCGGCCCCGCGCTCGTCGAAATTCCAATCGACATGTTCGCCGAGGAAATGCCCGAATCCTGGGCGTACGAGCCGGTGATCGCCGCGCGCTACGGCCCCGACATTGCGGACGTACGGAGAGCCGCCACCGCGCTCGTCGAAGCCAAGAATCTCGTCATCTACGCGGGGCAGGGAATTCACTACGCGCGCGCCTGGGATTCGCTCAGAAAACTTGCCGAGATGCGGGGCGCGCCCGTCGCGACGAGCCTTCAGGGCAAGAGCGCCTTTCCCGAGGATCATCCGCTCGCGCTTGGCGCCGGCGGAAATGCGTTGCCGCGCGCCGTCCCGTACTTCCTCGCGAAAGCGGATTGGATCTTCGGTGTGGGATGCAGCTTCACGGAGACCGCCTTCGGCGTCGCCATGCCGCCGGGCAAGAAGTTCATTCACGCGACGCTCGATCCCAACCATTTGAACAAGGACGTGCGCGCGGAAATCGGCCTTATCGGCGATGCGCGGCTGACTCTCGAATCGCTCTGCGTGGAAGTCGAGCGCCTCATCAAGAAGCCGCGCCCGTGGTCCGTAGCGGACGAAATCGCGCAGGTCCGTAAAGCGTGGCTCGACGCATGGATGCCGAGGCTCACTTCAAATGAAACGCCGCTTTCTCCCTACCGCGTGCTCTCGGATCTGCAGCGCACGGTTGACGTGGCGAACACGATCATCACGCACGATGCGGGCAGCCCGCGCGACCAGCTCGCTCCGTTCTGGGTCACCAAAAAGCCGCTCACTTACATCGGCTGGGGCAAGACGACGCAGCTCGGCTATAGCCTCGGCCTAGCCATGGGTGCGAAGGTCGCTTGCCCGGAAAAGCTCTGCGTCAACGTCTGGGGTGACGCCGCGATAGGCTTCACCGGTATGGACTTCGAAACAGCCGTGCGCGAGCGCATCCCGATTTTGTCGATCCTGCTGAACAATTTCAGCATGGCGATGGAAATTCCCATCATGCCCGTGTCGACCGAAAAGTACCGCGCGACGGATATTTCCGGAGATTACGCGGCGATGGCGCGCGCCTTCGGCGGCTATGGCGAGCGCGTCAGCGATCCCGCCGAGATCGTCCCGGCAATTCGCCGCGGCATCGAGCAGACGCAGAAGGGCGTTCCCGCGCTCCTCGAGTTCATCACCTGCAAGGAAATCGCTCTCTCCAAGCAATATCACGGAAAGTGATTGTCGCCTGCGCGCCGACCAGACGCGAAATTGAGTCCTACCAGCCCAGCACGTACGCGAAGACGAGCGGCGCCACGATCGTTGCGTCCGACTCGATGATAAATCGCGGCGTATCCACGCCGAGCTTGCCCCACGTGATCTTTTCGTTGGGCACAGCTCCCGAATAGGAACCGTAGCTCGTCGTCGAATCGCTGATCTGGCAGAAATATCGCCAGAGCGGAACGTCTGGCCTGCGCAAGTCCTGGTGCAGCATCGGGACGACGCAGATCGGGAAGTCGCCCGCGATTCCGCCGCCGATCTGGAAGAAGCCCAGCGGCATTTTCGGCGCAGTCTCCATGTACCACCGCGCCAGCTCCACCATGTACTCGATGCCTCCGCGTGTCGTCGTCGCGTTCTTGACTCCACCGCCGATCACCTGCGCCGCGAACATGTTCCCGAGCGTCGAGTCCTCCCAGCCCGGGACGAACAGCGGCAAATTTCCTTCAGCGGCCGCGATCATCCAACTGTCTTTCGGGTCGATCTGGTAGAACTGCTTTAGTTTCCCCGCCCGCAGAATCTTGAAGAGAAACTCATGCGGGAAGAGCCGCTTTCCGCTCCGGTCCGCGTCGCGCCATTCTTCGATCACGATGCGTTCGATGCGGCGCATCGCCTCCTCTTCGGGGATGCATGTGTCGGTGACGCGATTCAAGTGGTTCTCGAGAAGCTCCACTTCCTGCTGGGGCGTGAGTTGCCGGTAATGCGGAACGCGCCGGTAATGATCGTGCGCGACGAGGTTATACAGATCTTCTTCCAGGTTGGCTCCCGTGCAGCAGATTCCGTGCACCTTGTTCTGCCGGATCATCTCGGCGAGCGAGATCCCCAGTTCCGCCGTGCTCATGGCCCCTGCGAGAGTTACAAACATCTTGCCGCCGCTTGCGAGATGTTTCACGTACGCTTCCGCCGCGTCCACGACCACCGCGGCGTTGAAGTGCCGATAGTGGTGCTTGATAAACGATGTGATGGTGCTGGCTGCCAATACTTCCGTCGCCGTGCTCATGTGGCCTCCCTATCTGGGCTCGCTTGAATCGTGAATGTGGAAACACCAATGGCGCAGATCGTGTTTAACGCTCGGCCGGGTTCGTGACGGTTAGAAGTAGCTGGCGGTGTAGCTCAGCAGGCGGAAAAACTCGTGCGAAGAAAGATGGTACTGGAAGAAACTGAAATGTGATTCGTGTGCCACAAAGAATAGATAGCATAGATTCTCGGGAATTACTCGCAAAAGTTTTTCACCAACGCTCATCGACGAACGCTCCGGCACTTTACTGCAGATGAGCATGCACGACGCCGTAGCGCCGCGGATGATTTTGCGCGACCGTTCATCGTCAGGTCACAAACGCTAGACCTGACCGGAGATCGTTTGCAGTTCGACACCACACTCATAGCGGAGGCCACTCAAAAGTCTTACGGTCCTAATTTCGATTTACGAGCGAGCGTTTCGGCCGTGAAAGCCGCAAGCCTTCTGAAGAGCGGTTCGGCGAGCGCTTCCCTTTCTTCGGGTGGAAGTTTCAAGTGCTGCTCGATTTCCGATTCCATGTCCTGGAGGTCTTTAGAGGGTGCGATTTCCGCCAGTCGCCGGAAAAGCATCTTGTGTGCTTGCTTCCGTTCCATCACTTCCAGCCCGTCCAGTATCTGGCGATGCGACGTTCCCTCCCAAATCGCGAGAATCATGGCTTCCCGAAGCCAGCGTTCCGCGCCGTACTCGGCCAGCACGCCCAGCCCGCCGTGCACTTCCGTGGCCCACTTTCCGGTATCAACCGCAAATTCGGCCGTCCAGTATTTCGCAAGATGCGCCACCAGCCGAAACAGATGATAACGGTCGGAGTAAGGCGGCCGCTCCATCCACACGTCGTTCAAGAGCTGAACTGAATCCCACGCCAGCGCAAACGCCGATCGAAGCACATTCAGCCGATCTTCAAATTGATGACGAAGCAGCGGATGATCGAGAATCCGCTTGCCGAACGCGGCGCGATGCTCGGCATGCGAAAGCGCGCCTGCCATCGCGCGCTGCGCCAACGCGACACTCACAACGCTGTTCGCCACGCGCGAGAGGTTCAACACCTCGAGGATCAGATAAATTCCCGAGTCAGCCGAGCCGAGCAGGTAGCCTTCGCTGTCTTTCAGCTCTACTTCGCCGGTAGGAACCGAGCGGGTCGCAATCTTGTCCTTCAGCCGCCGGATAAAATAGTTGAGCTCACCATCCTTGCGATATCGCGGCACCAGGAACAAGGCCAGCCCGCGCACACCCGCCGGGGCTCCTTCCGGGCGCGCAGCTACAACGGCTAACTCCGCGCCGGCATTGCTCGCAAAATATTTGTCGCCTGTCAGCAGCCAGCGATCGCCCGCGGGCCGGGCAAAAGTCTCGACAGCGGCTCCCAGATCCGAGCCGCCTTTGATCTCCGTCATCCACGTGGCGCCCTGCCACACGGAATCGTCCTTCCGCGAGAGTTGAGGCAGAAAGCGAGCCTGCAATTCGGCGCTGCCGTATTTCGCGAGAGGCACCGCCGTACCGAGTGACACGGTGTAAGGGCAGCAAATTCCGGGATCGTGGAACGAAATGTTGTAGATCAGCAGGTATGCGGGGATCAGCGATTTTTCTTCCAGAGCGCGCCAAACGACCCCGGATCGGTAGCCCCTCCTCAAAATCGTCTGGTATTCGCGAGGGTAGAGAATTTCATCGACACGTTTCCCGAGACGATCGAACATCCGCAACCATGGCGTTCCGGCACGGTCGATCGCGTCCGAAACGGCGACGCCTTCGCCCTGCCACCAACCTTCCTCGGCGTCGAGCACATCGCGGTGCGGGATATCTTGCAGCCTGCTCTGCAGAAAACTCAGAGGTGAACGGAGTGCGTTGAGACCTGTCATTTCGGTGCATGTTAGGTCGGCAGCATGGGCGCGTCAAGCCGACCGGTTCGCTTCTGTGCACAGGAGAGGTGCGATGCGAATACGCGAGCAGATGTGAAGGATGTGAACCCCAATCGACCAAAGGGAAACAGGCCAGCCCTCCGAAATTCCAGAGCCCATTTCCGACGAGCCCACATCCGAGCTAACCTATTGAAAACAAACGGCAACAGTGCGGCCTAGTCGACGCCAAGTCGAGGCTCGTAACTTGCAATGAAACTGACCGGGATTGCTCCGCTCTCGCCGAGTTAGCGGAAACAGGCGCCAGCGAGCGCGGCCGTCGCATCCAATGGTGTGCTACCCTCAATGCAAGGTGAGCCGTCCGAAAAACCCAGCAGAAGGGCGGCGTAGGAGAAACTGAAATGTGCGGGATTGTCGGCTATATCGGACCCAAGCGTGTTGTACCGCTGATCCTGGACGGCCTCAAGCGCCTAGAATATCGCGGATATGATTCGGCTGGGATTGCCGTCCTCGGTGACAACGGCAAGATTGAAATCCGCCGTGCGCCGGGAAAGCTGCGCAATCTTGAGGAATCAATTCGCATCACTCCGCTCGACGGCCGCTACGGCATCGGCCACACCCGCTGGGCCACGCACGGGCGTCCCACGGAAGAGAACGCCCACCCGCACCGCGATTGCACCGGCGAAATCGTCGTCGTGCACAATGGCATCATCGAGAACTACATCGAGCTGAAGAAGAACCTGATCGCCGAAGGGCACAAGTTTCTCACCGAAACCGACACCGAAATCATCGCTCACTTGATCGAAAAGTTTTCGAAGGACGCGTCGCTTGAGGAAGGGGTGCGCAAGGCCGTGAAGGCCATGACCGGCGCCTACGCGCTGGTGGCGGTTTCCGCAAAAGATCCGAACAAGATCGTAGCCGCGCGGCTGGGACCTCCGATCGTCGTGGGAATGGGCGACCATGAATTCTTCGTCGCGAGCGACATTCCGGCGATCCTCCAGCATACCCGCAGCGTTTTCTTTCTTGGTGACGGCGAAATGGCCATTCTCACGCCTCAGGGTGTTCAGCTCTGTGATTTCGAAAGCCATCCGATCAAGCGGCCTGCCCAGCACATCACCTGGGACCCGATCATGGCCGAAAAGGGCGGCTTCAAGCATTTCATGCAGAAGGAGATCTTCGAGCAGCCGCGCTCCGTCCGCGACACGCTGCTCGGCAGAATTTCGCAGGAGACCGGCAAAGTCTTCCTCGACGAAATGGACATCACCGAGGAAGAGTTTCACAATTTCCACGACGTCAAGATCGTCGCCTGCGGCACGAGCTGGCACGCCGGGCTTGCGGGCAAATTCATGATCGAGCGGCTGGCACAGATGCCGGTCGAGGTCGATTACGGCAGCGAATTCCGCTATCGCGATCCGATTCTCGACAAGCACAGCCTCGTCATCGCCATCAGCCAGTCGGGCGAAACCGCGGACACGCTTGCGGCCGAGCGCGAGGCCCGCCAGAAGGGCGGCAAGATCCTCGCCATCTGCAACGTCGTTGGCGCCATGCTGACGCGTGAAGCAAGCGGCACCATCTACACCCACGCAGGCCCGGAAATCGGCGTCGCCTCGACGAAAGCATTCACGGGACAGCTCACGGCGCTTCTGCTCACCGCTCTCCACCTTGCGCAGGTGCGCGGCAAGCTCGCGAACTCGGAATCCCAGAAACTGATGCAGGAGTTGACCCGCGTCCCGCACAAGATCGAAAGCATCCTCCAGCACGACGCGCAGATCGAAGACCTCGCGCGCCAGTTCTTCCGCCATACCGATTTTCTCTATCTCGGCCGCGGGATTCACTATCCCATTGCTCTCGAAGGGGCGCTGAAGCTGAAGGAAATTTCGTACATTCACGCCGAAGGCTACCCCGCCGGCGAGATGAAGCACGGGCCGAACGCGCTGATCGATGAAAATCTGCCGGTCGTCATGATCGCCACGCGCGACGAATCCGATCCTGCTTCGATGATCCGCTATGAGAAGACGATTTCGAACTTGCAGGAAGTCAAAGCGCGGGACGGCATCGTGATTGCGGTCGTCACCGAGGGCGACAAACTCGCGAAGGAAACCGCTGATCATGTGATCGAGATTCCTCCCGCTCCGGAACTGATCTCGCCGATCCTCGAGATCGTGCCGCTTCAGCTGCTCGCGTACCACATCGCCGTGCGCCGCGGCTGCGACGTCGATCAGCCTCGCAACCTCGCAAAATCCGTCACGGTAGAATAAAATAAACCACAGCATGACTCGCGGTTCTTCTTCCGGCGCGACAGGCGCGGCGCTCTGCCTCGCATGCTCGATTATCCTCGCGGGGTTTCTCTCCCGTGTTTGTGCCGCTCAAGCCCAGCCACAAGCGGGCGCGGCGCGGCTCGACTCCATCGAAATTACAGGTTCCTTGCGATTCGGTGCGCAGCAGATCGTCGCCGCCACGGGCCTTCACGTCGGCGCACAAGTCACCCACGAGGATCTGCAGAAAGTGGCCAACGACCTTGCGCAGCTCGGTCCTTTTTCGAACGTCGAATACCGCTACTCGAGCACCGACGACAGCGTGCGCGCCGAATATCAGGTGACGGATGCGCCCGAGGTCCCGATCGGGTTCGATAACTTTCCCTGGTTCACCGACGACGAACTCAAGGCAGCCATCAAGTCCTCCGTGGTTTTGTTCGATGGCGCTGCACCCCGGCACGGCACGCTGCTCGACGCCATGTCGGGCGCGATCGAAAAGCTCCTGGTCACGCGCGGAGTGAACGCCGGCGTTTCGCACGCCCTCGTGGCCGCGCCCGCGAGCGACGGACAGATCCAGCAATTCCGCGTCGAAAACTTCGACATGAAGATCACGTCAATAGAATTCAGCGACGCGCTGGCGCAGAGCGACCGCGCGGTCCAGGCGCGCCTCGGCGATCTTATCGGCGAACCCTTCTCGCGCACCGCCATCGAACTTTTCGAAGTCGAGCAGCTCCGTCCCGTTTACATTTCGCACGCGTTCCTGCGAGTGCGATTCGGCCCGCCGACCGCCCGCGTTGCCGGCACTTCGATCACGGTCATCGCGCCCATTGAGCCCGGGTCTGCGTTCGCGTGGGACGGTGTGAAGTGGAGCGGAAATTCCGTCATGAGCATGCTGGAGCTGGGCGCGCTCGTGCCGCTGCATGAGGGAGATCCCGCCGACGGTATGAAGGTGGAAAGCGGCTGGCAAGCCGTGCGCGAAGCATACATGCGGCGCGGATACCTCGATGTGGCCCTCAATCCGACGGCGCAGTTTGATGACGCCGCAAAGCGCGTCGGCTATTCCGTTTCCGTTACCGAGGGGCCGCAATATCACATGGGCAAGCTCGTGCTTACGGGTCTCTCGATCGACGGCGAGCGCCGAATCCGTGCGGCGTGGAAAATTCCGCCCGGAGCGGTTTTCGACAACGGCATCTATGAAGAGTTTCTCTCGAATGGGATCACGCAGGCGTTCACGGGCCTCCCGTTCCACTACGAAAAGGTCGGCCGTTTCCTGCAAAAGGACTCTGGGGCCGCGACTGTGGACGTTCTGCTCGACTTCCAATAGCCAGCCACACAGCCCGGACCTGCACGTGTGCACGGAACTTTCTCTTGCAGAGCCTCGTATGATCTTGATAGGAAAGCTTCCGGGGTGTTGGGAGCTTCTTCCGCACCGAACATGGCGCCATTGAACAAATTGAACAAAAAGATCGTAGCCATAGCGGCAATCTTGGCCGGAGCGTGTTTGACCGGCTGCATGCCGCAGGCAAGCGCCGTTGGCCACTTCGATCGCATAGTCACCGTCAATGGTCCCGTTCGCCTGGAACTCGCCAATGGCAGCGGCGATTCACGTATCAGCGCCGGCTCTTCCGGCGTGGTCGAAATTCACGCTGCGGTCCGCGTGCACGCGTGGTCATGGAGAGACGCGCAGCGCAGGCTCGAGGAGATCGAGGCGAATCCGCCCGTCTCGCAGGACGTCAACCTGATCCGCGTCGGTGATCGTGACTGGCGGTGGAGCAGCATGAGCGCTAGCTACGACTACACGATCACGGTCCCAGCAGACACCGAAGTGCGCGCCGTGGCCGGCTCCGGGAGTCTGCGAGTTGATGGAGTCCAGGGTCCCGCGAACTTCGTTGTGGGATCGGGGAGCATTTCCGCAACGGGTGTTGCCAAGGACACGCAGGCGATCGTGGGCAGCGGTGACGTCCGCCTGGCGGACATGGGCGGCGAGGTCGACGTAACGGCGGGCTCGGGCAGCGTACACATCGATCGCGCCAAGGGTGAAATTCGCGCCCGCGCGGGCTCTGGCGGAATATCGATCAGGGAACCCGGCGATACCGTCGTGGCCCAGTCCGGCAGCGGCGGAATCGACGTTAGGGATGCCACGGCCGACTTGCGGCTGCGCACGGGCTCCGGTGAAATCCGCGTGGACGGCAATCCGGGTGCGACAAACTTCTGGGACCTCCATGCCGCCTCAGGCGGCGTCAGTCTGAGGGTTCCTCCGGACGCAAGTTTCCGCCTCTACGCGCGTACCGGCTCCGGCAACATCGACGTCTGGATTCCCTCCGTTTCCGAAGAGTCGTCCGGGAGGCACGAGTATCAGGGGCGGGTCGGAGACGGCAAAGCCCGCGTCGAGATTGAAACAGCCTCGGGTGGCGTTTCTCTGCGCTAAAATCCGGCTCGGCGAACGATTTCGCAGCCCCACGCGATTCCCGCGATAGAATGGGCGTTTGATGCGACTTGCCTTGGCCATTTTTTTCGCCGCCGTTTTTCTTGTCTCGGACTTCTCCGCAGCGGCGCAAGATTCCAAGCCGACTGCGCCCGCATCGAAGGCTGCCCCGGACGCTGCGGCGAAAAAGGACGCGGAGGCCGAGGCGGAACTGCAAGAGGCCCTCGCGAATGCAGGAAACGACAGCGCCGCGCTGGTCCGGAATCTGACGGAATATCTCGCGCGGTTTCCCGATGCCCCGCGGCGCCCGAGTATCTATCGCGCGCTCGTGGAGGCCTGCCAGCAGATCCGCAACGATGCCTGCGCCCTCGACTACGCGGAGCGCCTGATTGCGATGCGTCCCGAGGACTCGCAGATGATGCTTCTCGCCGTGAGCCTGCTCGAAAAGAAGGGAGACGACGCGAGCCTTACGCGTGCCGCCGGTTACGCCACCCGCGTGCTGGACCGCGTCGAAAAGGCGACCCCGGACGACAAGCCGGCCGAAGAATCGCTCGCGGATTTCGAAGACGGCCAGAAGCAGCTTCGCGCTGCTCTTTACTACACACGAGGACAAATCGAGAATTCCCAACGCGACTACGCCGCCGCGGCGAGAGATTTTCAGCAGAGCGATTCCATCCATCCGAACGCCCTTGCGGCGGAGAAATTGGGCGAAATCGCGGAGACGCGAAACGATCCCAAGAACGCGATTGAGGAATACACGCGCGCCTTCGCGCTCCCGGAAAGTGGTCCGGCGGGCTCCGTGGATCGGCGCGATCTCCGCCGGAAGCTGGGCAACGTCTGGCGACAGGTCCACGGCAGCGAGCAGGGGCTTGGCGACGCCGTTCTCGCGGCGTACGATCACGCCTCTCAGGCGTCCGCCGGCTCCGTTCCGAACCCTGCCGCGCCGAATAAGGACGCCAAGGATTTCTTCGCATTCGTCGTGAGGCGCCTCGACGGAACGCCGCTGCCGCTCGCGCCGCTGAAGGGAAAAGTCGTGGTGCTGAGTTTTTGGGCCACCTGGTGCGGGCCGTGCCAGGCGCTCGAGCCGCTCTTCAGCCAAGTGACGGGGAACTACGCCGGGAATTCGAACGTGGCTTTTCTTTCCGTCAACACGGACGACGACGAGGCGCAAGTCGCGCCGTTCGTGGTGCGCGCGAAGCTCGCCGTTCCGGTGATATACGCGGATGGCCTCGACGATTTCATGAAAGTTGACACGCTGCCGACGGTTCTGATCTTGGGTCGCAACGGGGAAATCGTCTACCGCGTCGGCGAACTCGAGCCCGAAGGGTTCTCCGCGTCTCTCACTTCCGCCATCCAGAGCGCGCTCGGCGCGGCCCCGTAGGGGCACCCGCCGCGGAGGGCCGGGCGTAAGGCCGTTCTCTAATGCGCCTGTGATTTTACGCGCCTTGAGTCTTGCAGCGCGGCGTCGCGAGCGGCGAGAATTGTGTTCACGTGAATGCTTACGGTGTCTTCCAGGTTCCGCGCGTAGCCTCCGGCCAGCGTAATGGCCACCGGCGTGCCGTTGCGCAGCGCGTAATCGAAGACGAGCGCGTCGCGGCGCCGCAGTCCTTCCATCGATAGTTTTAGCCCGCCCAATTGGTCCTCGCGGTAGGGATCGGCTCCGGCGACGTAGAAGATGATCTGCGGCGAGAAATCGTGAAAAGCCCGGTGCAAGTGCCTTTCGAGAATGGCGAGGTAGTCATCATCGCCGATGCCGTCGGGCAAATCGATATCGACGGTCGAATGCGGCTTCGGGAACGGGTAATTGTGCTCCTGATGGATCGAGAGCGTGAAGACGTCTCCGTCGCCGCCGAAAATCTCGGCCGTCCCGTTGCCTTGATGAACGTCCGTGTCCACCACCATCGCGCGCTCGATCGCGCCGTCGAACTGAAGGCGCCGGATCGCAACGGCGACGTCGTGGATCACGCAGAATCCCTCACCGTGATCGGGGCATGCATGATGGAAGCCGCCGCCGATGTTCGCCGCCCAGCCGTCTTCGAGCGCACGGCGTCCCGCGAGAATCGATCCGCCTGCCGCGAGCCAGCAGGCTTCCACCAGCTGTCTCGAGTAGGGAACTTCCATCCGCAGGATTTCGGTGTGGCTCAGCGTGCCCGTCTTGAGTTTGTAGACGTAATCCTGCGAATGAACGCGCAGCACGTCTTCGTCGCTGGCGGGCTCGGGCATCAGAAAGTCCTCCGGTGCGGCCACTTGATCGGCCAGGAGCCGCTCGCGGATCAGGCGGTATTTCTGGGACGGAAAGACGTGCGCGCCCAAGTTCAGATCGTAGCGATCGTCGTAAACGAGCTTGAACGGCAGCACGATGAATCGAGCCTACCGTGAAGCTTTGCCCAACGCAACGGAGTGACTACGAGTCGATCTGTTCGAGCGCCATGGCGAGACGAAACGCCGCTGTGGTAGAGTGTTGGCGATGCGACGCGTTCACGCCATCTTCGTCATTGTCGCGCTCCTGGCAACGCCGCTTGCGCTCCTTGCCCGCGCGGACTGCGGCGAGACGGCATGCGATTGCATGTGCTCTCTCGTGCAAAAGTCGATTCCATCGAAGGACCAGCATCCGCACGCTAAGATGTTGTGCGGTCAGGCCACCGGGCAGAAACAGACTTGTACGATGAACGCGAAGCGTCATCCGCCGGACTATGGTTTGAATACGCTGATGGCTCCCACGGCGCCGCTGTCGTTCGCGGTGCTCCCGCCGACGAGCAGCACACGGTATGCCCTCGATCAGCGCGCGCAGTTTTTCCCTCTGGGTTTTCTCTCCGAGCCGTTTCAGCCTCCACGCAGCTAGCTCCAACTTTCTCCGTCAATCGCCTGTTAGCTCCAGGGGTATTTGTCCCTGAAGCCGATTCCCCTGCGGTCTGACTGCGTCGCAATAGGGCGTTTCGGCCAGCCACGCTCGCCTATGGGCTAGTGCCGTCGTCCCTTCTAGAAGATTCGGACCCGCAACTTTCAGCAAAACGGGCGAACGGAAGAGGAGCGTACTTACATGCGGAGAGTATGGCTTGGTGTAGGTGTCACCGCATTGCTGCTTTTTGCGGCCCTTGCGGCGCGCGCGACTGTTTTCGGCACGGTGCGCGGCATCGTCCACGACCCGCTGCATCGGCCAGTGGCCGGCGCCAGCGTGGAATTAAGATCAGCGACTTCGGATTGGTCCCAGCAAACGCTGGCGAACCAGGACGGCGAATTCGCGTTCTCCGCAGTTCCGCTCGGCGACTACGTGGTGACCGTTACGCAACCTGGATTTGAGGCCACCAAGGAGTCTTTGACGGTCGCCTCCGGCTCGTCACCCATTCTTCACTTTCAACTGGCGATAGCAACTGTGAATCAATCTACCGTTGTCGTCGGCCAAGCAGACGTGGCCAACGTGGATTCCGTCACGCCGACGACGCTCGTCGATCGGACCGACATCGCGCAGACTCCCGGTGCCGACCGCAGCAACGCCCTGCAAATGATCACTGATTACGTGCCTGCCGCCTACGTGACCCATGACATGTTGCATATGCGAGGAGGCCACCAGGTCGATTGGCTGGTCGATGGCGTCCCCATACCCAACACGAATATCGCCGCCAATCTGGGCCCGGTGATTGACCCAAAGGACATTGATTATCTCGAGGTTCAAAGAGGCAGCTACGATGCGGACTACGGAGACCGTACGTTCGGTATCTTCAATGTCGTGCCCCGAACCGGTTTTGAGCGCGATAGGGAATGCGATCTCGTCACCAGCCTTGGAAATTTCTATCAAACCA
Source organism: Candidatus Acidiferrales bacterium (assembly GCA_050015155.1). Lineage (GTDB taxonomy): Bacteria > Acidobacteriota > Terriglobia > Acidiferrales > UBA7541 > Palsa-295. The sequence continues at coordinate 20,412 of JBEKBY010000012.1, read as the reverse complement.
ACGACCAAATCAGTTGCGGCGGACACACGCAGCAGCTTGCTTACTACGTCAGCCTAAACGGAAACCGAAGCGATTACGGGCTTCAGACCCCGATTGGGCAGGTTTTTCACGATGCGGAGAACGGCTACGGGGGATTCGCTTCGTTCATTTTCAATCCCGATTCCAAGAACCAATTTCGGCTGGTCACCTCACTACGTGAGGATTATTACCAGATCCCCTACGACCCGAATCCCGACTCAATCGGAAATCAGGAATTGGCGTTTTTGGGGGAGTCCCCCAGTTACGACCTCCGTGATGGCGAGCATGAGCGCGATGGATACGTCGCCTTCTCATGGATCCACACATTCAATCCAAATGTGCTGCTTACGGTTTCTCCCTTCTATCACTACAACAGCGCCGACTACCAAGGCGGCGCGAACGATTATCCCGTCATCTCGACCATGGATCAGACTTCCAATTACGGTGGCTTACAGGCATCTCTTAACGCCAACGTCTGGAAAAATGATGTTCAGGTCGGAGTGTACGGATTCGCTCAGCATCAGAACAACTTCTTCAATAACCGATTCACGGACGGCAGTGAAAACTTCCCCGCCTCTTCGGTTGGCGTAACGGGAGGGCTTGAGGAAATATTTGTCAGCGACAAATTCAAGGTCACTTCGTGGCTGACTTTGCTCGCGGGCTTTCGCCAGTCGCACTTCACGGGGGACATCGTCGAGAACGAGGTGGACCCTCGGTTCGGCATCGCCGTGAAAGTCCCGCGCCTGAACTGGGTCTTTCGCGCCTTCTACGGGGACTATTACCAGGCTCCGCCACTCGTGACGGCCACCGGCCCACTGCTCGGTTTAGCGAACAGCCAGAATTTTACTTTCGCTCCGCTGCACGGCGAGCGGGACAAAGAGTATCAGGTTGGCGTCACGATTCCTTATCGCGGCTGGGCTCTCGATGCAGACAACTTTCAAACCCATGCATGGAATTGGCTGGATCATAACAATATTGGAGAATCAAACCTCTTCTGGCCGATCACGTGGGATCAAGCCTTGATTCAAGGTTGGGAACTCACACTTCGGTCCCCCCGCCTCTGGAACCGCGGTCAGTTTCACCTTGCCTATTCGAATCAAATCGCGCAGGCAACCGCACCCATCAGCGGAGGCTTGATTTGCCCCCCCATGAATACTGCATGCCCGCTAGATATACCGCCTGGATATGCTCCGGTAGACCACGATCAGAGAAACACATTGAACTTAGGTTTCAACGGAAGTCTTCCCTGGCAGTCGTTCGTTTCGACGAATGTGTACTACGGCTCGGGGTTCACGAACGGGATTACGCCCGCGATATATCCCGGCACGCAATATCCCGGGAACTATCTGCCGGGGCACACCACCTTTGACGTTTCGCTCGGGAATACCTTCTCTGAGAAATACACTGTTTCCGTAACCGCGCTGAATGTGGCAAACCGTCGCGTGGAGCTGGACAACAGTTTGACGTTTGGCGGATTTCACTACAACGACCCGCGCGAGATCTACGTTGAATTCCGCTGGCGTTTCCATTATTGATTTCCGTTTCGCTCGCGTACAATGCGGCGAAGGGGACTCATAAGAAAGGTAATTTCGCCCATGCAATATAAAATGAATCGTGAACGACGGCTGGCGGGAGCCGTTTTCGCGCTCCTGCTCGCTATTCTTGCTTTCGGTCCGGCGGCGTGCAAGAAGCCGCAGCAGGAAGAAAACGTCAAACGCTACCATCTCGTCGGAAAAGTGATTTCCGTCGATACGAAGGGTCAGGCTCTCATCGTGGACCACCAGGCGATCCCGGATTTCATGGATGCCATGACGATGGCCTATCCCGTGCGTGACGTTCGCATCCTCGCGCCCCTCAACGCCGGGGATGAGATCACCGCGGACGTCGTTGTCGCGAGCGACGGCGCTTATCTCGAAAATATCGTCGTGACGAAGAAGGGAAGCGGAGCGAAAGGAACTTCGCCGAGCAGCCAGCACGAGCCGCAACCCGGCGAGAAGGTTCCCGATTTCGCGCTGATCAATCAGGACGGAAAACAGATCCATCTCGCTTCATTTCGGGGCCACGTGCTGCTCGTCACCTTCGTGTATACGCGGTGCCCGTTCCCCGACTTTTGCCCGCTCGTCACACGAAATTTCGCGCAGGTTTACGCCGCGACACGTAAGGATCCGGCTCTCGCCTCTAAAGTCCGCCTGTTGACGGTCAGCTTCGATCCCGAGCACGATACTCCGCAGGTTTTGCGCGCCTACGGCGAGACGTTCCGCGAGACGGCGGGCGCCATTCCCTTCGACCGTTGGCAATTCAGCGTCGCGCCGGAAAAGGACCTGAAAGAAGTCGCGGACTTCTTCGGCCTCGACTTCACTGCGGACGGCGGGCAGATCGTCCATTCGCTGAGCACGACCGTGATCTCGCCCGAAGGCACGGTTTACAAGTGGTACCAGGACAACCAGTGGAGGCCGGAAGATCTTCTAGCAGACGCGACGGCCGTCTTGCAGCAGGAAAGCGGGCGGGGTTCGGCTGCGCTGGCTCGCGCGGATGCCCCGAAAAGCTCGGGCGCCGGACGCGCGAACTGAAAATCAGTTTTCGCGTTCGAGGATGAAATCCGGGACGGCAAGCAGCGCGCGGCGGTATTCGCTGTCGGGCAGCACCTCAAGACATCCCTTGGCGCGGTTGACGTAGTCGCGCGCCAGTTTTGCGGCGCGGTCCAGCGCTCCGGTTTCCCGCACCAGCTTCGCGATCTGCTCCGGCCGGACGCTTAGAAAACCTCGCTCCTCGAGCACTCGCGCGATCAGCTTGCGGCCTTCGGACGGCGAGTTCCCGTTTCCATGGCCGTTTTCAAAAGCCCCGTTTTCAAGAGCAAAGATCAGCGGCAGCGTAACTTTCCCTTCCTTTAGGTCGCTCAGCACAGGCTTACCAAGCTTTTCGATCGACGCGGTGAAATCGAACAGATCGTCCACGAGCTGGAATGCGAGCCCCGCGTTGCGGCCGTATTCCGCCATCGCTTCTTCGACGACTTTCGGTTGCCGGCCCAGCACGGCCCCGAGCCGCGCGCATCCGCTGAACAGGCACGCGGTCTTGCGGTAGGCGAGATCGGTGGCTTCGGATTCTGTCAGATCGATCCGCCCGAGGCGCGTCAGTTGCAGCAGCTCGCCCTCGACCATGTTTTGCGTTAGATCGATGAGGATGTCGAGGACCGCAAAATTTCGCTCGCGTAGCGCCATCTCGAACGACTGCATGTAAAGCCAGTCGCCCGCCAGAACGCTCATGTGGTTTCCCCAGCGCGCGTTCGTGCTCGGCCGCCCGCGGCGCGTCTCGGCGCCGTCGATCACGTCGTCGTGGACAAGCGTCGCGCTGTGAATCATCTCCACCACCGCGCCCAGGCGTATCGCGCTCTCTCCGCGGTGGCCGGACGCTCCCGCGCTCAGCAGCAGCAGCGCCGGACGCAGTCGCTTGCCGCCGCCCTCCCGCAGGTAGCTCGAAATCTCGCGGACGGGCTCGATCGCCCCGTGGCTCTGCGCGGCAATCTCCTGTTCGACCAGCGCGAGGTCGTCTCGCACCAGGTCGAAAATGCCCTTGATGCCTTTGGCGATTTGGACAGCGAATGCCATCCGTTTGCTTACCTGGCCCTTATCTAGGCCGGCTCCCGAGTGTCTGGGGCGCCAAGCCTGAAGAGCTGCCGAAAGTTCGCCGCCGTGGTGGCCGCGACTAGTTCGGGGGCTAAGTTTCTCACATTCGCCAAGGCTTGCGCTACCTCTACCACAAACGCCGGCTCGTTACGCTTGCCCCGCCGGCTCTGTGGCGGCAGGAAGGGCGAATCGGTCTCCGTCAGGATGGTTTCGAGCGGCAGCTCGCGCGCCACGTCCCGCAAGTGCTGCATTTTGGGATAGGTCACGTTCCCGGCGAACGAAATGAGAAAGCCCATGTCGAGCCCGCGCCGGGCCTCCGCCGGCGTGCCCGTGAAACAATGGAAAATTCCGCCGATGCCGGACGCGCGCCACTCCTCTTCGAGGATCGCGAGGCAGTCGTCCCACGCGTCCCGGCAGTGAATGATGATTGGCAGCTTCGCGGCGCGCGCCTGCCCGAGTTGCCGCCGAAACACCATCTGCTGCACGCCGCGCGGCGAATGGTCGTAGTAGTAGTCGAGGCCCATCTCGCCCCAGCCGATCACCCGCGGATGCCGCGCGAGCTCGTCTAGGCGCGCGAAGTGCTCTTCCATCGCTGCATTTGCATCATGCGGATGGATGCCGACCGTCGCGTAGATCCAGTCGTGCTGCTCGGCGAACGGAATCGCGGAGTCGAGCCGCTCGGCTGGACTGGTCCCGCTGCCGATCGCGAGCAGCGTCTCGACGCCCGCCGCGCGGGCCCGCTCGAGCATCGCCGCACGGTCTTCGTCGAACTGCGAGAACTCCAGATGCGCGTGTGAGTCTATGATCTGCACGGAACGTTGAATCGTGATGTCGCTCAGGTCTTTAGACCTGAGGTTTCTGCTTCTTCACTTAACCTTTGCGCCCGCGGGAATCTCTTCGGCGAACGTGCACAGCACCGGCCTGCCGTCCGCGCCGGCCGACGCCGCGAGTAGCATCCCGTTCGATTCGAGGCCGCGCATCTTTCGCGGCGCGAGGTTCGTGACGACCACGACTTTGCGGCCGACCAGCTCCTCCGGCGCGTACGCGAGCGCAATTCCCGCGAGCACCTGACGAACCTCGTCGCCGATGTCCACCAGCACCTTCAGCAGCCTGTCCGCGCCCTGAATTCGCTCCGCCGCCTTCACGACACCGACGCGCAGTTCGACCTTCGCAAAATCTTCGATCGCGATCTTCGCGCTTGCAGGTGCGCCTGCCGCTGCGGCAGCCGCCCCCGCCGCGGACGCTCCTTCCGCAGGCTGTACGTTCCCCGGATGCCGTATCTCGTTTTCCATCGCCTCAATCCTTTCTGATACCTCTTTCTTGTCCGCTCGCGGGAATACCGCCTCCGGCTTCCTGATCGTGGTTCCCGGCTTCAGCCCGCCCCACTCCAACTGGTCGATTCGAACGTCTGCCAGTTTCCCCTTCTGACCGAGCTGTTCCCAAATCCTTTGCGTCGCCTCGGGCATCACTGGATGCGCAAGAACGGAGATAATGCGCAGCGATTCCACGGCGACGAACAATACCTGTTCCAGTCGCTCACGCTGGGCCGAATCTTGAGCCAATGTCCACGGTTTTTCGAGCACAAGAAATTTGTCTACCAGCTCTACCAAACCCCAGACAATTGTCAACGCACCCGAGAACTCGAATTGGGCATAGGAGTTACGAATTGTGTCGAGATGTGCTCTCGAAGAAATCTCCTGAACACCGGGTGCGTTTAGGAACAGGGGCCCTGGGACTCGACCACCCGCATAAGAGCTGCCACTTTCGAAGTTTTCGACGTCGGCCGTGGGATGGGGATCTGGAACAATACCGCCGCAATAATTTCCTATCATTGTAAGCGTGCGACTCGCCAGATTCCCAAGTCCATTCGCCAAGTCCGCGTTGTAACGCGTAATCAACGCCTCACGCGAAAAATTCCCGTCCTGACCGAACACCGTCTCACGCAACAGGTAATACCGCAGCGCGTCGTTACCCAGCACCTTCACAATCGGTTCGGGATACGCGACATTGCCCTTCGACTTGCTCATCTTCTCCTGCTCGAAAAGTAGCCAACCGTGCGCGAAAATCTGCTTCGGCAGCGGCAGCTCCGCGGCCATCAGAAACGCCGGCCAATAGACCGCGTGAAAACGAACGATCTCCTTGCCGATCATGTGCAGGTCAGCGGGCCAGTATTTCTGAAACTCGGCGCTGCCTTTTTCGCCTTCGCCGTATCCGATCCCGCTCATGTAGCTCGTCAGCGCATCGTACCAGACGTAAAACACATGCTCCGGATCGCCCGGCCACGGAATGCCCCATTTGATCGTCTTGCGACTAATCGACACGTCCTTGAGCCCGCTTTCGACGAAGCTCCTCACCTCGTTCAACCGGAAATCCGGCTGCACGAATTGAGGCTGGCTCCGGTAGAGTTCGAGCAATTTGTCCTGGTAGGCCGAAAGCCGGAAAAAATAGTTCTCCTCGGAAATCAGCTCCGCAGGCCGCCCGCACGTCGGGCAATTCGCCGGCTCCGGCGTGTCGCTCACGTACAGATTGTCGTAAATGCAGTATCGTCCTTCGTATTTCGCCTTGTAGATCGCGTCGGGTGTGCGCTTCATGGTGCGCCGCACCAGCGTCTGGACCGCCCGCGCATGTTCGGGCGAAGTCGTGCGAATGAATCCCGTCGTCGTAATTCCTAGTAGCTTCCACAAATCGCGAAAAATCTTTTCGTTGTTGTCGACGAGCTCTTGTGGCGTGATTCCCAGCTTCTCGGCGGCGCGCTCGATATTCACGCCGTGCTCGTCCGTCCCCGTGAGATATGCGACATCGTATCCGCACATCCGCTTGTACCGCGCGATCACGTCGCACACGATCGTCGTGTACGCCGACCCGACGTGCGGCCGCGAATTCGCGTAGTAAATCGGCGTGGTCAGGTAAAACTTCGGCTTGTCGTTTGAGGAGCTGAATTGATCCATGGATGATTTGCGCTGCTGTGGAGCTGCAAGAAAACGATACTATTCTGGCCTTCAACCGCTGTCAAATGACCAAAGAAGTAGTCCTTTGGTCCATGGTGGATCATCGGGAGAGCAAATGGGACCTATCGCTTATGTTGGGACGGCCGCAGCCGTATGCACCACAATCGCTTTCATTCCGCAAATCCTGAAGATCAGACGGCAGGGCGGGCACGATCTTTCCTATCCCATGCTGTTTCTCTACCTCACCGGCATTCTTCTCTGGCTGGTCTACGGCCTGCTGCTACACGCCGCCGCCGTAGTCTGGGCCAACGCGGTTACCTCATTGCTTGTGGCCGTGGCGCTGATCCTCAAAGCGCTCCACGCCGCCGGCAAGCGCGCAAAGTGACGGTTTGTCGAAGCCCCGAGGCCGCGCCGACTTTCTCTCCGCGCTCTACTTCCCCAAAGTCCACAGGCCTTTCTGCTTGCATTCCTCGCCCCTCGTCCTAGCATGGGACGATGGACATTTTGGTCAAAACTAGGGCGTCGTTGAAGCCTCCCGAGGCGCGGCGGCCTGCCTGCCCTGAGCGGCGAAGGCCCGCCGCGTTCGACCCCCGAGGTTTGCCTCGGCGGTTCGGGCCCCACCACTCTAGCCCACCTCCGGCCAATCTCCCATTTTCTAATGGCAAAATCCAATTATTAGAATCCAGGCTATCTCACTGTAAACAAAGGATGGCGACTCGTTCTAATGGCCAAAATATGAGAGGGGCAGTTTTGACGGCCTTCCCAGCCTTCTCTATAATCGCCGGATTCACTCGACATAAGGAGCCGCTTGTATAAAACGGTCGAGGACCGCATTCGCAGGGCGCTCGCGCATCACATCCGCGAGCGCTACAAAACGGACGTGCCGATCGTGACCGAGCGTCCACCGAAGCTTTCGATGGGCGAAGTGGCTTCGCCTGTCTGCTTCGAGCTTGCGAAACGGCTGAAAAAGCCGCCGCGCGCTCTGGCCCAAGAGATCGCGAATTCGCTGAAGCCGATTCCCGGTGTCGCCCGGGTTGAGGTCGCGGGCGGCGGATACCTGAACGCGTTTCTGGATCGCGCGGCGTTTTTCGGGGCGGCCTGCGAGGAATCGGGGCGCGAAGCAGTTGCGCCGAGTGCCGACGCGCCCAAGGTGATGGTCGAGCACACCAGCGTGAATCCGAACAAGGCCGCGCATATCGGCCACCTCCGCAACGCCGTCCTTGGAGACACGTTTTGCAGGCTCTTGCGCCATGCGGGACGGCCCGTCGAAGTGCACAACTATATCGACAACACGGGAGTGCAGGTCGCCGACGTCGTCCTCGGGTTTCTGCATCTGGAAAAAAAGTCGACCGACGATGTCCGCGCGCTTGCTGCCGCGCCGAAATTCGACTATCTCTGCTGGGATCTCTACACGCGCGTCACGCAGTGGCTTGTAGAAGACAAGTCTCGCCTCGATCTCCGCTCGCAAACGCTAAAGGACATCGAAGAAGGCCACGGCGAAGCCGCGCAACTGGCGGAGGTCGTGTCGACGGCCATCGTGCTCTGCCACTTGAAAACGCTCGACCGGCTCGGCATCGACTATGACCTGCTCTCGCGCGAAAGCGAAATCCTGCACCTGAAATTCTGGGACGCCGCTTTCGCGATGCTAAAAGAGCGCGGCGCAATCCAGTACGCGACTTCGGGAAAGAACGCGGGCTGCTGGGTGATGCAGCTCCCTTCAGACAAAGAGACTCCTGCCGGGGAAGAAGAGCCGGCGGAATTGGCTGAAGCCAAGATCATCGTCCGGTCGAACGGCACCGTCACCTACGTCGGGAAAGACATCGCGTACCATCTGTGGAAGTTCGGACTGCTCGGCCGCGATTTCCACTACCGCCGCTTCCACAGACATCCGGACGGCCACGAGGCATGGACGACCGCAAGCGATTCCGGTGAATCCGGTGCGCCGTCATTCGGCCATGCGAAGGAAGTCTTCAACGTAATCGATTCGCGCCAGGCCTATCCGCAGCAAGTCGTCGTCGCAGGGCTGCGTGCGCTGGGCAATACCGAAGAAGCCGATCATCTGCGGCATTTTTCCTACAACGTCGTTGCGCTCACGCCCCGCTGCGCCCGGGAGATGGGCTACGAAATTCCCGTCGAAGACGCCAAGAAGCCCTACATCGAAGTGAGCGGGCGCAAGGGCCAGGGGGTGAAGGCGGACGATCTTATCGACGAGCTCGAAGCGGGCGCGCGCAAGGAGGTCGATTCGCGCCACCCGGATGCGCCCGAATCCGACCGCGCCGCAATCGCCCACGCTGTTGCCATCGGCGCGCTGCGCTATTTCCTGTTGCGCTTCACGCGTTCGACCGTCATCGCCTTCGATTTCGAGGACGCGCTGAGCTTCGAAGGCGAGACGGGGCCCTACGTGCAATATGCCGTCGTGCGCGTGAACGGAATCGTGCGCAAGGGTGCGGACCGGCTGAACGACGTGGATGCGGCGAACCTGCTCCGGATCGACCGCGGTGAAATCGATGCGGCGAAGTTCCTGGCGATACCTTCAGGCGATGATCTGTGGGACCTCGCGCTGTTGGCAGGCTCGCTCGACGAGCGAGTGGATACGGCCGTAGGCTCCCAGGAGCCGGCGTTCCTCGCGCACTATGCCTTCGAGCTGGCCCAGGCGTTCAACGTCTTCTACCACAAGCACCACATCCTGTCTGAAGAGGATGCGGAGAAGCGCGCATTTCTGCTGCGCCTTTCATCGCTCGTGCGCGAGCAACTCGTGACGACACTCGGCGTGCTCGGCATCACCGCCCCGGAGAAGATGTGACGCCGTGCCTCTACATCTTTAATGCAAAATCGACGATCGACCGGATAGCAATGCCGGTGGGTCCTTTAGCAAGCCACGGGCGCCCTTCATCCACCCAGCAGGTCGAGGCGATGTCGAGGTGGATCCACGGAGTGTCTTCCGCAAACTCCTTGATGAACCACGCGCCCGTGCTCGCGCCACCGCCTTTGCCGCTGCCTGTGTTGCGAATGTCCGCGATGTTGCTCTTGATCATCTCTTCGTATTCGTCGTCCATCGGCATCGGCCACATTTTTTCGCCCACGGCCTTGGCGCTTTCGAGAAACCGGTCGAGATATTCGCGCGGCGTGCCGAACGCGCCGACATGCACATTCGCGAGCGCGACTTCGATTGCACCCGTAAGCGTGGCCGCGTCGATGAGGTGCGTGCAACCGAGCTGGCGCGCGTAGAAAACCGCATCGGCGAGGATGAGCCGTCCTTCGGCATCCGTGTTGATCACTTCGATCGTTTTTCCCGACATCGCCACCTGCACGTCGCCGGGCTTTTGTGCGCGCCCGCCGGGCATGTTCTCTGTCGCGGGAATCACAGCGATGATGGAAACGGAGGGTTTGAGCGCGGCGAGGGCGCGCATCGCGCCCAGCATCGTGGCGCCGCCGCCCATGTCGTACTTCATCTTCTCCATGTTGGCTGCGGGCTTGATCGAGATTCCGCCGGTGTCGAACGTGACGGCTTTGCCGACCAGCCCCAGCACCGGCGCGCCCGGCCGTGGATTCTCGGGCGTGTAGCGCACGACGACGACGCGAGGCGGCTCGACGCTTCCTTGGGCTACGCCAATCAGCGCACCCATTTTCAGGTCGGCGATTTTTCGTTCGTCGAGGATTTCGATTCCGAGGCCGGCTTCCTTTGCCATGGCCTCCGCACGCGCGGCGAGCATGCGCGGCGTCAGGCGGTTCGAGGGCTCATTGATCAGATCGCGCGCGAAGTTTTGCGATTCGGCGACGATACGGCCGTGGTCGATCGCGGCCGTGAGATTCGATCCGAGGCCCGCGTCGAATCCGGCAAGCGAGACGCACTGGATGTCGCGGTCTTTCCTGTCGGTGCGGTATTTATCCGATTCGAAGTCGGCGACGATCAATCCTTCGACGGCGGCCTGTGCGGCCGCGGGCCCGCGCTCGCCTTCACGCGTGAGGAATACAAGCGTTTTCACGCCGCGCGACTTCAGATGGCGCACCGCCGTCCCGGCAATCTTCCGGAGGTCGGAAACGGCAAATTTGTCCGGTTTGCCCGCGCCAACGAGAAGCAGCCTCTGCGCGGCCAGGCCCTCCGGGAAATGGACGAGTACCAGTTCAAGGGACTTGCCGGTCAGCTCGCCGCTGGCGACGAGCGAGCCGAGGCGGCCGTTCATCGTGCGATCGATATCGGCGAGGACTCCGTCGAATTTGTTTTCTTTATCGAAAACGTATGTAACCAGGGCGTCGGCCTGGATCGAAGCGTACGGCTGAGTCTCGAGTTGGATCTGCATGTCTTCCTTTCGTTTTCATCGCCGCCGAGAGCGATAGATCGCTTCATCGGCCTCGCGTTTCGCTTCCTTCTGCCTTTCGGCTTCGCGGCGGTCGTGAAATTTCTTGCCCTTTGCCACCGCCAGCTCGCATTTTGCGATGCCGTCCCGGAAGTAGATCTTGAGCGGGACGATCGTCATGCCCTTTTGCTGCGTCTGGACGACGAGCCGCTCGATTTCCCGGTGGTTGAGCAGCAGCTTACGCTTCCGGAGCGGGTCATGGTTCCGCGATCCGCCGGGGAGGTACTCCGGAATGTGGCAGTTTATCAGCCAAGCCTCCCCGGCGCGAAGCTCGGCGTACGCTTCGCGCAGCGTCCCTTTGCCCTCCCGGAGGGTCTTGACCTCGGTGCCGACCAGGACCAGACCGGCCTCGAGCTTATCGAGGATGTGGTAGTTATAAGATGCCGCTCGGTTCTGGGCGACAATCTTTACGCCTTCGTATTGGGCCTTTTTTGTCGCGGATTTCACAGGTCCGCTATCATAGCCGCCACGCGCAACTGCCCGCAAGCGACGACATCCCGCGAAGTTCCGGGACTGCCGCGGTCGATAACTTTCACAAGCCTTTCATGCGGCGCTTCGAGATTTGTGGTAACCAAATGGTCCGGCAACTGGGGCGGTTCCTTGCCGCATCCTAACCCCAGTGCTAAACTTCTTGCGATCTGAGGGATCATCGTTGCGCCGCAAAGCCTATATGCCAATCCTGGTGTCCGCCGCGATTCTCCTCATCGGCTGCCCCAAGGTAGATAATGAAGATTACAATGCCGGTCGCAAGGCGGAATCCCTCCAGGACTACGACACGGCCCTGGTCCACTACGAACGCGCCCTCCGCGCCGACCCCACGAACGCCGAATACAAGCTTCGCGAGACCCACACCCGCTTTGCGGCCGGCCAGTTCCACCTCGAACAAGGCCAGAAAGCCCTCGACAAGGGCGAGTTGCAACTGGCGCTCGCGGAGTTCCAGAAAGCCCAGGCGATCGACCCGTCGAATGCCGCCGCCGATCAGCAATTGAAGCACACGACGGATCTGCTGGCGGCGAAGGCTGCCGCACAATCCCCCAAAACGATCAATCCGAATCCGGCGGACGATACGGACCTGCTCGCGGCGCCACCCGAGCTGAAGCCGATTTCGCAGGAACCGATCAATTTGAAGATGACGAACGACGCCCGCGTCGTCTTCGAGACGATCGCGAAGCTGGCGGGCCTGAGCGTCATTTTCGACCCGGATTTCACCTCACGGCGGATTTCGGCCGAACTCCCGAACGTCACGCTCGAGCAAGCGCTCGATGACGTAGCGCTCCAGAGCAAGGCATTCTGGAAGCCCCTGTCGAGCAGCGTCATTTTCGTGGCGCCGGACAATCCGCAGAAGCGCAGGGACATCGAAGACGAGGAAGTGCGGACATTCTATCTTTCAAACACGCTCACGCCGCAGGATCTAACGGAGGTCGTGACCGGGTTGCGGCAGCTCCTCGACCTGCGCCGCATCCAACAGGTGAACTCGCAGAACGCGATCGTGGTCCGCGACACTCCGGATAAACTGGCGCTTGCTTCCAAGATCATCCGCGACATCGACAAGGCCAAACCCGAGGTTTTGATTCACGTGCAGGTGCTGACAGCCAACGTGAATTACTTGCGCGACCTGGGAATCCTGCCGGGCCAAAGCGTGACGCTTGCGTTTACGCCGAGGACCTCGGTGCAACCTAACAGCTCGAGCACTTCGACGACTTCCACCACAACTACCAGTACCACCGGAACCCAAATCACGTTGAATAACCTAAAGAACATCTCCAGTGCGGACTACAGTCTGACGCTACCGGGCGCGACGGCAAATGCCATACTCACGGACAGCCGGACGAAAATCATCCAGGATCCCGAGGTCCGCGTGAGCGACGGAGAAAAGGCAACACTCAAGGTCGGAGAGCGCGTGCCTGTTGCCACAGGGAGCTTTCAGGCCGGAGTCGGAGTGGGAGTCGGCGGCGGGGCGGGCGTAGTCAATCCCCTGGTGAACACGCAGTTCACGTATATCGACGTGGGCGTGAACATCGAAGTGCAGCCCCGCGTGCATCCGGACGGCGACGTTAGCATGAAGGTCTCGGTCGAGGTGTCAGAGATCGACAGCACGAGCAGCATCGGCGGAATCAACCAGCCTGTTATCGGCCAGCGCAAGGTCGAGCACGACATCAGATTGAAGGATGGCGAAGTGAGCGTCCTCGGCGGGCTGATCGAGCGCACGGACACGAAGAACATCAATGGAATTCCCGGCCTGGGGCAGCTTCCTCTCCTGCGGTATCTCTTCTCCGACAACCAGAATCAGATCATGGAGAGCGAGGTTCTGATCGTCATGACGCCGCACATCCTGCGGTTCCCGTCGATTTCCGCGGAGAATCTGCGAACGCTGGCCGCGGGTACGGATTCGAACGCCCGAGTATACCGGGAAGGTGCGGAAGGGCCATCTTCGCCCCTGTCATCCGTCGCGCCGCCTCCTCTCCCGTCCGCTCAAACCAATCCGCAATCGGTGGGAGCTCCGGCCGCTCAGCTTCATTTCGATCCGCCCAACACGACACTGCACGTGGGCGACCGGACCACGCTGGGACTGGCGGTTTCGAACGTGACCGACCTTTACTCGATTCCGCTGTTGATTCACTACAATCCGGCCGTGGTGCAGGTGGAGGAGATTCGCGACGGCGGCTTCCTCTCCGGCGGGACGCAGGAGATTGCGATCGTGCAGCGAATAGACCCGCAGCGCGGCGAAGTGATTGTTTCCGCCACGCGCCAGCCGAATACGCCCGGCGTGAACGGATCGGGCACGCTGCTCGGGATCGTGGTCCGCGGCATCGCGCCGGGGAATACGGCGCTTCAGGTCCTCCAGGTCAACGGGCACAATTCCCAGCAACAAACGATTCCCATGGTTTCCGGGGAAGCCGCGATCCAGGTGCAATGAGGCTGACCATGAAGCGGTTTCGTCGTGGCTCAGCGAGTTCCCGGACCAGGTGCGAGGGCGTTTTCGGAAGTCCGCGGCGCTTCAATCGGGGTTTCACGCTTCTGGAACTCATCATCGCTTGTTCGATCCTCGTGATTCTGGCCACCGTCGCGCTTCCCCTCGAGCGGGTCACGCTGATCCGCCACCGCGAAGAGGCGCTGCGATACGATTTGCGCGAAATGCGCGACGCGATTGACCGTTACCACGACGACGCCGAAAAGGGGAAATTTCAAGTGCGGGCCGGAACTGAAAACTATCCGCCTGACCTGGAAACTCTAAAGAATGGCGTCCAAATGACCACGCAAGGGATTCAGACCGGGCAGAGTGGACAGAGCCAACGGATTCGCTACCTGCGGGAGATTCCTGTCGATCCTATGACGGGGAATACGGATTGGGGCCTGCGCTCCGTGCAGGACGACCCGGACGCTACTTCCTGGGGAGGCCAGGACGTTTTCGATGTCTACAGCAAGTCCCAGGCTACCGGACTCGACGGGACCAAGTACTCGGATTGGTAGCCGCGTTCGTTGGCGAAATTGGGCAAGTCAGATGATAACGCTGGACAGGATGAGGGCTGAGACAAGGCAAAGAAGCCGCGCGCAGCGCGGTTTCACACTACTCGAGCTGATGATCGTCATCACGATCATGCTGATCCTGGCCTCACTGGCGGCCGGAGGCTACTACCAGACGGTGATCCACGCCCGGGAAGCCGCTCTCCATCACGATCTCGACGTCATGCGCCACGCGATTCAGGACTACACTCGCGATCGGAACGTCCCGCCAAGTTCGCTTCAGGACCTGGTCGATTACAGGTACATCGGCGCCGTTCCGACCGATCCCATCACGAAACAGAAGGATTGGAATACGGATGCGTGCGACGCCTTTTACAGCTCGGATCAGACTTCGATGAATGGAATTTGCGACGTACACTCCGCGTCCGATGCGGTCTCTCCGTTCGAGAACATCGCCTATAGCCAGTTTTGAGCGGCATCTGGACGCGCCAGCTTGAGCAGCCATTGCATGAAATTCGAGCCGACATTCGCGAACTCGACGCATGCAGCCCCAGCCTGTATTTTTCATACAGGCTGTGGAGGATTGAAAAAAAATAGGCGCGCCTGCCGCGAATGGCGAACTATTTTTCGAGTTGAGCGACCGCACGCGAACCAGGGGTGCGGGAAACTCATATTTCTTCTCGACGCGTCTCTCGGCTTGTTGTATTCTATGCGCCCACCGATCTCGGCCAGATCCCCGTTCAACAAGCTCTGGCCAGTTCTGGGCACGTGTGTATGCGCCTACCTCCTCGGCATGAACTCATCGAGAGGGGCCTCGTTGCGCTGGTTCTAATCCTGGTCGTGTTGGCAATCGCACTGCATTTGAGAGCTTGGTGATCTGGGCCGAGTTTGGGTTCACAAAAATGACCTGCGCGCTGAGGCCTGATGTTCACAATCGTGGACGCCCGCGCCTTGAGAACACCCACGCGCGAACGCCGAACCAGTACGTCGCACCAACGGCTAGCAAAGTAAAGGGATACCGGCGCAGTCGACCCGATCCAGACCACAATCGCGTTGGCGTCCGGTAACGAACGTGCTTGTACTCCGGGGGGACTTAGGCGGAGATGCGCTCGTTCAAATTCATCTTTGGCCAGTCCATGTAGATGAAATCGGGGTGTCTTACGACGACCAAGATGCTCTGGAAAGTCACGGACCGGCTGTTGTTGCCAGCTTTCTTTTTCCTCATTGCTTTTGTGGCTGCTCTTACCTTCTGGCAATTGTTGATTTCCCACAGGCGTGCGGAGATTCAGGCGGCGACAGGTGAACAGGCCTCGTTCGTGAGGTCCGAGATCGAGGCGGAACTGAAAGCGCGGGTTCTTCCACTGGAGCACCTGGCGGGGCGCTGGAAGGCTCGCGGCCGGCCGGATGACGCCGGCATGGAAGCCGACGTGGGTCTCGCCACGAGTGGCTATCCAGCTTATCGAGCTGTCGAGTGGGTGGACCCTACTTTCCATGTGCGCTGGGTAACGCCGCAGAACGAAAGCGAAGCTGACCTGGGCGCAGACCTGACCGCCGACGACCGCCGGAGTGCTGCACTGCGGGCTGCCGAAGTCAGTGGAAGTGCGCAGGCGACGGGCCCCATCGACTTGCGACAGGGCGGCCGTGGTTTCTTGGTGTGCGTACCCGTGTATGCGGATGGAAGACTCAGCGGTTTTCTCCTCGGCGTGCTCCAGTATCAGAATCTACTCTCCCCGATTCTCCAGGGCGTTGGGCAGAACTACTGGGTGACCGTCTACGATGGCGACGAGAAGGTCTACAGCCAGGGAGCGGACCTCGCGCCGCGGGATGCGTCCTGGGCGCAAATGGCAGATGCCCGCATTCAGCAGTTGACTTGGCGCGTGCACGTGTGGCCGAAGGCCGGAACTCTTTCCGATGCGCTCTCGCCCCTCCCGAATGTCGTGTTTGTCGGAGGCATCCTGATGGCGGCCCTGCTCGCCTTCATCGTTTATCTCGCGGAAACGGCGTGGCTCCACGCCCGGGAACTCGCCGCTGCGAACAAAGAGCTGGAAAAAGAAATCGCCGGCCGTGCGCAAGCCGAGCAAGCGTTGCGTCAGGCGCAGAAGATGGAGGCCGTCGGTCGGTTGGCCGGTGGCGTTGCCCACGATTTCAACAACTTGCTCATGGTGATCCGCGGCCATGCCGCCCTTTCGCTGCGGAGGCTTGGTTCCGATGGTCCGCTGCACCGCGCCTTGAGCGAGATCTTGAAAACCACGGATCGGGCTTCGTCCCTTACGCGGCGCCTCTTAGCCTTCAGCCGCAAGCAGGTGCTTCAGTTGCGCGTACTGGACCTCAATACTCTCGTCGCGCAGGTTCAGGAGCTCCTGCCACCGGTGCTAGGTGACGATATCAATCTCGTTCTCGACCTCGACTCCGAACTGGGTCGCGTGAGGGCCGACTCCGCTCAGATGGAACAGGTCATCATGAATCTCGTTCTCAATGCCCGGGATGCCATGCCGAATGGTGGCGAATTGACGATTCAGACCACGAACTTCGATCTCGATGAGAGTTGGATCCATCGCCACTTGGCGGCTCGCGCCGGCCCGCACGTGAAGCTCGCGGTGCGCGATACGGGACACGGCATGGATGGTGAAACTCTGTCGCACGTGTTCGAGCCCTTCTTCACTACGAAGGACATCAGCAAAGGTACCGGGTTGGGCTTGGCAAGCGTCTACGGGACTGTCACACAGAGCGGTGGCTGCGTCACGGTCTCGAGCAGGATCGGCCAGGGCACGGTCGTTGAGATCTATCTTCCGCGCGTTGAAGCCCCCCTCGAACCGTTGGAAGTTCCGAAAACGATTTCTCCGTCCGTACGCGGCGCCGAAACCATTCTGGTGGTGGAAGATGACGACGCCGTCCGTCGCATGACACGCGAGTTCCTCAAGATCCAGGGCTATACCGTCATCGAGGCCAGCCGCGCTGCCGACGCCATCCAGCTCATGCAGCGTCACGGGGAGGCGATTGATCTCGTGCTCACGGATGTGCTCATGCCCGGAATGAAAGGACGCGAACTCATCGAGCGCCTGGCCGAACTCCGGTCGGACATGAAGGTTCTCTACATGTCGGCCTACTCCGAAGACGCCGCCGTCAACATTGGCGTCCTCGACCCCGGCACGCAGTTCATCGAAAAGCCGTTCAGTCCGGACGACCTGGCTGGCAAGGTTCGCGAAGTCCTCGGCCCGGCGCACTAGAATTGGTGATTCGGACGGACGAAATGTATGCCCTGCTTTGTCGGCCTCGCCTTGCGGCCATGGTTTCTCGTTTCCACGTGCAACGGTAAACCATGGGATTCAAGCCTATTCGCAAGACGGAAACTGCGGCCATTGCTTTGCTCGCTCGAAATCCCGCAAGCCGGGCTTGACGCTTTCCGCCACTTCAATGCCTCGCTTCTTTCTTCGCTGCGTTCCGCTCAAGGTGCTTCAGGAATTCTGTCATCTTAACTGCCAGTCAACAAAAAGAGCTTCCATTTCGAAAAATGGAAGCCCTTGTATTTGCATAAGATAGCTGGTTGCGGGGGTCGGATTTGAACCGACGACCTCCGGGTTATGAGCCCGACGAGCTACCAGGCTGCTCCACCCCGCGCCTCAGATACTACGCGACTTGCCGCTCTTCTGCAACCGCACTCAGATCCAGTGCCCGATATCCTGATCGCAGGTGGCAGCAGCAGATGCGGATGCTGGTACTTGGCTTTCGTGATCGGTCAAGGGACCGCAGTCTCCCCAAGCAAAGCTCTTCTGTCTTCAATCAGTTGGTGCGGTCTCGGTTAGAACGCGTCTTTGGCAGGCGGAGTGCACTCCTCTCGGGTCAGCAGAAGGAGATGACCATGACCGATAGGAACCCCCAATAACGACCACCGATGCTAAATCGGAAATTCCGGTTGAAACTCTGGTTTCTGACTATGCTGACTGCGCTTTCCAGAGCGGCCCGACAATCCGTGAAATCATCCATCACTAGTTATCGTAAATGGGCTGGTCTGTGACACCGAGCGCATAGAGTGATCAGATTTTCCTCTGCATCATCACCGAGTAAACTGCGCGATTGCATATGATGAACCTGAAGACCACGCAGCGATCCACAGAATTGACAGCGCCAGCCATCTCGCCGCAGCACCTGTCCGTGTAAGGTCTCGTAAGAACATCGATCAAGCTTCAGCCGCGGTCGTCTGGGGCGGACGGAGTTCATACAGTCATCCGCGCTCTGTCTAGGAATTCCTGCCTCTTGGTCTGCGGGAGGGCATCAAAGAGCCGATCCAAAGAGAGCATTAGGGCGTCAGAATTTCCGCTGTCGAGATTTGCCCCCGCCAGAAAATCAGCGCAAATCATCTCCAGCATGTAGCCTCTCGATTTATCACTTCCCAGCATCAGGGCCGCTGTTTCAAGGGCCTGCTCGATCACTGGCAGCTGGCTTTTGTACAGCTTGAAGTAGATGAGTTCCCAGGGTTCTGTCTCCTGCCCGGTCAGGTGCCGTTCCACCTCCCGCTTGAACTCCTCTTTCGGTAGCTCATTGGCTTTGTGCAACCAGGTTGCACAATCGAAGTCCTTCCCGTCCCTGCGCGCGACTTTGGCCATCTCCGCCGCCTTGCTCCAGCCCACCTCCCTGAGACGTGGTTTCGGGATTCGTGTCAGATTCTCGTGGATGGCCATCAGGTAGTAGGCTTTCCGACGCGACTCCGGGAAGCGTTTTTCAAGGAACTCATCAAACGACTTCAGGTTCTCCAGCCTCCAGAACTGCCCCGCCCGAACTTCGCAAAGATACTGCCCCAGCTCGACAAACCGCACATCCCGCTCTTGCTCCTTCGTCTTTTCCCAGGCCAGGATCTCGTCGATCTTGTCTAGAACAAGCAGAGCCCGCCGGCGATTGAGTTTCGGCGCTACCATCGGCACTCCGTTAGTCCACAAGCTCGTCAAGCCAATCAAGGTCGCTCGCTCCCGGCCGACGGATCAGGTTCGTGTCAATCAGTTGCTGGTTATCAAGACAGAGGCCCAGATGAGGGCAGCTGACACAACCGTTCTGAGGGAAGCGGATCCCGCTGTGCGGGGAGAACTGCCCCGATTCCAGCTGATGGATGGTCGTCTCCACCAGACGACCAAAATCGTTGCGTTGTTCGTCTGAGATGGTGGTCTTCCGGTATTGGATCTCGGGTAGCTGCTTGCGGACGAACACGACGAGAGCGACATCTGGGATGCCGCTGACCCATGAATAGCAAGTAAGCTGTGGATCGAGGGACAGAAGCCCTTCCGGTTCCTCTGAATACCGGCTGGTCGTAGTCTTCCAGTCGATCAGGCAGCGCTTGCCATCGAGTTCACCGATCGCGTCAATATAGGAAACGAACTCATTGCCTCGCTCGAGGGTCCGAGTGATCTTAAGCTGCAGGTTCTCCTTAGGGCACGGGACACAGACACGATCCTCCCGTACGAACTTCTCTAGAAGATGGACTCCCTGATGAAGGAGCCGATCCCAGGATTCCCCCTTCCGGTATTGAAATGGACTGTCACGGGAGGCCTCCCATTCCTTAAACAGTGCCGCGGTCGAGTCCCGTTGCTCGAAGTAAGCCCCGAGAGCCCTCTCAAAGCAACGGCCAAAGACCATGGCAGCCCGGGTGTCCTTCTCACGCCAGCCATCGAGATAGCGGTATCGATAGCTGCGGGGGCAGCGCAGGTAATGGCTGATCTGGGTATAGCTGTAGATCATCGATGTTCCTGTGCCTGAGTATCGCTGGCCTCTGAATGGGAGAGTTCTTCCCACTCGGCTGCTGGGGCGAAGGCTTCGAGGTTCTGAAAAGTATGGCCGTTCAGGGTTACATGTGTGGTCCTGACGACACCGCGAAGGTTGATCAGGGCCTTCTCATCCATCTGATCCTGGCTGAGGAGTTCCATGTCATAGCCGAAATCGCGCAGGAACCAATTGAGCTTCCAGAGGGCGCGTTCGGTCGAGTAGAGCCGGCCGGAGAAGGATCGGCGCTCG
>JBEKBY010000011.1:0-88812 GCA_050015155.1 Candidatus Acidiferrales bacterium | reverse complement strand
CCCAAAGCGCGAGAGCTCTCGCGCTTTGGGCACCTTCCCCCATCGAATTTGCATGGCGACACTCTACCGAGTGTCACCAATCATTCTGAACGAGAACAGCAAAACGCGCCGCACGCGTCCCAATCGCTGCGAGTGCTGGGAACTCTTTTGTCCGCGGGCGTCTCGTGAGGCATGATGAGGCCATGACTCCGGCCGAGCGAACTCGGTGGATTGGCGAGCGAGCCCGCACCGTCGGCTTTGATCTCTGCGGCGTGGCACCCGTGGCCCCCAAAGAGCTAGAGGAGCTCTGCCGCCTGCCGGAGTGGCTCTCGCGGGGCTTTGCTGGCGAGATGAAGTACCTTCAGGACCCCCGTCGCGCCGATCCGCGGTCGGTTCTGCAAGGAGCGCGAAGCCTGATCGTCGTTGCGCTCAACTACAACTCGGCGCAGCCGGCATCGGCGCAGCTTCCCGCCGGCGCAAAGGGCGAGTCACCGCGAGGCCCATGGGGACTGATTTCGCGCTACGCCTGGGGCGATGACTATCATGAAGTGATCCGGCAGAAGCTCGCCGTCCTCATCGCGGAAATGCGCGCGCAGTTCCCGGAGCCTTTCGAAGCGCGCGCCTATGTCGACACGGGCCCGATCGTCGAGCGTGTCGCCGCGAAGCATGCCGGTCTGGGCTGGCTCGCGAAAAATACTTGCCTGATCAACTCGCAGCTCGGCTCTTGGCTCTTCCTTGGAGTCATCGTCACAACTCTCGCTTTGGAGCCCACGCTCGCGCCAGGCGAGCCGCCTCCGGCCGACCTCTGCGGAAGCTGCACTCGCTGCTTGGACGCCTGCCCCACGCAAGCCTTCCCGGCACCCTACGTCCTCGACGCGCGGCGTTGCATCTCGTATCTGACCATCGAGCTGCGCAGCGCGATTCCGGAAGAGTTCCGCCAGCAGATGGGTCGCAACGTCATCGGCTGCGACATCTGCCAGGACGTGTGCCCATGGAATCGCAAGGCTCCCGCGACGAGACTCGCCGCGTTCGAGCCGCGCGAAACGCTCTTCGCGCCGGAACTCGAATGGCTCGCCTCGCTTTCGCAGCAGGAATTCAGCGCCGTGTTTCGCGGGAGTGCGGTCAAACGGGCCAAATGGCGCGGCCTTGTGCGCAACGCCTGTGTGGCTCTCGGAAATTCCTCGATCGCGCCGGATCAACCGGCCTATCCCCGCGTCGTTCGCTTGCTCGATCGCCTTGCCTCTTCGGAAGATGCGACCGTCGCCGATCATGCCCGATGGGCGCTTGCGCGGCTTTCCGCTTCCCGCCATCAGGACCATGATCAGCCCGCTCCGGATGGATTGCGGGTCCGCATCTCCGAATCAAAAACGGAATGACAGCGAACCCCGTTTTTGCGATACTTTCGCGTTCAAGCGGTGCCGGCCATCAATTCCGAAAGCGGGCCGCGTTCCAATTCAACTCCAGGACTGAGACTCTATGAAAGCAAGTCATCGTTTGACCGTTTGTCTGGCCGTACTCATGGCCGCTGGCATAGGCGCTTCGCAGTTGTTCTCGCGGGAACATCCTGCTCAGGCTGCGCAGAAGGGCGCGACGGCCCCCGCACAGCAAGGCTATATCGAGCGCGGGCGCTATCTGGTCGAAAACATCGCCATGTGCGAGGAGTGCCACACGCCGCGGGATGCCAACGGCAATCTCGATGAATCCCGAAAGCTTCAGGGTGCGGCGATCTGGATCACGCCCGTGCATCCGATGACAAACTGGTCGATGCGGGCGCCCGCCCTGGCCGGCTTTCCGGGGTTTACGGACGAGCAAGGCGCGCAGATCCTCGAAAAGGGCATCGGTCCAAACGGGCTGCCCATCCAGCCGCCGATGCACGTTTACCACATGAATCAGGCGGATGCGCGCGCCATCATCGCCTACCTGCGCTCTCTGCCTAATACCTACCCGCAAGACTAGGAACCTCGGGACGAAGCTGGCGGCTGTCGTAACATGGCCGTAACACTCGCCGTATACCCTTGCCCGCCTCAGAGGTAGGGACGGCAAAGACCCGCATGGCCCAGACGCATATGGCAAAGACCCGCATTCCCGACCAGGCGCTCTTCTTCAATCGTCACTTCTCCTGGATGTAGTTCAACGAGCGCGTTCTCGAGGAAGCTCGGGACCCGGCGAACCCCTTGCTCGAGCGCGTAAAGTTCATCGCCATCACAGCGAGCAACCTGGACGAGTTCGTCGAGGTGCGCGTGGCGGGTCTTTTGCAGCAAGTGGAACAGGGAAACCACGAGCCTGGCCCAGATGGCCGCACGCCGGAACAAGTCCTCACGGAGCTGACCTCGCGAATCCACCGCTTTGTAGACGAGCAGTACGCCTGTTGGACGGAGGAGCTCGTCCCGGCCCTGGCGGACGAATCCATCCGCGTCCGGGGTCTCGACGAGCTACGGCCCGCGAGTACATCGAAAATTTCTATACCACCACGGTCGAGCCGCTCCTCACGCCGGTTACGGTTGATCCGGCGCATCCTTTCCCGCACGTCCTGAACAAGGCGCTGTGCCTCGCCTTCTTGCTCCGGCGCAAACGGCGCGGCTCGCATACCTATCTCGGAGTCGTGACGGTGCCGCGCGCTCTGCCCCGGCTCGTGCTCGTTCCTTCTCCGGCAGGAACGGTCGAGTACGTGTTCCTTCACGACGTGGTTCACGCGTTCGCCGAGCGGCTCTCCCACGGGTACGAGATTCTCTCCGCCGCGGCATTCCGCGTCACGCGCAACAGCAACCTCTATCTTCAGGAAGAGGAATCGCGCAACCTTTTGGAATCGGTGGACCAGCAGCTCGGCGCAGGACCTGAGCGTGCTTTCGATCAAGCAGACGCTCTATCGCACCAGCGAGAACTCGCCCATCGTCCGCGCCTTGATCGAAGCCGCCGCGAAAAAAGAAGTCGCGGTGGTGGTCGAGTTGAAGGCGCGTTTCGACGAGGCGTCCAACATTCGCTGGGCGCGGAACCTGCAGGAAGCCGGCGTGCAGGTGTTTCACGGAGTCGTCGGCCTAGAGACTACTGCAAGCTCGCGCTCGTGGCGCGCCGCGAATCCGACGGCCAGATTCGCCGCTACGCGCACCTGGGCACGGGGAACTACAACCCCTCGACCGCGCGTTTCTATACCGACCTGAGCCTGCTGACGAGCGACGCCCGCATCACCTCGGCCGTGCATCACGTTTTCAACTATCTGACGGCCTATTCCGAGCACTCGAGGTACACGCCGCTTTTCGTTGCGCCCCTGATATCGGGCCTCGCAGGCCGGAGCGCAAATCGAGCTGATCGTGCGCGGCGCGTGCGCTCTGCGGCCGGGGCTGCGCGGAGTGAGCAGTCGGATCCGTGTTCGTAGCGTGATTGGACGCTTCCTCGAGCACAGCCGTATCTTCGTCTTCGGCAACGGAGGCAAGACCGAGATCTATCTCGGCAGTGCGGACTGGATGCACCGCAACGTTTACGAGCGCGTCGAGGTGATGTTTCATCTCCGCGACGCAGCCTTGTGCCAGCAGATTCTCACGGAGGTCGTTGCCCCGTATCCGGCCGATACGCAGAAGACTCGTCACCTGCTGCCGGCTGGGGATTACGTCCGGTCGCATCAGGCGGGGCGGTTCGCAAGTTCGAGGAACGGCTTCCGCTTCAATGTACAGGAGTTTCTGATCGATTTCGTGGAAGGACGCCAAGGCCTTGGCTCCGTCCCCGCTTGGCCGGCTTTTTCTCGCCTTCAAAATCCACAGCCGCCGGACCCGCTCGGGGAAGGGCAGTGAAGCGACGTTACGGCGATAGGCCGCAGACGTTTCACGAATTTCGGCATAAGCCTTCCCGAGCAGCGCCGGTATAATCACGGGCTATGGAGCTCTGGCTGGAGACGGCGGTGAAATGGTTGCTCGGACCTGAAATCCCGAGCGAAAACCGCCCGGGGCATCTCTGGCCGCGATGGATTTTTCTCCGGGCGCTGGGGCTGATCTATTTCTCCGCGTTTTATTCGCTCCTGTTTCAGATCAAAGGGATGCTCGGGCCGAGCGGGATTCTGCCCGCACGCGATTATCTGCAAGCGGTTTTCGCGGCGATCCACGGACTGAGATTCTGGTATGCGCCGACGCTTCTGTGGTTTGGCTCGAGCGACCGGGCGCTCATGCTGATCACCTGGGTCGGGCTGGTCGCATCGATCCTCGTCGTATTCAACATTTGGCCGCGCGCGGCCCTCCTGATCTCGTTCGTTTGCTTCCTTTCATTCGTTAGCGCGGCCCAGGATTTTTCCGGCTATCAATCGGACGGCATGCTCCTTGAAGCTGGTTTCTTGGCGCTGTTTTTTGCCCCGCCGGGATTCCAGCCGGGGCTGGGCCGGGCGCATCCGGCGTCGCGCGCGAGCCTCTTCCTGCTGCGGTGGGAATGGTTCCGCATCTATTTCGAATCGGGTGTGGCGAAGATGGCGAGCCACGATTACTCGTGGCGCCACTTCACGGCGATGGACGATTATTACCAGAACGCTCCGCTGCCCACGTGGATCGGATGGTACGTCGGGCATTTCCCCCATTGGTTCCACGCCTCGGCCGTCTTCTACACGCTCGCCATCGAACTGGTGCTGTGCTGGATCCTCTTTCTGCCCCGGCGGTTTCGCATCGTGCTGTTTTTCATCGTGGCTCCCTTTGAAATCAGCATCATCCTCACCGGGAACTATGCGTTTCTGAACTACATTGTCTTCTCCCTCGGTTTCCTCCTGCTGGACGACCGCTTCATCGAATGGATCGTGCCGCAGCGAATGCGGGATCTCGTCGGGCGGGTGCGCGCGCCGGCCTCAGGCGCGGAAACGGCACAGGAAAGCTGGCGCGCGCGCTGGCGCAGGCGCCTGGCTCCCTTCAGGTGGAGCATTGCGGGCATCTGCTTCGCCTGGGTTTTGTACGCCGCAACGGCCCAGCTGGTCTGGATGTTTGTTCCTTGGCTTCCGCTGCCGGCGCAGCCTGTCGAGAGGCTCGAACCGTTTCGCATCGCCGACCGCTACGGGCTTTTTGCCAGTATGACGCACGCGCGGTACGAAATTGAATTTCAGGGATCGACGGATGGCAAGACGTGGACGCCCTATCCCTTTCGTTACAAGCCGCAGGACGTGAACGCGCCTCCGGGAATCTATGCTCCCTACCAGCCGCGGTTCGAGTGGAATCTGTGGTTCGCTTCACTCGGCTCCTGGCCCCAGTACCGCTTCGTGCTCTGGACCGAAGAGCGTCTCCTGACGAAAGAACCGGACGTGCTTGCCCTTTTTGCGCGAAATCCGTTCGCGGGCTCTCCGCCTCTGCAGGTGCGCTCCGTTATCTACCAGTATTGGTTCACGGATATGAAGACGAAGCGCACGGACGGCGCGTGGTGGCGGCGCGAACTGCTCGGCGAATATGCTCCGGCCCTTGAGCGCGAACCGGACGGCAAGATCGTGATCCTCGACGTCCCAACCGCCCCGCCGATGCCGGAGTAGCCCGTTGCAAGCAGCTTTTGCCACTCGACGAGAATTCCGTTAGCCTGTTTGCGACGAAAACCGGCCCATGAAACGCCAGCACACAATCGAACAAAAGGAATCGCGCCCGGATGAGGTCAGCGCGGGGCAGGTGATCGCGCATCTGGCCACGCTGTCCGATGCCGCGAGTATTCGTGCCATCGCGCACGGTATGGGGCTCAAACATCGCGGCCGCCGTTTCTTGCCGAGAGTCATCCAGCAGCTCAAACGCCGGGGCGAAGTCGAGGAGATCCACGGCGGAAAATACCGTCTCGCGGGCCAAAAGCAAGCGCAGCGCGGCGCAGCGAGCGGGTCTCCCGCTGCGCCGACGAGGAATGCCGAAGCCCCGGCGGCGCCGAAGAGATCCCAGGATCCGAATCTGGTGTCCGGTCGCGTCATCGCGCACCGCGATGGCTACGGCTTCCTGGTCCCGGAAAAACCGATCACGGGAGTTGACGGCGATCTCTTTATCGGCCGCGACAATCTCGGCGACGCGATGCACGGCGATCACGTCCTCGCGCGCATTACGCGCCGCCGCGCCGACGGGCGCGCCGAAGGCCGCGTCGTGCAGATCGTGGAGCGCGAGCATCCGACCCTCGTCGGCCTGTTCCGCTACGGGCCGCACGGCAACCACGTTCTGCCCTACGACACGCGCATCCTGCATGAGGTCCTGATCCATCCCGGGGATGAACTGACCCCTGAGTTGCGGCAGAAACTCGGCCCCGAAGTTCAACAGGCATCGATTCGCCATTTGCGGCTTCCGGACCTCGATGGCGCCGTCGTGAACGCGGAGATCACGCGCTTTCCGAAGGGCGGACTCTCGCCGACGGGCCGCGTGATCGAGATTCTCGGCCGGCCGGGCGAGATCGGCGTCGATGTAGAGATCATCATCCGGAAGCATTACCTGCCGCACGTTTTTCCGGATGAAGCGCTTGCCGACGCAAAAGCCACACCGCAGCAGGTGGCGGACAATGATCTGCGCGGGCGGCGCGATTTCCGCGACCTGCCGATCGTGACGATCGACGGCGAGACGGCGCGCGATTTCGATGACGCCGTCCACGTCCGCTTACTGCCGAACGGTAACTACGAGCTGCAGGTGCACATCGCGGACGTCGCGCACTACGTCTGGCGAGGGGCGGCGCTCGATCGCGAAGCGCGGTTGCGCGGCACTTCCGTCTATTTCCCGAACCGTGCGGTGCCCATGCTGCCGGAAGAGCTTTCGAACGGCATCTGCTCGCTCAATCCGAAAGTGGCTCGCCTGGTGATGAGCGTGATCATGGAAATGGACGCGACCGGGAAGATGACGGGCGCCGATTTCGCGTCCGGCGTGATTCGCTCGGCCGAGCGCATGACGTACACGAATGTCAATAAAGTGCTCGACGGCGATCCGGAGATGGGCGAGCGCTACGCACCACTTATCGCGGAATTCCGGCGCATGAAAGAGCTGGCGCTGCTGCTGAACGCCCGGCGCCACGCGCGCGGCTCGATCGATTTCGACTTGCCCGAGCCCGTGATCGAATTCGATGAAGCCGGGGCGATGACGAGCATCCTGCGCAGCGAGCGCAACATCGCGCACCGCATCATCGAAGAGTTCATGCTTGCGGCGAACGAGGCCGTGGCGCAATACCTCGAAAAGCGCGGCATCGCCTCGCTCCATCGCGTCCACGAAAAGCCTGATCCCAAGAAGGTGCTCGAATTCGAGCAGCTGGCCAAGGCGTTCGGCTATTCGCTCGGCGTCGAAGACCTCGTCGAGCGCCGCGTGGCGGTGCGGCACGGCCACGTACGGCCACCCGCGCACGCTGGCGGCGGCAAGGGCCGCATGCGGCCGATGAGCGTCACGCTGCCAGCGGCGGATGAGATCGACATCCGGCCGCAGCATTACCAGCGGCTGACGCTGAAGATTGCGGGAAAGCCCGAGGAGCGAATCCTTTCTTACCTGATGCTGCGTTCGCTCAAGCAGGCGCGCTATGCCGCGGACCCCATCGGCCACTTCGCGCTCGCGGCCAAGGAGTACACGCACTTCACGTCGCCGATTCGGCGCTACCCGGACCTCATCGTCCATCGCGCGCTGAAATGGGCGCTCGAAAACCCCGATGCGGTCGCACCGCACGCGCCGCCGATACCGCACGCCCACGGTCGCAAGCAAGAAGTGGTGGCGACGCTCGGGCCTTACCGCCGCGTCGAGCTCGAGGAGATCGCGTCCGAAAGCTCGGAATCGGAGCGCGGCGCCGAAACGGCCGAACGCGAGCTGATGGAGTGGAAGACAGCGCAGTTCATGGAAAGCCACCTCGGCGAGGAGTACGACGCCCTGATCATCTCGGTGCAGAAGTTCGGATTCTTCGTCGAGCTGACGGAGATTTTCGTCGAAGGGCTGGTCAGCGTCGACCGGCTCGAGGAATCGACCGGCCAGCGTTGCGTCTATCGCGAGCGCGACCACGCCATCGTGACCGAGCCTCATCGCGGCGGGGGCGGCAGCGCCGCCCGGAAGATTTTCAGGCTGGGCGACCGCGTGCAGGTACGCGCCGAGCGAATCGACCCGTTCCGACATCGCGTCGAGTTTGCGCTGGTCTGAACGCCAGGCGCGGCATCCGTCCGTTTTTCTTGTTTTCAGAGGAGAGTCGAATGAAACCGAGCATTGGATTCATTGGGTTGGGGCTGATGGGGAAGCCGATGGCGCGGAATTTGCTGCGCGCGGGATTTCCGGTCGTCGTCTGGAATCGGACGCCGTCGAGGGCAGATGACCTGGTAGGCGAGGGTGCGAAGCTGGCCGCCGATCCGCGCGAAGCAGCCGCCTCCGCGGACGTCCTGATCACGATTGTGAGCGATCCGCCCGCGCTCGAAGAAGTTCTCTGGGGCCCCTTAGGTACAAAGACTGGCGCGCTGGAAGGTCTGCGCCGCGGCAGCACTCTGATCGATTCGAGCACCGTCTCTCCGGACACTGCGCGACGCGTGGCAAAGGCATGCGCGGATCGAGGTGTCGATTTTCTCGACGCGCCCGTCACCGGCGGTACGTGGGGCGCGCAGAAGGGCGAGCTCGTATTCATGATCGGCGGGAAAGCCGAAGTGCTCGAGCGCGTGAGGCCAGTGCTCGACGCGATGGGCAAGAAATTCTTCCTGCTCGGCCCGAACGGCGCGGGACAAACCGTGAAGCTTGGAATGAACCTGCTGCTGGCGCTCCAAGTCGATGCGTTCGCAGAAGCTCTGGCGCTCGTCACGGCGGCAGGCGTGCCGGCCGATCGCCTGATGGAGGTGCTGCAATCCAGCATGGCGCGGTCGGGGGTGCTCGATGTGAAAGCGCCGATGATGGTGAAAGGTGAATTCCCCGCCAGTTTCCCGCTTCGATTGATGCACAAGGACGTTCGCCTTGCTCTGGAACTGGCGCGCGAGCACGGAGTCACGCTTCCCGCAGGCGCGGCCGCGTATGAGACGTTCACCGCGGTCAAGGAAGCGTCGAAAGACGACCCGGATTTTTCCGCCGTCGCCCGGTTTTGGAAGCAGCGGTGAGGGAGTAGGGGCGAGGGTTGAGGGAAGCGGCGACCATCTGCCACGGCGGATGCAAGACGAGCACATGCTGCGAGAAAGACAGCGCAAAGGTGCGCGTCCCGCGGCGTCGTCTTATGTCGGAGAAACGCAATCCGACAGGTCCTGCATCGAATGCTTCTGATTCAGTTGTCAAAGAGCGATTTTTTCGAGCCCTCGTCGAGAGGGGCCGGAACTGTGTCGATTAGATTTGGTGCGCTAATCCGCAGGGAAGCAAGGCCACAGGGAGGCAACGAGGCAGGGATCGATATAACCGCCGGGTTGCGGTTGCCTGTCAACTTGCCTCCTTCGGTTCTGTTCGTCCATCCCGGTTCTCAATTCTCAAACCTCGAACATCCCATTTACGCTGGCACCACCCCGGCTCCGCCGGAAGTACCAAGAGTCTGCGGAAGGCCAAGGCGCGATAGCGATTGATCGTGCGATCCCCCGCCGTGGCGCAACACCATTGGGTGTCTTCCGACAGAAACAGGACGACTGGCACGCGACTCCCGCCGTTGATGCGCAGCTCCGAGATCAATTCGGCATCCCTGGGGCGCTCGATGAAGCGCAAATCGATTTTCGCGGGATTGGCTTCAGCGATTCGATGAATCAGCGGGCATTGCTCAACGCAATCGCCGCACCAGATGCCACTGAAGACCAGAATCTTCATTTGCCGCACGAAGCCGCCCACCAACTGCTGCTGGGCTTCGGTCAGTCGTGCGGCATCGTGGACCTGATTCCAGCGGCGTTGCTGCTCGGCGGTGCCGGTCCGAAGATAACTGTCGTAGGGAAGCCCGGATGCAAATCGATCGGAATGTATGAAGCATCTATCATCGCTGCTGTGCCTACGCTGCGGATTGTAACCCAACCTGTTCCCAGCTGAGGACAGCTAGGAACGGGGAGGAAGAAGGCAAGCGGCAAATCGCGGACCGTTCGGAGGCCGGCGGGGGCGGCGATGATTGCCGGAATCGCGTTGACGGCGATAGCGGAGTAACCCGCCAACAACCTAGGGCAGATGCGGGCATTCAGGCGTGCTGATGCTTCGCAATTTTTCGAGCAGAATCGTGCGCGCGCGGGGATAGGCCTGCTTGTCATCCAGCAACTGATACGCCCAATGCGCACCCATGGAAATCGCGTGAATTTCGAACGCCAGGCGTGTGGGATCGACTTTGCGGTCGAGGTGGCCAGCCTTCTGCGCTTCGTAGACGGCGCGTCTGATGGCGCCAATCCACTCGTGCATGATGGCAGCGATACGGTCGCGCACGACGCCGCGGCGGCTATCAAACTCGAAGCTGGCAGCGCTGAAGAAGCATCCCCCTTGAAAAACTTGCTTCTCGACCAGATCCATCCAGCGCTCGAGAAGACCCCATAGGCGGGGCATCCCTTTGCGCGCGGCGATGGCTGGTAATGTGACCTCTTTGATGAAAATCTCGCGAGCGAGCTCGATGGTCGCCAGCTGAAGATCCTCCTTGGAGCCAAAATGGGCGAAGAGACCGCTCTTGCTCATTTTTAACTGTGCGGCGAGAGAGCCGACGGTGAGTCCTTCGAGACCCTGGACCGAGGCGATGTCCACGGCGCGTGCGAGGATGGCTTCCCGAGTACGGAGACCGCGAGCCTGGTGGCGGGGGACCTTTTTGCGAGGGGAGGGAACAGCCTTGGACATGGAAAGAGTGTAACACGAAGAAATAAATAGCACGATCGTTCGTATTATATGTTAAGCTTCGCGGCCAGAGGTTCGGCCATGGGAAACCGCAGGCTGTTCGGGGCGCGGATCGCTTCGATGCACAGGGCGGCATCCGGGGTGGCGCGCAGACGGATGTTCGGACCGGTCTTCGGAACAACTCCCATGCCAGCGTTCCGGCGATGGTTCCGGGGATCGTTTCCCTCGTTTCGCCGAAACTATCTCGGCGGGCGCACCTGTAGGTCCTTCCGGCCGCTACCTCCGCTCGCGATTCTTTTTGCAGTGATGATCGGGCCGGGTGCGGTCTGTGGCCAAGAGATTCCACTCGAACATTGCGACGCCCTTCCGGTCGTTCAAGTCGTGGCAGCCGGCCGACAGGCCTGGTTTCTGGTGGACACGGCAGCGACTTCCATGCTGAACCTGGAATCGTTCGCGCAAGGGCCGACGCGCTACATCCGGGTGACCTCGTGGACGGGCACGCTCGCTACGAGCGCGAAGGAAGTCACCATTGCGGAGTTGGTGGTGGGCCGAACGACCCTGATACGACTGACATTGCCGGCCATCGATCTCTCTGCGATTGGAAAAGCCTGCGGGAAAAAAATCGACGGGATCCTCGGCGCGGACTTGTTAGGGAAAATCGGAGCGACTGTTGACCTCAAGCGCAAGTTGTTGCACGTAACCACAGCGGAGGAAGAACGCGACGCCGAGCTAGTTTCCGAGATGCAGCGGGATACGGAGCGATGCACGGAAGCTTTCAACGACTCGGACGAAGACACGTTTGCTGATTGCTTAGACCCGAAAATCGCGCTATTCACGGCGAATGAGGAGCTTTATGGCCGGGAACAAGTGACCGGGTATTTCCGGGATCGCTACTTTCATCAGACACCCCCGGCGCGGCTGGAGATCCGCGAAAGCGCATTTCACCCGATCGGTGACGCAGTCTGGTACGAGTACGAGTTCACCATCGAATCGGAGCGCGAGCGATTGCATGGGCGAGGTATGGCGATGTGCAGGAAGTCTGACGGACGCTGGAGGATGGCGAGCATGCATCATTCGGTCGTGCAGTCCGAGCCTGCAGGTCGTTAACTGCGAGTTGGAGCGGGGTGCATCCCGATACTTTTGCCCGGCACGGGAGTCTCTCAGCTTATTGCCGCCATCCGTAATACCCCGGCCCGACGCGCATATGGTGGTGCCAGGCCATTGGGAACGCCCACGCCACGAGTAGCCCCAACAGGGCTTGTCCAATCGCAAGCGGAATAATGTTTCGCACGCGCCCAAACATCCATGCCATTGCCGCCCCGCCGACAAATGTCAGTGGTACGAGCACCGGATTCGGCCAATGACACGCGGCAAAAATCGCTCCTGTTAGTCCCGCAGCCACCCATTCATTCCGCACGAGCGACAGCATCCGGTTGTGCAGCAGGGAATTGAGCGCCACCTGCTGCAACACACAAAACGCGAAGTAGCCTCCCAACAAGGAAATTGAACTCGGCGGGAAATGCCGCGAAGCGCCCAGCAAAAGGCCAACGATCACGAGCCCCGCCGCCATGAGACCGAACACGGCCAGAGCCTGCTCCGTCGCAGGCCAAATATTGTCTGCGCGCCACCCAAGAGTCTTCGCCGTGTCGCGATGCAGCAAGAAGCTCGCAGCCAGCCACACGACGAATATCACCCAGGTCCATCGCGCAGTGAATTGCAGCCGCCAGATAAACCAGATTATGAATGCAGGCAGGAGCATCACGTCGGCAAGCGATAACCATCGCTTCAGAGAGGGATTCATCACTGCCTCCCCAGACACTCTTCGCAACTGATTTCCGCAAAGAGTCGTTGGCCGCTATGCCGCATGCGATTTTGCTTGGCGGCACAGGGGCAAGCAAAGAACCATCTCGGGCACGCTCGCAGTACAAAACCAACGCTATGATATCTCCGGCGGGCGGATCAGCGATAATTTATAGCCAGTGGCCAATCTGGTCCTCGCGGAAGCGGTCCTGTTCGTGCACCTGCTTTGGTGCGCGTGGGTGCTGCTGGGCTGGACAGTGACACGCTGCCGCCGCGTTCTGCGGACACTGCACGTCGCCTCACTGATCTACGCCATCGTCATCGAGTTGGTTCCCTGGCCGCCGTGCCCGCTCACCGTGCTTGAAACGTGGCTTGAGGGTCGCGCAGGCATCAAACCCGCGCACGGACCGTTTCTGGTGCGTGTTCTCGATGCAATTGTGTATCCCGACTTGCCGGAGTGGCTCGTCGTTGGCGGCGCGGTGCTCGTTTGCGTGGCGATCTTATGGATCTATCTGCAGCGCTATCTTCGCCGAGCCACGGGCGGCGGGTGGTGATCGTCAAGACAGCGGGAGGGGAGGGAAGAAGGCGAGGGGCAAATCGCGGACGGTGCGGAGGCCGGCGGGGGCTGCAAGGATTGCCGGGATCGCGTTGACGGCGATGGCGGCAGTGGCGATGTCTCCGTGCGCGCCGCCGGGAATCGTGAGCGAGAGATTCGGCTCGCCGCGCAGTTCGACCGTATCGCCGGGGTGCTTCGCGCCGACGTACATCTGAAGCTCCATGAAAATCTTCTCTTCGCCCTTCGACGCGCCGCGAGCGATCTGATGGACGCCGGCGACTTGGCCTGGCGCGACCTCTAGGAACGGAGTCTTCACGGTTTCCTCGGCAATGACGGGTTCGATCGTTTCGGAAATATCGTCGACGACGAGGCCGAGGCCGTCGGCGACCATGGCGACCGATTCCGGCAAGCCGTGATGCTTGATGATCCCCGCGGCGACCTGCTCGTGGAATTCGGCTTCCGTGATGCCCGCGCCGATTTTCTTTTGCAGCGGCAGGCGGCGCTTCGAGGCATCCACGATGCGCACGGCCTTGGCGAAGTCCACGCGCTGCGCGACGGCGGAGAGCACGAGGACGAGCTTATCCATCACAAAGCCCGGGTTGACGCCCGTGCCGACCAGGGCTACGCCTTCCTCCTTTGCGGCGAGATCCAAGTTCGCAGAAAGCTCGGGGTGCTTGCGGAACGGATACGCCAGCTCCTCGCAGGTGGAAACGACGCAGCAGCCCGCGTGGATGCACGCGAGCAGCTCGTCCATCACGGCCGGGAGAGACGACGAGGTCGTGTGCATGACGACGTCAACGGGCCTATCGAGGACGGCGGGCGGGCGAGCCGAGACGGGCACGCCCCAGGGCGCGTCCGGCGCGCCCACGATTTCGCCCAGATCGCGCCCGGCCTTGGCCGGATCGCGGTCGATGCCGCCGACGATTTCGAGCGATTTCTTCTGCCGCAGCAAACGGGCGATCGAGGCGCCAATGGGACCGACGCCGAACTGCACGACGCGAATCTTCTTCCTCACAATGCCTTCCTCGGGTCTGAACGGACCACCTAAAGTAAGGCCTTAGCGGGCTGACCGCAACCGGAAAGAGGCGGAAGTGGCACGCGCGCGGGATCCAGAGGGTGTGGGACGACATGCTGCGAGAGAGGCGGCGCAAAGGCATGCGTTCCGCGCCGTTTCTTATAGACGGGATTCCCGAGGAAGGCTCGGGACAAGTTCCACCCCGCCCTTCCAGAAAGCGCGGGTTCAGGAAGACAACTAGAAACGGGAACGGGTGGCGCGAAGATAGTCTCGCAGCGATGCGACGTTGGGCCCGTAGGAGCCGACGCGGCCGGCGTCCACGGGTAGGCCGAGGCGCTCCGCTTGATCGATGCTCAAGCCCGCGTCGTCGAGTTCAGCGAGGCTGTAGCCTTCGGCGGGCACGAGCCGGTTGGGCCGCAAACGGTCCACAGGACGCGGCGGGCGACGCATGTGCCACCGCTTTCTCACGATATCGAAGAAATCGTCCCAATCTCGACGGTTCCACATGGCGTCCTCTCTTTTCCAGGTACGCTGCGACTCAGTCCATCAGATGTATCAACCAGATGTATCAACGAATTGGATGCAACAAGAACCCTTTGGGTAACGTGAAATTTAGCGTCGCGCTCCCCCTGCTTCATGGAGAGTAACGCTGCTGATTCTAAACCCCGCCGAAAGCGGAAAGTTGCGCGTGTATCCATTGAGTTATCGCATCATAGGTACGGCGGCCCCGGCCACCGGCTGTTATACTGGCTTGAACGAAGGGCGATCAACCCAAGGGCGAGCAAGAACGGGTAATAACGGCCGCACGTTAGGCGATTGTGTAAGCGGCGAGAAATCTGCATGAGCAATCCATCGGTCATTGTCGTCCATTACCACGAGCTGTGGCTCAAGGGCCGCAACCGGCGATTCTTTCTCGGGAAGCTTTTCACGGCGCTTCGCCAGGGGCTTCAGGGGGTTCCGGTCGAGCGGATCGAGCAGCCCGGCGACCGTCTGCTGGTGCGTCTCGGGACAGGCGCGTCAATCGAGGACGCGATCCGGCGGATCGAGCGGGTGTTCGGGGTCGCTTACTACGCCGTGGCGTGTCCCGTGGCGCGCGAGATGGAGGCGCTCTGCCGCGCCGCGTGGGAAGAGGCCGAGCCGCTGCGGTTTGCGTCCTTTGCCGTGCGCGCCAAGCGCAGCGACAAGGAGTTTCCGCACTCGACGATGGAGATCGAGTCCACCGTGGGACGTTACCTGCTCGAAAAACTTCGCGCGCAGGGCCGCGAGGTTCGCGTGCGCTTGAAGGACCCCGAGCTGACCTGCCACATCGAAATCACGCCGGGGCCGCTGCTGGTCTACGCACGGAAGATTCCGGGGGCGGGCGGCCTGCCCGCAAATACCGCGGGACGCATGACGTGCCTGCTCTCAGGCGGCTACGATTCGGCCGTGGCCGCGTACCACATGATGAAGCGCGGCGCGCATCTGAGCTTCGTGCACTTCTACGGCACAGGCGCGCGGCCGGGCGAATCGTCGCTGCACGTGGCGAGCGGGCTCGTGCGGACGCTGGCGCCCTATCAATTTCGCGCCAAGCTCTACCGGGTGCCGTTCGAGGAAGTGCAGCGCGAGATCGTCCGCTACGCGCCGGAAAACGTTCGCGTGCTGCTCTACCGGCGGATGATGCTGCGGATCGCGGAAGCGTTCGCGCGGCACGACCGCGCGCTCGCGCTCGTCACGGGCGACAGCCTGGGCCAGGTGGCTTCGCAGACGCTGCGAAATCTAGTCGCGGTCGAAGCGGCGGCGCGGATGCCTGTGTTCCGTCCGCTGATCGGTGCGGACAAGATGGAAATCCTGGCGACGGCCCGCAAGATCGGGACGTACGATATTTCCTCGGAGCCTTTTCACGACTGCTGCCCCGTTTTTCTGCCGCGCTCGCCGGAGCTCTGCGCCCGGTCGGAAGAGTTGGCGGAAGCGGAAGCGGCGCTCGATATCGAGTCGCTCATCACCATGGGAATCAGCGGGGCGACCATCGAGAGGTTCGCGTATACGGGCGGGCGCATCGAGGCCAGCGAACCGGCGCCGCTCGTGCCGCTCGACAAGCAGCGCGCGGCGATTGCGTAGGCGTATCGCGGCTGAGGCCGAAAAGTCTCGCCCCCGACAAGCCGGGGCGAGCTCTGGATCGCAAACAAGAGAAGAAATTACCGGTCGCGGCCGTACCCGCCGCGGCCACCACCGCCGCGTCCGCCTCCACCGCCATGGCCGCCACGACCACCGCCTCCGCCGCCACCGTGGCCACCGCGCCCGCCACCACCGCCGCCAGCGCCTTCCCGCTGCGGGCGAGCTTCGTTGACGACAAGCGCGCGGCCCAGGAACTCGCGGCCATTCAAAGCCGCGATGGCCTTTTCAGCTTCCGCGTCGTCGCGAATCTCCGCAAAGCCGAACCCGCGCGGTTGACCGGTAAATCGATCGCGAAGGAGCGTAAGAGAATCCGGTTGCACGCCGGCTTCCGCGAACAGCGCCGCTACCTCTTCTTCCGTAGCCTTGAACGATAGATTGCCCACGTACAGTTTCTTCACGTTCGATCTCCTTGTGCCCCCGTCGTACGGACAGGCACGTCTGCGAGGCTGAAGAAGCAGGATCGAGGCCGCGGGCAGTCAGCAGTGCGCCGGCCACCTCAGGCTGAAGCGAGCGTCCCAGCAACCAGGAGCATCTTGCTGCAACTGCCCCCCGCAGTCAACCATCGGGCTTGTCGGGGCGGCTCCCAGGCTGGCGCGCCCGGCTCAGGCGCCGCCCAGCGGGCTAGGTGCGGTAGCTGGCGTTGATGTGGACATATTCCTTGGTGAAATCGCAGGTCCACATGCGCGCGCGGCCATCACCGGAATGCAGATCGATGACGATGGAGACATTTTTCTCGAGCATTTTTTCGTGGGCGACGATCTCGTCGAACGGATACTCGCGGCCTCCGCGACAGACCTCGATGCCCGCAACCGAGATGCCGACGCGCTCGAAATCGAATTTGGCGCCGGAGCGGCCGGCTGCCGCGAGGATGCGGCCCCAGTTGGGGTCGGCGCCGGCGAAGGCGGTCTTCACGAGCGGCGAATTCGCGACGGTGCGGGCGATCCGATCGGCGGCGCGGTCCGACGGGGCGCCGCGCACTTCGATTTCGATCACGCGCTGCGCGCCTTCGCCGTCCTCGACGATCGCGAGCGCGAGCGATTTGCAAACGCTTTCGAGGACGGTACAGAAGCTTTTGTAATCGGCGCCGGCGGCGCTCGAGATCTTTCGTGCGCCGGACTGGCCGTTGGCCAGCACCGCGACGGTGTCGTTCGTCGAGGTATCGCCATCGACGGTGATCGAATTGAATGTAGGACCTACCACGGTCTTGAGCGCGCGCGACAGAAGCGCGGGAGAGATGGCAGCGTCGGTCGCGAGGAACGCCAGCATCGTCGCCATGTGGGGCTCGATCATTCCCGAGCCTTTCGCGCAGCCAAGAACGCGCACCAGCTTTCCGCCGATGCGGCATTTCGCGGCGGCCCATTTCGGGCGCGTATCCGTGGTCATGATCGAGCGCGCGAACTCCTCGAAGGTTCCGGGCTGGGCATTCCGCGCACGCACAAGGTCCGGCACGGCACCCAGGATTCGGTCCACGCGCAGGGCTGCGCCAATCACGCCGGTCGAGCAGACCAAGATCTGCGATGGATCAATGCGGCCTAATTCCTCCGCGAGCTTTTGAGCGGTCGCGATGGAAGCGGGATAGCCATCGACTCGCGTGCAGCAATTGGCGTTGCCGGAGTTGACGATCACGCCGCGCACCGAGCCACGCGATTTCCGCAGGTGTTCGCGCGAAGCGACGACAGGCGCGGCGATGACTCGATTGGTGGTGAAAACGGCGGCAGCCGCGGCTGGAGTCTCGCTGATGAGAATGCCCAGGTCGAGCCGCGTCTTCTTCAGGCCGCAATGCGTGGCCGCGAACGTGAAGCCGCGAGGGACATCCGAGGCGGACAGGGGCGCGTTCATGGACCTGTGGCCTTCCGGTCTCTCACGGGTTTTCCTCGAGCTTGGCGAGCCGGGCGTTGAAATCGTCGAGCGCGGCGCGCACCGCCGACGGAGCCGTCCCGCCTGGGACCGAGCGCCGGGCAAGGGCCGATTCGAGCGTGAGCGCACTCGCGAAGTCCGGCCTGAAGGCGGACGAAAACTCCTTCAGCCGCGCCACGGGCAATTCCCGGATGGATTTGCCATCTTGCTCGGCGGCGCGGAAAACCTTGCCGACGATTTCGTGCGCCTCGCGGAACGGGACGCCTTTGGCGACGAGATAGTCGGCGAGCTCGGTGGCAACGAGCCCCGGATCCTGCGCCGCTTCGCGGAGCCGCGCTTCGCGGAAGCGCGTGGCAGCGAGGGCCGCCGCAGCGATCCGGACGATGGCGAGCGCCTGGTCGTGGGCTGCGAACAGGGGCTCTTTGTCCTCTTGCAAGTCGCGCTGGTAGCCCGAGGGAAGCCCCTTGCACGTGGCGAGCAGCGCGACGAGCGACCCGTAGATGCGGCCCGTCTTGCCGCGGATCAATTCCCACGCATCCGGATTCTTCTTCTGCGGCATCAGGCTGCTGCCGGTAGAGTATTCATCCGGCAACTCGACGAATCCGAACTCGGGCGAAGCGAACAGGATCATGTCTTCGGCGAGCCGCGAGAGGTGCATCGCGAGCGTGGCGATGGCGAAGAGAGTTTCGAGCGCGAAGTCGCGGTCGCTGACGGCATCGAGGCTGTTGGCCGTGATGCGCGAAAAGCCCAGATCGCGCGCGAGGGCTTTGCGGTCGAGAGGGAACGCGCAACCGGCCAGCGCGCCCGAACCGAGCGGGCAAACATCGGCGGTGGCCGCTGCGGACGCGAGGCGCTCGGCGTCACGCGCGAAGGCTTCGCCGTGGGCGAGAAGCCAATGCGAAAGGAGCAGCGGCTGCGCGTGCT
This sequence comes from Candidatus Acidiferrales bacterium, assembly GCA_050015155.1. Classification (GTDB taxonomy): domain Bacteria; phylum Acidobacteriota; class Terriglobia; order Acidiferrales; family UBA7541; genus Palsa-295. Next base: position 69,845 of record JBEKBY010000011.1, on the reverse strand, counting down.
GCATATGCGTCGTGCCGGGCATGGGAACGCCCAGGTTACGCCCCGCCTGTTCGGAGATCGCGCGGATCAGCGAACCGACGGCACGCCGAATCTCCCGTGCCGCATCCTTCACGTACATCCGAAATTCTGTCGTGACCATTTCGTTGCGGCTGCGGCCGGTGTGCAACTTGGCGCCGAGTGGGCCGAGTTTCTCGATCAGTGCGGTCTCGGCGAAATGGTGGACATCCTCGGCCTTTGAGGCGTCGAGCCAGGCGGCGTCCGATTGCGCGCGAGCCTCGATTTCATCCAGCGCGGCGACGAGCCTCTGACCTTCCTCGCGCGTGAGAATGCCCGCGGCCGCGATGGCGCGGGCCCAGGCGCGGTCGAGGGCAAGCTCCTGCCGCAGGAACCGGCGGTCGAACTGCCACGAACGCTCGAACTCATAGAACGAAGCGTCCGGGGGGCGCTCGAAGCGGCCGCCCCACATTTTCGAGCCTTCAGGCTGGCTCATCGCCCGGCTGCCTTCGCCTCAGGCGGAATGGTGATCGGTAGCGCGAAGAGGTTGATGAAGCCTTCGGCGTCCTTCGGGTTGTAACCGGCCATGCTGAAGCTGGCGAGGCCCGGGCGGTAGAGCGAGTAGGGCGACTGGCGGGACGCGACGCTTACGTTGCCTTTGAAGAGTGAAAGCGTGATCGAGCCGGTGACGCGCTTCTGCGAGTTAGTGAAGAAGGCGTCGAGGGACTCACGCAGCGGCGTGAACCACATGCCGTAGTAGACCATCTCGGCGTAGCGCAGCGAGAGAATCTGCTGGTAGTGCGCCGTTTCGCGGTCGAGGCACAGCGATTCGAGCTCGCGATGCGCGGCGACGAGCAGCGTCCCGCCGGGCGTCTCGTACGCGCCGCGCGACTTTATGCCGACGAGGCGGTTCTCGACGATGTCCATGCGCCCCACGCCATTCGCAGCGGCGACTTCGTTCAACTGGTCGATCAGCGCCAGCGGCGCCAGCTTCTTGCCGTTGACCGAAACGGGCGTACCCGCTTCGAAACCGATCTCGACCGCCGCAGGCTGGTCCGGCGCCTTGGCCGGAGAGACGATCCATTGCCACATGGATTCTTCAGGCGCGTTCGCGGGGTCTTCGAGAACGCCGCCTTCATGGCTCAAATGCCAGATGTTGCGGTCGCGGCTGTAGATGTTTTTCGTGGTCTGCTCGACCCGTACGTTGTGCGAGCGCGCGTAGACGATCGCTTCTTCGCGCGAGGAGATGCTCCATTCGCGCCACGGCGCGATGATCTTCAACTCAGGCCCGAGCGCCTTGGCGGCCAGCTCGAAGCGCACCTGATCGTTGCCCTTGCCGGTGCAACCGTGGGCCAGCGCGTCCGCGCCGACTTTCTTGGCAAGCTCCACCTGGCGCTTTGCGAGGATCGGGCGCGCGAACGATGTCCCGAGCAGGTATTTATGCTCGTAGACGGCGCCCGCGCGGAGCGTCGGCCAGATATAGCCGGTAATGAACTCCTCGCGCAGGTCTTCCACGTAGGCGGCGCTGGCGCCGGTGGCAAGCGCCTTCTTGTGTGCGGCTTCGAGGTCCTCACGCTGGCCAAGGTCGCCGATCATGGCGATCACTTCGCAGCCGCCGTAGGTCTCTTTCAGCCACGGGATGATGATGGAGGTATCGAGTCCTCCGGAGTAGGCGAGAACAACTTTCTTGGGCAATGAATTCTCCTTCAGTTGAGCAGTGAGTGCAGGATCGCCTTTTGTACGTGGAGGCGATTCTCGGCCTGGTCGTAGATGATCGAGCGGGGCGAATCGATGACGCCTTCGGTGACTTCCAATCCCCGGTGCGCGGGCAAGCAGTGCAGAAAGACAGCGTCGGACGCTGCCTGCGAGAGAAGCTTCTCGCTCACCTGGTATCCGGCGAAGGCGACTTCGCGCCTGGCGGCTTCGCCTTCCTGCCCCATGCTCGCCCAAACGTCCGTGTAGACAGCCTGCGCGCCGGCGACGGCTTCTTCGGGCGAGCGCAGGATTTCGATCTTGCCGCGGGTCTCACGGGCTACGCGCTTCGCCTCGGCCACAATGGTAGCGTCCGGCTCGTAGCCCCCGGGAGTGGCGACCCGGATATGCGCTCCGGCGCGCGCGCCGATGGTGAGGAGCGAGTGGCACATGTTGTTGCCGTCGCCGACGTAGGCGACCTTGAGCGCCTTCAGCCCGCCGAAGCGTTCTTCGAGGGTGAAGAAGTCGGCGAGCGCCTGGCACGGATGATATTTGTCGGATAGCGCGTTGATCACCGGTACGTTGGCGTTCGCGGCAAGCTCGTCGAGCGATTCCTGCGCGAAGACGCGCGCGACGATGCCCTGCACCCAGCGCTCGAGGTTCTTCGCGATGTCGCGGATCGGCTCCCGCTCGCCGAGACGCGCGGAGGTGTGGTCGAGAAAGATCGAACTGCCGCCGAGATTGGCGATACCGACTTCGAACGTCACCCGTGTCCGCAGAGAGGGCTTTTCGAATAACAGAACGAAAACGCGGCCCGCCAGCGCGGTCCGGTATCGATCCGGGTGTGCCTTCATTTCCGCGGACCGGCGGAAGAAGTCGCGCAACCGCGCTGGGCTCCATTCCGTGCCGGTGAGAAGGTCTCTTTTTAATATAAGCGGCGTGGCGGTGGCGGTCATGTTTACCTCGTTGCGACCACGGCCAGCGGCTCCGGGTGTGTTTCCGCCACCGGAGCACTGGCAGGCCACTTCTTTGTGGACTTGGCGCCCCGCGCGAGCACCGTTTCGAATTTGGCGAGAAATTCCGCCACATCCCGCGCGCGGATGATGAACGGCGGGAGCAGCCGCAAAATGTGTTCGTGCGTGCAGTTGATCAGCAGACCGCGGCGCAGCGATTCCTCGACAAACGGCGCGCCTTCGACGGAAAGATCGATTCCCACAATCAACCCCTCGCCGCGGACCTCGCGGATGAAATCGCAGCGCGCTGCGAGCTTTTCCAATCCCGCGCGGAGTTCCGCGCCCCGGGCCCTAACGTTGGCGAGCAGGTCTTCGTCCTCGACAATCGTGAGAAATTCGAGCGCAGCCGCACAGACGAGCGGGCCGCCACCGAACGTCGAGCCATGCAGCCCGGGCGAGAAGGCGGCAGCGAAGCGCTCACTGGCGATGAATCCGCCGAGTGGGAGGCCGCCTGCCAGAGGCTTGGCGACCGTGACGATATCCGGAAGCGAGCTGAACCTTTGATAGGCGAATTTGCGGCCGGTGCGTCCTAGACCGCTCTGGATTTCGTCCGCAATCAGCGCGGCGTCGTGCTGCTTTGCAAGGTCGTGCACCCGCTGCCAGAATGCCTCGCTCAGCATGAAGACGCCGCCCTCGCCCTGAATCGGCTCGATGACGATGGCGCAAACCGAGTCGTCGAATTTCGCTTCGAGGTCCGCCACGTCGTTGAACCGGACAAATTCAACGCCCGGGATCAGCGGAGTGAACGGCTCGCGATATTTCGGCGTATGGGTAATGGAAAGCGCGCCCATGGTGCGCCCGTGGAACGAATTCTCGAGTGCCAGGATGCGCGTCTTCGGGGCGCCGCTTCGAGTAGCCTTGCCATGCGAGTAGGCCCGGGCAAGCTTCAGCGCGCCCTCGATGGCCTCCGACCCGCTGTTGGCAAAGAACACGCGGTTGAGTCCCGACCATTCCGCAAGTTTGCACGCGAGTGGCGCCTGATACGCGTTATGGAAAAGATTCGAGATGTGGGTCGCGCGGCCGGCTTCGCGGCGTATGACGCGGACCATCCGCGGATGCGCGTGGCCGAGGGCATTGACCGCGATGCCGCCGAGGAAGTCGAGGTATTCGCGCCCCTGCGAATCGTAGGCGCGGCATCCGTGGCCGCGGGTGAACACGACCGGCGGGCGCCGGTACGTCTTTACGAGGTAGCGCGATTCGTCGGCCAGGATCTTCGCCGAGGAAACCCTCTTTGACGCGGAAGTCTTTTTCTTTGCCATGGCTATTGCGCCGCTCCGTGCGCGGCCCGGGTGGCAGGGCGGATGACGGGGAGCACGCGCGTCCCCGGGCAGCGTCCGGCGCTCGCAGCGGAGAGCAACGCTCGCGGTTTCGTGCCGCCGACGATGCGCACTTCGGACACGCCTCCGGCGAGCGCGCGTTTTGCGGCTTCGAGCTTCAGGATCATTCCTCCGGAAACCTTGTTCCGACGGATGAGGTCTTCGATGTCCGTCCCGCGGACAGCGCGCAACACTTTCTCGCCGTCGAGCACGCCCGCGACGTCCGTGAGGAAAATCAGGCGGTCCGCGCGAATGAATTCGGCCGCGGCCGCGGCCATGTGATCGGCGTTGATGTTGTAGAGCTCGCCGTCGGCGCCAAGGCCCATGCACGAAGCGACCGGAACGATCCCTTCACGCCAGAGCGAGCGCAGGAAATCCACGTTCACTTCGGTGAGATAGCCGACGAAGCCCAGGCCGCCTTCACAATCTTCGATTTGCATCGGCTCGGCCAGAAAACAGGCGGCATCGCTCGCGCTGATGCCCACGGCCGGCTGTCCCGCGAGCGAAATTGCTCCGGCCAGCTTCTTGTTGAGCAGCCCGGCGAAGACCATCACGGCCGCGTCGCGCGTCTCGCGGTCGGTGACGCGCAGCCCGCTGATGAAGCGGCTGGAAATTCCCATGCGCGCGAGCGTCGCGGTAAAAATTTTCCCGCCGCCGTGGACGATCAGCATTTCGTGTCTGGCCCGCGCCAACTCCGCGATCTGCCGCGCCACCAACTGCACGTCCTCGTCGCGCTCGAGCAATGCTCCCGCAATCTTGACGACCATCCTCATAGCAATCCCGCCGTTTCCGGATACCCGCGCATCCCATTCAGATTTTGTACCGCCTGCCCCGCCGCGCCTTTTCCAAGGTTGTCGAGGCACGAAACGACCACCAGCCGCTCGCCCGATGGATCGAGCGCGAAGCCGATGTCGCAGAAATTCGTGTGCGCCACGTTTTGCAACTCCGGCAAACTTCCCGCCGGCATGATACGCATCATCGGCCGGCCCGTGTAGAACTTCCGATAGAGCGCTTCGACTTCATCCAGCTTGCGCGCCGGGTCCAGCCACACGTAGAGCGTCGAAAGAATTCCGCGCTCGACGGGCAAGAGATGGGTCGTGAAAACGAAATCCTTGGACGCAAGCCCGAGATGGTCGGAAACCTCCGGAGTGTGCCGGTGCGTGAACAGGCCGTAGGCGCGGAAATTCTCGTTGACCTCGACGAAATGCGTCTCGCGCTTGGGCTCTTTGCCGGCCCCCGTCACGCCGGACTTGCAATCACATACGATCCCGCGCGCCTTGTCGATCCAGCCGGCATCGACGAGAGGCTTCAGTCCGAGGATCACGGAAGTCGGATAGCATCCCGGATTCCCGATGAGCCGCGCTTTCGGGAGCGCATCCGCATACAGCTCCGGCAGGCCGTAAACCGCCTCCGCCAGAATCTTTGCATCCGGCGCAGGCAGCTTGTACCACTTCGCGAATGTCTCCGGCTGGCGGAAACGGAACGCGCCGCTCAGGTCCACGATGCGCAGCGCCGGGTTCGCTGCGAGCAACTCGGGGACGAGCTCGAGCGAAGCCTCGTGCGGCGTCGAGAGGAACACGATGTCCGCGCCGCTTGTCCCCACGGCTTCGACAGAAAGCGGCCGGCAAGGGGCCTCCCCCCAGCCCCGGAGCTGAGGGAAAAGCTCCGTGAGGCAGCGTACGTTCGCGTAATTCTCGCGGAGAAAGAAGGTCAGTTTATCGATATGTGGGTGCCGCAGCAGAAGCCGGGCCAGCTCGAATCCTGCGTAGCCCGTTGCCCCGACGACGGCGACCCGTGTCGGGTCGTTCATCGGAGCATTTCCTCCACGCGTTTATGAACGGTGTTGCACGCGCTACGCGAAGAGCAGATGACGAGAACGGTGTCGTCGCCCGCGAGCGTGCCGGCGACTTCTTTCCAGTGTTCGGCGTCTACGGCTGCGGCGAGAGGCTGCGCGCCGCTGGGAGGCGTCTTCAGCACGAGCATGTTCTGCGCCGCTCGGATATCGAGCAGGAATTCCTTGAGGGCGCGAGCCAGTGCCGGGCGGGGAGACGTCTCCTGGGCCGCTGCGGCCGCAAGCGGCCGGTAGCCCGCGGACGTCTTTACGAGGCGGAGTTCGCGGAGATCGCGCGACAGCGTCGCTTGCGTCACGCGTACGCCCAAGTGGCCGAGCTGGCGGCGCAACTCATCCTGGCTCGCCACCGGCTGTCCCGTGAGGAGCTTCAAAATCTGTCCCTGGCGGAATCGCTTTTGTACGCCCATGTTCTTTGGATGCTTGAATATGCATCCCGCTGCATAATCATACAGCACAGGACACACGTGTCAAGCATTTCTCACTGGCGAAACGGGAAGTGAGCAGTGCCGTCGGCTCCAGAGCCAGATCGCTCTGGATGGCACGCAAACCGCGGTGTGTTAATATAACTTTCAGTCAGTAGGCCCGTAGCTCAGTTGGCTAGAGCGCCACCTTGACACGGTGGAGGTCTGCGGTTCGAGCCCGCACGGGCCTACCATGAATTTCTGGGTGATTGGCTAGCGCCGCATGGGTTCGCTAGGCTGCCTGGCCTCGAGCTTGTTGCTTGACGCACACTTTGTTCGTCAGCTCGATCAGTTGCCTCAGGTTCCACCACTCCTCTTCATTCATCACCCTTCCGTCCCGGCTTGAAAAGTAGATGGAAACGAAGCCGTCCTCGGACAACGGGGAGCGAATCACCAACAGCGTCTTTTGTTGTTCTGGTAGTTGCTCAGACATTGTTCCTTCCTCCGGTCTATTTTGTGAGATTTGCGCCGCTCGCTCGGTTTGTTGCCAAGCCAGTGACGTTGCTTGCCCGTTTTAAGCCGCTATCAAGGGCCGGGATTCTATCATCGAGCGTGTGAATTTCACATCAATGAGATGTGAGTTCATATCTGGCGTTGGCGCCGCGGCCGCAGTTCACTGGGCCATATCGCAAATTCTACATGGCTCTTTCGCCGAGCAAATCCATGTTTACCCCACGCGAGGGACTCAAGGTTCTACAATGCCTACATGGAGAAGAAGGTCTTCTGGGCCAGTTTCACAATCTTAGGTGTGGCGGCCGATTTGGCCTTGCCACTCTGGTGGGCGCTGGCAGCCACCATTCCGATTGCTTTCGCGAGTTGGTGGGTGGCCTATCGCAGCAATTGGTTCTAACCTGATATCCTCGCAATTCGGCGAGCCCGTACGGGCCTGCGATTGATTGCCATTGTTCACTAGGCTACGAACCGGTATCCCACTCCTCGGACCGTGAGGAGATGGTCCGGCTTCGATGGGTCCTTTTCGAGGTAACGGCGCAACCGCACGATGAAGTTGTCGATCGCGCGCGTATCGGTGTCTTCGCGAAGGCCCCACACATCTTCGAGGATGGATTTGCGCGAGACGGTCCGGCCATTGTTGCGGATCAGGTGGCGCAGCAGTTTTGCCTCCATCAGCGTCAGTTGGATGGTGTTACCTCGGGTGCGCAGTTCCAGGGCGCCGAAATCGATCGTCCGCCCGTTGAATGAGAACACCGCCTCATCGAGCGTTGAGGCGGAACCCGCATTGGCCCCGCCGGCCTGGCTCGCCCGACTTGCGACGCGATCGGAGCCGGCAAGCCACCCGCTTCGCCGCAACAGCCCTTGAAGCCGCGCCAGAAAGATAGGCAGCTCAAAAGGCTTGGCAAGGTAATCATCGGTGCCAGCCGCGAACCCCTGAAGCACGTCTTCGGGACGCCCTCGAGCCGTCAAGATAAGAACCGGCACATAATTTCTGGCCTTGCGGAGCGCAGAGACGACCGCAAAGCCATCCATCCCGGGGAGCATCACGTCCAGCACGACGGCGTCAAACTTTTCGCGCTTGGCGAGAAGCCGTTCGATGGCCGTCTCGCCGTCGTCCACCACCTGCACGGAATGTCCTTCCGCCTCGAGATTGAACCGCAGACCATCGGCCAAATGAGCTTCGTCCTCGACAATCAGAATGTGGCTCAAGGCTCGCTCCTCGGCAACTCGAGAGTGACGGTCGTGCCGTGCGCCTCGCCCCCGCTTTCGGCGAACACGCGCCCCCCGTGCGAGCGTGCGATCGAGCGGACGATGAACAGGCCCAGGCCCGTGCCTTTCACCGGCGTCGCAGACCGGCGAGGCACGCGATAAAAGCGCTTGAAGATTCGCTTAAGTTCACCTTCCGGAATTCCGATGCCGCGGTCGCGAACGTGCAGCGCGATGCGTTTCTCGTCCGGCGCGTCGATCGAGACCGCTACGTCCACGTTGTCGCCCGAATACTTGATGGCGTTGTCGAGAATGTTCGAGACGGCGGTGTGGAGGTCGTTGGGGTCGCCGTGCACCTTGATCCCGGCGCCGTTGACGCCGACCGGCTCCTGCCAGTGCAATGCGTCTGGCTGCAAATGATGCCGCACGCGGGCCAGGTCCATGCACTCGCGGACGAGGCCGGCGAAGTCGATTTCAGCGGAAGGGTGTGCGGCGTGCTTGTAGCCGACCTCGCCGGCCTTCAACACCTGCTCCACGGTTCCGAGCAATCGGTGCGTATCGTCGAGCATCAGCCTGTAGAACTGCTGGCGCTGAGTCTGATCCACTTCGCGCCGCTGAAGCGTTTCGAGATAGAGGCGGATCGAGGCGATCGGCGTCTTCAGTTCGTGGGTGACGGCGTTGATGAAGCTGTCGTGCTGTTCGTTTCGCCGGATTTCCCGAACCAGGAACACGGTATTGAGAATCAGGCCCACAATGATCGCAAAGAAGAATACGACGCCGAAAAAAAGCAGGACGCGTTCGCGCCAATTGAGAATGATCCAACTGCCGGTGAGAAACACGGCTGCCGCAACCAGGCAGATGCCCAGGATCAGGAAGAAAGCCATCTTCTTTCGGCGGCCTGTGATTTGCATGGCGGCTCACGGAGATTGTACAGCGGCAGGCGAGCGGATGGCTGCGGAGATGTTCCCGCCTCGGAGGCTGGCCGGGAAGGGAGTCAGCTAGGCGGAGACTAAATCGCTCTGCGGCTCTGCGGAAACAGCAGCGACCGCTACATCCGCATCGGGAGCGATCTCGTTCCCGTGCGGTTTAGCGGGCAGCTTGATGGTGTAGACCTTGCGCGCGAGCCCCAGCTTCTTGAGAGTCCAGATGCCGTACCAATTGAGGTCGATCTCGTACCACGCGAGGCCGTGACGCGCCGAAACCGGGTGCGCATGGTGGTTGTTGTGCCAGCCTTCGCCGAACGACAAGAGAGCGACCCACCAACTGTTCGTCGAAAGATCGCGGGTCTCAAAGCGCCGCGAACCGACCATGTGCGTGGCCGAATTGACGAGCCACGTCGAATGGAGACCGAAGACGGTGCGGAAGAAGATGCCCCACATGAGGAAGGGCACTCCTCCGATGGTCAGCAGCAAAAGCCCGAGTACGATCATCGGGACATAGTGGTATTTGGTGATCCAGACGTCAAACTTATCCTTGGCCAGGTCGGGAACGTAGCGCGCCAGCGTCTGCGTGTCGTGGTGCATCGATTTGCCCATGAGTATCCAACCCATGTGCGCCCACCATGTGCCGTCGACCGGCGAGTGCGGGTCGCCTTCCTTGTCGGAATGCTGGTGGTGAATGCGGTGCGTTGCCACCCAGAAGATCGGCCCGCCTTCGAGAGCGAGCGTGGCACAGACCGTCAGGAAATACTCGACCCATTTGGGAGCCTTGTACCCCCGGTGAGTCAGCAGCCGGTGGTACCCCATTCCGATTCCCAGGCTGCCCGCCACCCAGTACAGGAACAGCGCAACGAAAAATGCCTTCCAGGTGAAGAAGAACAGGGCCGCCACTGCGCCGACGTGAAACAAGACCATGAAAGTGGCTGTAACCCAGTTAATCCCGCTGTCGTTCGCAGACTCTTTTCCAAGATCGCTCAATGTCATGTGGCCCTGTTCTCTCGTTTCCTGAGACGATCCCAGACTAGCAGCATTCCCCGAAACGCTTTGTAATAGTTCTGTAATAGCAAGGCCAGTGCACTGTATCGGTTAGGCTGCCCGAACGGACAGGTTCAGACCGGCGGATTCACTTCGAAAGCCCGTTCGTGCTCCCTAATTGGAATTGATTCCGTGCGATGGAGACAGAGGGGAGAACGGGGCACAGCTTCCCGAATCCTCCCCACGGAGTGAGAAGACGGTCCGGTTCAGGAACTCATGCGGAAATCGACCTTTACGCTTAGCCGAATGGCAACCGGCTGGCCGTCCAGGATCGTCGGTTCATATTTTCTTCCCTCCACGGCCTTTATGGCCGAAGCAAGGAGAAGTGGGGGGCCGCTGATCACCTGCACCTGCGTAACGTTGCCGTGCTCGTCTATGATTGCCTCGAGTACGACAGTGCCGAAGATGTGTGCCTGCCTCGCAACCGGGGAATAGACGACCGGGGGCTCGTAGAGCAGCCGAGGTTCCTTCATGCCGCTGAAAATACGGATCGGGCCCTTGGGCCTTTCCGCAACGACCGGCGGCGGTGGAGGACCGGTGACCGCGCCGCCAAGGACGTCGCCCACGCCGCCGGGTACGCCTCCTTGCACGCCCCCGATCGCCGGCGCCATCGAGCCGGCATCCGGCACGGTTTCCGCGATTTTCTTCGGGATGACCGTGGGCGCGGTGAGTTGCGCCTTAATGAAAGACTGCTTGGGCACGGCCGTTTGCGCGTGCATCGGCGGTGGTGGAGCGGCCGGCGGAGGCGGCGCGACCAGGAGAGTGGTGTTGAATTTGTAGAGGTCGATCCCCTCCGTGAAAATGAGAGGCACCAACAGCAGCGCGGCCACGATTGCTACCTGAACGGCGAGCGCAAGGCTGGTTTGCGCCGCGCGTTTCCCGCGCGCACGTGGGTCTTCCTCAAGGATTGCACTGGCAAACACGTTCTGATCGCGGGGCGCCGAGCTGGGGAACGACGCAACAGTATTATGATTATGCCGAGACTTGCGGCTGGAATCTGAACTGCTTTGCTGAAAGACACCTTCATTAAGGGCCGACATCATCATCTCCTTTTCGACCGGAAACATTGCGGCCATGGGGTACCGAATGAATCTCCGCCGAGACCCAAACTGAGCCCACAAACCGCCACCGTCGGACGAAAACGGTGGAAAATCCCGTCTCCACGTGGAAAAGCGAGACGAAGCAACTACACTAAAAACTCTCCATTAGTTTGCAGATTCGGTCCGAAAACCGCAAACTCAAAATACGAATCGGTCCAATTGAAAATCAAGATGTTTTCCGCGGGAACATTCGTAAGGGAGTGAAACGTAAAACCTCTTTGAAATCAGGCGGAGACGACTTAAGCGGTGGATTCACTGCGGAGGCCCGTCGTGCTTGTCAATCCAGCGGCTTTCCCCGATAATCAAATCTCTTCCGGTTGAGACTGCACTGCGGCGCTATGGTGCAACGGTTAGCACGCGGCCCTTTCAAGGCCGAAATACGGGTTCGATTCCCGTTAGCGCTACCAAATCTTCTCTCTTGAAATGTCTTTCCGCCGCCTCAAAGAAAACCACGAGAGTCTCGGCGGTTCAATATAGGGGATTCGGGCCCAAGATGCGCGGTCGCGTTGAAACCTACCGATCTTCGGGGGGAAGCTCGTCTTCCGGCCGTCCGTGAGTGCGGACTTCGCCCTGGTCCGCATCGGGTGCGTTTTCCACGCCGCTGACCACGTCAGCCTCGAACGACTGTCCTTCTTCGATCAGTTCCTCGACGCTTTCCGAATCGACATCTTCCGTCCGCGACAATCCCTGCAAATCGCCCGATTGTCCGGCGGCGTTCTGGCCGAGGCCCCTCCGCACGGGACGCGCTTCGATCTCAAAGGTGCCGGAGCCAAGAGACGATCTTTCGCTTCCGGATGATATCTCGCGCCTGGTCGTCCTGCTCCTCCACACTGGCTTCTTCGCGCGGCGCGCCTTTTTTCCGCGCGCGGGTTTACTTCGAAGCGTGGCTTTCTTCTTGCCGGCTGCTCTTTTCTTGCGAGTTGCTTTCTTTTTCGCCATAAATTTCAGGATTCCTTTTTGGTTCCCAACTCAGATGGAATTGTACACTGTGGCCGCCCGGCGCGCATCTCCAAGGCATCCCGGAGCCTTTGCGGACGAAATCTCACTTCGAACCGACCCTGCCCCATTCCGGCAGATTCCGGCGACCGAGCATCGCTTCCGCGGCCCATACGCCCAGGTAGACCGACAATGCCACTCCGTGGCCCGCAAAGATCCCCAGAACGGTGGCGTTGCGGCTCCTCGGGTGTCGGGAAAAGACCGGTTGAAAATCCTTACGGAAAGCGATCGGGCCGCCCCAACGATGCGTGAATCTGGCACCGGCGAGCGCTGGATGCAGACCGTGAACACGCTTTTCGAAGGACGCAAACATCCGGGCGGCGTGGCCGCTGCCGACATCGACTTCCTCGAGATCGCCTGACTCTGGCGCATCCACGAGTCCCGCCCCCCAGACGATCGAGTTATCCGCACAAAGCCGTCCCCACAAGTACGGGAAATCGACGGTGTAGAACGGCTTGCGCGCGGCGAGGCCGATCGCTTCAATTTGCTTCGGCTGTATGGGCGCAGTGCGTGCGGCGAGCGTAATTTTCGGTTGTGCGGGCCCGCGCAGGCCGGAAAGGTTCAGGGAAAGTGCATTCGTTGCGAAAAGAATTTTTCCCGCTTCCAGATGCCCACGCGCGAATTCAATCTGCGGTGGATTGCTCCATCGAATCCGCTGTACTGCGCAGTGCTCCGCAATGATTGCGCCGCAGCGCACGGCTGCCCGAGCGAGCCCGCTCACCTGCTTCCCCGGATTGAGCGTACCGCCCGGAACCACGCCTACAACGTGCAGCTTTCCCGAATCCTGCCATTCGATCGGCGACCGCCCGCGCAAGGCGTGCGCGTTGTCTGATTTCTCGGCTCGATCGCTGCGCGCGATCTCCCACGCGCCGGGGAGCGAAAGATCGCAATCGACATCGAGCTTCTTGAGGATGTCCTGGAGGCCGCCGAGAACGTCGCCAAGACCGGGAAGATCGCCCGCGGCGGTCTCGGCAAGCACCATCCCGCCGGTCCGCCCGCTGGCGCCTGCGCCGATGCGCCCGCTATCGAGCGCGACGACAGATTTTTCAGGAGCGAGTAGGCGAAGCCATGCGGCCGCGGCCAAACCCGTAAATCCGGCGCCGATGACGGCGAAGTCGGCAGCCCGGGGAAGCGGCCGCTCGGCCGGAGTGAAATCGATGTGCCAGGGCGGCGTGCCCCAGCTTTTGTGTTCGTGCGATGAGGACATGATCGGTCGAGCGGCTGGGTCCTCGGTCGTGTTGTGGACTGCTCTAGAGAATGCTCTCCGTCCAGTTCTCGAGCGTCTTTTTGATGTGGCCCATGAACTGGTGGGCGACGGCCCCATCGACGACGCGATGATCGTAGGAAAGCGTGAGGTAGACCATGGAGCGGATGCCGATGGCGTCGTCGATTACCACGGGGCGCTTCTCAATCGTGCCGAGGCCGAGAATCGCGACGTTGGGCTGGTTGATCACGGGCAGACCCATCAGCCCGCCGAAAATGCCAGGATTGGTGATCGAGAACGTGCTTTCGCTTACTTCGTCGGGCTTGAGTTTCTTGGACCGGGCGCGCTCGGCCAGGTCGTTCACGGTGCGCGCGAGCCCGAGGAAGTTTTTTTCCTCTGCATTCTTGATCACCGGGACGATCAGGCCCCAGTCGAGCGCCACCGCGACGCCGATGTTGCACTCCTTGTGCAGAATGATGTTCGTTCCGTCGATCGATGCGTTCACGGTCGGGAACGCGCGCAGCGCCTCCACCGCGGCGCGGATGAAGAACGGCATGTAGCTGAGCTTCGTGCCCCCTTCTTTCTCGAACTGTTCCTTCATCTTCGCGCGCAAATCGACGATGCCGCTGACGTTCGCCTCTTCGATCGAATAGACGTGCGGCGAGACGCGCTTTGAGAGAACCATGTGTTCGGCGATTTTCTGGCGCATCGAGGACATCGGCTGGACTTCGTAGTGGCCGAAATACATCTTCTCGCGCAGCACGCCTGCCTCAAGCGCTGCGGACGGCGCCGCACTCGGTGGGCGAACGGTTGCGCGCGGAGCGGCTGCCGGCGCCGTGCCGCTTTCAACGGCGGCGAGGATGTCCCGTTTGCTGATGCGGCCTCCCGCTCCAGTGCCGGGGACTTGCGCCAGGTCGATGCTGTGCTCGCGAGCGATCCGGCGGACGAGCGGGGAGCTGCGAATTTTGTCACCGTTCGCTGCCGGTCTCTGCGGGGGCGCCGGCGCAGCGGCGGCCGCCGGGCTCGGAATGGCTTTCGGTGCCGGAGCTGGAGGCGGGGTGGCCGCGGGCTTGGGCGCCTCTGCTTTGGCTGGGGCCGGTGCGGGAGCGGGCTCCGGTGCCGCTGCCTTTGGCGGTGCCGGTGCCGCGGCGGCCGCACCGGCGGCATCAATGACGGCCACGACCGTTTGGATCGGCACCGTCTGGCCCTCGTTGACCTTGATCTCTTTCAGTACGCCGGCAGAGGGCGAAGGAATCTCCGCGTCCACTTTATCGGTTGAGATCTCGAAGAGCGGCTCGTCGCGCTCGATTTTGTCGCCCGGCTTTTTCAGCCATTTCGTGATCGTGCCTTCAAAAATGCTTTCGCCCATCTGGGGCATGATGACGTCCACAGCCATGGTTTTCTCCTCAGACTAGGTACTTCAGACGGGGCTCAGACACTCTTCGTGCCAGACCCCCGGAATTCCCTCCAGCGTATAAATTTCATCGCCGCCGTGAAAAAAACTGACATTGCTTACCTTTCCCGTGCGGCCCGCGTATTCGAGTTGCTCCGGCTCGAGCTCGTTGTGATACTGGCCGGCCTCGAGGAACTCTGCCAGGAAGGCGCGGTCCGCGATGCGAACCTCCGTGCCGACTTCAAACTCCGCTTTGTTGAGGCCCTTCGTTTTTCCCATGGTCGGCTTCGCCTGCTTTCGCCTTACATTAATAGTTTAGACCGCTTTGACTTGACATCAATATTTTGCCAATTCACGTGCGGCTGCGGCAACTCTTTCCACGCTCGGCAGGAATGCGGCTTCGAGCGACGGCGCGTAGGGAACGGGCGTATCGAGTCCGGTGACGCGCGCGATTGGGCCGTCGAGATCGTCGAATGCGCCCTCGCAGACGATCGCGGCAATCTCTCCGGCGATGCCGCCCGTGCGCGTGTCCTCATGCACGATCAGCAGCTTGTTCGTCTTTTTGACCGAGGCGAGGATTGTCTCGCGGTCGAGCGGCTGCAGCGTGCGCAGGTCGATCACCTCGGCTTCGATGCCTTCCTTGGCAAGCGCCGCGGCCGCTTCGAGCGACGTGTGCGCCGCGGCGGCGTAGCTGACGATCGTCACGTCGCGGCCCTTGCGGCGCACGACGGCCTTGCCGAGCGGCACCGTGTAATCACCCGAAGGAACCTCTTCCTTGATCCGCCGGTAGAGGAACTTGTGCTCGAAGAAGAGCACGGGATTGTTGTCGCGAATGGCGGACTTCAGCAGACCCTTGGCGTCGTATGCCGTCGACGGATACACAACTTTGAGGCCGGGCGTGTGGACGAAATACATCTCCGGATTGGCCGAGTGGAACGGCCCACCGTGAACGCCGCCCCCGGAAGGTCCGCGCAAAACCATCGGCACCGGAGCGCCCCAGCGGTAGTGGGATTTGGCGGCGAAATTCGTGACCTGATTGAAGCAGCAGGCGATGAAATCGATGAATTGCATCTCGGCCACGGGGCGCAGTCCCAGGTAGCTCATGCCGCAGGCCGCGCCGACGATGGCGGTTTCGCTAATCGGCGTATCCATCACCCGTTCAGGGCCGAACTTCGCGAGCAGGCCCTCGGTCGCTTTGAATGCGCCGCCGTATACGCCGATGTCCTCCCCGAGCGCTACCACGGCCGGGTCGCGCTCCATTTCCTCGAAGAGCGCTTCGCGGACAGCTTCTAGCATCGTGATTTGGGGCATCGCTAGCGCCTCCCTCGCTTGCCATGGGGCTCTTTCCCGAAAGGCTTGCCCCGATGACCTTTATGGAAGGGCTTGCCGCGGCGATCTGCGGCAGGAGCTTTTTCCTGCGATTCGCGCACAAAAGCCCTGTCCTTGGGGCCCCGGCCAAAGGGCACACGCAGCGGGACTTCCGGTTCCGCCTCGGTCTTGGCCGGTTCCTTCAAGGAGGGCTGCGGCCCGTTGTCGCTGCCCGAATTTGCGCTCTTAGCAGGCTTATCGGTGCCAAAACTGCCAAAATCCGCCACTTTCCACACCGCCTCCACGCTCGCGGCCGGAGGCATGACTTCCTTCTTGGGCCGGCGCCAATCGGCTTCGATCGTGTGGCAGCCCTCGCAATAGACGCCTTGCTCGACAGTCTCGGCCGGAGGCATTGGAGATTCTTCCGCGAACTTCTGGTCCTCATCCAGTTCGCGCTCGATGCGCGCATCGATTTCGGATTTCTTCCCGGCGTCCCAGAGTTTGTGCCCGGTGAGATATTTCTCGTAGCGAGCGACGGGATCCTGCGCCTTCCAGTATTCGAACATCTCCTTGGGGACGTACTCGGCGGGGTCGTGCTGCGCGTGGCCCTTCATGCGCATGGTTTTCGCTTCGATCAGAATGGGGCCGCGGCCAGCGCGGCACTCGTCGACAGCGGCCTTCGAGGTTTCGTACACGGCGATCACGTCGTTGCCGTCCACGATCCGGCTTTGAATTCCGTAGGCAAGGGCGCGGTCGGCGAGATTCTTGAGCGGCACCTGGCGGGAAACGGGCGTGGAATAGGCCCACTGGTTGTTTTCCAGCACCAGAATGAAGGGAGCGCGATGCGCGGCGGCGAAGTTGAGGCCCTCGTGAAACGCGCCCGTCGAGCTGCCGCCGTCGCCGATCCAGGTCATCGCGACGATGTTCTGGCCGAGGTAGCGCCCGGCTATGGCGACGCCGGTCATCACGGGAATCAGGTCGCCGAGCATCGAAATCGGAGAGACCACGTGGCGCGTCTTCAGATCGCCGAAATGGCTGGTGCCGTCTTTGCCGTGCGTCGGGGACGTGTATTTCGCCATGTGCTGCGTGAAGATGTCGCGGGGCTTGAATCCCTTGACGAGCAGCGTGCCGATATTGCGGATCATCGGGGCGAGCCAGTCCCGCGGCTCGAGCGCATAGGACGTGCCAATCGAAACGGCCTCCTGCCCGAGACTCGAGTAGACGCCACCGACGATTTTGTTCTGCCGGAAGAGTCGCACGAGGCGCTCTTCAAGCTGCCGGTTGAGCTGCATGAAGTAGTACAGCTCGAGGTGCTGCGAGGGCGTCAGGTTCGTACTCATCATTCCTTTCGCTGCCGAATTCCCAATTGCCTGCTGGATCGAAATTGCGTTCTCGCGGCAGGGGCGCGTCTCGAACCCGCCCCTACAAGTTACACCATTGCGGTGAGCGCGCCAGCGGTCGTTTCCCGCCGCGAGCCGAGAATCCTGGCCAAATCCTCGCGCGTGACGTGCACCAGGAGGAGCTCGAAGACCTCCGCGAAATGCGATGCTAGGCGGCCGCGCACCTCGCGGGAATCCATCGAACGATTCAGGATGCGCTCGAGGGACGTGGCGCGCGTGCCGGCGATGCCGCAGGGCACGATCAGGTCGAAATAGCGCAGATCAGTCGAGACGTTGTAGGCAAAGCCATGCGAGGTCACCCAGCGGCTCAGGTGCACGCCGAGCGCGCCAAGCTTCTCCTGGCCTGACTGGATGTCGATCCAGACGCCGTGCCTGCCTTCGACACGCTTTGCCGCAATCCCGAAATCGGCCGACGCGCGAATCATCACTTCTTCGAGTTGCGCCACGTACCAGCGAACGTCGCGGCGGTGCTCGTTCAAATCGAGGATCGGGTAGCCCACGATCTGGCCGGGCCCGTGGTAAGTGATGTCGCCGCCGCGGTCGGTCGGGTGGAATTCCACGTTCATCTGCGCCAGCAAGCGATCCCCTGAGCGGAGATGTTCGCGGCTGCCGTTGCGGCCGAGCGTGATCACATGAGGATGCTCGCAAAGGAGCAGCACGTCGGGAATCGCGCCCGACTTGCGCGCCTCGACGAGTTGCCGCTGCAATTTGCACGCCGGGCCATAAGGGATTAGTCCCGCGTCTACAAACCAGCCGAGTTTTCGTGGCTCTTTCATACGACTTTGAAAAGGCTAAAAGTTGATCGCGAGGCCGCGCACGGAATTGAATGCGTCGCCCATGGCTTCCCAAACGGTCGGGTGCGCGTGGATGGTCGCGGCCATGTCGTCGAGCGTCGCTTCGAACCCGAGCGCGGTGACCGGCTCGGCGATGATCTCGGTCGCGAGCGGCCCGATCGCGTGGACGCCGAGAATCTCGCCGTACTTCGCCTCCGCCACCACTTTGATAAAGCCTTCGTGCTGGCCGAGGATGGTCGCCTTGCTGTTGCCGACGAACGGGAACTTTCCGGTCTTGATCTCGAAGCCGGCCTCGCGGGCCTGCCTTTCCGTGAGGCCGATGGACCCGATCTGAGGCTCGCAGTAGGTGGCGGCCGGGCAGCGCTTGCGGTCGAACGGCTGCACATCCTTGCCGGCCATGCGGCCGACGGCGATGATGCCTTCCATCGACGCGGCGTGCGCGAGTTGCGGAAGTCCGGCGACGATGTCGCCGATGGCGTAGAGGCGAGGCTCGTCCGTTTCCATGAAAGCGTTCGTATGGATGAAGCCGCGCTCGAGCTTGGCCTTAGTCTTTTCCAGGCCGATGTTTTCCGTGAGCGGGCGCCGGCCGACGGCGATGAGGACTTTTTCGGCGGTGATCGATTGCGCCATTCCGGACTTGTCTTTGAACGAAACAGTCGCGCCACTGGTGGTTTTTTTTACGGAATCCACTTTTGCGCTGGTCTCGATGCGGATGCCCTTCTTCTTGAACGCCTTCTCGAGTTCCGGAGAGATGTCTTCGTCTTCGAGAGGCACGACGCGCGGAAGCGCTTCGAGAATCGTGACTTCCGTGCCGAACGTCCGGAAAATCGAAGCGAACTCAACGCCCACGGCACCCGCGCCGACGACCACGAGCGACTTGGGAATTACCGGCAGCTGGAGGATTCCGGGATTCGTCAGGATGACTTGGCCGTCGATTTCAACGCCGGGAAGCGAGTGCGCCGCGGAGCCGGTGGCGAGAGTCGTGTAGGTGGTTTCCAGCTCGGTCGTCCCGCCGTCCTTTTCCACGGAGACACGGCCGGGGCCGGCGATGCGCCCCCAGCCGGTGATCGACTCGACTTTGTTTTTCTTGAAGAGGCTCGCGATTCCGCCCGCGTGCTTCTTGACGATCTTGTCCTTGCGCGCGAGCATGGCGGGCCAGTTGACCTTCACGTCTTTCACTTCGAATCCGAATTCCTCGGCGCGCTGGAAGTAGTCGTAGATGTCCGCGTGGTGCAGGAAGACTTTCGTGGGAATGCAGCCGACGTGCAGGCAAGTGCCTCCGAGAAACGGGTCTTTCTCGACGACGGCGGTTTTCAGCCCCCACTGGCCGGCGCGAATCGCGGCGACGTATCCGCCCGGGCCGCTGCCGATGACTACGAGATCATATTTGGCCACGCCGGTTCTCCGTTGGTGTCTTCATTTCGGTCTCAGCCGATATGGGCATGAAAGGACGATCGCGATGGAGCTTCTTTCCAGCGCAGACCTTCGATTCTAACAGCGGGCATCCACGGTCGCAACCGAGCGATGGCGCGATCTTGCGATTGGACCCAACTATCCAAGCGATGCGCCATGCGTCTATGAAGTGGTGCGTTCGAAAGGGCTTCCCGCATCCATCGGCCCGGCGTATATTGGCGAACCGCGGCGGGCATTTTCACAGGACCAGGCCGAGAAACGGGGACATGATGACCACGGATCCAGCCCAGTTCGAAGCGCCCGCGCCTGAGCCCGGCGGTGAGCTGCCCCCATTTCAGCGGGCCATGCATCAGATTTTTCTGGGTCCCCATGGAATCCGCGCGGGCTGGCGGATGCTGATCGCGATCTTCCTATTCTTGGCCATCATGACCGCGCTACAGGCGGGCCTGCGCAGCATCCCTCTGATTCGGGCCTGGCTGCACGCTCAACCAAGGGGGGTGATGACGCCGGGCGCCCTTCTCTTCGGTGAGGGCGCGGCGGCCCTCGCATTGCTGCTCGCCGCGCTCATCATGACGGCGATCGAGAAGCGATCGCTCGCAGATTACGGTCTGCCGGGCAGAGAAACCTTCGGGAAGCGTTTCTGGCAGGCCATGCCGTACGGGTTCGTGATGATGAGCGTCGCATTGGGGTTGATTGCTGCGCTGCATGGCATTTCGATCGAAGGGCTGGCGCTCGGCAGGGTGGGAGCGGTGCACTACGGGCTGCTCTACCTCCTGGGTTTCATTCTGGTCGCGTTCTTCGAAGAGTTTTCGTTTCGGGGGTATTTGCAGGGGACTCTTGCGTCCGGCATCGGATTCTGGCCGGCGGCAATTGTACTTTCCATCGTGTTTGGCTGTCTCCATCTGGGAAACCCCGGCGAGGCGAGATTCGGCGCTCTGAGTGCCGGAGCGTTCGGTTTGCTGGCGGCGTTCTCGCTGCGCCGGACGGGAAGCATCTGGTTCGCCATCGGGATGCACACGGCGTGGGATTGGGGAGAGACGTACTTCTACGGAGTTCCCGACAGCGGCGTCGCGGCGCAGGGGCATCTGTTGAATTCTTCCTTCCACGGACCGGTCTGGCTCACGGGTGGAACGGTGGGACCCGAGGGAAGCGCCTTCGTATTCGTCGTGCTGGCTCTTTCCGCCGTCGGCCTGCACTACATGTTTCCCGCCAAACCGAAAGAAATCTGACCTCGGAGCGCGCGAATCCTTTTGCGTCGAGCCCGCATCTATTCACAACTGCGCCGGTGCGGCAACACATTGTGCCGGCGCTTGTTTGACAGTGAGTAACCTTGCCGGTAGAATCGTTGGATTTGAGTGAGGCGTTGCTCCTCACCTTGGGACTCGACCGATGGATAAGAAGCGTCTGGAATATTACAAAAAGAAACTGGTCGCGCGCCGCGAGGAACTGCTGCGCGCCATCGCGCGTACACAGCAGGAAGGCCGCGAGGCCGACGAGGATCCGACCGTGGATCTCGCGGACAAGGCCGCCAACTCCTACACGAAGGAGTTCCTGTTCGGCGAGACGCATAACTACCGGTCTCTGTTACAACTCGTCGACGAGGCACTGGAGCGCATCAAGGACGGCACGTTCGGCGAATGCGTTTCCTGCCACGAGGAGCTTCAGCAGAAGCGCCTCGAAGCCGTGCCTTGGACCCGCTACTGCATCACCTGCCAGGAAAAGAAAGAAAAGGGCCTGCTCTAGGCCCTCCCCGAAACGATTTCGCCTCTTTTCTCGCCGCCGGGTTTGGAGTAGCGTCTCACCGTACCCTCTTGGTTAACAACGCATCCGTGATCTTGAAAGGCGCGCTCGACGCACCGGGATCGGTGCTGTTTCCCGGCCCGTGCCGCATCTGCGGGCGGACCCTCACGAGGGCGAGCCGCATCCCCATCTGCGAGACTTGCCTCACCGCGTTCGAACGAATCGCAGAGCCGATGTGCCTTTGCCACGGCCGGCCGTTCGCCTCGGCCGTGGCGGGGCAGGCGATCCAGCCGCGCTGCCGGCTCTGCCGCGTGAACTTCTACGCCTTCGACAGGGTGCGGAGCTTCGTAGTCTACGACGACACCCTCTCCGAGGCCATTCGAGAGGGGTTACAATCAAGCCGAAGCTGATTGCGCGGCCGCTTGCGAAGCGGCTGAACCTCCGGCTCGATCCGCATCTTCTGGTCCGCACGAGGCCGCGCCCGCCCCAACTGGTGCTTTCTCGCAGCGAACACTGGAAGTCGGTCCGTGGCGCCTACGCCACGCGCGAAGACCCGCAAGTTGACAACCTACGCATCCTGCTGGTAGATGATGTATTAACGACCGGGGCGACGCTGGATGCGTGCGCCCGGGCCCTCAAGAGTGGGGGGGCCGCGGTTGTAGTCGGGCTGACTGCGGGGCGGGTTCGTTCCTGGTCGGTTGCGCCGGGGCCCGGCGTGAAGGCGTTCGGAGCCGGGAGCAAACCCGGCGGGCCGGACGAGCATCCGTAACACGCAAAGAGATTTGCCCGGCAACACGGGAGCGAAGACGCGATGGATAACCGGCACAAGATGGGGTTGCGCCCTCGGCCCAGCATCGGACTGGCCGGCGGAGTGGCGCGCGAGGTCGCTCACCCGCTTCCGGCTCCAGCGCCAAAGAGGTCTTCGGTGATGCAGGCGCCGGTGCTCGTCTTGAACGCCACCTTCGAGCCGATCAACGTGACGGCGGTGCGCCGCGCCCTGGTGCTGATGCTGAAGGGAGTGGCGCAGGCGGAGGAGACGAACCATGCCGAGGTTCACTCCACATCGAAGGTCATCCGGGTGCCATCGGTCATCCGGCTGGTGAGCTACCGGCACATCCCACAGCAGAGCCGCGCGCTTTCCCGGAAGAATATCCTGCTGCGCGACCGGAACACCTGCCAGTTCTGCGGCAGCGCGTTCCCGGCTGCGGAGCTGACGCTCGACCACGTCATGCCGCGGTCGCGCGGCGGGCGGTCGTCTTGGGAGAATCTGGTCGCCTGCTGCTACACCTGCAACAACCGGAAAGGCGACCGCACGCCCGAGGAAGCCGGACTGAAGCTCCAGCGCCGGCCGCGGCCGTTCACACTGCACACCTCGCGGCAGTTGATGCGCTTGATCGGGCACCGCGACGAAAAGTGGCGCAAGTACCTCTTTTATTGATCGCCCTTTTGTGATGGATTGCGCGGGAAACCTTCTCCGGCGTTCCCGCGTCCAATCAATCAAACACTTCTAGGACACACCCCGGGAAGCGAGGTCGCCCTGCGTGGCCCGCTTCCCTCCTTTTTCCTGCGCGAATCTTTGCATCGATTCGGGAGTCGCTGACCGCACGATCTACTGGAGCCTCGATCGCAGTTCTTCCGCGAACTTCTCGACGCGATTGAGCGGCACGATGGAGATGTCCTGAGCCTGAAGCAGCCGCGCAATGAACTGGTGGCGGCGGTTCTCGGGCGCAGGCTCGACTTCCGTGACGGCCCTGAATACCGTCCTGGCCACGTGCCTGCGGAGCCAGGTCTTCGAAACGCAGACCAAGGTTTCGAACGTCCGGGATGAGCGGCCAAAAAATAATCGCGGGACCGCGCGTGCGGCAACAGCACGCAGCCCCGCGAATACGATCCCCCGGAGAAGCGAGCGCGAGAGCGCTCAGCGCTTCTTGCGCCGGCGCGCCTTCTTCGAGAGCGCCTTTTTCTTCGGCTTGGCTTTTCTTTTCGCCTTCGGCTTGCTCTTCGCTTTCTTCTTCGGCCGGGCCTTCTTGGCCTTTTTCGCTTTCCGGCCCGGCGCGCTCTTGCGGGGAGCGGGTTCCGCGGCTCCTTCCGTTTCTTCCTCGGGCTCTTCTTCGACGATAATCTCTTCCACTTCTTCTATGATCTCTGTCGGCTGCTCTTGCCCTTCCTCGTCGTCGAAGCTAGGCAATTCGTCGTCGTCCTCATCGTGCATTTTGGCGTAAAACATTCGATCCTCCGTAGGGCCTCCGGCTCATCGGACGGGCATCCACCACTCGGCCGCTTATAAACGGAGTCTCGGCTCTCTGTCAAGGCGCAATGGGCCGAAAAGCAAATTTGGATACGGTGTCGCTCGGGGGCAAAGTGAAGGAAGCGGCGGGCAGGAGGCCAATTGCGTCGCAGATGACAGCAAGGAAAGGAGTTAGCGCACTTGGCGGGTCAGATCACCGTTGAATCGTGAGCACGTCGCCGGCCTGGAGCGTCCGGTCCGCAAGGAAGGGATTTGACTCGCGCAGGGAGGAAACCGTGGTCTGATAGGCGTGCGCGATCGAATAGAGCGTTTCGCCGGGCTTCACGCGATGTTCCAGCGCTGCCGGTCTTTCCTCAGCGCGTACGGACACATCCTGGACTGCCGCGCTTGCTTTCTGCGCTGATGCCTTCGCTTTGGCAGGTGGTGCGGACTCTGTCTGGCCACCGGCATAGATCCGCAACTGTGCTCCGCGCGCCACGCGGCTCCCTTTGATGTGATTCCAACTCTTTAGCTGCGCCACGGTCACGTCAAAACGTTCCGCGATACCCGGGAGCGTGTCGCCGCGCTGCACGCGGTACCGAACCCAGCGCACCGTGGGCGGCGCGGTGGGCACGTTCAAGAGGAAACCTGCGGGCAGGCTCGCGTGCGCTTCCAGGTGATTCGCGGCTTCGATCGCCGGGACGGTCACGCGGTAGCGACGGGCGATATCGGGCAGCGTCTCGCCATCTTCCACCTCGTGCAGGCGCCAGCTCGTCCACTTGTCCTGCGGAACCTGCGCGATGTTTTCTTCAAACGTCTTCGTGGCGCCCACGGGCACTTTCAATTCAAATCCGGACTGGCTCGGAGTGACGCCGCGGAGAAGTTCGGGATTGAGCAGCCGCAAGCTGTCGAAATCCGTCGCGGCCGCATCGGCCACGAGATGCAGATCGATGGAGTGCTCCAGATGAATGGCCTCGACTTGCGCGGGCTTTTCGGGACTGACCTGAACTCCGTAAAGCGGTGGGTCCTTGGCAACGAGCGCCATCGCCAGGATGATGGGAACGTAGTTCTGTGTCTGCTTCGGCAGCGCGTTGCGCTTTTGCAATTCCCAGAAATCCGCATAGCCAGTGCGCTGGATCGCCCGGGCGACGGTGAGCGGCCCCGAATTATAAGCGGCCATCACCAGGTACCAGTCGCCGAACATGGAGTAAAGGTCGCGGAAATGGCGCGCCGCCGCCCGCGTGGCTTTCTCGGGATCGCTGCGATCGTCGATCCAGTAGCTTCGCTCGAGATCGTATTCCTCGCCGCGGAAGGGCATGAACTGCCAGATTCCACGCGCCCCCGCCCGGGAGACCGCCTGCGGCTGAAAGGCGCTTTCCGCCTGTGCGAGGTAGATCAGGTCCTGCGGGACGCCTTCCTCCTTGAGTACGCGGCGGATCATGTCGCTGTAACGCCCGGCGCGCTCGAGTCCGTGACCGACGATCGCCCGGCCGCGCGTCGTGGTGAAGAAGCTCAAATACTGAAGGACTGAATCGTTCACCGTCAGCGGCAGGTCGTGGTGGACGCCGATCAATTCCTTCTCAGCTTTGAGGGCCAGACGGGGGTCGCCCGCCGGCAACGTCATGTCGGCGATTTCCTCGATCGGGGCAGGCTCGGCGGGAGCTTCCGAGTCCTCGCTTTGAGCGTCTTCCATCGCGGCCAGTTGATCAGGGCTGACCACGTCGCCGAGCTGGTCGAACAGTTTCGCCAGTCTCAGATCGGAATCCGGCGGAAAGCCGCTCTTCAGAATCAGGTCGGCGGCGCGGTCAAATTCCGCCTGAGCCTTGTCCAGGCTGCCCGCCTTGTATTCTTGCTGCCCGGCGTTGAAGCTTGCCTGCACCTTTTCTACGAGGACGTCGATCGACGGCTCAGGTGCGGGTATCAGCCAGGTGGAATTCGCGGGCCGCTCGGCCAACGGAAGCGGCTGGCGGGCATAATTCGGCGCCGGTGCGGGGGCTGCCGCCGGGGGCTGGACGTGGATCTCCTTCGTCGCGGTTTCTTCGCAGCCGGCCAAGAGCAGAGTACCGGCGGCCAACATGACGCCGATTGTCAGGGCGCACTTCATATGAGTGTCTTAGGTCCCGTTTCCCCGCGAACACAACGAAAATTCTAAGGGTTACTCCCAGCCCAGGTCAATGGTGGGACCGTACCACCCATTGACGGAATCAGGACACCGAGTACTACTGGTCTTTCCGCTGTGCGGACAGCCCCTTTTCACCAAGTAGGCCCAAGGCTGGGAATGGCTTATACCACTCTCTGACGAGCAATTTCCAGCAATTCGGGAAGGGGGCAATGAGTCAGTTTGAAGTCAGGGCACTTGATTGCATAACAATGTCGGTGTCGGCCCCCTCGACTCGAGTAGGCTGTAGTTGATAGGCTCGGGAGGACGGAGCCGGAATTCGGTTCGCACGCGGGACAGCTCGGTTGGCCAACTAGGAAATTCATCCCTTCGGGATAAGAAGAGCGGATTTCTAGGCTTTGTTCTTCACGTCAATTTCCGGCTTTCAGCTTGATTTCGGCCGTGTCGCCCTTTACTTCAAACGTCGTGCCAAAGGGCTTTGACGCGTCGGCCAGGCGCTGGAGGATATAACCCGCTCTCGCGCCCGTCACCGGCGAGGGCAAGCCGCGCGTGTCGAGGAATTGGTTGTTGGTGTACTCGCTGTGAATATCGGGCTGGCCCTCTCCTACGTTGTTCAAGGCAATCGGCCGGAACGAAATCGATTGCAGGTTCTTCCCCCGAAATTGGACGTACGCGACCACGCTCTCCCAATTCATCGGTTCGTCGATGTACGTCAGCACCGGCGGCACGTTGTAAATGAAGTTGCCCAGGTCGTAGAAGATGGGTCGGCCGTGATAAATCTCCACGCCATGCAGCAGAGGCGCGCCATGCATCACTATGATGTCCGCACCCGCATCCACCTCCGCATGCGTCCACTTCTTGAGCCAATCGTTCGGGGCGAGCCGCTCCTGCATCCCTTCCGTGAAGATTGTCGAAAACGAGTGATTTCCAAAGACGTGGTTATGTTGGTACACGATCACGAGGTCCGCGTGCTGGCGGGCGTCACGAATGCTTTGAAGGATGCGTTGCGAATCCTCCTGATTGGGCGTGTTCGCAGGCGCGCCGGGCAGATCGTCTGTCGCCTCATTTTCTTTGTCGCCGGCTTCGACGCGAAGCTCATTCACTCCCGGCCGGTCTGCCGTGGCGCTTGCTCCGGGCGCAATCAGGCCTGACGCGCTCGCTATTAGGGCAATCGTGCCCTTCGGCGTGTGCAGATAACCTGGCGCTACAGCTTCGGCCACGTTGTTTCCAGTTCCGGCATGAACGATCTTCCGGCCATCGGCCTCCCGGATCGTGTTCTTAATGCCCGTCACTTTCAGATCGAATGCGTGATTGCCGGCCAAGGACAACAAGTTAAAACCGACAGTCGTCAGGGCATCGAGCGCTTCCGGCGGAGTGAGAAATCCCCTGCCCTCCTGGACCGTCTCGCCCTTTTCGGCGACCGCGCATTCCAGGTTGGTGAACACCACATCGCCCTTCAGCAGCCCCTGGATCACCGGGACCGCCGCCGGGGCGGTTGCCCGGATATCCGACCGGATCATCGATTGTCCCGCCAAGGTTATCGTTATCGCAGTCGACTGCGGCCGCACGGCAGTCCTCGTCGCGCACACGATTGCGAACAGAACCGCGAGGCGCGCTGATCTCGCCAACAACCGGCCGGTCTGCGACATTGTTGCCATTTGCGTTGCCCTCGAGTTTTCGAGTTCTCCTCGTTTCGCTTCCGCAATTATTCAAGTGGCAGAATACAACACGTTGGGGAGTTTCAACTGCCTGGTAAGTTCTATAAAAGCAGTTGACAGTGCCGACGGCACAGTCACTGGTGCCAGAAACTTGTCTAGAGCTCTCAGCTTCTGTAAATCTGATCGAGATTCGGTTCGGCAAGCTATGGCCGACTCCCCACTGGTGCTTCGTGCCCGGATAAAAAGCATGGCTCCGGTACTGGCGATCGCTGGCATGGTGGCAAGGGCCGTCGATATGACGACTCTTTGACCCCGTTGGAGAGATTCCTCAACCTTTCGTCACCGGGCCGAACCGGGTCCCATTTTCCAAACAGGAGAAAAGGGATGACGGCAGGCAAGAAGTTGTGGCGGAACAGGAAGGAAAGGAAGGAGTGGGCGCGGCGATTGCAATCGGAGGACCCAGGTCTGGAGGTGGTCCATCCGCACGCAGCGGGGATCGATGTGGGCAATGGCGCGCATTACGCCGCGGTACGGCCGGACCGAGATCCAGAACCAGTGCGGCGGTTTGAATGTTTTACCGCAGACCTCCATCGTCTGGCGGACTGGTTACAGAACTGTGGAGTTAGGACAGTGGCCATGCAGTCGACTGGCGTGTATTGGATTCCGTTGTACGACATTCTGGATGAACGTGTTTTCGAGGTTTATCTGGTCAGTGCGCGGCACACCAAGAACCTGCCGGGGCGCAAAAGCGACGTGCAGGAGAGTCAGTGGTTGCTGAAATTGTACACCTACGGGTTGCTAAGTAACTCGTTCCAACCGTCGGCAAGAGGTTCGAGTGCTTCGAACGTACTGGCGGCAACGGAGACAAAGTTTTGGGCAAAGGCACGCGGCGTGTGATCAACCGCGCCGCCACCGCACTGCGAATGGCCGCCAATGCCCTCATGCGCAGCCACACCTACCTCGGGGCTCAGTATCGTCGGTTACAGTCGGCCGCAAACTGATCCACTGCCGAGAAGGGCCCGGTCCGTGTGGCGCGGCCAGCTAGAGAGCCTGGCGAAGATCCTCTATGAGATCCTCGGGGTCCTCCAGGCCGACCGAGACGCGCACGGTCCCGGGTTCGACGCCAGCCGCCCGGAGTTCCGGCAGCGACATATTGTAGTGGGACGTGTAGATCGGCAAGACAACGAGTGATTCGACGCCTCCCAGACTCGCGGCGAGGAGAAACACGCGCACGCGGTCGCAGAACCGTCGCGCGGACGGCAGGCCTCCCTTGAGATCGAAGGCCATCATCGCTCCAAATCCGCGCATCTGGCGTTTCGCGAGGCGGTGATCGGGATGACTCGGCAAGCCCGGGTAATGAACACGGGCGACCTTGGGATGCTTCGCGAGGTATTTCGCCACAACCATCGCCGTCTTGCACTGGCGCTCGATGCGGACTTCGAGTGTTTTCATTCCCCGGATCAGCAGGAACGCCGCCTCCGGGTCCATCGAGCCTCCGAGCTGGATGACATTCGCGCGCACCTTCTGGATCAGCGATGCGCTCCCGGCGGCGACCCCGGCGATCACGTCGGAATGCCCGGCCAAGTATTTCGAGGCACTGTGCACCACGAGGTTGAAGCCTATCCCGAGGGGCTTTTGCAGGACCGGAGTCGCAAACGTGCTGTCGGTCAGCGAAATCAATCCCCATTCCCGAGCGAACGCAACCGCCTTGTGGAGGTCCACGAGCCGCAGGGTGGGGTTCGTCGGCGTCTCGACGTAAAGCGCCTTGGTTCGTGGGCTGACGAGTTTCTCGATCCCGGCGAGGTCCGCCTCGACGTGGCGGACCGTGATCGCGTACTTCGGGAAAACGTCGCGCATCAGACGGTAGCTGCCGCCATAGAGCTGCCGCGTGGCAATGACTTCGTCGCCGGCGCGCAAGACCGAGAGGAGCGCGGCCGAAATCGCAGCCGAGCCGGACGCTGCGACGACTGCGTCCTCCGCCCCTTCCAGCGCAGCGATTTTCTTCTCGGCGATCGCCAGCGTGGGATTTCCGTAGCGCGAATAGATATAAGCCGAACTCTTTCCTTCGGCCCAACGTTTCATCTCTTCCGTGCTGGCAAACGTAAAATTCGCCGTGCGCGAAACGGACACACCCACCGGCGCACCGATCCGGAATTTTTCCTCGCCCGCGTGGACCGCGAGCGTCGCGTCGCCCAGGCGCTTTGCCTTCGAGGATTTCTTCATGGTCGCAGCAGCTTGACGCATTTCGCCGCGCCCTCGCAAGCGCCAATTTGGATTATAGTGAGCGCGGCGATTCGCTGAGAAAGGAGGGATGAGGCGATGACCGGCAGGTTTGATTGGAGTCTGGCGATCGAGGCGCCGTGGCTGATTTTCATCGCGTATTGGTTTCTTGCGAGCTTGCGCGTCAACAAGATGGAGCGGCGAGAGCCAAGCGGCGAGCAGCTCGTTCGAATCGTAGCGATGCTCGCGGCCTTCTTTCTTCTGTATGACAACGATCCGCGCTTAGGCGTCTTGAATCGCCGATTCATTCCCTGGCGGCCCTGGGTTTTCGTCGTCGGTGCCGCGCTCGCCTGGGCCGGCGTGGCCTTCGCCATCTGGGCGCGCTATCACATCGGGCGGTATTGGAGCGGCTCCGTTGCCCTCCGCGCCGGCCACGAATTGATCCGCACGGGGCCGTACGCGCGCATTCGCCACCCGATCTATACGGGAATGCTGCTCGCGATCGCGGGCACCGCCCTCGCAATCGGGCGATACCGGGCGCTCGTTGCGTTCGCGATCATTCTGCTTGGGTTCACGTGGAAGTCCAAGAGGGAAGAGGCGCTGCTCGCGAGTCAGTTCGGCGCCGCATTCGAAGAGCATCGCCGCCGCACTGGATTTTTCCTTCCCCGGTTTTCGTGAGGGTGCAGTTTTAGAATCTTTCGCCTTACGTTCCCTATCCGCGGGCGCGGCCGTATGGCACCATTCGTTCAATCGCTTCAGCCAGTTGCTTTTCGAGTGCGGATGCGAAAGGGGCAGCCGATGAGAAGAAGGATCGGTCTTGCGGCGGGTTTGCTGGCCTCGACGTTTTGGCTGGCGGGGTGCGCGTACTTACAGAACACCGGCCCATGCTACGGATTTGGCTGCCGGGCCGGCCTGATGACACCACATGGTCAGGGCCAGCAAAACGCGCGGGTGAAGCCGGCGAACGCGAAGGCATTCGCCCCACTTGCCAAGAATGGCGCGGCGTCGACGAATGCGCCCAAGCAAGGCAACTAGCCAGTCCGAATCCTCGGTTCCAAAAAGAGAACGCACGTCCCGTTGTCGCTAAGCCGAGGCGGTCTCTTCCTCTTCTGCGTGGTGCGGCTTGTGGGCCGCGATCACTTTTTCCGCGATTTCCGCCGGGACGAAGTCGTAGTGCGAAAACTCCATCGAATAGCTGCCGCGTCCCTGCGTCATGGAGATCAGTTCGTTCGCATAGCTCAGCATTTCCGATAGCGGCACGAGCGCCTTGACGACCACGCTTCCGGCGCGCGTTTCGCTTCCGCTGATTTTTCCCCGCCGCCCACTCAGATGGCCCATCAGGTCGCCCGAGTATTGATCGGGCGCGTAGACCTCGACCTGCATGATCGGCTCAAGCAGCGCGGGCCGCGCCTGCTTCATGGCTTCCTTGAATGCCAGCGAGCCTGCAATCTTGAACGCCATGTCGCTCGAGTCCACGTCATGGTATTTGCCGTCGTAAAGGCTCACGCGGAAGTCGACCACCGGAAAGCCCGCGAGATAGCCGCGCTCGGCCGCGTCGCGCACGCCTTTTTCAACCGACGGGATCCAGTTCTTGGGAATCGCGCCGCCGAAAACGTCGTCCACGAATTCGACTCCCTTGCCGCGCGGCAACGGCTCCATCTTAATCCGGCAAAGGCCGAACTGCCCGTGGCCGCCGGTCTGCTTCTTGTGTTTGCCCTCGGCATCGGCCTTGCCGCGGATGGTCTCGCGGTAGGGGACTTTCGGGGGCTTGAGCGTCATCTCGACGTGATACCGCTTGCGCAGCTTGGCGACGACGACCTCGATGTGCTGCTGCCCGGCGCCCGAAAGGAGAAACTCTTTGGTCTGGGGGTCGCGCCCGAACCGCAGGGCAAGGTCCTCTTCGAGAATCCTGTGGATGGCCGTGCCGATGCGGTCTTCATCTGCGCGCGTTTTCGGCTCGATCGCGAACGTGATCGAGGGCTCGGGAATGCGCGCCGGGGGATAGAAGATCGGGGCATTTTTATCGCCGAGCGTCTCGCCCGTGACGGTGTCCTTTAGCTTTGCGATCGCACCGATATCGCCTGCGTAAAGCTCGGCCACGGCCGTCGCCGTTTTCCCCTGCATCACCTGCACGTGCTGGAACCGCTCCTGCGAGTTGCGGTTGAAGTTCTGGACCGTGGCGTCGTTTTTCAGCACGCCGGACATGACCTTGAAATACGTGATGCGGCCCGCGAACGGGTCGGCAACGGTCTTGAAGACGAAGAGCGACAGCGGCTCCGAGGAGGCGATTTTCCGCTCGACGGGTTCGCCCTTGTGATCCGGCGTCTTATGGCCGGATGCTTTTCCGCGGAAGGCAGGAGAAGGGAAAATGTCGACCAGGAAATTCAGGATCGCGTCGCTGCCGACATTGTGCAGCGCGGAGCTGAGCAGCACGGGTAAGATCTTCTTGTCACGCACTTCCTCGTGCAGGCCCTTTTTCAGATCCTCGACCGGGAGCGTCCCTTTGTCGAAGAACTCCTGCATCAGTTCGTCGTCGCCTTCGGCGACCAGCTCGACCAGCCTTTCGTGCGCGGCCTTCGCTTCCTCGGCGAGGTCCGCCGGAATCTCTTCGATTTTGGCCTTGCCGTCGCCATCGACCGTGTAGATGAGCGCCTTCATGGCCACGAGATCGACGACTCCGCGGAAATTCTTCTCGGAGCCGATCGGCAGTTGAATCGGCACCACGCCGCGGCCGAACACCTGCTCAAGCGATCCGAGCGCACGCTCGAAGCTCGCAAGCTCGCGATCCATCCAGTTCAGCACGAAGGCGCGCGGCTGATCGTGTTCCGTCGCGTAGTCCCAGACCTTCTCGGTGACGACCTGCACGCCTGCGGCGGCGTCCACCAGGATCAGCGACGCGTCGGCGGCGATCAGGGAGGACTTCGTTTCATTGATGAACGTCGAATAGCCGGGCGTGTCGAGAAGATTGATCTTTGTTTTTTCCGGCTGGCCCGGCGCCTGCCATTCGGCGTAAGCGAGCCCCGTGTTGATCGATATTTTCCGCGCGATTTCTTCTTCGTCCCAGTCGGTCGTGGTCGAGCCGTCGGTTACCTTACCGAGCCGAGGCGTCATCCCCGCCGTGAAGAGCAACGACGACACGAGCTGGGTCTTCCCCGTGTCGCCGTGGCCTACAATGCCCACGTTGCGGATCCAATCGGTCGTGTAGGATTTCATTTGTCACCTCGCCTCAGGAACGAAACTCGAAAAACGAAACTCGAAAATCGATCCGACTGCAACTCGCGGGAAGGCGCGTTCAGGCCGCTGGCCCGGTTTGAATAGGCATTTCGTGTAGGGACAGTGCGGGCTGCAGAACTCGTCCTTTGAAATGGGACCAGCATCACGATCCCGCCCCCCGGCGGATACGCGCGATGAACCCTGCGGAGCTTTGCTCCGGGAACCCAAGGCCCCGGTGCCGAAAGCGGGGATGCTAGCACACGGCTCTGTTGGGGTTCAACTCTCGGGCGAAATTGCGCCACCCCTGATTTTTTGCGATTAGAAAGAGCACCGATCGTTTGTTTTGAGGAGGTTACTCGCGATTCTAATGACGGCGCATTGTTTGTGGGGATGAGGGCGCGCTTGCGGGGGTTTGGGGTTGGCGTAGAATACGCTACGCGCGAACCGGAAAGGCGCGCCCCATGAAAATCGGCAGCCCATTTCTGCACTGGCTTCCCCGGTCCTGGGCGAAGGATTCCGAGTACACGCTGCTCAGGAATCTGCCCGAGCAAGCGGAAGTGATCGACCAGTGCGGCTACGACTACCTTTGGGCCACCGAGCATCACTTCCTCGAGGAGTACTCGCACTCGTCGCCTCCGGAAATCTTCCTGGCCGCCTGTGAAATCCAAATCCTTGCTAAGGTTTGCCTCAAAGGGCAAAGCCTAAACTGCAGTCCGGGGGTGCCGGCATGAAACGGGATCCAGAAGATAAGAAAAACTTGTCGCGGCGAAATTTTGTCAAGGCGACGGCCACTGGCGTCGGCGCGGCAGCCCTAACGGGCCTTGGAGCCAAGGAAGCTGACGCGCAAGCGCAGCAGCCACATTGGGACAAAGAGGCGGACGTCGTGGTGGTCGGCGCCGGCGCGTCGGGGCTCCCTGCAGCCATTGAAGCCACCGAGCGCGGCGCGTCCGTGATCCTGATCGACGCCAACTTTGACGTTGGCGGCCATGCCATCCTGAGCGGCGGCAACGTCGCGCTCGGCGGCGGCACGAGCCGGCAGAAGAAGTACGGCATCGAGGATTCGCCGGACACGGTATTTCGCGATCTCACCGATTGGTCCGTTGTCGAACCCAACGGCTTCCCCGACTACCGCTACAACGACAAGGAAGTCATTCGCGCTTTTGCCGACAATAGCGCGCAAACCTACGAATGGCTCGTCGCCCACGGCGTCATCTTTGTGGAAAAGGCGCCCGACGCGACAGGCGGCAGCGCGATTGGGAACTCCGCTCCGCGCGAGAATCATGCTGCGCCCATGGCGTGGCCGCAGATGCACACCGGCAAACCTGTCGACTCCGCGGTTGCGGCCACTGGCTCCTCCGGCATAGGGCTCATCCGGCCGCTCGAAGCCGCGGCCCGGAAGGCCGGCGTGCAAATTCTTTTGAAGCACCGGATGTCGAGCCTCATTCGGCAGGAGCCTTCATCAGGAAGGGTTTTGGGAATCAAGGCCACCCATGAAAGTAAGACCCTGAACATCCGCGCGCGCAAAGGCGTGATCCTCGCCACCGGCGGCTCCAGCAGCAACGTGAACTTCCGAAGGATTTTCGACCCGCGCCTGACCGAGGAATACAATGGTGTCGCCGGCGAGCCTTATTCTTCCCAGGACGCCAGCGGCGAGTTGGCTGCCATCGCCATCGGGGCGTCGCTCTGGGGCGCGTACAATCAGGTGGGAGAGTTTGGCCTGCGCCTCGCCAAGGCAGCCCGGATCGGCTGCCAGTATGGTTACGCCAATCTGGAGTGGCAGCCTGGGAGTCCCATATTCCACCTCGCCCGCGCGCGAGGTCTTCGCGTGCAGGATTGTCAGAACGTAATCCTGGTGAACCAGGCGGGCTTGCGCTTCTACGACGAGACGCAAGGCCAGTACACAGCCAACAATTACAATTCGCTTCAGCCCTACACGCAGGGAAGTTACTTAAACGCCGCGAACATCAAGTACCATCCGGCCAATTTCCTCGACGCCGCGCTTGCCGGTACCGGAGACGCGGTCAACGGTGGCGGACCCATCTGGGCCATCTTTGATGCCGACGCCGTGAAACGCGAGCAGTGGACGGTTGAGCCTCCCTACGTGGATATCGCCGAAGGATACTTCTTCTCGGCAAACACGCTCGCCGCATTGGCGGCCGCGATTGTGAACAAGCATCAGCGCAGGCCTATGCCCGGCGCTACCCTCGAAAGTACCGTCACCCGCTACAACTCTTTTGTGGACGACGGGAAGGATGCGGACTTCGGGAAGCCCGCACCAAAACACAAAATCGAGACGCCGCCGTTCTACGCCGCTTGGGCCACGCCCGTTGTCCACGATACGCGTGCGGGACTCCGCATCAACGCGAAATGCCAGGTGGTGGACTTTTCCGGCAATGTCGTTCCAGGGCTCTACTGCGGAGGCGAGAGCGCCGGCGGATTCAGCCTGCACGGCTTGGCGCGATGCACCGTGCAGGGCCGCATCGCAGGGGGAAACGCCGCCATCGAAGCGCCCGAAACCTCGAAAGCCTGACGCGTCACCAAACCGGTGCGCGGCCCACCCTCGCCTCCGAGGCTCGTGAACTCTGGGCTGTTGCAAAACCGCCTGGCGCGGTGTTGCGCGGCTCTGGCGTTGGCGTAGAATACGCGGCGCCCGGCAATCGAAAGGCATACCCATGAAGTTTGGCGGCATACACCTGATGCAGCTTCCAAAGCCCTGGACGAATGAGTCCGAACGCACGCTGCTGAACAACGCACTCGAACTGGCGGAACTTGCGGATCAGTCCGGACTCGACTACGTGTGGGGCACCGAGCACCACTTTCTCGAGGAGTACTCGCACTCAGCGGCTCCCGAGATGTTCTTGGCCGCCTGCAGCCAGCGCACCAGGAACGTGCGGCTCGCGCACGGAATCATCCAAACGCCACCCGGCATCAACCATCCGGCACGCGTCGCGGAGCGCATCGCCGTTCTCGATCTGATCAGCAATGGCCGGTGCGAATTCGGCATGGGATCGGGAGCGACCTCGACGGAACTCGGAGGATTCTTCGTCCCGCAGGAAGAAAAGAAGGCCATGCAACTCGAAGGAATGCGGGTCGCGGTGCGGATGCTGGTAGAAGAGCCGTTTACGGGATTCGAGGGCCGGTACGTGAAAGTGCCTGCTCGCAACCTCGTGCCGAAACCCCTGCAGAAGCCGCACCCGCCACTTTGGATGGCGTGTTCTCGGCGCGAGTCGATTCTCGATGCGGCGAGGCTGGGCGTGGGTGCGCTGACGTTCAGTTTCCTCACCGCCGCAGAAGCGCGCCAGTGGGTGGAGGACTATTACAGGACGATGGAAAATGAGTGCGAGCCGCTGGGCTACGCCGTCAACCCAAACTTCGCGGTCGCAGCGCCCTTTCTGTGCGACGAAGACCAGAAACGAGTGGACGAAGTCGCGGCCGAGAATTACGGATTCTTCGTTTACGCCCTCGGACACTACAGCTTCTTCGGCGAACACTGCCCGGGCAAGTCCGAGATCTGGCACGATTACAAGACGAATCCCAAAGACGCCGCGGGGTCCGAATTCACCGCGAAATCGTGCATCGGAACCCCTGCGGTGCTTCGCGAAGGATTGCGCGAATTCGAGGATGCTGGAATTGACCAAGTGGTGGCCGTGCGGCAGGTCGGCCGCCTCTCGCTCGACCAGCAGTGTTCCTCGCTGAGCCTCTTCGCTCAGGAAGTCTTGCCGGAATTCAAGGAGCGCGAACTGGCGAACGCCCGGAAGAAGGGCGAGCGGAACGCACGCATTTCCGAGAAGGCCATGGCGCGCAAGCCGAAGATACAGCCGCAGACAGGCGAGACCGTTATCCCCTCAGCCGGCCACCACTAACAGATCAAGCTGTTCGGCGCTACATGCTGCCTTCGTCGCCGGAGGGGCCGTAGATCGAAGGCACCGGCACCTGATTCATCCGAAGGTAGACGGAGAGCTGGCCGCGATGATGGATTATGTGGTTGAGAATCATTCCGCGCAGGACCTGTATGCGCGGCATCGCGAAGAAGGTTTTCCCGCCGCTCAGCAGCGTCCAGGTCTTGTATAAATCCTCATCGCTTGCCTTCGCGATGGCCGCCTTGGCCGCGGCGACGTTCTTGTCGAAGAGTTCGAGCAGCTGCTTGCGCGATTTCATCACCGTGGGTTCCATAGGCGGAGCGCCCGCAGGGCGGAAGTCGAAGGATTCTCCTTGGAAAGTCATAGCCGCGAAACCGGCCATCTCTGCAATGTGGCCCGCGAGACGCCCCATGGGCATGGACGTGTTGTGCGGCTTCCAGTCGACTTTGTCTTCCGGAACGCGTTCGAGAGTTTTTCGGGTGGTGCTCATTTCGTGCTCCCATTCAGGGAGCAGTGCATCGCGTAGCGCCATGTTGTGCCTCCATAGGTATGGTTCGATGTTGACAGAGCATTCTAGCGCATCTATGTGAACGGCTCGCAACAGAGACGCGAACGGAAGGGGCAGTGACGAACCGGGGCCGGGCGGCTAGCCGCGGCCGCGGCCGGCGGAGCGAGTGAATGCTCGGGCGACTGCGTCGCTCTTGCGGGAGATCGCGGACTCAATGGGATTTTGCGCGCGCGTCTCTCCGGGGCCCGCACGATGCGAGCCGGGAGCTTCGAGGCTGGGCGCCTTGGTCTGCTTCCAGGTGTGCAGGATGCGGTGCACCACGGTGATGTTGGGGCCGATCGCGAGAATCCAGAGCGCAACTTCCATGCGGTTCGAGAGAGCGCCCAGAATCATCAGGACTAGCCGCTCCGGCCGCTCCCAGAACCCGATTTCCGACGTCGGAACCAGCGATTCGGCCCGCGCTTTGGCGTAGCTGACCATCACGGCGCCGGCCATGGCCGCGCCCGCGAGCACGGCGTAGAGGAATCGGTTGACGAGCGCGTAGTAGACCAACAGGCCGAGGAAGAGAAGCAGATCGGCGTAACGGTCGAGAATCGAATCTAGAAAGCCGCCGAAGAGCGAAACGCGGTTCTGCCGCCGGGCCACGGGTCCGTCGAGCAGGTCGCACACACCCGCCAGTATGATCATCCCGCCCGCCGCGGCGAAGCGCCCCGCCGCAAACAGAATTCCGGCCCAAAGATTGGCAACGAGAGCAGCCCAGGTGATGACGTTGGGAGGGATACCTGTAGGTGCCAGGAGGTCTGCGAGACGGTCGATAGGCCAGGAAAGATACTGGCCGATGTTCGGCGTCAGCATGGAGCGAGTGTCACCCCGCTACTCTTCCTCGTAAATCGTGGTCAATCGCACAACCTCGTATTCCTTTACGCCCGCCGGCGTCGTGACTTTGACTTCATCGCCGACTTTCTTTCCGAGGAGAGCGCGGCCTATGGGCGAACTCGTGGAAATCAGGCCGTTCGCGGCGTCTGCTTCCTCGACCGTCACCAGTTTGTACTCGATTTCGGTGGACTTCACAACGTCTAAAACGACGATGCGCGAGCCGTAGGCAGCCTTGTCCTTGGGCAGATTGTTCAGGTTCAGCATGGAGATGTCCGCCATGCGCTTGTGAAGCTGGCCAAGCCGGGCCGCCACGTACCCCTGCCGCTCCTTCGCATACTTGTACTCGGCATTTTCGGAAAGATCGCCGTGGGCCCGCGCGACCTTTATTTCCTTGGGTAGTTCCGTGTGAAGCTCGTGTTCGAGGGCTGCGATCTCGTCCTTGAGCTTCTTCTTAATTTTTTCGGCAAGGTCGGTCATTTTTTTGCGTTGAGGCTTCCGGGAAGGCCTTTTCGGTGCCGCTCGCCGGGTTGGCATGATCGCATTGAAAGTATAGAGGATTTTCGCCGCTTGCCGCAAACGGACCCGCTTGGCGCGGGGCTGGGACCGCCCGCCGGTCCGCCGCATGGCAGACGCTCCAAAAAGCTCAGGCCTTGGCCTTGAGCGATCCCCAATTGGACTTATAGGCTCCGGGTACGACCCGGAACGAGATGCTTAGCCGGTTCCAGCTATTGATCGTGGCAATTGCCAGGGTCAGGTTGGCGAGTTCGTCGTCACGGAATTGCCGCTTCACTCGCTCGTAGACGTC
Source organism: Candidatus Acidiferrales bacterium (assembly GCA_050015155.1). Taxonomy (GTDB): domain Bacteria; phylum Acidobacteriota; class Terriglobia; order Acidiferrales; family UBA7541; genus Palsa-295. Next base: position 31,051 of record JBEKBY010000011.1, on the reverse strand, counting down.
ATCCGGCACGTGGTTTTCGGCGATCAGCGTTACCGCTTCAGTCCATTCGAGGGCCGCGCGCTCGCGCTCGGTGTAAAAAGGGCTCTCGCGCCAGGCGTTCAGCACGTAGAGGCGCTGCTCGGTTTCTCCCAGGGCGCGGGCATCCTTCGAGTGCATGTCAAGACAGTACGCACAGCCGTTGATCTGCGAAGCGCGCATCTTGACCAGTTCCAGCAGGGGGCGCTCGAGGCCGCAGGAATCGACGTACGCCTGAAGTGCGGAGATAGCTTGGAAGCTCTTGGGGGCCACTTCATAGGGGTTCAAACGCGGTTCCATCTTTTGTTCTCCTTTTGAGGGCTCGGTAATTGGCTACAGCAATTGGATGCGTGAGTACGAATCGGGTCGCAGTGACGACCGCGTGAGGCCACACGTTTCGCAGTACAATGGCGCGGAGCGTGAGATGTTGGTCGCGCGCTGCGCATACAGAGAAATCGCGTGAACCTCGAGCTGACCGAAGAACAGGCGCTGCTCCAGCGGAGCGTGCGGGAGTTTGCCGAGGCGGAAGTGAAGCCGCTCGCGGCGGAACTCGATGAGACCGGCCATTTTCCGCGCGAGACTCTGCGCAAAGCCGCCGAGCTGGGCCTCACGGGGATCGCCGTCGCAGAGGAGTACGGCGGTGCGGGAACGGACCACATCTGCTACGCGATCGTGATGGAGGAAATCGCGCGCGTCTGCGCATCCACGAGCGTGATTCTCTCGGTGCAGAACTCGCTTTACTGCGGCACGCTCGAGCATTTCGGGACGGAAGAGCAAAAGCGCAGATTCCTCGTGCCTTTCGCTCGCGGCGAAAAAATCGGCTGCTACGCGCTGACGGAGCCGCAGGCGGGATCGAACGCGGCGGCGCTGGCGACAAAGGCCGTGCGAAAGGGCGACCGCTACGTCGTCAACGGCACAAAGGCGTGGATTACGAACGGTGGAGCGGCCGACGCGGGAATCATTTACGTGAATACCCAGCCAGAAAAGGGCGAGAAGGGAATCACCGCGCTCGTGATCGAGAAGGGGACGCCGGGGTTCGCCGTCGGCAAGGAAGAGAAGAAGCTCGGCATACACGCCACCGCTTGCACGGAGCTTTCGTTCACCGATTGCGAAGTGCCCGTCGCCAATCGGGTTGGAAACGAAGGCGACGGCTACAAGATCGCGCTCACAACCCTGGATGGCGGACGCATCGGCATCGCCTCGCAGGCCACGGGAATCGCCCAGGGCGCGTTCGAAGCCGCGCTCGCCTACGCGCGCGAGCGGCAGGCTTTCGGCCATTCGATCGCCGAGTTTCAGGCGATCCAGTTCATGCTCGCGGACATGGCCACGGAAATCGATGCGGCGCGACTGCTCGCACGTCGGGCGGCGTGGAAGCAGGATTCGGGCGCGCGTTTTTCGATGGAAGCCGCCATCGCGAAACTTTTTGCCAGCGAGATGGCCACACGCGTCACGCACAAGGCCATCCAGATTCACGGCGGCAATGGTTACAGCCGCGAGTATCCCGTCGAGCGGGCTTATCGCGACGCGCGCATCACCGAAATCTACGAAGGCACGAGCGAAATCCAGCGCCTCGTCATCGCTTCCTGGGTCCTCAAGAGCTACTGACGGAAAATAGAAGATAGAAAAGGGAAAATAGAGAATCGCCGGGCTCGTTTCCCATTTTCACTTTCTAATTTCCATCTGCGTTATCCTTGTCTGCATGCTGGAACTGGACTGCGGGCAGGCATTCGATGCAGCGCGCGAAGAGGAGTTTTTCGCCGCGATACCTGCGCGCGTCGGCGTGCTGCTCGTCGAAATGAGCGACGCCGACGCGCAGCCGCACCTCGTCCGGACTGCCGATCTTCGCCGCGCAACCGAGCGGCTGCTGCGCCCGCCCGATGCGGGTTCGAAGCGCCTGAATTTACGCGGGGTCGCGGCGGGGATTCGTTATCGCATCACCGGCTCGAAATTCGAGCAGACGCTCGCGCTTTATCAGCAAGCCAAGAAGAATTTTCCGGCTCGCTATCGCGACCTGCTGCGCCTGCGCCCTCCCGCCGTCCTCAAAGTGAATCTCCGCAACGAGTATCCGCGCTGCTACGTGACGCGGCGGATTCGCGCGGACGGAGGCTTCTATTTCGGGCCGTTCCCATCGCGCCGGGCGGCGGAGGCGTTCGCCGAAGGCTTTCTCGATCTGTTCAAGATCCGGCGGTGCCAGATCAAAATCCGCCGGGACCCGAGTTTTCCCGGCTGCATCTATTCCGAGATGAAAATGTGTCTCGCGCCATGTTTCGCCGGCTGCACCAAGGATGAGTACGATGTCGAAGTGGGCCGCGTGCTGGATACCCTCGCGACGACCGGCGAGGCCCTCACCACAGAGTTGCAGCAGGAGCGGGAAGCCGCGAGCGAAGCGCTCGACTTCGAGCGTGCCGCCTCGCTGCACAAGCGCCTCGAGAAGGCTTCCGCGGCGCTGCACGGGCTGCCCGAGCTCGCAAGGCGGATACAGGACCTCGACGTCGTGATTCTCGAACGCGCGGCCGAGGAAAAGACCGTTATGGTGTTTCCAGTGCGCGCCGGCCTGCTGGCCGAACCGATCTTCCTGCGCTTTGGCGAGATATCGAGCCAGCCGCGGTCGGTCGAAGCGATCTTGAGGCAGGAGCTGGACGAACCGAACGAATTGGCGGCGGGCGCTGCGGAACGGGTGGACGCAAATCCGCGCGCCCACTACGGCTTGCGCGAGGCGACGCCGGAACTGGCCGAGCATTTGCTGCTCGTGGCGCGCTGGTTTTACTCGAAGCCGCGCGAGGGCGAAATCCTTTTTCGCGAAGGTGATTGGCCCTACCGCCGAATCCTGCGCGCCTGCGCGCGGCTGCTCGCGCCTCCGGACCAATCTCCGGCCGAGCCGCCGAAACGCTGAGGTAATGGCAGGAGCAATCGAAGGCGGCATGGCTCGCATTGCGTCGTACAATATAGAAAACATGGCGCAGGCGGATACAACCAGACCTGATGTGACGGAAAGGCTTCCGGAACGCTCGCGCTTCCACGACACGATCCGCTCGCTAAAACATAGGAATTTTCAGCTCTTCTTTGGCGGACAGTTGATCTCGCTCATCGGCACGTGGATGCAGAACGTCGCGCAGTCCTGGCTTGTCTACAAAATGACCGGTTCGTCGCTCTTGCTCGGCGCCGTCTCGTTTGCGGGCCAGATTCCGGTGTTTCCGATGGCACCATTTGCCGGCATGGTGGCGGACCGGTGGGACCGCCGGAAGGTCGTGATTGCGACACAGACTGCCTCCATGATTCTGGCATTCATCCTTGCGATTCTGACGCTCACGAATCGTGTGACCGTGTGGGAAATCATCGTCCTCGCCGTGCTCTTGGGCGTGGTGAACGCATTCGACATCCCGGCGCGGCAATCGTTTCTTGTGGAGATGGTCGGCCGCGAAGACTTGATGAATGCGATTGCGCTGAATTCCTCGATGTTCAACGGAGCGCGGATCGTCGGCCCCGCGATCGCGGGCATTCTTGTGGCCGGCATCGGCGAGGGCTGGTGCTTTTTTGCCAACGCCGTGAGCTACATCGCCGTGATTGTAGGGCTTTTCTTGATGCGCATCCCTCCGCGGCAGGCCCAGCGTGCAATCGCATCCGCGTTCGACCACATCGCCGAAGGCTTTCGTTTCGTGCGCAGGACGGCGCCGATCCGCGCGCTCCTTTTGCTCCTCGGTCTCGTGAGCCTCGTGGGGATGCCGTACACGGTCCTCATGCCCGTGTTTGCGAAGAATGTCCTGCATGGAGATGCTACGACCTTCGGTGTTCTGGGGAGTGCGGCGGGCATCGGTGCGCTGGCCGGAGGTCTGACGCTTGCTTCCCGCACGCGAGTCGAGGGACTTGGAAAATGGGTGTGGGCAGCCTGCGGTTCATTCGGAATATTTCTGATTTTCTTCTCGTTTTCGCGCAACTATCTTGCGTCGGTGATTTTGCTCGTGCCGGTTGGTTTCTCGCTGATGACGCAACTGGGCGCCACGAACACGCTCGTGCAATCGATGGTGCCAGACCGTCTGCGCGGGCGCACGATGGCGGTGTACTCGATGATGTTCATGGGCATGGCGCCGCTCGGCGCGCTCCTTGCGGGCGCCGCGGCGGATCGTATCGGAGCGCCCTGGACTGTTGCTATCGGCGGGGCGGGGGCGATCGTGGGAGCGCTCCTGTTCGCGCGCAACCTGCCCAAGATTCACCTCGAGGCGCGCGAGCTCATCGTCGCTCAGGGGCTGGCGGAGGGCGAGCCGGCCGAGCAGATCACCGCGCGCACTTCCGAATCTCCACGCTGGAGTAAAGCCTGATGTCATCTTCCGCAGCAGTTGACCATAAGAGCATGCCCGGCCGCGCCACCGCACAGGGAACACTGCGTTATGCGGCGCGATTTCAGGGGCGCGCGGCTGCGGGTCATTTTCGCGAAGTGCTCGGAGGTCTGCTTTTCTCTTCGATCGGCATCGGAACGTATCTCGGCGAACCGGATGAAGCAACCGACAAGGGCTACACAAGCGCGACGGTAGCCGCTATCGAAGGCGGTATCAACGTGGTGGACTCGGCCATCAACTACCGCTTGCAACGCAGCGAGCGTTCGATCGGCGCGGCGCTCCGGGAGTTGGCCGTAAAAGGCTACGCGCGCGACGAGATCGTTCTCTGCACCAAGGCGGGTTTCCTGACTCCGGACGGCGAAATGCCGGACGATGCGAATGAATACTTTTCGCGCGAGTTCCTCGAGCGTGGGATCTTTCGCGCGGAGGAAATCGCCGCGGGCTGCCACTGTATGGCGCCGCGCTATCTGGCCGACCAGCTCGACCGCAGCCTGCGGAATCTGGGCGTCGAGTGCGTGGACGTCTTTTACCTGCACAATCCCGAAACTCAGTTGAGCGACATCACTCCCGGCCAGTTTCACGACCGGATGCGCGAAGCATTCGTGTTTCTCGAGTCCGCTGTGGCCGCGAAAAAGATTGGCGCGTACGGCTTGGCCACATGGAACGCGTTCCGCGAAGATGCCAAGGCGCCGGGCTATCTTTCGCTTGCCGATATGGTGGAAATCGCCCGCGAAGCCGGCGGCCAGGTCCACCATTTTCGCGTCGTGCAGTTGCCGATGAACCTGGCGATGCCGGAGGCGCTCCTGCGCCCGAACCAAGTGGTCGAAAAGAAGACGACGGCGATGGTGCAGGCTGCGCGCGCTTTGGGAATCACCCTAGTGACCAGCGCGGCCCTGTTGCAAGGCCAGCTCACGCGGAATTTGCCGCCTTACATCGGCGCGGCCCTAGGATTGAAGAACAACTCCGCTCTGGCGCTGCAGTTTGCGCGGTCCGTGCCCGGAGTCACCACGGCGCTCGTAGGCATGAGCCGCGTCGAGCACGTTCGCGCGAACCTCGAAGTTGTCGGTGTTGAGCCCACCCCACGCGATCAGTTCCTGAAACTCTTCGAGCCCCGAACGTGATCGACAATTCAGAGCGGACGCTGCGCTTCGAGCCACGAGTTGATCGCGGCGCCGACCTGGTCGAGATGCCCGGTGAAGAAATGGTCGGCGTGTTCGACGATGACGAGCCGCTTCGGCTCCGGCAGGCTCGCGAAGAGCGCCTCGATGTTCGCACGGGAACCGAATTGGTCGTTTCCGCCCTGAATGAAGAGCTTCGGCTTCGCGCATGACCGCAGGTAGCTCGCATCGACGTCGTCCGGCAAGCCGAGAGCGATTAGTTTCGTGACGCGCGCGTCCTCGCATCCAACTCGCAAGCCCACCCATGATCCAAAGCTGAACCCCGCCACCAGAACCGGCTTTGCGGGAAACTCCGCCGCAAGGTAGTCGATCGCCGCGCGGACGTCGTCCTGTTCGCCGATCCCGCGATCGTGCTCGCCCTCGCTCTGCTCCGCGCCGCGGAAATTGAACCGCAGCACAGATGCACTCCGTTGATGCAACGCTTTCGCGGCTTGATAAACGACCTTATTGTGCATCGTGCCTCCGTAGAGCGGATGCGGATGGCACACAACGGCGACGAAGTCCGGATCGGGAACCGGCGCGGTCCAGAGCGTGGCCTCGAGACGGCCCGCGCGCCCTTCGAGGAAAAAGCTGCGGTGGAAGACTTCCGCCATGAGGGTTCAGAATCGAGAGTGCGATGGGTGCCCCGGGAATCGCGAACGGCTTTGTTTCACGAACTCGCCCGACGCAGAGGTCTCTCAGCGTCGAGGTTTCTTCCCGAGCTGATCCACTGCACGGCGACGGATGCCAGAACCAATCTGGCGTCGGCTCCCGAGTTTGCGATAGGGGCTGCACCTGGCGCGTCCTTGAAGACTTCGACGCGGAGAACGCGGCCCATAATCTGCCCCGCCTTGGCCCATTCGCCCCACGGAATCTGCGCAAGGACGGTTTGCCCGGCGGTATAGGTGTGAAGGGTCTCAAATCGCGCACCGTCGGGCGAAACATCCTGAGTCATCGACTCTTCTGGCCAGGGAGTTCCGGACGGGCGTACGAAGATCGGCAGAGCAAAGTGAAGGCGAGAAGATTTTCGCCGCTCCTGCCCCGCAGGCGGAGGCGATGGCCGCGGCAATTCGAGGTGAAGGCCCACGTAGAAACCTCCGTCCGCGCTCGCTTCGACGCGCGCGATGCGCGCCGGGGTCTCCGTCTGAACGAAAGTGGCCGCTGCGGCATCGAACGGGAATGCGACCCACACGCGCGCTCGCGGTTCGCAAGGTTCGTCGCGGCGGAACAGAAGTCCCTCGCGCGATACATCGATCGTGTGCCTGACTTCGAGCCGCATCCCGAGCGGCCCCAGCCAGCGAATCCTCGCGGGAAGCCCGAGGCGCGCGCGCGGGTGTTTGCGCAGCTCAACTGGTGTCGCGGAATTCTGCATGGCGCTACATCCTAGCCGCAGCGCGTGGTGAGGTCAAAGGTTCCCGCGATCCGATGTGCCAGAAAGCAACATGGATAGGTCCCATCGGTGAAAACCCATTGCGCGGCGTGGGGAGGGGGTGGTAGCTTTGGCGCAAGCCCGGAGACCCAGGAGGGCTCATGGAAAACGGTGTGGAGCGGCGCGCAGCCCGGCGTTTTTCGATGATGCTTCCCCTGAAAGTCCGCTTCTCAGCCGCAGGTGATGTGATCGAGAAGTCGGGCGAGACTCGCGACGTCAGCTTCCGCGGCCTTTACTTCCTGATCGAGGCGAGCCTCGAAACCGGGAGCGCGATCGAATTTGTCCTCACGCTGCCGCAGCAGATCACGCTCGCCGGCGACGTCCACATCCGCTGCTACGCGCGCGTCCTCCGCGTCGAGCCGCACAATGGCCGCCGTGGCGTGGCCGCGCGGATCGAGCGCTACGAATTCCTTCCCGCCTCGGCCTGACGCGTTTTGCCCAGCGGCGTCGCGGCCCGCAGATTTCCCTTCTCTTATTTTTTCCGCTGAAGCAAGATTTGTAGATGGAGACTTCGCATGGCGCGCCACACCCTTCTGATCGACGCCGATGATACGCTCTGGGAAAACAACATCTTCTTCGAGAAGACGATCGACGATTTCGTCACCCAGCTCGAGCACCTCGGCTACACGCGCGAATACATCCGCCACATCCTGAACGAGACCGAGCGCCGCAACATCCGGCAGCACGGCTACGGTGTACGCAGCTTCCGGCGTTCGCTCGAGGAGACATACCTCAAGCTCGCGGGGAATTCGGCGCGCCGCGAGATCGTCAAGGAGATCGAGCGCATGGCTCGCGAGCTCGAGAACACGCCGCCGCACATCCTGGACGGTGTTCCCGAGACGCTGGCCTATCTCGCGAAGCACCACCGCTTGATCCTGCTGACCAAGGGCGAGCCCGCCGAGCAGGCCGCCAAGGTCGAGCGCTCCGGCCTTCAGTCGTATTTTGATGCCATCGAAATTGTGCTCGAAAAGGAGTCGGCGACGTACGAGCGCGTGATCGACCAGTTCAGGATCGTGAAATCCCACGGCTGGATGGTGGGGAATAGCCCGCGCAGTGATATCAATCCGGCCCTGCAATCGGGCTTGAACGCGGTCTTCATTCCTCATTCCGCCACCTGGGAGCTTGAAAAGTCGGAGCTCGAAAGCGGTACGGGCAGGCTGCTGATTCTCGCGGCATTCCGCGAACTGCGCGGCCACTTCTGACTGCTCCTCGGATGGGCGAGCCAAATTGTCCTTCGCGTGGGACTTTCCGCGCCTTCCCGCCGCTCTCTTCCACGAATAAGATGTTCGTGAAGGCTGGAGGCGACCTTGGAATTCGACTATCGTCGCGAGTTCGCCGATTTCGGAGACGTCGTCTACCTGAACGCGGCGTATCAGGGGCCGCTTCCGCTCGCCGCCGTGCGCGCGGCGCACGAAGCTCTCGAGTGGAAGATGCGGCCGTACCAGATACCCGACCGCATCCACTTCGACCTGCCCGATCGCATTCGCGCGAAAACCGCGCAGCTCATCGGCGCCCAGCCGGATGAAATCGCCGTCACCACCGGCGCCAGCGCCGGTATGGCGTGCGTCGCGGCGGGCATCGAGTGGAAGCCCGGCGACGAAGTCCTGGTCGGCCGCGGCGAGTTCCCAACTCACCTCTCGACCTGGCTCACGTATGAACGCGCGGGAAAACTGCGGATACGCGTTGTTTCTCCTCGCGGGCACTTCATCACCGCGGACGATTACGCCGAGCACATCGGCCCACGAACGCGAATCGTCTCGGCGAGCCTCGTGCGGTTTGACGACGGCGCTCGGCTCGACGTGGCGCGCGTCGCGAAGGCATGTCATGCAGTCGGAGCCTTCTTGCTGCTGGACCTGGCCCAGTGCGCGGGCGCGATGCCCATAGCGATCCGCGAGCTGAGCGCGGATTTCGCCGTGTGCAGCGGATACAAATGGCTGCTCGGTCCTTACGGCACCGGTTTTTTCTGGGCTGCTCCCGAAGCAGGCGAGCAATTGCAAGTTGGCCCGCTCTATTTCATGGCGCTAGAAGGCGCGCGAGATTTTCAGATGCTGACGCTAGAAAATCCGCGCGCCGTTCCCGGTGCGCGCCGCTGGGATTCGCCGGAAACCGCAAACTTCACGAATCTCGCGGCGCTCGATGCGTCGCTCGATTTGATTCTGCGCGCCGGTGTGGATTCGATCGCGCGGCACAACGACGGGCTCGTTGGCGAGATCATCAAACGGCTGCCGGAATCGTTCGTTCTTACGTCTCCGCCCGAATTCGAGCGGCGTGGACCTTACGTCTGCATTTCCGCGCGCAACGCGGACGAGACGACGGCGATTTTCGAGAAGCTACGCGCGGCTCAGATCTTCGTCAGCCTTCGCGAGAACGCGATCCGCATCGCGCCCTATCTCTACAACACGCCGGAGCACGTCTCGCGTCTGATCGACGTCCTATCGGCTGGAAAGAGGTAGCAGCTTGTTGAAAAAGCCCAAGCCCGCCATTCCGAGCGCCAAAGTTGCCCGAGGAATTTCTCTTTTTGTTGGGCTTTCGTTGAAAGGAGATTCCTCGCTGTGCTCGGAATGATGAACGAAGGACGTTTTTCAACAAGCTGTTAGCTGAGGTTGAGAAGGAATTTGAGGCAGTTTCAACTACCTTGAAGCTGATGGGCCTACCTACTCCGGGTATGGCTAACATCGACCTTTCTGACAAGACTCATCTGGAGGCTCTTATCTCCATTGCAAAAGCCAACAACAATATTCTCGTGGTCAAGGCCGCAAGACGCTTGATGACTAAGGCTGGCCTGTTCACAAATCCTAAGAACGCGTCGAGTGTTATATTCACCGCGATAAGCCGCAGCGGAAAATTCAAACCCGTACCCGAAAGCAAGGGTAAGTACGAACTAATCGAGCAGGAGAAACCTGCAAAGCTGGTTTTCCATCTCGGAGACCCTGTAGCAAAGGTATCTGTCTAACTGCCCTCACGGCGTAAACAATCCTACCAGCTTGGTTAGCGAAGTATATTATTGCCCAAATTGGGACAGCACAAACAGAAGCCCGCAATCGCAAAACCAGACCGCTCGTGAGATGACGTCCAGCCTGTTCGTTTCAGGTATCGGAGACGGACTCACACTCTGCAAACGAGGCAGCAAACGAGAGGAGGGCATCTTGGATACGGGAAGAATCGTAGCGGAACTGAAGCGGGAAAGAGACCGGCTCAGCCAAGCGATAGCAGCACTGGAAGGCCAGTCATCAAAAGCCTCCGCAAGAAGGAGTGCTGTTCCGCATCGAGCCACTCGCACCAAAAAGAAGCGCCACCATCTTCACCCCGGCAGGTAGACAGCGTCTGTCGGACATGATGAAGAAGCGATGGGCGGAGCGAAGAAAGAAAAGTTCCAAGGGGCGTTGACCGGGTAACCGCGAGGCGCGCGAGGATTTCGTACGGCCCTAACTTGGTGCCGCTCTTTAGCGCCTCGTCGCGGCTCACCACCGGACCGCCCATGAAAGTGTTGTCCCCTTGTTCGTGCGCGGCGATGAGGGATTCCACCTCGCTGCGCAGCGCCGGTTCACTGCAGACTTGGTCGAGATAAACGCGCCTCTCCTCTGGCGTCCGTTCGAGGGCGCCCGCGAGCACTTTCTTGACTTCCTGCCGTGAGCAAGAAACCCGAGTGCGTCGTTGGCCACGGCGACTCGGGGTATGTGGCGCAATTCGGAACCTTGCCCGGCACCAAGTAGGGTTGATCTCTCTTATTGATCCACGATAATCGCCGGATCCTTTTGGTCGTGCTTCGTTCGGACCGTGTATTTGTATTTCTTTCCCGGATCGCAGAGGACGCGACGCTGCACAAGGCCGGAAACGGGGTCATCTTTACTGAACTGCGACTCGTAGAACGGCGACTTGTCTCCAAAGTCGACGGTGAAGTATTCATCTCTGTTGATTTCCCACATCACCTCCTCCTGCTTACATTTTGAGATGCTGACCTCCTCAGGCTCGACGCTGTCGATATTTCCACGGGCATCGACCGTGAGCTTTACTACGTGAGTCCTGGGGTGGCTTTTAGCTGGACCTGCTGCTGTGTTGGCCATTGTTTCTCCTTTCCGCGAGAATTTACTTGGCGTCAATCAACGCTTTGAAACGAGGGTCGGACCGCAAAGCGTCGAAATTCGGTGTATCGCGCACAACGGTTGCTGAGAATCCTGCGACAAGTGCCTTGTTCAGCCAGTCCAGCGCCTGCGTGACCTCGCCGAATTGGGTGTAAACAAGTGCCGCCTTAAAGCGTATCTCGGAATCTTCTGGGGCCAGCTTGAGTCCTTCTCGCAGGTAGTCGAGCGCTGGCTTCCGCTCCCCTAACATCGCATGGCAGTATGCCAAAACCCCGAGGGCGTAGGCGTCGCGCCGATTCACCTGCAGCGCTTCCTTAGCCAGTGAAATCGCCTGCCTATAATACGGGGCGGACTCCACGCGCTTTCCCGGCGTCCAGTAGTAGCCCTCGCCAACGTTCCACCAAAAGTCATAGTTATTCTGGCTGAGCTTCAGTGCCTCTCCGTAGGCGCTGTCGGCTTCGTAATATCGTCGGAGATAGAAGTATGCGCTGCCCAAGTTGCTGTAAGCGCCGGCCGTTGGTCGGATTGCGATCGATCGTTGGAACATACCGATCGCTTCGGCGTAGCGGCCCTGATAAATGTACATGGCGCCCAGATCGTAGTAGCCGCGGATACTATCAGGAGCAAGTGCGATCACCTGAGAAAACATCGAGGCGGCTTCCGCGTAGCGAGCTTGGCGATCGTAAAACTTTCCGAGGGCGCTATAGAGCACCCAATAACGGGGTCGCAATTCGATAGCTCGGCGGTAGGTTTTTTCCGCCTCCGCAGGCTTGCCAAGATCTTCGTACGCATCCGCCAGTCCGCGATAAGCATCGTCGCTGGTCGGCTCGATTTCGACTGCGTGCTCGAACTCTACCGCCGCCTTCTCGCGCTCGCCGGTACCGCTCTCGATTCGTCCTAGGCAGACATGTGCAGCGGCGAGTTTTGCGTCGGACCTCAGCGCTCGTCCGCAGGCCTCGCGAGCAGACGCGACCCAGCGCGCATCCTTGCTCGCCGCGTATTTCTGCCAGTACGCCTCGCCCAACCCGGCGTAGGCTAGGGCAAAATTGGGATCGAGGTCGAGCGCCTGGTTGAAGACCGTGATGGCACTATCGAGGTTTTCTACCTTGTCGTAGTCTTGCAGGTAACCCCGCGCTTGCAAGTAAAGGTCATAGGCGCCAGGGACTGAAGTAACGTGAGTCTCCCCGGGCTCGAGTCGAGGCGGTACCTCCAAGTCCAGCATCCGTAAGGCTCCATTCACCACTTCATCTTGGACCTCAAACGGATCGGATGTGACTACTGTGATGCTATCTGCCCTGAGTTGTCGGTGAGTGCGAGTATCCACCAAGTTACAGTTGACGCGTATTCGGTCTCCGGATCGGACCAGGTTTCCTTCCAAAGCCAAATTCACACCAAACTCTTGGCGCGCTTGGTCCGCCGTCACGACTCGTCTGGCCTGCACTGCCGACGCGGAAATTACCACCAACGGCTGACTCGTTGTGAGCTGGGCGAGTTTCGCCGTCAGAGTCTCAGTCAGACCGTCGCCGAAGGCCTTGGCGCTAGGGTCGCCACCCGTCACTTCAAACGGCAGCACGGCCAGTTGCCTTTCCTGCGGGATAACTCTGGCGCCAAGCCAACCATGTATCCGCGCGCGCACCGAAGGGACAGCCGCCACACCGCCGCCAAGAAGAACCGCGGCCAAAAGGGCGGCGGTGAATCCGCGCGCGCGACGCCCTTTGGCGAGCGCAATTGTAGTCAAATGCTGGGGTGCCAGTCCGTACTGCACGGAGTTAATATCGGCGCGCATCTCGGAAGAAGTTTGATAGCGAAGGCTTCGATCTTTTGATAGCGCTTTGTCCAGGATGGATTCCGTCTCCTGTGAAAGGCGAGGATTCAGGATGCGCGGGGCCACGGGCGGCTGATGGAGAATGGCATCAATGAGGCGCGAACTTAGCTTCTCGGAGAAAGGCCTTTGCCCCGTGGCCGCCTCGTACAACACTACGCCAAGAGCCCAAAGGTCGGTTCGCGCATCGGCCGGCTCGCCCAGCAACTGCTCCGGTGCCATGTAGGGCAGTGTCCCAGCGACTTCTCCTTCGGCGAGAGATTGCGTTACGTCTCCGGCTTCCGCCGGCGCTAGCAGTTTTGCCAAGCCGAAATCCAAGACCTTCGCTTGACCCTTCGGCGTGACCATGATGTTCGCCGGTTTCAGGTCTCTGTGTACGATCCCATGTTCGTGTGCTTCTTCTAACGCCGCTGCAATCTGGTCACCCAGCGAAATGAGTTCTATTTCTGGCAGCGTGCCCGATTTCAGCTTTTCAGCGAGGGACTGGCCGAGCACGTATTCCATGACAAGATAGTTCACGCCGCCGTCTTCACCGAAGTCATGGATCACAGCAATGTTCGGATGGCTGAGCTTTGCTAGCGCCAGCGCTTCTTTACGGAAGCGGCGTCGCACGGTCTCATCTGCCAGCAGGCCTGCGGGAAGAACTTTCAGCGCCACGTCACGTTCCAGCCGTTCATCGCGCGCGCGATAGACGACTCCCATGCCGCCTGCACCGATGAGCGCGAGGATTTCATAGGGTCCGAGCCGGGAGCCGATCGCCAGCTCTTTCGATTGGACGGCGGGCTGCCCCATGAAACTTCCGTCCCCTTGTTCGTGAGCGGCGATGAGGGATTCGACTTCACGGCGCATATCTGGTTCAGCGCAGGTTTGGTCGAGATAGGCGCGTCTCTCTTCCGGCGTCCGTTCGAGGGCGCCCGCGAGCACCTTCTTGACTTCCTGCCAGCGCTCCGGCGTCACGTCCCTGCGTCCTTCTTCATTTCACGACGCAGCCACGCGCGGGCCGTTGCCCATTCCCGCTTTACGGTGGCCGGTGAAATGCCCAAGACGACAGCGGTCTCCTCGATGGAAAGTCCTCCAAAGAATCTCAGCTCGATGAGACGGCCCTGCTGCGGGTCTAAAGAGGCGAGTTTGCCGAGGGCATCATCGAGCGCCACTAGATCAATTGCCGGCTTCTGTGCCGGGGCAAGCTCCGGATCGAGCGCGAGCCGCGGCGTTCCGGCGCCGCGCTTCGCAGCAAGACGATTGCGCGCGTGATCCACCAGAATGTGCCGCATCAGTTGTGCCGCCACGCCAAAAAAGTGAGCGCGGTTTTGCCATTGCGGCGCTTCCTGGCGAACCAGGCGCAGATACGCTTCGTTGACCAACGCCGCGCTCTGAAGAGTGTGGTCGGGACGCTCGCGCCAGAGATGGCGGCGCGCTACCCGGCGCAACTCATCGTAAACCACGGGTATGAGCGCTTCCCGTGCTTGCTCGTTGCCTTGGCCCCAATCGGCAAGCAGCCGATTGATCCGCGTGGACGAAGCCGGGCACACGTTACTTCTCCAGCCGCGAACGAGTTACTATTCGTTAACCAGAAAGGTAACGCCCCAGACAGACAAAGTCAATTTGCCCGGCGATGGGAAGCGAAGTGGCCTAGGCCCGGGCGCGCCGCGCCCAAAAAACCCTCGATTCCGGTGTGCCGATTTGCCGCGAGTTCTCGCTTTATAGGGTGAAGGCACGATGCGGACTCCAAGATGTCAGCGGAGACGCACTCGGCCAAAACACAATAAGGAGAACTAAGATGAAAACGAACCATGCGGGTTATTCGGCCAGTTTGAAACTGTTCCTGGGTGTCCTGCTGGCAGCTTGCTTCCTCGCGACGGCGGCTCATGCCGATTCGCTCTTCGAAGGCAAGTTCACACTGACGCACGAGGTGCACTGGGGCAAAGCCGTGCTGGGCCCCGGGGCGTACTCGCTCGCGCTCGATCAGCCGACCCGAACCATCATCATTCGCGATGCATCCACCGGCAAGATCGTCGCTCGCGAGTCTGCGCGGCCCGGCGATAACACGGACAATGACGACAGCCAAGTGCTCATCACCGTCCGCGGAAACCAGCGCGCAGTGTACTCCGTGCGGCTGGGGGGCCTCGGCGAGGTCTTCCAAAAGGCGCATCCGTTCGCGGAGAGCGGAAGAGCTGCCGAAGAAGAAGCACGCAACGCAGAAGCCATTCCGGTTGAGGTTGCCAAGAAGTAAGGGCGCATTATGACTTGTACGATTTGGGGGCCAGCCTAAAGCGCCAACCTGGCCCCCAACATTCTTAGAAATGCCGCCTCCGAAAGCCCTTCCAGTTTGTCCCTCCGAGGCGCCTCCCCCTGATGCCCAGAGTATAATTCGCTCTCGAATCAGAACGCGCAATGAACCCTTCCTTCGAGCAAACGCTAGTGGAGGTCTGGCGGCAAGCCCTCGTCGAGAACGCTGACGTGGTCGAGCTTGGCACGGAGCGTTACATTGTTCGGCGGACTCCAAAGCGCCGCTTGCGGCAGGTGGATTTCGTGTTCGACGGAAACCAGAGTCGGGGGCTTGAGCAGAACCCGGAGACGAAATCCCGTTGGGCACAGATGGCCCGCTCCGGCAAAAAGGTGATGCAATTCCTGAGCGAAGGCCGCTACGTGGCGAACGTTGTTGACGGGACGGTGACCGTGTACGGGAGCCGAACGGGGTCAAACCGCTGAGTGCATCGGGACATAAAGCCGATCAGCGCAACAATCTCGTACGCCCCGAGCCTCGTCCCCGCCGCAATCGTCATTTGCTCAACCCCGCCTGCCAGTTCAGCACCAGTGTGAAGGGGCGTTGGACGTTGCTCGTGGAGGGCGCAGGCATCAGGAAGCGCTTGCCGTCCGCTGAGACATCCCAGAAGAGCACTCCGGTCGGAACTTTGAAGAGCGGTTTCGGGGTTCCCGCCTGAAAGCCTCCACTCGTGCTGATGTCCACAGCGGTCGCCATTCCGTCAGGAGACAGGAAAAAAATCTCTCTGCCATCGCCGCGCCATAGAGGGCTAGTTCCGCCATCTTTGGACACCATCCATTTACCGGCGACCGGCTTACCGTCTGCTGATGATCCCGCGACTGATGTAACCTCAAACGGCCGTACGTAAATTTCGTCTTTACCGGATTCGTCCGACGAGTAGACGATCCAACGGCCGTCAGGAGAAAAGCGTCCCATTGCTTCGTTAAATCGTGTCTGTTCGATCTCGACAGGCTTTCGTTCCGTGCCACCGCTAAGCGGCAATAACCACAAATGACTTGTCTTTCCGGCTTCCCCGTAAAACAACAAGCGGCCGTCGCGGGACCAACTGCTTACGATTTTGCTTTCACTGGATTTGAAGAGTAATTGATCGTCGTCGGCCAAATTCGATGGTTTTAAGTACAGGTCGAATAACCCATTCCCGTTTCTACTCGAGGCAAATGCGATTTGGCTGCCATCCGGTGACCAGATCGGACTTGTATCCCAGCCCGAATCGAACGTGAATCTTGTTCTTATCCCGCGGCCAAATTCGTACAGCCAAATGTTCGTGACATCGAAGTCTTGGGGACTCGGAGCTTCGAGGGCAACCCGCTTTCCGTCGGGCGAAAGCGAAAGCGTGCGGTACAAGGTAGGATCGCCGGCCGTTCTGAGTATTTTTCCCTGGCGGTCAAACCAGGTGAGTTTACCTCGTATGTTGCCTTTGACGACGCTGTCGGGTATTTGTTGCTCACCGGCTACATAGACGAGAACACCTGTACCCGACGCTGAAAGGCTCGTATTCGAAACGCGCTCAGCAAGCGGAATGGCGTCACCGGCCAATTCGAGCCGGCTGGTATCGAAAGGTTGCGCCATCAATGTGCCGACTGTTCCCACCGCGGTCGTTCCCCGCACAAACAGCAAATATCCGAGCCGTGGATCCGAAAAAGAGGGTGCAAAAGCCACGAATGTAAAGTCGGGTAGAAGCGGCCTCGAAGGCTGGTCGCCGGGTTTTGTATCTACGGAGCCAAGATAGATGCCAAAGGTTCGCCTTCCGTGCTCGACTACGTTCCGCAAATAAACGAAATGCCGCCCGTCCGGCAGGAAAGAAGGAGTGACGGAAAAACCACCGTCGGTAATGAGCCCCGGTGAGCCGCCAGACGCATTCATTTGCATCGTGCCTTCATTCGTTCCGAAAATAATCGTCTCGCCTTTCCACGCTCCGCCCCACACGACGGAAGCGTCACAAAGCGTGATCGGAGGGCCGCCGGAAGCGGCCGTTTTCTTCACCTTGCCCTGCGCAAAAAAAACGATAAATCGATTGTCAGGCGACCAGAAGGGATACCCGTAGATTCCTTCCGTGCCCTCGAGAGCCTGTATCTGCAGCGCGTCGAGCGAACGCATCCATAAGCGGGTTACGCCGTCTGTTCCCGTTGCGATAAACACGAGCTTGCTGCCGTCAGGTGAAATCACGGAAATTCCCGTGCCAGTCAGTTCCTCGGGTAGAGAAAAATCAAAACGCACTGCCGTCGTTGCAGGGGGCTTCTTGTGGAAATAGAGGAAGGCGAAACAAAGCGCAAGCACGCTCATGAGCGCCGTGAGACCGCCAACAATCCAAGATCGTGCTCGCGTTCTGACACGCGCAGCCGAGCCAGCCGACGTTGGGTCCGGCGCACCGGAAAGAACTTCATCGACTGAGATGCGCGCGTCGCCGATATCGCGCAACCGCTGCTTCGGGTCTTTCTGCAAGCAACGCTGCAAGAGCACCCGAACTCGGATCGGTGCGGCCGTGGGAAGCTGCGACCAATCTGGCTCCTCCTTGATGACGGCCGCCAGCGTGTCCGTTACCGACTCGCCGTGAAACGCCATCTTCCCCGTCAGCATCTCGTACAGCACGCAGCCGAACGACCAGATGTCTGCGCGCCGATCCACCGCCTTGCCCTTAGCCTGCTCCGGTGACATGTACGCTGCCGTCCCCAGCAATATTCCAGGCCGTGTCATGATCTCGCTCACTGTCGGCGAGTTCGCTATGTCCGTCGCTTGGCTGTCACCTTCGAGAAGGTTCTCCATGCGATGCAAAAGATCACTGACATGCACGCTCTCGGCGGGCGTTGAGTCACCTTGAAGGGCTTTCGCCAGGCCGAAGTCGAGAATCTTGACCGCATCGTCGCTCGTCACTTTCACGTTTGCCGGCTTCAGGTCGCGGTGCACGATCCCGCGCTCGTGCGCGTATTCGAGCGCGTCGCACATCTGCTTGGCGATCGGCAATGCTTCGCTAATTGGAATTGGGCCGGAGTTGATGCGATCCGCGAGCGTCGGTCCTTCGACCAACTCCATCACCAGCGCATGAGTGGCACCGGAGTCTTCGAGTCCGTAGATGGAAGCAATGTTGGGGTGATTCAATGACGCGAGAACTTTCGCTTCCCGCTGGAAACGCGCCATGCGTTCGGCGTCACGCGCGAACGCTTCGGGCAGGACTTTCAGCGCCACATAGCGCCCGAGCTTGGCATCCCGCGCGCGGTACACTTCACCCATACCGCCCGCACCAATGGCGCCTGTGATTTCGTAGGAACCGAGTTTGGTGCCCGCGCTCAGCGTCATTTCTTCAACCCCGCCTGCCAGTTCAACACCACGGTGAAAGGGGCGGCGCCTTGTTTCGTCGGAGCCAAGTAGAGAAGACGCGTGCCATCCGGCGTTACATCCCACTGGTATCCCCTAATAATCTCGGCATGGGGCGGCGTCTGGAAAAGAAGTTTGGGGACTCCTGCCCGGAACACTGGGTTCGTTGCAATCTCGACAGCCATCAGCTTCCCGTCGGGAGCGAGGTAGTACAACTCTTTGCCGTCCCGGCGCCACCGAGGTTGGCTACCTCCATTGGCGGAAATCAGCCACTTGCCTCCGGCGTCCGCAGCAGCCCCGGAGGAGCCCGGCGAGAATGTCCGAACGTAAATCTCATTGCGGCCCGATTCATCAGAGACGTAGGCGACCCAACGTCCGTCGGGCGAGAAAGCACCATCGCCGTTGTTGAACTCCGTGCCCAGCAAGAGGAATGGTTTCTTATCACCCTCGAGCGGAAGCACCCATAAGTCTTCCTTCGTTGTTTTCGTGTCCGACGCCGTATAGAGCAAGAATCGTTCGTCGCGCGACGAGCTCGTGGGCCGCTTGTTCTCGCCCGACTTCAGCAGAAGCTCCTCGTCTTTCACGCCGCTCGCCAGCTTCTGATAAAGATCGTATGCGCCGCTGCGGCTGGAATCGAAGACGATTCGCTTGCCGTCCGGAGACCAAATGGGATCAATGTCAAAGAATGGACCAAACGTGAACCGCGTGCTCGTGCCCCGCGAGAGATCGAGCAGCCAGAGAGTCTCATTCGACCCTATGGAATCGCGTCGACTGACGGCGGCTTGCGTTCCATCCGGAGAAAGGGACAGCGCGGTAGTGTAATTCGGTTCCCCGATCGTACCGAGGGTCTTCCCTTGCCGGTCAAACCAAGTGACCTGAGAGGTTGCACCACTGCTACCTGTCCTGTAAGCCAGAACGCCGTTGGTCGAAGCTGAGAAGAAGCCGAAGTCGAGGAAGGATCCAACCTGCTCAGCCACCGTAACCGGCTCGCCCGCCAGTTCCATCCGGTGGATGTCGAGCGGCTGCGTCATGAGCGTCCCGTCGCGTATAAAGAGCAATTTTCCCATGCCAGGGCCGGAAGACGGCACGAACGCCGTCCCAAAGGTAGTCGCCAAGAGCCGTTTCGAATCTTGTTCCTCGGGCTTGGCGTCGAGCGAGCCAATGTAGACGCCGCTGTTCTCAGGCTTGCTCGAAGTACGCTGGTAGATGAAGTGCCGTCCGTCGGGAAGGAACGACGGAAGGACATGTTGGATTTCGCTGCGGGATGAATCGAGAGTGGTGAGCGGTGACGCGGACCCGCCGCCGGCGGACACCCGCATCAGGCCTCCGGGCGCTTGCCCGAGGATGATTACGCCATCGCTGTTCCAAGAACCGCCCACTACCAACGCACGTAAATCGCAGATGGTTTGCGGCGGGCCGCCCGAGATATCGACTTTCTTGAGTTTTCCGCCGGCGTCGAACGCTATGTACCGGCTATCGGGCGACCAGAAAAATAGAGGGAATTGGGGAGATTCCGAGCCAGGCAGCGGGCGCGCCTCGAGCGAACCCAGCGAGCGGACCCACAGGCGATAGACGTCGTCGGAACCGGCTGCAAAAAATGCCAACTGGCGGCCGTCAGGGGACAACGAGAACACGCCATTGGGTGGCAGGGTCGTCTTCTCCGGCACAGGGATTTCGAAGCGAGTTGCTTCCGCCGCGGGACCGGGGGTGCTTGCGCTGCGATGGTATACCCATCCGACCACCGCGAGCGCCAGCGCTGTCGCGCTGAATAGCGCCCACGGCAAGACGCGACGCCAGAGCGGCGAGGAGACTGGTGTAACCCCAACTGACGATGCCTCCGGCGCGCCGGCAAGAACTTCTTCGAGCGAAATGCGCGCGTCTCCGATGTCGCGCAATCGCTGCTTCGGGTCTTTCTGCAAGCAGCGTTGCAAGAGAACGCGAACGTGCGTCGGCGTCGCCGCGGGAAGCTGCGACCAGTCCGGTTCGGCGCGGACCACGGCCGCCAAAGTGTCGGTGACTGTCTCGCCCTGGAACGGCATTTTTGCCGTCAGCATTTCATACAGCACGCAGCCGAACGCCCAGATGTCCGCGCGGCGGTCTACGGATTTGCCCTTCGCCTGCTCCGGCGACATGTACGCCGCCGTGCCGAGAATGAAGCCCGCCTGCGTAGCCATTCGGGTCAGCGTGGGCGACGTTCCAATATCGGTTTCGACGACCTCGCCTGCCACCGCTTTCGCCAAGCCAAAGTCGAGCACCTTCACCGAGTCATCGCGCGAAACTTTGATATTCGCTGGCTTGAGATCGCGATGCACGACGCCGTGCTCATGAGCGTACTCAAGGCCTTCGGCGATTTGCTTGGCGATCAGAATCGTTTCATCGATCGGCAGCGGGCCGGACTTGATGCGATCGGCCAGCGTTGGCCCTTCGACCAACTCCATCACCAGCGCTCTGGTGTTTCCAGAATCCTCGAGGCCGTAGATTGCGGCGACGTTGGGATGATTCAGCGAGGCGAGAAGTTTTGCTTCGCGCTCGAACCGCGCCAAGCGCTCCGCGTCGCGCGCGAAGGTGTCGGGGATAACCTTAACTGCGACCGTGCGGTCCAGTCGCGTGTCACGGGCGCGATAAACCTCGCCCATCCCGCCCGCACCGATGGCGGAGAGAATTTCGTAGGGGCCGACGCGACTGCCAGAGGTCAGCGTCATTGGGGCTGGATTATAGCCCCTAGAAACATTAACGCATCCCAATACCTAGCCAGCTACGCCGTAAGCCGGCGACGTAGCCATTGCCCGCACTTTGGCGATTGTGCCCGGATCACGGCGTACCCGGAAGTAATCTGCTGGTCTGTATGATACGGTTATACGAAAGTGGGACGTGAGTTGTCCGGGCCGGAGTATTTTTCGCCGCGTCGCGCCGTCCAACCGACGGCTGGACCCGCTCCCAAGCGATTTGGTGAACGTAGGTTGTCAGTACCGTTTCTCAGTTCCATCTCATAGTATCCGTGTCACTTTAAGTGTCGATTGCACGGTCTTTGCACATTACGATTGCGTTGATTTGAAGTATCCGATTGAATATGATGTGCTCTGTCGCCAGAAGTAATTATCACTGGTGATAATAGGAAAGGTCATCTGGCGTGCATCTCGTTCTACAAACTGCCGAATTGAGGCTCGATTCAAGGCGGCAGAACCAAATCAGGAATCTAATATCCTGGGTGCCCATGCACTATGGGGCGACGCTACAGGTGGCTGCTCACATACGACAGTACCCACATGCGGTTCACCGGCCTGTGTCGCCGACCAGGAAATACAACTGCCACGGTTTGACTTTTGCGAGCCGCAGAACTTGGATTGACGAAACGCCTGAGGTAAAGAAGGTTCTTCTAGACGATGAGTATGTGGAAGTGGTATCGCTGGACCGTGGATTTTGAGCAAGTGGGGATTTTGCCATGAAGTCGTTCACCGGAGAATCGAGTGCAGTTGCACCAAGGCAGCTAACTCAATAAGAGCAAAAGAGAAGGTTGGTGGACGTGGCCGGGATCGAACCGGCGACCCCCTGCTTGCAAAGCTGGGGAAGAACTCAAATCTAAGTCGTTGTTCAGGCTGCGCTTAACACCACGATTCCACGAGAACGAGACCCTTCTTGTTGCTCCAAAGCTGCTCCGCACATTTCGGTTGAGCGATTCGTGCCGGATCATTACAATCCGAGCAAAAATGACGAACCCGACGGAGAGTTTCGTTTCCAATGCGCCAGTAGATGAAATTCCGTCCATCTCTGCCGGGTCGGTAGCGCAGGCACTAACGCCCGAGGAAGCCAAGCTGCTTATAAACCTGTGTCAAAAGGGCAAGCTATACGAGATCGAACGATGGATTAGTTCCCCTAAATCTCTGCGAGTCCCAGCCGAATTCAAGAGAACCCCTCTCCAAATTGCATTAGACCAAGGATTCCACAGTTTGGTGGAATTGCTTGCGCACAGTGATGTCGGCCAAGAAGCAAAGAACGAAGCCCTGGCAGCGCCGTTTCGAAACGGCATCTCGAATTTGTACAGCTTCTTCTGGAGAGCGGCGCCGAACTTGCCGCGGTTCCTTTTTCTGATGTCTTGCTGAGTTGGGAGCCAAAATTGATCCGATTCTTCCTGGACCACGGCGCCGATTTCATAACAGGTTCCCCGTTTGCCGAAGCTTTTGGCGCCAAAGTCCGCACGGCGCTTCGTCCCTTCATCGAATGTAAGCAGAAACATCCTGAGCTTGCGGACAAGTTGCAAGGCCACGCAGATCGCGCCCTTCGGTACTTCTGCCATGAAGGAAACTTGAAATGGATCAGTCTGATGCTGTGGGCTGGCGCAAATCCGAGAGCAGCCGGGCCAAAGATCGGCGAAGAAGACGATCCGGAGTGCTACCAGCAGTGACGTCCCCCCTTTTGCGTCTCTGATCGTCGACATCCGTTCCTAGATTTCAGTGGCTTACGCACCACTGGGCTGCGGGAGGCGTCGTACACGGGAAATGTGGAAGTATTGAAAAAACTGAAACCGCAATCGGATCGCGACGACCTTGCTGAACTGCTGCATTGCGCAGCTATGTTGGGTCGCACCGATGCGGTTCATAGCCCTTGCGATTGTGCACAGTGGTTCGTTTCAGTCCTTTCTTGCACAGTTCGTACACTTTCGGGCATGCGCACCGAAAGAGAATTTCCTAAGTCTCATACTGTGAAGAGGTTTGGTGGACGTGGCCGGGATCGAACCGGCGACCCCCTGCTTGCAAAGCGCGCGAGTCGCTTCTAACAAACAACCGGTTCACTTTAATTGCTAGCGTTTACAACAAATCGGGGAATCTGCTTTCGCTCAAAAGCTAACCCCAACAGGCTCCAAACAACCCGTTCGTGCACAGTTGGTGCACAGTCGGGTCCAACGGGCTCGAGCGGGGTGAACCCCTGCTTGAGACAATAGTTTGTGTCACGCTATCCGTCGATGAACGTCGCCGCCGCTGCATGGGCCGTCGCTCGTTCGGCGTGAGTTTCCGCTTCGAAGTCCGCCGGCGAGCAGTAGCCCAGCGCTGAGTGCAATCGGCATCGATGTCCTCTAGTGCGACTGAACCGTCGGTTCGCGGTCTAACGTTTCTTGGGATATCTTCTAAGCAGAGAGTCGGTCATGGAGTCCCCTCGTGTCCGACTCGTATTTCCTCGATTCGAACCCGGATCGAATCCCCTGAGGCGATCGATTAGCGCGAGCGTCTTCGGCGCATCACAAGCTCCCGCAACCATCTCAGGGCATCAGCGGTCAAGGTTCTTTACGGCTTGAGTTCGTTCTGAATTTTTGTTACTACCGTTACTAAACATGGCAGAATTTCGGGCTTATAGCCGCTAAAAGCTGCTTAATCCCATTAAGCTCTCGAAGCTGCCATCAGATTGGAAACGAACGAATTCCTAGGTTTTTGCAGCTCTTTTGAAGACCCTGAACGACAGTCCCGGCATCGCTACCAAGTCTTCAAATCGGCCCATAAACAAAGGGAATCTGGAGCAGCGGAAAGAACTGTTACTAATTCCCTTCTTGACGGAAGGCGAATCCATCACGGAGATTGAAGAAATTGGCTCGCCCGGTCCCCACTCGCAGATTGGTTTGTTTTCGGGAGGCGCTGGGGACAGTGATTCTGTTCCTCACACTCGCTACGCAAGCGCACGCCGCTCAGAACGGCATACCGCCTGGGTCGGCCGCAGAGACGAATGTTTCGGAGCGTTGCACTCAGCTTGCAAAAACGAAGCACCAATGGCCCGATCCGACGATACGTATCGAGCAGTCCGCATGGCGCGCAGGCGGCTCGCAGGTAGCAATTCCAATGGCGCTGCCGGTAACGCTTCCGGCCCACTGCGAGCTCTCCGGAGTCATGCAGGAGCGCGTGGGAGTAGACGGGCAGCGTTACGCGATTCGTTTCCACATGCGGTTGCCTCTTAATTGGAATGGAAAATTTTTCTTCGAGGGCGGAGGCGGCACCGAGGGGGAGTTGGGCAGCGCGATCGGTTCGACGGCTCCAGGCATGCCACCTGCTGTTGCTCAAGGCTACGCAGTCGTATCGGAAGATTCGGGCCACGACAATGCCACGAACAGCGTTCCCACACGAGGCGGACCTGTTGCGTTCGGCTTTGATCCCCAGGCACGGGCAGACTATGGTGGAGCTTCTCTGAAACCCGTCGCAGAGGCGGCAAAGGCCATCATCCGCGCGTACTACGGTCGTCCTGCTGAACGATCTTACTTCGTCGGATGCTCCAAAGGTGGGGAAGAAGGCATGGTTCTTGCCCAGCGATTTCCCAATGAGTTCGATGGGATCGTTGCGGGCGCGCCGGGATTTTCGTTGCCTCGGGCTGCTGTTGCTGAAGCTTGGGACACGCAGGCGTTTGGCAGTTTGGTGGCGGCCGCAGGCGCAAAGAGCTTCGATCCGAAGCTTCTGCCAACCAGCTTCACGGAAGCACAATTCCGGACTGTGCGCGAGGCGATCCTGGCGGCGTGCGATGCAGACGATGGAGTGCGGGACGGCATCACGGCGGCATTCGAGTCTTGTACGTGGCGACGGGTGGCGAAGGAATTGATTCAAAGAAACTGTTCCGTTTCGAAGAGCGATTCGTGCTTGAGTGGTGCGCAGATAGACGAGTTGGGGCGCGTGCACGAAGGTCCGAAGAACAGCAGCGGCAAATCACTCTATTCCGATTGGCCGATTGATGCGGGCATGGGCAGCGACGGTTGGCGCATCTGGAAGATCGGTCCTGCAACGGGCGGTTTTCCGGGCATTAATGTTGCGATGGGCGGGCCCGCGCTCGCGGCGATTTTCACCACACCGCCCACAGCTTTGAACGCGGATCCGAAATCCGCTCTCGATTACGCGCTTGGTTTCGATTTCGATCACGACGCGCCGAAAATCTACGCGACCGAAGCTCCCTTTGAACGTTCCGCTTGGGATGACATCTCGGCCCGCTCACCACATTTGGAGGGATTTCGCGCGCATGGCGGAAGAATGATCGTGTACCAGGGAGCCTCCGATCCGGTGTTCTCGCTGAACGATACACTCGCCTGGTACCGCGAAGTTGAGAAGCTCAACGGTGAGTCCTCCGCGGACTTTGTTCGCGTCTTTCCGGTTCCGGGCATGGCGCACTGCGGAGGTGGCCCTGCCACTGATCAATTCGATGCATTCGGGGCGTTGGTCAATTGGGTGGAGAAGGGAACGGCCCCGGATCACATTCTTGCGAAAGCTGGCCCCAATAGCCCATGGCCTGGACGCACCCGGCCCTTATGCCCTTACCCGCAAACGGCGCACTACCAAGGGAGCGGCAGCATCGAAGACGCAGCGAATTTCGTTTGCCGAAGCGGGAGGTGAGCTGTCGAAACGGATTCGGCTGTAACAAGTTCCCATCCCTGGGAAGAGCGTTCGGCCGTTGCTCAGCGCCGCAAAGCATCGTGACACTGGCCGGCTGTTCCATTCGTCCAAATCCTTGACGGTTCACGACTGTAGCGCTTCTTCCAGCTCTGATATAACCGAAACCCTCGTCGGTGCCAAGCAATCACGGTTTCGGGCTTGGCTCTCACCAGAGCCAGACCCATATGAGTCTGCCCCGGCCTCAAAAGCTCTTCTTTGAAGAAGCTGTTTCGAAAGCAGGCACGCCTTATGTCTTCGCCAAGCTGAATCGTTGATCCGTCAGACAGAACCATTAAGACCTGAGCCCAGAGGTCGAAATCCGGAGCATCTGACTGGACCGCGAGATTAAGGCGCATGTGCCCCGCAATTTCTACATCTTTGGGTGATGGATTTGAGTGAAACACGATCGCGCGCTTCTGAAAATCGCGGAATTGGCTCGTTAGATCTTCGCTGCTCGCATATTTGGCAATCTCCAGCTCAGGGAGTTCGTGAGGATCGTATACGGGAGTGCGAGCTGAAAGGGAGGAGCGTACCATGTCAGCGACGAAGCCACGCACAAGGAAGTGGAAGACGCGCATGTGCCCGCGTGCATTATCGACACGTTCTACTGAAACTCAGTTAGAATCGGCCCCAACGTAATGGGAGGGCCAGATGACAAAGAGCCAACGCTCGGGAATCGGCGTTGAGCGCCGCTCCTTAATGAAAGCGTCGCTTCTGGGGGGAGGTGCCGCGATCATGCACAAGCTTTTCGCAGGCTCGACTCTGAACGCCGCTCTCGCTGCAGGCGCGTCGCCCACCGATTCGCAGCCGGTTGTTGAGACGGCCACGGGAAAAATCCGCGGTGCTACGAACAAAAGCGTCAGCGTTTTCAAGGGCGTTCCCTACGGCACATCAACCGCAGGGAAAAATCGCTTCATGCCGCCCGTCAAGCCCGAACCGTGGGCCGGCGTTCGCGACGCTCTCGAGTACGGCCACTCCGCTCCCCAGACAATCCCGGGCGCACCCGGCATTCTCGCTGGCGCGGATTTCATGGCTTCCACGTCGAATCCCACGGGAATCCTCGAAGGCGAGGATTGTCTCGTTCTCAACGTTTGGACGCCGAGCGTGAAGGACAACCACAAGCGTCCCGTGATGGTCTGGTGCCACGGAGGCGCATTCACCTCTGGCTCCGGCTCCGCTCCTCT
Source organism: Candidatus Acidiferrales bacterium (assembly GCA_050015155.1). Lineage (GTDB taxonomy): Bacteria > Acidobacteriota > Terriglobia > Acidiferrales > UBA7541 > Palsa-295. The sequence goes on along the minus strand of JBEKBY010000011.1, from coordinate 4,035 downwards.
GTATGACGGGGCGAATCTCGCGCGTCGTGGCGATGTCGTGGTCGTCACAATCAATCACCGCCTCGGCCTGCTCGGCTATACCTGCCTCGGTCACGCTAGCGATTTGTTCAAGGCCTCCGGCAACGTCGGCATGCTCGATATCGTGGCCGCGCTGGCCTGGGTGCGTGACAACATTGCCAATTTCGGCGGCGATCCAAGCAGGGTCCTCATCTTCGGAGAATCGGGCGGCGGGCAAAAAGTGTCCACGCTTCTCGCTATGCCTCCGGCGAAAGGACTTTTCAATCGAGCCGTCATCGAAAGCGGCCCAGGCGTCAAGATGAATTCACTCGACTACGCGACTAAAGTTGGCGACATGGTCCTAGCCGAGCTCGGCATCAAGCCTGATAGCATCATGGACATTCAGTCGCTGCCGCTCGAGCGGCTTATGGCCGCGCAGGGTGCCGTCAACCGCAAACTTGGCGGCTTCATTCCCGGGATGATCGCGGGTTTCTCGCCTGTCGTTGACGGAGTCTCGCTCCTGCAGAATCCCTTCGATCCGGTCGCACCAGAAGTCTCCGCCGACGTGCCGGTTCTCATCGGTTTCAATCGCACCGAACTGACGCTTTTCGCTGCCGGTGATTCCGCCGCGTTCACACTCGACGAGGCAGGCTTGCACCAACGCATCCAATCCCTCCTTGGCGACCACGCGGAGGCGGCAATCCAGGCGTTCCGCAGCGACTACCCAAACGAAAATTCCACGGGCCTCTACTTCCTGATCGCAAGCGCCTATCCCACGGTAGCGTTCACCGCCAAAATCGCCGAGCGTCGCGCCGCCCTCGGTAAAGCTCCCACGTTCGTCTACGAATTCACCTGGGAGACGCCAATCCTGAAGGGCAAGCTCCGCTCGCCGCACACGATCGAGATGCCGTTCGTCTTCGATAACGTGAGCGACCCGCTCGTGCAAAAGCTCACGGGCAGTGCACCCGATATTTTCCCGCTCGCCCAACGAGTCAGCGGCGCGTGGGCTGCATTTGCCGCAACAGGGAGTCCGAATTCCAAGGGCTTCCCGCGCTGGCCGGCGTACTCAGCCGCGGATCGCAACGTGATGATGATCAACTCGACGAGCGAAGTGGTGAAGGACCCCGCGCGCCAGTCCCGCGAGGTGATCGAAAACATTCTCTTCCCGGCGTAGCGTCAGCTATTTGCGATCGAGATCTTCGATTCGTGAATGCCGGTAACTCAGTCGAGAGGTATTGAAGAATGAAAACTATTTCCTCGCGTACGGTGGTTGGCCTCCTTTGCCTGTTCGGCTTCTGGATGGTTCAGACGGTATCAGCCGCCCAGGAACCCGACGGCAGGTCTCCTGGGGCTGGGCCGATGGTTGGCTCGGGGCCTTACAAGACCATCATGGAAATGGATCCAGGTCTCCCCGGGCACACAATATATCGGCCGGATGATCTATCAGCGTTGAACGGCACTTCTTTGCCGATCGTCGTCTGGGGTAACGGTGCGTGTGCGAATGCCGGGAATTTCTTCGCACCGTTTCTTACAGAGATTTCTTCATACGGATATCTTGTTATCGCCCTCGGTCCAATAGTGCAGTTGAACGCCGCAGGATTCCCACAGGGCCCAGCCGTGCCGCCGAGGCCTCAAGGGTCTGATCCTACCCAACCTCCACCCAATCTGCCTCCGTCGGCGACCCATTCTGTCCAATTGATTGAAGCCATCAATTGGGCTATCGCCGAAAATCAACGTGCCGGCAGCAAGTACTATCAGCGGCTGGACAGCAAGAAAATCGCCGTAATGGGCCAGTCTTGCGGCGGTGTACAGGCGATCGAGGTAGCGGCGGATCCTCGCATAACGACCGCCATGATTTGGAATAGCGGTCTTTTCCCCAAGCCGACCGAAATGGCCGGGGGAAAGTCCATGAGCAAGGATGACCTAAAGTCGCTCCATACGCCGGTGGCATACATCAGCGGCGATGCTCAAGACATCGCCTTTGCAAACGCTGACGACGATTTCGAGCGCATTGCGTCCGTTCCGATATTTCGAGGCTACGAAAGAGGAGTCACTCATGGTGGCACGTATCGTCAACCAGACGGGGGCGAGTTCAGCGGCGTTGCCGTTGCTTGGCTAGACTGGCAGCTGAGAGGCGATCAGCGCGCCAGCCTGATGTTTAAGGGAGCGACTTGCGGGCTGTGCGTCAATCCTCGGTGGGTGATTCGAAAGAAGAAGATCGACTGAGGAACGCGCAAGGCCCAGGGCGACAGAGCGGACGATGAAGGTAACGATTCGCATCCCGTTGGCCGTAGCTCTTTTGGCCAGTGCGGTAACTGCACGACAGAATCCGCCGCCGACGGTACTGCCTTGCGTCCCTCAGTCGAACCCGTGTTCGGCACAGCCTATCGCGTTCGGTTCGGCTCTCGATGCAGACCAGCAAATCCGCGAATCGCAATCGCTGGCGAAGAGCCTAGCGGCACCCGGCAATCCTCAGTGGCGGGCCAAAGGTGACCAACATCGCACCTATAGATTCTCCGCTGCCGGAACGGACATGCCGTATCGCCTTTACGTCCCAACCTCGTGGGACGGTCAATCGAAATTGCCTCTCATCGTGATGCTTCACGGAGGTGGTTCAGACGAGAACCGGTATTTGGATGGCAACGGTAAGCAGCTTCTTCGCCTGGCCGAGCAGCACGGTTATGTTTTGGTGTCACCTCTGGGCTATAGCCCCTTAGGTGCCTATGGAACTCCGCTCAGACTTCCTGCGGTCTTCGGCCAACCCGAAGCCGCTGCAAAACAAAGAGCCGATGTGACGCCGGAACAGAAGCGGGCGCTGGAATTTAGCGAAAAGGACGTCCTGAATGTCCTCGAGATGGTCCTCAATGAATATCCGATAGACCAGACGTCCATTTTCTTGATGGGTCACTCGATGGGCGGCGGAGGGACCTGGTATCTCGGGGCAAAATATTCCCAGTTATGGCGAGCCATCGCGCCCATGTCCGGTCCGTTTGTTGATGAGGCGAACTATCCCTGGGATCGCATCCGGACCATGCCGGTCATGATGTCCGAGGGGACGAAGGCGTTGCCGTCAGTGAAGGGCAGCCATTTGATGCGGGATTGGATGATAGCCCAGGGTTTCGATCTGGAATACATCGAAGTCGACGCCGACCACGGTGGCATGGTGACCTTAACGCTTCCTGCTGTTTTCGATTTTTTCGATCGGTATCGCAGTGAGTAGTACAAACCCTGGAAGCAACGACACTCTGAGCGCCGACAAGAGTGCGGGTTGACTACAAGATGATTTCACTGGCACGGCCTATCTACGGCGGACCTGAGTCTCAATAAACTCTGCGACACGCTGCCGCATCGATGTTGCATCCCACCGGCGGCTATCTACCATGTCCGCCCAGATCCCAAGCGCCGGGATACCGGCGTCTTCGAGCGCATGCCTGATGAAGAATGACCCAGTCGCGGAGGGTCTACTGTTCTGGGGCACGAGAATCACGGCGCCGTCTATTCGATGGCGCTTGGCTTGTTCGACGATCCATTCGTTCGCCCAAGGGGGATTGTGCAGTTGCTCATTCATGCTAACGACGCGGCTGGCGAGAGCTCGCAAGGGGTCGTCGAGGCCGTAACGAATATAGCCATCGGGTCCAAAGGCGAGATACATGGACCACACGAAAACCGCCCCCAGGCTTTCTTCGAAAGCTGTGTAGAAATCCGTATCGTGCCACAGGCCCGCGCCGACCCACATGAGGCGCAGCCTCTCTCCGGGGTATGCGGCGATTCCTTGGTCCACTCGGTACCGCACCTCGTCTCGAAAGGCGCGCGCGTGGCTCACAGCCCATTCCGTGCCGCGATGCCATTGTGCGTTCATGACGTTGATGACTTGCTCGTTCATGCGGACGGGCGTTTGCGGGGCGGAACAAATCAGATCGCGGACTTCATCGAAGTATTCTTCCTGGCGATTCACGTTTTCCATTAAAGAAAGTAGACGAGCGTGACTAAACTTCTTGCGGCTGACTCTTTCGAGGGTACGGATCAGAATGCGAATTT
>JBEKBY010000010.1:0-90122 GCA_050015155.1 Candidatus Acidiferrales bacterium | reverse complement strand
CCGCTCTGCTGCGCGGCGCACGTGGGTTCCCAGCCCTCGACTGCGCGGCTGTGGCTAACACCGTGGCGCTGGTCGGCCAACTCATGCTGGCACGGCCGGAACTCGCCGAGATCGACATCAACCCGCTGATCGTGTATCCGAAAGATCGCGGGGTCATTGCTGTTGATGCATTGCTAGTGGCGGTGTGACCATCGATCGAACCTATTTCATTGTCGTTCGGCTTCTGACGGAGCCTTACACGAAGCGGCGCGGCCGACCGGGGCCGCGGACATCTTCGGCTTTGATCCCGAGCTGGTTTTCGAGCTGCGCGATCTTCTGCCGCGCGACGCGGGCCTCGTCGGGGGCGAGCGCCGGAAGGCTCAGCCAGAGCCGCCGCAATTTGCTGCGGTACGTCTTCACCGTGTCGGGCGCCAACTGTGTGGCTTGCCACGGGCTTGTGCCCTGACTCAATCAGACGCGGCGCCATCTCCGGAATGGTTCCTCGCTTTGAAGCGCCTGCCACCAATTTCGGTAACGCGACATTGGAAACGCGGTTACGCCTTGGCGGCGATGAGGACTGGTGATTGGGCCGGAACGTCCAGCGCTCGAACTTCACCGAATCCGCTACCTTCAAGCCACTGGCGATACTCGCCGAATGTAAACGTATCGCCTTCGTCGGTGTTGACCAACATGTTCACGGCGAAGAGGAGCGGAAACGTGGCTTCGCGGCGTTCTTCGTCCGGCAGCATGTCGGCAATGACGAGCCTGCCGCCTGCTTTGAGCGCGCGATGGAGACGTTGAAATAACCTCCGACTGTTCTCCGCCCCTTCGGAGTGGCAGACGTGGCCCAGATAAGCCACATCGAAGGCCGACTCTCCGAAATCCACCTCGCGGAAATTTCCCGGTAGGTAGCTGTAACGATCGGTCAGATTTTCTCGGGCCACAAACTGCTTGGCGGCTTTCTCGATCACAGCCGGCCAGTCGGCAACCGTCACCTTGGCATGAGGTGCCGACTTTGCCAGGGCCAGGCCCCAGACGCCTGAACCGGCGCCACGTCCAACACGCAGCACGGCGACGGAGGTTCGGGGCTCGAAAGGAACCGGGCAACGGCCTCGGCGGCAGGAGCGTTCATCCCATAAAGGGAGCCCACAAACTCGGAGAAGAACGCGCCCCGGTCTTCCTCTGCTTCTGCGGAATGTCGGCTCCTCCCGCTGCGTACGACCTCGGCCAGATGATCCCAGTTGTCCCGAAGCATCTTGCTGTGCAGCGCTACTCCGCCTGCGTACCTAGGGCTCTTCTTCGAGAGGTAAGTCGCTGCAAAGGGAGTGAGAACGTAACGCCCATCCTCTTTCGCAAGGTGTCCGATTCCGGCCAGCGAGTTGAGGAGAATTCTCAATCCCCGAGGTGAACAGGAAGTCTCTTCGGCCAGCTTTTCCACTGTATTCCCTCCACGGTCGATGGCAGTGAAGAGATCGAGCTCCACGGCAGCGACAAGAACGCTCGTAATCGCAAAGCCGAACGTTCCCGTGAGCAGCTCGGCAGGCGAAACTTCAGCGGCATATATCATGGATGCGGCACGATTTTCCATCTCGCCTCCCCTCTATCCCGACAGCTGTCATTTCGAGGAACCCAACGCGACGAGGAATCTGCAGTTTGAAGCCTCCCGGATATTCATTCTGGCTCCGGCTCCATTTTCTACCTCGTTCCCCAATGTATTCGTACTGATCAGGACTTCTCGCATTGAGCAGGATTTCCGTTTTTCGCTCGCTGGCCATAACCGAACTATACGCGGAATTTCCGATTTGGACCTCTGGCTCGCGCATCGAGTGTAGGAGAAGCGTAGAGCCATCCGAACCAGGATCGCACTGACTCTCAGCCGGCCGATTGTTGTTTTCCCCGCTCGCATCTCGTCCCGGACAACACTACGCCAGTTTAGATTCTGTGGCTGAGACTTGCGCAGTATAGGCCCGGTCCGGGAACTGAAGGTGGGGTGCTTTTGGGGGTCGCCATCCCTTACCCCGCCGGAGCTTTGACGGGGTTAGAGCACGTAGGGACAAATTCGGCTACACCCAGGTGTGCGGGGCAGGGCTTACGAGCCATCGAGTTGGGATTCCGAATCGAAGCACATCTCGGATGCAGTGTCATTTGAGCTTATGGAACCCTCTTGCCAGATTTCGGCCGATCACGGCATCGATGACGTGTGCAGTCTCCTTCCTGGTTGGCAACGACAAAACACCCTGAACCCTCACCGTCAATTCGTCCCGACCTCCTAGACTTGCTCGCATGATATTTAGAATCCTTTCGACGCAGTAGGATCATAGTCTCTCGCGGGTTTTGTCCCAATTTGTCCCAAAAAATCTCTGAAAATGGGGGTTGAATTCCCCCTTTATCTGTGCAAAAATGAGGTGCTGAGTCCTTTCCCTGTCGTCGAAATCGAAATCCAGCTGTCCAGCCCGTGTTGCCAATTTTGTTGCCACTCGATCATCAAAATGATAGGTAGTACGGTGCATCACAGGGTAGCCAAGGGCACGAAGGGAACGGCACCCAAACGACTTAGCGTTTTTTCCTCGGAATTACAGCGTATCGGAGCGAATCCCTGATCCCGCTCCAGTTCTCACCAGAGTTATCCACAGCCCCTCGCCGATCGTTGTAGCCAGTTCTCGCGCTCCATGCTAGAGTCTCGGCCCGATCTTCATGCTTGGCTATCTTTGCGGTCCCATCGACCTCGCCGAAGACGGTGGAAGGCTCTGGCGGCGCAAACTGGCGCCGTTCCTCCGCGACCAGCTCGGCCACCGCATCTACGATTCCGCCGAGGAAGAAAGGAAGAGCCTCACGGCAGATGAGATCGCGAGTCTCGCTCAATGGCAAAAGACGGATCTCGATCGTTTCCGCCGTGCTTTCCGGAAAGTCATCGCCTCGGACCTCGACTTGATCGAGAACAAGGTGGATTACCTCGTGTGTTACTGGGACGCGGCGGGCGCACAGACCGGCGGTACGTCCGCCGAGCTGACGGCGGCGCATCGCAAGGGCATTCCCGTCTATCTCGTTACGGATCTGCCAGTTGAGGAAATCGACGCCTGGGTACTGGGTTGCTCCGACCAGGTATTCTCTTCAGTCGAACGCTTCAAGGAGTTCCTCGCTTCCCGCTTCTCCCGCGAAAAACAGACTCAGTTGTGGAAAGATTAAGAATGTGGCGCTCAGATTCGACGCGCTGGGAGTTCGCTTTCTTTCTCGAGATAGGCGGCGTGACACCGGCGGCGAAAGGAGTAGAATGGCGCCAGGGTAAGTAAAATGGAAGTTCGATTCACCTTCGTTTTGGCCGCTGCGCTGTCGCTCGCCGCGGATCTTTCCGGCGTGACTCCCTTTCGCGCGGCGGATCCAGAAGTGCGAGGCATGAGTTCGGCCGTTTTGGTGGCAGCCGACGGCAGCGCTCCTGTGACGGACGCGCAAGGTCAAGGATCGGCCGCGCCTTCGAAAGAGCTCCAACCGCAGTCACGGCTCTTGCTTGTCCGATATGTGGATGGTGAATTTGCGAAGGCGGTCCAGCCGCTGCCGGGCGGGAAGCACGGATTCAAGGTCCCCGTTGGCAAACCGGTCGACAAACAGAGGCTGAGCGATGCCCTCAGGCTTTATGGCACCGCGGCGAATCCGGGCGATACGGTTCAGATCACTGGCATGGAAATCCGCTCCCAGCAAGTCCTCGTCCAAATCAACGGCGGCGGAAAGAAACACTTCCATCTGCGGGATCATCTACAGGTCGGCGTCGGCATGGGGGGAACCGTTTCCACGGACGAGCCGGTATATGCGACCCGATCTGAGCCGGCCGGCGCGACGTTGGTCCTCGAGTACGGGCGAGCAGTCCCGGACATGAGCCCGGACGACCTAAAGCGCGATCTTGGGGTCTTCCTGGATTTCTCGAAACAGCACTCGGCTGCGGTGAATTGGGTAGAAACCCTGCCGCCGCAGTTCCAGCAGGCGATCAAGGATCATGAAGCAATCGTGGGCATGGACAGCGAGATGGTGATGGCGGCGATGGGCCGCCCGGACCACAAGGTTCGCGAGCGCGATCCCGATGGCAAGGAGACCGAGGACTGGATCTACGGCACGCCGCCCGCCAAGACGACGTTCGTCACCTTTGCCGGTGACAACGTCGTTCGTGTGAAGGAGTTCGATTAAGAGCGACATGCTCGCGAGCCTGCGTTGACTTTTTCCTGTCCGCACCCTGCAGATCCCTTCGCGCAGGCCAACCATCATCAGCGATTTCCGGAGGACATATGGCAGTGAAAGTAGGAATCAACGGGTTTGGGCGCATCGGTCGCAACATCCTGCGCGCGGCGCTGGGCGATCCGGCAATCGAGATCGTCGCAGTCAACGACATCACGGATTCGAAGACCCTGGCGCATCTCCTGAAATACGATTCGATCCTTGGTAATCTGCCGAATCGAGTGACTCACACGGACGACACGATCTCCGTCGACGGGAAAGCCTTCAAGGTATTCCGGATAAAAGATCCCGCAGAACTCGACTGGGCTTCGGTCGGGGCAACCATCGTCGTCGAGTCGACGGGCTTGTTCACGACGGGCGCGGATGCGCGGAAACACATCCGCGGACCCGTAAAGAAAGTGATCATCTCCGCACCGGCGACCGATCCGGATCACACGATCGTCCTGGGCGTGAATGAGAAGACGTACGACCCCGCGAAGCATCACGTGGTTTCGAATGCTTCGTGTACTACGAATTGTCTGGCGCCTGTGGCGAGGGTTCTTCAGGACACTTTCGGGATCATCATCGGGACGATGACCACGATTCACTCCTACACAAACGACCAAAAGCTGCTCGATCTCCCGCATAAGGACTTGCGGCGCGCCCGCGCGGCAGCCGTTTCGATGATTCCGACTTCGACCGGCGCAGCAAAGGCGCTGCATCTCGTGATTCCCGAGCTCAAGGGAAAGCTGGATGGCTACGCCATGCGCGTCCCGACGCCAAATGTGAGCGTGGTTGATTTGACGGTGATCACCGAGAAACCAGCGACCGTCGAGAGCGTGAACGCCGCGCTGAAGCGTGCGGCCGATGGGCCGATGAAGGGCATCCTTGAATACACCGAAGAAGAATTGGTGTCAGTCGATTTTCGCGGCAACCCGAATTCCTCGATCGTCGACGCGGGTTACACGCGCGTCGTCGGAACGAACTGCGTGAAAGTGCTCGCGTGGTACGACAACGAATGGGGCTACTCGTGCCGCTGCCGCGACCTGATCAAGTTCTTCGCTGCCAAGCTGTAAGGATAAGGACGAGGCTGCTCGGCGCCGCACTTCCGAGATGAATCATGAACAAACTATCCATTCGCGATCTCGAGATGACCGGCAAGCGCGTTTTCATCCGAGTGGATTTCAATGTTCCGCTCGAAAACGATCGAGTCTCGGACAACACCCGGATTCGCGAGACGCTACCGACGCTGCGCCTGGCAATCGAGCGCGGCGCGCGGCTGGTCCTCGCGTCCCACCTGGGCCGGCCCAAAGGGAAGGTCGATCCCAAGTACAGCCTCGTGCCCGTCGCGGGCCGCCTGCGCGAGCTGCTAGGGAAGCACGTAGAGTTTGCACCGGACTGCGTCGGCGCCGACGCGGAGGCTAAGAGCAAGGCGCTCAAGAACGGCGATGTGTTGCTCCTTGAAAATGTCCGGTACCATCCCCAAGAAGAAGCGAACGATCCCGAGTTTTCGAAGCAGCTTGCGGCGCTGTGCGACGGGATCTTCGTTTGCGACGCTTTCGGTTCGGCTCATCGTGCGCACGCGTCGGTTGTGGGCATCACAAAGTTTGTCCGCCAGGCGGCTGCGGGCCTGCTGATGGAAAAGGAACTCGCCTACCTCGGGAAAGCGATTTCGAATCCGGAGCGGCCTTTTGTGTCGGTACTCGGCGGCGCGAAAGTCTCCGACAAGATTGAAGTCGTGCAAAACCTAATGAAGCTCGCCGACGCGATGCTGATCGGCGGGGCGATGGCGTACACGTTCCTGAAGTCGGAAGGGAAGCCGGTAGGGAAGTCGCTCGTTGAGAATGACAGACTCGATCTCGCGCGCGGTTTGCTCGATCTCGCGCGCAGCCGGAAATTCAAGCTGCTCCTGCCGGTCGATCACGTTGTTGCGGAGTCGCCTGATTCGACCACAACGAAGACCACGGACATTGCGAATATTCCCGATGGTTGGATGGGGCTTGATGTCGGGCCAAAGACCGTCGCGCTGTTCGGGCAGGAAATCGCGAAAGCGCGGACGATCGTCTGGAACGGCCCGCTCGGAATGTTCGAGAAGCCCGCGTTCGCGCAGGGCACGCTCGGAATCGCGAAAGCGGTGGCTGCCGCGACGAAGGCCGGGGCTACTTCGATTATCGGCGGCGGGGACTCGGTTGCCGCCGTGGAGCAAGCGAGAGTAGCCGACCAGATATCTCACATCTCGACTGGAGGCGGCGCTTCGCTTGAATTCCTTGCGGGCGAAAAGCTTCCGGGTGTCGAAGCGCTCACGGACAGGCCCGGCTACCGGAAGGACGCCTAATTGCGCCGCCCCGTAATCGCCGGCAACTGGAAAATGTACAAGACAGGGGCCGACACGCGCGCTTTCTTCGAAGCCTTTCGACCGCTCGTCGCTTCGTCCAAGGATTGCGACATTGTGATCGCCCCGCCGTTCACGGCGCTGGCCGCCGCTGTAGAAGCCGCTCGCGGCAGCGCGATCGGAATTGCGGCACAGAATCTGCACTGGGAGCGCGAAGGGGCATTCACCGGCGAAGTGTCCGCGCGAATGCTCGTTGATGCGGGCTGCCGCGGCGTGATTATCGGGCACTCGGAGCGGCGGCAATATTTCGGGGAAACGGATGAGTCCGTGAATCGAAAAACGAAAGCCGCACTCGGGGCCGGACTGATGCCGATTGTCTGTGTAGGAGAAACACTGAGCGAGAGGGAAGGGAATCTCACGAACGCGGTGCTGGAGCGCCAATTCGAGAACGGCTTCGCCGCGTTGACCGCTGCGGAATTCTCACGTATTCTTGTGGCGTATGAGCCGGTGTGGGCCATCGGCACGGGGCGGGCTGCGACGCCGGAAATCGCTGCCGAGGCGCATCGCTACATCCGGGATCTAGCCGCGAACCGGTTCACATCTGAGCAGGCCTCCGAGCTTCGAATCCTCTACGGTGGGAGCGTCAAACTCGATAATATAAAGGTATTGATGGCGCAGGAGGGAATTGACGGTGCGCTCGTGGGCGGCGCGAGCCTGGACCCGAAGTTGTTTGCGGCAATCGTGAACTATTGAGCTGGCTGCGCGAGTTTCAGGGACGCAGTCGCAGGAGTTCGAAATGCCATCGTGGATGAAGTGGGCGATATCGCTGCTCGTGGCGGTCGGTTTGATCGCGTTGGGCTGGCGCGTGTCGTTCGTTCTGGTGACGCTGCACATACTGGTATGCTTCGTACTGGTCATCGTGATCATGTTACAGAGCGGGTCAGCCGCGGACCTGGCGGGCGCGTTCGGAGGCGCCGGGAGCCAGACGGCATTCGGACCGCGAGGCGCCGCGACGTTTCTTTCTCGCGCGACCACTTGGTGCGCCATCGTCTTCATGATGACTTCGCTCGCCCTTTCGGTGAAACGGACGCCAACGGAAATCAGCACCGGCTCGATCCTCGAACAGACTCAGAAGTCCGCCCCGGCGCCTGTGAAGCCGGCGCAAACACCGCCGGCTCAGTCGCCCATTCAGCAGCCGTCGTCTCCGGCGCCGAGCCAGCAAGGGCCTGCACCGACTCCGGCTCCTCAGAGGTAGAGACTTCTGTTACAATTTTCTGGTTAACGTCGGAATTGCGGTCGTGGCGGAACTGGCAGACGCACCAGCTTGAGGGGCTGGCGGTAGCAATACCGTGGTGGTTCGAATCCACTCGACCGCACCATTCTTACTTATCCGCTCTAATCCGAGCCCTCCTCAGGTTTTCCGTTATTCGACTCAGTCATTCCCTATACGCAATCTCGGTTCTGATTCGCGCTCTTTATCCGATATTCGACCGAGAACTGGCGGCAAACGGGGTCCGTCCCTGGCCAAACCCAATAGACTCGTTTCTCTTCTGGACGAAAGGGCCCGTTTGGTTTTCTCGATACGTTACACGGTACATGTTTCCTCCGCCGCACTCTTCGCGATACGTGTGTAAATTGCGGCCTCGATTGGATATGATTTGGGGCTCACACCGTCCAAATGATCTAATCGAGCGTTCTTCTTGATAATCGAACGGCGCGCAACAAGAGCAATTCGCAACCGGCGCCGCCACCGCGGCTCCGCAGAACCAGCCGTGTTGTTGGCTCTGCTTCTCGCGTTTCTCGTGGTTGCCACCGTCTATGTTTCTGCTGCGCATGTATTTCCGGCGCCACCACCGATTACCCGGGTTGCAGTGCAAGTCGACCACCAGTACAGCATCACCTTATATGCAACTGGCGCGGCCTTTGTGTTCGCGCAGTTGGGTCTCGCATACGCCGTATTCCGCTTCCGCGATCGCGGCCAGCACGCGCATTTCACGCGCGGCAGCGTTCTGCTGGAAATCCTCTGGACGTGTCTCACAGCTCTCGTTTTTCTTGTTCTCGGAATCCTGGGGAGCAGGGTATGGGCTGCCGTACAATTCTCACCGCCAGCCCCGGACACCATCCAGGTCGAAGTCACCGGCACCCAGTTCGTCTACACGTTCCGCTATCCGGGTCCGGACGGCAAGTTCGGCAGGCTCGATCCCGCCTTGGTGAACGCGCCGGCCGGCAATCCTCTTGGTCTTGATCCAAAGGATCCTGCGGCCAAGGACGATATCGTCACTTCGACTCTGACCGTCCCGGTGAACCATCCGGTCGAGCTGCTACTGCGCTCGCAGGACGTGGTCCACAATTTTTTCGTCCGAGAGCTACGCCTTCAGCAGGACGCTGTCCCCGGCACGGTGATCCCCCTGCACTTCACAGCGGACCGCGCAGGTCGCTGTGAAATTGTCTGCACGCAGTTGTGCGGCCTCGGGCACTACCGGATGCGGAGCTTTCTGAATGTCGTCTCCGAATCCGCTTACGAGGACTTCCTCAGGCAGCAGGCGGCTGCACAGTGAGCGCGTCCGCCCAAATTGGAACCGCGGCGCCGAAAGGATTTCTCCGCCGCTGCATCTTCAGTACGGACCACAAAGTCATAGGCCTCCAATACCTTTTCCTCGCACTCGCCGCCGTCACGCTGGGGATCGTCCTTTCGCTGTTGATGCGTTTTCATCTCGTCTGGCCGAACGCCCATCTTCCATTCTTGAGCGGCGGGATCATGACGCCGGAGCAGTATCTGGCGCTCGTCACGATGCACGGCACGATCATGGTTTTCTTCGTGCTCACTACCGCCCCGCAGAGCGCCTTCGGCAACTACTTTCTGCCGATTCAAATTGGCGCGCCGGATATGGCTTTCCCGCGGCTCAATATGCTCAGCTTCTGGCTGACGCTTGCTGCGTTCCTGTGCATGGCTGCGGCGTTCGTGGTTCCGGGCGGCGCGCCGATCAGCGGCTGGACGGCCTATCCTCCGCTGAGCGGGCTCGGCGATGTGACGGGTCCCGGCGAGGGAATCGGACAGACGATGTGGATCGTGAGCATCCTGCTATTCTGTTTCGCCTCGCTTTTGGGCTCGATCAACTTCATCTCCACGGCCATCGACATGCGCGCGCCCGGACTCACGCTGATGCGTATGCCGCTCACGGTCTGGGCGTGGTTCGTCACCGCAATTCTGAGTCTTCTCGCCTTCGGTGTCCTGCTCGCCGGTGGAGTTCTACTCTTCCTTGATCGCTCCGCTGGCACGAGTTTTTTCCTCCCCGCCGGACTCGTCGTGAACGGCGAATTGCAAGTCCGCGCGGGAGGCTCGCCGCTTCTCTGGCAGCACCTGTTCTGGTTCTTCGGCCATCCCGAGGTTTACATTGCGATTCTGCCGGGCATGGGCGTCGCGTCCCACGTTCTCGCGAATTTCTCGCGCAAACCCGTTTTCGGCTATCGCGCGATGGTGTTGGCCCTCGGTGCGATCGGTTTCCTCGGCTTCCTGGTTTGGGGCCATCACATGTTTGTAAGCGGCATGAGCCCGTATTCGAGCCTGACTTTTTCCGTGCTTACGATGTCGATTGGCGTTCCCTCAGCGATCAAGACCTTCAACTGGCTCGGCACGCTGTGGGGCGGGAAGATACAGTTTCATCCGCCGATGCTGTTCGCCATTGGCTTCGTTTCGTTCTTTGTTACCGGTGGGCTTTCGGGAATCTTTCTCGCGCAGCCGGCCGTGGATATCATGCTGCACGCGACCTATTACGTGGTCGCCCACTTTCACATCGTCATGGGCGTGGCGGCAATCTTTGGGATTTTCACCGCGACCTACTATTGGTTTCCCAAAATGTTCGGCCGTATGATGGACGAAACGCTCGGGAAGTTTCATTTCTGGCTCACATTCGCCGGCTCCTACTGCATCTTCATGCCCATGCACTTTGTTGGCATCGAAGGCGGCGTCCGGCGTTATGCCGACTCGTCCGGCGCAACCTATCTTGCGGCGCTCCAGCCGTTGCATCGCTTCATGACCATCGCGGCGTTTGCCACCGCCGCGGCGCAGCTCGTCTTCTTTTACAATTTTTTCTGGAGTCTGAAGAGAGGCAGGAAAGCGCCCGCCAATCCCTGGAGCGCCACAACGCTCGAATGGATCACGTCTTCGCCGCCTCCCGCGGACAATTTTGACGGTCGTTTTCCGAGCGTCTATCGCGGGCCCTACGAGTACAGCGTCCCGGGCGCGAGCCAGGATTTTCTGCCGCAGAATGTCCTGGCGGAAGAGGACGCGCTCGCAAATCAGGAGACTCCGAATGCCAGGTAATGTGGCGACAGCAACGTTGCAACTCAACGGTGCCGGTGGAAACGCCAACGTTGGCGCTCCTTCTGGCAATGGCGGGCAGGGAAGCGGGCCTTCGGGCGCTACCGGCGTCCCACAGCGGACCTACGTCACCGGGATGATGATCGCGCTCGCCGGCATTTTGATGTTTTTCGCAGCGCTTGTCAGCGCCTACACTGTCCGCAGGGGCTTTCCCAATAGCGATTGGCAAGCGCTCGAGGTCCCGCGCATCCTTTGGCTGAATACGCTCGTTCTTCTTGCCAGCAGTTTCACCTTGGCGCGCTCGCGCCGCCACTTGCTTTCGGGAGACGACGAGAGCTTCCGCCACTGGTGGGGCGTCACCGCAATTCTGGGTGTCTTTTTCGTCGCGGGACAACTCATCGCGTGGCGCCAGCTTGTCGTCGCTGGTGTTTATCTGGCGACGAATCCCAGCAGCAGTTTTTTCTATATCTTTACGGCCGCGCACGGATTGCACCTGCTCGGCGGAATCATTGGCCTCCTCGCGGTTGCGTTCCGTTCGCCGCGCCGCCTTGCGCGTCGCACAGCCGTCGACGTAATTTCCATGTACTGGCACTTTATGGATGGGCTATGGTTGTTCTTGTTCGTCTTTCTCCTGGCGGGGAGCTAAGCATGAGAACGGCAGAACGCACGTCCCAAGTCGGGAGCATGGAAACTGCAAAGCATCGGAGAGCCCGGTCACTGGCCCGTCTCGTTTCCGGGTGTCTGGTGCTGCTCCTCTCGGTTGCGCCGCACGTAGCCGCTCAGGGCTGCGCCATGTGCTACCAGAACGCCGCGGCGTCTGGCGGGCAAGGCCGTGCAGCCCTCCGCCACGGCATCCTGATTCTGCTGGCACCCGGCCTGAGCCTTTTCTCCGGCATCTTCGTCCTCATCTACCGCCGCCGCAACTCTGCGCGCTGAGTGCGAGTATATGAACTTCAGGATTTGATTGCTGCGGGGCCCTACTATTCTTGGTATATCCGGGTGCGTCCCTATGGCAATGGGGCCGGTCCCAGTTGCATCTCCTAAGAATTCTGGTAGTTACAATAACGCGATCTGCGAAGAACTCTTGGTAGCCCACTTGCTTGCAGCTCGATCACAATATCTCGAAAATGACATCGATTCACCCTTGCGAGAAGAGGTTGCGGGCGGACTTGCATCGGCAGTTCAACTCACACTGGAGACTTCAGAACATGGCAAAAGTAAGGTTCGTGCTGCTGGTTCTTGGGGCCCTTCTCGCTATTTCGACTGTCACCAAAGCCCAGAACGTAGCGTCGATCACGGGCACCGTGACCGACTCATCGGGGGCGACTGTGCCTGGCGCCAGTATCAAGTTGGAGAATACGAAGACCAATGCGAGCTATTTTGCGAAGACAGCCGGTGACGGTGGCTACCGAATTGTTGACGTTACCCCTGGCCCAGGCTACGTACTGACCATACGGAAAGATGGCTTCCAGCTCATGACAATCGCAAACATTTACCTGCCTGTTGCGACCGCGACCACTCAAGACGCGAAGCTGGAACTAGGTACAATCTCGCAGACGGTTGAGGTAACGGCCGCTGGTTCAGTCACCCTGGACACGACGGATGCCACGATTGGAAACAGTTTCGATATGCGGGCTGTGGCGGAGCTCCCAAATCAGTTTCGCGATAACCCTGCCAACCTCCTCCAGCGACAGCCTGGCGTAACTCCGATCCCGGTTGGCGGCAATGTGCCAGACGATCCATTGGGTATCCGCGGCGGCGCCGTAACCGGCGCGCGGACAGACCAGAGCAATATCATTGTGGACGGTATCGACGCCTCCGATTTTGGAACCGGCGAAGCGTTTGCAACTACCGCTTCAATTCCCGTGGACGCCATACAGGAGTTCCGGACCGAAGTCGCCAACCCAGTATCGGATACCGGCCGAGGGAGCGGCGCATCGACTTTTATAAGTACGAAAAGCGGATCGAATGAATGGCATGGTACCGCCCAGGAATGGAACCGCACTGCACTCACCGAAGCGAATACCTTCTTCAACAAGACCACCACCCCTTTTATCCCTAGGGAACAACTCGTTCGCAATCAGTTTGGCACCAATCTGGGCGGACCGATTAAGAAAGACAAGTTGTTCTTCTTTTTCGACTATGACGGTCGTCGCGACGCAGAGCAGGAACCTGTCCTGCGCATTGTGCCGCTATCGAATATTACCGCGCTAGCCGCGGGTGGACCCAGTGCGGGAATCAACTACATAAACAACAATCCAGGATGCGATGCTTCCAGCCGGTTGAGTACGACCCCAGGCTGCATCTCCCTGCTTCCCGCTGCCGGGGCATGTGGTTCCCAGTCTGTGCAGGGGCTCGACCCATTGTGTGTCGGTGCAGATGCCGCGCTCGTCAAGTTCATAGCTGGCCGTTACCCGGCTGCCAACGACATGACGCAGGGAGATGGCGTCAATACCGGGGGATACCGATTCAGCGCTCCCGCTCCGCTCTCGGAGAATATCTATCTGGCTCGCATCGATTACAACCTATCCAGCAAGCACAAGCTTTTCACACGATTCAATTTCGATAACGAGCGGAACGCAGATACGCGGAATAACATCAGCCCCGTCACGGGTATCGCCGCCTCCGTAGCTTTCAAGGGAGACCCGCTAACTGCCGTCGATACCGAAAACGATAAGGCCTGGGTCATCGGAGATACGTGGACGATCACTCCCAATACGGTCAATCAATTCGTTTACGGAGAGAGCCGAGGGCAGGCGGATTTTGGAATTCCGTTTAATCCAAACGGCACAAACTTCCAATTTACATGGATGGATGATTTCTTCGATCCACCGTATCTGCGCCAGAGCACGCAATCGCACATTATTCCTGAGCCTACGTTTCGCGACGATTGGTCGCAGACGCGTGGAACTCACAACCTGTCTTTCGGAGGAGTCTTCAAGCCCGTCCGCACACGAGACGTGGAGACCAACGATTTTAATTTCATCGGGATCGGTCTCAACGCGCTCACTCCAAACCTCGATCCGACTCTCAGGCCGGCCAACATCTTGAGTAATCCGGCCCTGGACCCTACCGGTGTGGCTGCGGGCGATTGGGACAATATGTTTATGGGCATGTTGGGGTCCTGGTGGCTAGACGAGGGCGTGTTCAATTACCTCAAGGATGGCACTCCGCTTGCGCTCGGGGTGCCCCATCGAATCGACTATCGCTACTACGAGTACGAATTCTACGGGCAGGACTCGTGGCGCGTCACCAAGAGCCTGACCATCACGTACGGCTTGCGCTATCAGTACGATTCAGTGCCATACGAGACGAACGGCTTGGAAGGTGTCAGCACGATCCCCTTCAACAAGGAATTCGGGGACCGCCTGATTGCTGGAGCGACTGGCGTCTCGGGCTTCACCACAACTCCCTTTCTGACCTACACGCTGGGCGGAAAGGCAAATCCCGGCGCCCCTTCCTTGTATCACGAAGATCCGCTGAACTTCGCTCCGCGATTTGCCCTGGCGTGGAATCCGTCGGTCAATGACGGTCCTTTGGCAAAGCTTCTCGGTGACCGCAAGACCGTGTTTCGCGGTGGGGCGGCTATAATTTACGATCACACGGCTGTCAATTCCATCAACTTCATACAAGATCAAAACAGCTTCTTGTTTAGTAATGTGTCGGGCGGTGAGTTCGGTGGGAACACGCCTGAGGTCGATTTGTCGACTGATCCGAGGTTTACTGGCATCAACGACCTTCCGGTTACGTCTTCGACCCCTCCCGTCGCACCTCCGTTTGCCAACCCGCTCACGCCGAACGTTTTCGGCGGCGTGGGCATCGGCCAGGCGGAAGATGAGGACAACTACACAGTCGATCCCAATTTCAAGACACCCTACTCCTTGGCATACACCGCGGATGTTCAACGAGAGCTTCCTGGGGGCCTCCAACTTGATCTGGGTTGGGTCGGCCGGTACGCGCATCGTCTCATCGCACTCGCAGATGCAAACCAGTTGGTTGACTTCGACGTTCCTGCTGACGGGCAGACCCTATTTCAGGCGATCGCCAACCTCGAAACCGAAGCCAGGGCGGGAGCGGCGGCCGCCACACCTCAAGCGATCCTGGAAGATCCCAACGTCTGCGGTCCGGGATGCTCGGATTTCATCTATTCGAAGTTTCCAAACACCCTGAAATTGGGAGGGCTCGGCAGCATCGTCAGCACGATGGATGCGAACTTTATTTTCGGTGCGCCTTTTGCATTCGCTCCCAACGTCGGAATGTCTCCGCAATTCTCCAGCAACGTGTATCTGACAAACAAGGGATGGTCCAGCTATAACGGCTTGCTCGTCACGCTGCGAAAACGCTTTACAAACAACCTGCAGGGAGACTTCAACTATACGTACTCACATTCTATCGACAACATTTCCATTATTGCCGACAACATCGGGAATCAGGCAGGCACCACGCCTGCCGTCTTGTGCGACGCGCGAAGCGGAGCTGCTTGCCGGGGCGACTCGGAATTCGACCTGACCCATACGATCAATGCCGATGGCGTATATATTCTTCCCTTTGGGCGCGGACAGAAATACGGGAGTGGCGCTTCAAAATGGCTAGACGAACTGATTGGCGGATGGCAATTCTCGGACATCACAACTTGGCACACTGGATTTCCCTTCAATGCCTTCGCGGGCGTGGAGACGACGAGCCTTCTCGCCGATTCTCTCGGTATCTTCGACGGAAATAAATCTGCTATTGCCGTCAATATTCACAAGGCTCCGGACGGCAGCATACAGCTATTCGCCAACCCCGCTGCCGCAGCTGCAGCATTCAGCTCTCCAACGGGTCAACAAATCGGTAACCGGAATGTGTTGCGCGGCCCTCACTACTCCAATTGGGATATGGCGCTTGCCAAGAACTTCAATCTTGGAAGTGAGCGGTATCGCCTCCAGTTGCGCATGGAGGCCTACAACGCGTTCAATCATCCCAATTTCGCGATCCCGACGAACGGGTTCACGGGTTCTCAATTTGGAGTGATATCCACTGTAGTCGGGGACCCTCGGGAGATGCAGTTCGCTCTGCGGTTTGACTTCTAGCCTCCGTAAGAGAAGCGATGTGCGGGCGGGCCTCACACCGTGGGGTCCGCCTTTTTCTTGAGGTGCGGCAGGACAGAATGAAAGCTTACACTCGTTCGAGTTGCGTGAGCTGGAACGGGTCGCCGATTTTCTCGTGTAAATCGCGCCACAGCGTTTCCGGCTGCGCCAGAAACACTTCGACGACGCGGGGATCGAACTGCCTTCCCGAAAACCGCTGAATCTCTTCGCGGGCGGCCGAGATCGGTAGCGCCTTCCGGTAAGGCCGATCCGAGATCATCGCGTCAAGCGTATCCGCCACCGCGAAAATCCGGGCCCCGAGAGGAATTTCCTCGCCCTTCAGTCCGTGCGGATAGCCCGAACCGTCGTAGGCCTCCTGGTGCGAGAGGACGATTTCGGCAGCCTCTTTGAGGAACGGAATCCGCTCGAGCACGGCGTAGCCGATCTCGCAATGCCGCCGCATGATTTCGCGCTCTTCCGAGGTCAGAGGGCCTGGCTTGCGGAGAATGTAGTCCGGAATTCCCATCTTGCCGATGTCGTGGAGGAAGGCGCCGCGCGCGATCTGCCGCAGAAGCCCCTTGTCTAGACCCATCGCCTTGGCGATCGTGATCGTGAATGCGGTGACACGCTGGCAGTGGCCTTCGGTTTCTGCATCCTTGGCGTCGAGCGCCCCGCCGAGTGCTTCAAGCGTGTAATCGTAGGACTGTTCGAGGTCTTGCAGCGCGATGGAGAGCTGCTGCGTGCGTTCGGCGACGAGTTGTTCGAGGTCGCTCTGATATGTACGGTTTTCGAGTACCAGCCTGCGGTGCTCGAGCGCTCGCCGCACGCTCAGGTGGAGCTGGTCCTTTTCGAACGGCTTCAAAATGTAGTCGTACGCCCCGGCGCGGATGGCTTCGAGCGCGATCGAAATGTCGTGCATGGCCGTGACCATGATCACCGGAACGTCCGGATCGTCCTCGCGCAGCTCCCCAAGCAGCTTCAGCCCGTCCATTTCAGGCATGACGATGTCGCTCAGTACCAGGTCGTACGAGTCTTTCCGGAAAGCCTCGAGCGCCATTCGTCCGTTCGAAGCCATCGTGCAGGGGTGACCCTGCGCCTCGAGCAGCGTCGAAACGACTTCGCGAATCGCCTCTTCATCGTCCACGACGAGAATCTTCTCTTTTTCCACGGGTCGCTCCGCTTGGGCCGCTAATTCGCGTTAATTCCGTTGACGCCATTATAAAGCACGGCACACGCGGCAAGACTTGCTGTTGCTGGATTTTTCGCCCGTGTGCTAATTCTTATAATGGCTTCCTGATATCCCCGAATTGTCGATTGTGACTTGGTAGGTGAGCGGCGGGGTGTCGCTCGGACAAGGCGCGATGGCTTTTGCATCGAATCCCGGAATCTTGGCTGTCGCCTTCATGGAAGGTGCCGCCGCCTCTATCCTGCTGGTCCTCTATTGGTTGCTTCTCCCGGGTTTTTCTGCGCGTTTCTTCCGCTATTGGCTGGCCGGATGGAGCTTTTACGTAGGGCTGGAGGGTCTGCGCATCGCATCGCTCTTGAGCGGCGGAGCCGGCGAGGTGCGGTTCAGCTTCGCGCTCTCCCTGGTGCCGGCTCTCTTGTTCCTGGCCTCCGCGATGGAGTGCCGCGGCCTGGGAACGAAGGTGAAGTATTTGTGGCCCTTGGGTCTCGCGGCCGTTGGCGCTTTCGCGTCCCTTGACTTGGTGGCCAAGCTGCCCCGCACCGAGACATGGGCCGAAACCCTGTTCGTCTGTTCCGCATATCTCTCGGCTGGCTGGATTCTTTGGCGCTCGCAGACGCAACACCGCGGCGTGGGCTGGAAGCTGCTCGCCGCAGCGCTCTTGCTCCGCGGCCTTCACGGGTTGGACCGGCCCGAATGGGCGGACCGGGGCCTCGCGCTCTTCCGGATCTCCTTCCATGGCCTGTTCGGGATCACGATGGGCGTCGCCATGGCCGTGCTGATATTGGAAGCGGGCCGCACTCGAACGGAAGACCTCAACGAAAAACTGCGGCGCCTGGCCCTAATCACGGCTGAAGCCACGCATTCCTTTCGGATGGAGGAAGTCCTGCTAGGGGTTCTGCGTCATCTTGTCGAAATCCTGGGTGCCAGCCACGGTGTCGTGCTCCTTCTCGATGATCCCGGCAATCCTACGGCCCTAGTGGTCCGTGCCGCAGTTGGGCCGGGGGGGCCGTCTCGAGTGCATCACCCGAATGTCTCCGTCGCTGAGTCTTGGGCGCAAGACGTTCTGCGTCAGGAAACGCTGCTCGTTTCTTCCGGAGCTCCCGGAGATTCCGTGGTTCGGTTGTGGACGGATGCGCAGAAGCTCGCCGCTGTTTTGCTGGTTCGTATACCCGGAAAGGAAGCGCCGCTTGGATTGCTCGGGATCGGGTCATCGACAGCCCGCACCTTCGAGCCCGACGAGGAGCATTTCCTGGTCAACGTCGCGAATCTCTTGGGCCTGACGGTTCAAAACGTGGCTCTCTTCGAGACGTCGGTGGCCTCCCGCAGGCAATGGCTCGACACCTTCGACTCGATCGACGATTTGATCCTCGTCCACTCCCTCGATGGCCGCATCCTCTGTGCTAATCGGGCGCTGGCCGTCCGCTTGGAAACCGAGCCCGCAGCCCTGGTGGATCGGTCTGTGCGTGATGTGCTCAGCAAGGCCGGCACTCCGTGGGCGCTCTGTCCGTATTGCGAAGGTGCGGCGGGAAAGTCCGAGGAGATGGACCCAACCTTCGGCGGCTACTTTCTTGCCACCGACTCGGTGTTCCACGATTCCGAAGGAGGGCGGCTGGGGACGATCCACGTCCTCAAGGATTTCACTGCTCATCGCCAGGTCGAGAATAAGTTCCGCACCCTCTTCGAAAAGGCCCCCGCAGGCGTCTTCATTTCCACGGTCGAGGGCCGCTTCCTCGATTTCAACGACGCCTTCATGCGCATCGTCGGATATGAGAGCCGCGAGGAGCTCTTCGAGACGAGTATCCCTTCGCACTTCTATGTGAACGCGGCTGACCGCCAGCGGCTCAGGCGTCTGCTTCACGAGTATGGCGAAGTCAGCGACTTCGAATTTCAATTCCGCCGCCGCGACGGCGAGATTCGCACCGCCCGCGAATCGAGCTTCGCCACGCGCGATGATTCCGGCGCCATCGTCGCCTACCAAGGTTTCGTGCTCGACGTCACCGAGCACAAACAGGCCGAAATGGACATTCGCCGGCGCAACCGCGAACTCCTCGCTCTGAACGCGATCGCCGAACTGCTCACGCAATGCTCCACGCTCGAGGAAGGGCTCAATGACGCGCTTCTCAAGGTCACCGAGCTTTCTGCCGTGGACGCTGCCGTCGTCTATTTCCTCGATGAGTCGGCTAGGACGCTGAGGCGCGCGGCCGCCGTCGGGTATCGATCGGCGCATGCGCGCCGCGCTATTCCCGTGGAAGTTTCAGCGGCGTTGCTCCACCAGATTCGCCAGGTGCGGGTGACGATCCTCTCTGGAACCGCTCCTGTATTGCCCGAAGAATTCCGCGAACTGCACCGGAGCGAGGGCATTCAGGTATCGCAGGTGGTCGTCCTCTGGGCCAAAGACCGCATCATCGGCGTCCTCGTGGTCGGCTGCCGCGAGATGCGGGCGTTTTCAACCGGCGAGTTGAACCTGCTCTCGGCCGTCGGCAATCAAATCGCCACCACCATCGATAAGTCGCTTCTGTTGGAGAAGACCCGCGAGGCTTACGAAACTTTGCGCCGCACGCAAGAACAGCTCTTGCAAAGCGAAAAGATGGTCGCGGTCGGGCAATTGATTTCTGGCGTCGCACACGAGCTCAATAATCCGCTGACCGCAATTCTCGGATACAGTCAACTGCTGAAGTCGGAAGAGCTCAATAGTTCGCGGGGCGCGAATTACGTCGATAAACTTTATAAGCAGGCCCAGCGCACGCACCACATTGTCCAGAATCTCCTGAGTTTTGCCCGCCAGCACAAACCCGAGCGCGCCCCTGTACAGTTGAACCAGATTCTCGAGGACACGCTCGTCCTTCGCGAATACGACATGAGGCTCAACAACATCGTCGTTCGCCGCGAATTCGATCCGAAACTGCCCCTGACCGGCGGAGATTTCCACCAGCTTCAGCAGGTCTTTCTCAACATTTTGAACAATGCGGTCGATGCTATTCAGGAAAAGGGCGGGTCGGGCGAAATCTGGATTCGCACCGAAGCGGTCGGAAACCGGTTGCGCGTCGAGATGACCGACAATGGACCCGGCGTGCAAAATCCCCACCGCATTTTCGATCCCTTTTACACGACCAAACCCGTCGGCAAGGGAACGGGTCTCGGCCTCAGCATCTGCTACGGAATTGTCAAGGAGCATGGAGGAGAAATTCAAGTTCGGAATTCACCGCCGCGCGGCGCCACGTTCACTATCACGTTGCCGCTTCTCGTGGTTTCTTCCGCGGTGCCCGCCGCCGACACACCGCGCGCGACCCACGCCGCCTCCGGGAAAGTCCTGTTGGTCGACGACGAGGAGACTGTGCTCCAGCTCGAGGAGGAAATATTGGTCGCTCGCGGATCTGCCGTGAGGCTGGCCCGCAACGAGCAGGAAGCCATCGATATCTTGAAGCAGGACTCTGTCGACGCGGTCGTAGTTAGCGTCAAGTTGCCGGGTGAAATGTCGCCGGGTGGACTTTACCACTGGATTGAAAACAATCGTTCCGACCTCGCCGCCCACGTCGTCTTCACGACTTCGAATACCGGCGAAGACCACATCCCCGAAGCGGTGCGGAGGTCGGGCTGCCAGGTACTCGCGAAACCTTTCCAGATCGACGAGTTCTGCAAAGCCGTGCAATCGGTGCTGCCTGCCCCGGTCGCGGGCGGTTCGAAGCGCTGAGCCGCGAAATGGGAGCTCTCGGCCCTCGTCGCTAAAACCCCGCTCCGAAGGCTCGCCGCCTCGCCCTTGCGCCCGTGCTGGGACACACTATAGTATCGATCACGTCGGTCGTCAGTTGCTGCCGCACGATCCTTGCATCATCGAGAACGCAGGCAGGTGCGTATGGAATGCATAGAGTTTGCCCGGACTGCTCGCGCCCAGAATGGTCGGCCGCGAGCAGTCAGCGTATGGATGCTTTGTTGCTGCGCGATGGTGGCCCTCGGTTCGGCTCCGTCAGCGATGGCGAGTCACGCCGCACAAGCTGCTGCTTCTCAGAATAGTCAAGAACGCATCGACGCGGGCAAAAAACTATACGCCTCGACTTGCGTTTTCTGCCACGGCCCTGACGGCAAGGGCGGCGTCGCACGATCTCTTTGGGGGCTTTCTCTCTCGGCAAAGGACGCGACGGACATCATCTCAAATGGAAACTCCAGCACCACGATGCCGGCATTTAAGAGCACCTACACCCAAACGCAGATCGGCGACCTCGCCTCCTACGTCCTCTCGCTGTCATCCACCGGCGCCGGCAAGGGCGCCACTGCCGGTTCAAGCGAAACCGGCGCAGCCATTTACGCGACCCGCTGCGCTTCGTGTCACGAGGCCGGAGGACCGCCGTATGTAAATCACTTCGTCTTGAAGGCCGCGTCTCCGGAATACATCATCTACATGCTCGACGCTGGCACCATGCACGCGCAGGGCGCTCACCTGACCGCCTCCCAGCGCGCAGCCGTCGCGGAGTTTCTCACCGGCAAGCGTCTTGGCGGCCCCGGAGCCATGTCTGCGGGCCGTTGCCCAGGCCAGGCGCCGAGCAGCTTTTCAGGCCCGCAATGGAACGGCTGGGGCGTGGATTTCGATAACAGCCGCTTTCAGCCGGCCGATCAGGCAGGTTTGACGGCTGCGCAGGTTCCGGGCCTCAAGCTGAAATGGGCCTTCGGATTTCCCGGCGGCTTCGCAGCTTACTCTCAACCCGTTGTCGTCGGCGGTCGCGTATTTGTGGGTGATCCCCTCGGCGGGGTTTATTCGCTCGACGCTTCGACTGGGTGTACGTACTGGAAGTTTCAGGCGGCTGCGGGGGTTCGCGCGGCCGTCACCATCGGTCCAGGCCATTTGGCCTACTTCGGAGATTATCGCTCGAACGTCTACGCAGTAAATGCCGTCACCGGGAAGCTGGTCTGGAAGACCAGGATGAGTGACCACCCCTACGCGCGCGTCACGGGAACTCCGAGACTGTACAAGGGGCGGCTCTACGTGCCGGTGGCGTCTCGCGAGGAGTGGATGTCAGCCGATCCAAACTATCGATGCTGCACGTTCCGAGGCATCATGGTGGCCCTGGATGCTGCCACTGGCAAAGAGGTGTGGCGGAGCTACACTATCCCTGATTCAGCGCGGCCGACGAAAAAGGGCAAGGCAGGGACACAGCTCTGGGGACCCTCGGGGGCGGCCCTGTGGTCGTCGCCCACCGTCGACACCGCACATAATCTCCTCTACATCGGTGCGAGCAATAACTACTCGGATCCCGCCACGGCGAATAGCGACGCCATCTTGGCCTTCGATCTCGCGACGGGCAAGATCGTCTGGTCGCGCCAGATTACGCCGGAGGACACTTACAACATAAGCTGCTTTCGCGACGACAAAAGCAATTGTCCTGCCAAGCAAGGTCCCGATTTCGACTTTGCGGCCCCGCCCATCCTGCGAGTGTTGACAAATGGGCGACGGGTATTGATCGTCGGCCAAAAGTCCGGCGTGGTTTTCGGCCTCGATCCGGATAAGCAAGGAGAGATTCTCTGGCAAACCACCATCGGCCACGGAGGACCGCTCGGAGGAGTCGAATGGGGACCTGCCGTGGATTCCGAAGTGGCGTACGTCGCGCTTTCGGATTTCGGTTTTGCCGGGGGCCCGGAAGGCACGGTGCCGGACCCGAAGAGCGGCGGTGGGCTATTCGCGCTCGATCTTGCCACTGGCAAACAGATATGGGCAGCCCTTCCAGTGGCTGGCGGATGCACCGTACCGCGCTGTAGCCCGGCGCAATCCGCTGCCGTGACCGCGATACCCGGCGTAGTTTTCTCCGGTGCGGACGACGGGCACCTCCGTGCCTATTCGACCAAGGACGGCAGCACACTGTGGGACTACGATACTCTGCGAGAGTTTGACACGACGAACAGCCTGCCGGCCCGCGGTGGGTCGATCGACGGCGGAGGCCCCGCGGTCGCTGGTGGCATGGTCTTCGTAACTTCCGGCTATGGCTCGTTGTATGGCATTCCCGGCAACGTACTCCTCGCATTTGGGCCAGAATAGCCGTTATTTCCCGCGCCCTACGAATCTGGAGGCACACCCGCGTGAGCAGCTCATTGAAGGCGACCAGCCCATTGCAGAGCATTCAGGGCAAACACGTCGTCGTGGTCGGCGGCCACGGGCGCGCGTGTCACCGTCGCATCGCGCAATCGGCAAAGGGTCGACGACACGGTGGCGTTGCTCGGAGCGCCCGTGCAAGGCCGAGTGGTCGATCTCACCGATGCCGAGCCCGTGCGCGCGTTTTTCGCGCAAGTTGGAGAAATCGACCATCTCATCCTTCCCAGAAATGAGGTCCCACATCGCGCCGTTCCGGAAGCTTTCCATTGCCGATGCGCAGGCGTCGATGGCCAGCAAATTCTGGGGACAATACGCGGCCGTCAAGGCGGCTCAGATGGCGCATGCAGGCTCCGTGGTGCTTTTCTCAGGTGTTGCGGCTCGATCAATGCAGCGGTTGAGGCGCTCGGCAAAGCCCTCGCTGTGGAACTTGCGCCGGTGCGCGTCAACGTGATCGCGCCAGGCATCGTCGAGACGGAACTCTGGGCGGGCCTGCCCGAAGAGGCGCGCGCCGCCGCGCTCAAGTCCTTCACGGAGGGGCCAGCCCATCGCGCGGCCCGGACGGCCCGAGGAGATTGCGGCGGCCGTCCTGAACATGATGACGGCGACATTCATGACCGGCGGTGTCGATGGAGGAACGCTGCTCGTATAGAGCAAAACGGCTCACCCGGTTCGCGTCGGCGTCGCGCGGCGCACGTGCCTGCCTCGTGCCTGAGGCGTCGGGAAACCTGCTATCCTTCCTACATCATCCAACTGCTGAAGGAGTCGGGATGAAACGCGTGGTGGGTCTTCTGGTTGCGCTTCTGTTCTGGGTTGCCACGGCTGCCGGCCAGTCGGCGTCGCCGCCCCCTGCTCCTCCGGCCGCGCCGGAATCCGCGGCTCCCGCGCCGGTCAAACCGGGTCCGAATCCCGAATTTCTGCGCGCCGCCGACGAAGTCCTCGCGCAAATGAGCCAGATCCTTCATCTTCCAATCAAGGAGCCGCTCAAGAAGAGCCTGCGCTCGAAGCAGGAAATTCGCGATTATCTCGTCCGCGAGGAGAAGGAAGACAAGGACGACGCGCAGCGCTATGCCGACCGGAAGGCGCTCGAAGCTTTTGGTCTCATCCCCAAGGATTTCCCGCTCGATTCGTTCCTGCTCGACGTTCTGACCGATCAGGTCGCCGGCCTCTACGACCCGAAGGCAAAGGAGTTCTACATCGCCGACTGGATCCCGGCCGGCGAGCAGCGCGAGATCATGTCTCATGAGTTGACGCACGCGCTTGAGGACCAGTCCTTCCACATTGATCCGTGGATCAAGGCGGCGCGGCCCAACGACGACGCGGAAACGGCTCGCGAGGCCGTGAGCGAGGGCAGCGCGATGGCCGCCATGCTCGATTACGCCCTCCGCGACAACAAGATCGGAGTCCGCGATCTCCCCGACGTGACGATGGTGATTCAATCCGGCGCGATTGCGGAAATGAACAAGGATCCCAACCTTGCGAAAGCGCCGATCTACATCCGGGATGCCTTGCTCTTCCCCTATCTTGCCGGGACGAAGTTTTCCCAGCAGTTTCTGAAAGCTCACTCCGGCTGGGAAGACCTGCATCTCATTTTTCAGAATCCGCCCGTTTCCACGCAGCAGATCATGCATCCCGACTTCTATCTCAAGAGCGTCGGACCGCAAAAGGTCACGCTGCCCGCATGGAAGGGCCTTGTTCCCGCCGACTGGAAGCTGCTCGAGGAGAACGTGATGGGAGAGTTCGGCCTCGACGAGATTTTGAGGCAGTTCCTCGGCCAGGACCGCGCCGACGCGCTTTCCCCCGCGTGGGACGGAGACCGCTACGCCGTGTTCGAAGACGCGAAGACGAAGGAAACGCCAGCCGTCTTTTTTCTCGCGCTCGAAACCTCCGAGGATGCAGGCCGCTTCTTCGGGCAATACAGCGAAGCGCTCGAGACGAAATACAAGACCCGCACGCAGCTCTACCGCCGCCCGAACTTCTTCCAATTCCAAACGGATACCGGCGGCGTTTTTCTTCACTGCGTGGGGCTGACATGCCTGACCGTCGAAGGCGCTACGCGCGCGACCTACGATGCGATCGATCGCGCCGTCGGCTGGCCGCCCGCGCCGGCCCCGGCCCCTGCGGTGGCACCGGAGTCCGCTGCCCAGACGAATCCTTCGCAGTGGTTCACCCTCGCGGCGCGCTAAAATTCTCCATGAGCATTTTCGATTTGCCGCGCGTTCCGGAACCCGAAGTCATGGACGATTCGGGCGAGGTGGAAGCCTATGCCTCGGCCGCCGCACAGGCCTATCTCGAACGAATCGACGACACGTTCGTCGAACACGCCCTGCGGTTGTTGAAGGGACGCGAGCGCGGTCGCGCGCTCGATATCGGCATTGGCCCAGGGCAGATCGTGATCAAGCTCGCGCGGCGGCTGACTCGCTGGAAATTCACCGGTGTGGACCGCTCGCCGAATATGATCGCTCAGGCGCGCGCGAATCTCGAGGCTGCGGGCCCGGCGCTGGCCGGCCGCGTCGAATTTCAGGTTGCGGATGGCAACCGTCTGCCGTTTCCCGACGCGAGCTTCGATTTCCTGATGTGCAACTCGGTGTTGCATCACTTCGCCGAGCCGGAAAAACTTCTCGCCGAAATCGCACGTCTCGCCGGGCACGATGGCGCCATCCTTCTTCGCGATCTGCGCCGCCCGGGACGCCTCGCCTATCCGCTGCACATCCGCTGGCACGGCCGCCACTACTCCGGAACGATGCGCCAGCTCTATCGCGACTCCGTACGCGCGGCCTACACCGCGCCGGAATTGCAAAAGATGCTCGATTCCGCCCCACTTTCCGGCGCGCGCGTTTTCGAGCGCCGCCCCACTCACCTCGGCCTCGAACGCCCCATCTCTACGTGACCGTTCTGCCTGCATTCGCGCGGGGCATCCTATGCCGGTCGGCCCACGCGGCCCACGGAACCGTGAGCCAGATTGCAAGCGCGCTCAGCGCCAGCACGTTCGGAGGCGGCGGCCCGAACGTTGATGCGAAGTAGATGACAACGAGAACAATCACAAGAGACCATAGCGCGAATTGGCCGGTGCGATCGATCGCGCGCTGCCCGCTCAAGTACACTAGAAGGCCGAATCCAAACAGCGCGAGTTCCGCGGCCAGCGTCAGGGGCAGGGAATTCCACATTCCCAATCCGTAACCAGTTCCGCCGGGCACGAGTGGCATGTCGGGCCGGTGAGCGATGTAGTCGAGCAGCCAGTGTGTGGGCACGCATGCGCCGACCACGGCAGCGCCGCGTCCATCGCGGCGGATCGCGAAATAGGCCGCGCCGAGCAGTATCGCCCAGCCGATCTGCGCCACCAGGCTGTGCGACCAGAGATACGAAACGAAATCGAGCGGCGTGACCCGCGTGATTCCCGGCGCGATGCGTACCTTCTCCCAGCCGAGTAGCAGAAATATCGGCCAGAGCATGTCCGCAAGTTGCGCCGCTAGGACGAGAGTGCCCAGAGAAGTTTTCGGCGCCGCTTTCTTTGCCGTGAACGCCACGCCGAAGTGTCCCAGGAACATGTCAGTCGTTGAACGCTGCTGCGCTGGACTCCGCCCTGTGGACTGCCATCAGCGTTTGGTCGTCTGCTTGCCGCACCCCGGAAGAGTACCGTTCGACGTCCTCGAGGCAGGCTGAGACAAGTTCCTTCGAAGGCCAGCCATGCCGGCCGCCCGCAGCGAGTGAAAGCCCGCCGATGCCATATTCGTTGCCGGATAGATCGCGCGCCTCTGAGATGCCGTCGGTGAAGAGGAGCAGGCTGTCGCGCGGCTCGAGCCGTATTCGGTGAACCGTATAACGGCTCGTCGAGAACATTCCCAGCGGCAACCCAGTGGAGCCGATCTGCTTCACGCCATTTTGTGACACAAGCAGGGCGGGGGAATGGCCCGCGCTGGCGATTTCGATCTCGCCCGTCTTGCTGGCCCGCCCGCAGACGAGTGTGGCGTACTGCCCTGCGATCGTGCTCTCGCAAAAGAGGCGGTTCGCGATTTCGAGCAGCTTGTCGAGCTCGAGACCCATACTCGCGAGAGTGCGAAACATAGCATTCAGGTGCGTCATCAGCAGAGACGCAGCCACTCCCTTGCCCGACACATCTCCGAGAAGGAAAATGAGCTTGCCGTCTCCGTTGGCTGGAGGAATCAGGTCGCAGTAGTCGCCGCTCACGATTCCTGCAGGCTTGTACTGGTAGTTGATGCGCCAGTCGCCAAAGCGAACGTCGGTCTGGGGCAGCAGCCCGCGCTGGACCTGCGAAGCAAGCTCGAGGTCGCGCTCGAGCGCGCGCTGCTCGTCGCTGCTCAGGCAATCGAGACAGAGCCGGATCAGCGGATCCGCCATGAGCCGCTGTTTCTCCACGGTGCCCTGGCAGCCGTCGCAGATTCCGTACGTTCCCTCGTCCATCCTGTGGACCGCAGAGTCCACTTGATCGAGAAGATCGACGAACGGAGCCGCGGCTGGCGCGTCGGTCGCCGCGACTGAGGAGAGCGCGGTTTTCAGTTTCGCGCGGCGTTTCTCGAGCTGCTCGCGAAGATATGGGTCGGTGACCCCCGCCAAGGATTTCGGCTCCGGGTCCGAGATTTTCGCAGTCTGAGTTGCGGCGCTATCCGATTCGGCCATCGAACTTACCTCCCAATCGTACGAATTGGATTCATCAGCCTCGGCCCGCGATTCAGCATCGATCCATGCGTCGAGCAGGCTGCGCCCAGCCTTGCGTTGGAGGCGGGCGAGGCGCCTTTCGAACTGTGCGTGGCGCCGGCGGTAGACGCCCGAGGCGATCGTGCCGAGACGGTTTGCTGTGCGAAGGTCGGCGAGCGCCTTGCGCGCCAGTGCCGCCGCACGATGGGGTTCGCGAGCGTAGCGTTCGTAGTAAATGGCGAGTTGCTCGTAGGCTTCAAGGCCCTCGCGCGAATCTCCGAGCATGCCTTCCCAAAGCTGGCGCGCGAGCCCGAAATCGCCGTTTCGTTTCGCGAGCCGCGCAAGCGACCGCCGCGCCGCGCGGTCCGTTTCCGGCGGCAGCTCGAAGGCGATCGAACGCTCGTAAAGCCTCCGCGCGCGATCTGCTTCGCCGCGCCGCTCGCAAATTCGCGAAACCCCAAAGAGTTCGAGGGCATCCTGTCCGTGCGTTTCCGCATTCCCGAGCAGCGATACGACGCGGCTCGCAAGACCTGCAAGTCCGCGAAGGTCCATCTGATTGTGGTGAAAGATCGGGACGAGCGGCTCGGGCGGTCCGCCGCGCAAATAGTCGAAATAGATTTGCGGGATCAGCTCCGAAATCACGTCCGCGCCGCGATTCCAGCCGAGGACGTGTCGTTCGAGCTCCGCCAGGCGCACCGAACCCAAGCGCAGCCGCCACAGATTTCGCGCGGGATGGAGAAAGTCGAGATGCGCGCGCGGCGCGGGCGGCTTGATCGTGCGCGTCATGCGGTAGCGCGTCTCGAGCAGCGGCCAATCGAACGACTTCCCGTTGAATGTGACGAGCACGCGCCGTTCCGACAACCGCCCCGCGAGCGCCACCAGCAGTGAATGTTCCTCGCTGTGCTCCCGCATGAAAAACTGCTCGACCTCCAGCCCGCCCGCGTCCCACCAGGCGATGCCGACGAGAAACGGATATGTGCCGGTGCCGCCCGCCAGGCCTGTGGTTTCCGTATCAAGAAAAAGCCACTGCTGTGGGTCGGCGACGCAATCCGGCGCGTCGGGCGCAATCAAACGCAGCGCCGCCGGATGCAATTCGCTGGGCGCGTCGCCGCCGATCGCCTCGGAAAACCATCGGCGCAACGCGAGGTGCTCGCCAAAGCAATTTCGCTGCGGCGCCGCGCCGAGTAGCTGAGCCAGGCGCTCCGCGCCCTCGGGAATATCGGGCGCATGGCCTCGCCGTGTTTCGGCAGCAGCCGAGGCGGCGCGTCGCGCCGGAGGCTGGAGTGCCTTTAGCCGCCCGAGTTTTGCCGAGGGGCCTAGGAGCACAGACGATCCAGAATCGCGAGCGCGGCTTCCTTCGTCCGCTCGGATTTCTCTCCCGCCGGGCCGACGCAGGACGGGCATCCGCTCTCGCACGGGCACCCGGCGACCAATTCCCGCGTCCGGCGCAACAGCAGCTCGTGGACGCGAAAAAGTGGCTCGCTAAAGCCAATTCCGCCCGGATAAGCGTCATAGAGATACAGATTCGGGTCGAAGAATTCATTTATCTTCGTGGGATCGTCGGTAGCCGCCGTGTATTCGTGCCATTCGGTTTCGACGCCGGGGCTCGGGGGGTGCTCGCCGACCGCTGTACCCAGGTCGCGGCGGTCGCACATCAGGAGTAGCGTGGCCATCGATTCGAGTGCGTACAGCAGGCCGAAAATGCCGCTCTGGCGCTCCGAAAGCGCGAAGGGAAGTGCCGCCAGAAGAGAACGATCGAGCGTGATCCAGAAGGCGGTCGTGTGCATTTCGTTTTCGGAAAGCTCGAGCTTTCCGTCGCCGACGTTTTCGTTGGTAAAGAACTTGATCTTCTTGAAACCCACGACTTGCGAGCGTACGAGTACATCGCCGTGTGCGCGCGCGGCCGGCCCGGCGATCCGCTCTTCTTCGGCGATTTCGAGGACGCGCACCTGCGTGTAGCGAATCGCGTCGGTGTAATAATCGACCTTTACCGGCTTGACGTAGGCCTTGCGCTCGTCGAAGTCCAGTCGGTCAACGTGATACTGCTGCCCCTGATGAAGGTAGATCGCCTTGGGGTGAACGGTGGTCAGCGCGGAGGAGAAGTCGACTTCGCCGATCACTTCGGGCTTGCCATCTCCTTCTCCCGAGGTGTCGATGATCACGAAGTTGTCGGACGTGACAGAGCGAAGACTGACGGTGTCCGCCGGATACGCTTCCTGCACCCAATGCCAGTTGCCGCCGCTGCGATGGAGGAAGCCTGCTTCGGCGAGGCGCTCGCAGAGCTGCTGCACGTCCACGGCGCCGAATTTGTCGCCGGGCGCGACCGGGAGTTCGAACGCCGCGCACTTGAGATGATTGACGAGGATTTCGAGATTGTCGGGCTGGACGTAGGCGTGTTCGGGCGAGCGGCCGAAGAAATAGTCCGGGTGCTGCACGATGAACTGATCGAGCGGCGCGGACGACGCGACGAGCACGGCGCACGAGGCCCCGTTGCGCCGCCCCGCGCGACCGGCGCGCTGCCACGTGGAGGCGATCGAACCGGCGTATCCGGCCATTACGCAGGCGTCGAGCGATCCGATGTCGATGCCCAGTTCGAGCGCGTTCGTAGCGACGACCCCGCGGACGCGGCCTTCGCGCAAGCCGCGCTCGATTTCGCGCCGCTCGCCCGGCAGATAGCCGCCGCGATAGCCGCGAATCGGCTCGGGCTGGCCGGGCTGCGGCGGATTCGCCTGCTGGAGATACGTGAGCAGGACTTCGGTGTGCAAGCGGCTATTGGCGAAGACGATCGTCTGCAACTTTCGAGCGAGCAGCTCCTTTGCCACGCGCGTGGTCTCATTCAGGTAGCTGCGCCGGATGCCGAGATTGCGGTTCACCATCGGCGGATTGTAGAAGACGAAGAGCTTTTCCGCGGCAGGCGCGCCGTTTTCTTCGACCACGCCGACTTCGCACTCGATCAATTGCGAGGCAAGCTCGCCGGGATTCGCGATCGTCGCCGAGCAGCAGATGAATTGCGGCCGCGAGCCATAGAACTGCGCGATCCGTGCCAGCCGCCGCAGAACGTTCGCGAGGTGGCTGCCGAATACGCCGCGGTACGTGTGCAGCTCGTCTAGGACGATGTAGCGGAGATTCTCGAAAAGGCGCGTCCACTTCGTGTGGTGCGGCAGGATGCCGGTGTGCAGCATGTCCGGATTCGAGAGGACCACGTGGCCGCGTTCGCGGATCGGTTTCCGCGCGTCGCTGGGCGTGTCGCCATCATAGGTGAAGACGCCGAACTGATCATCGAGTCGCGTGGCGAGGTCGTGCAATTCCGCGAGTTGGTCCTGGGCGAGCGCCTTCGTGGGAAAGAGGTATAGGGCGCGCGTGTCCGTGTTCTCGAGGACGGCATTCAAAACCGGCAGGTTGTAGCAGAGGGTTTTACCCGAGGCGGTCGGCGTGACCACGACAAAATCTTTTCCGGCGCGCGCAAGCTCCGCAGCGGTCGCTTGGTGGGAATAGAGCTGTTCGATCCCCTTGGCGCGATAGGCTGCGGCAAGCTCCGGGCGGATCCAGCCGGGCATCGGCCGGAACTGGGCCTCGCGGGCCGGAATGTGCTTGACGGACGTAAGAACGTCGTCCGCGCGATAGCGGGCGGCCAGCGCGCCGAGCACCTCTTCGACCGTGTCGAGGGTCGAATGCTGCCGTACAGCCAGACCCTGCGGGGGCGGAGTCATGCAGCCTCCTGAAACTTCTTCGCTTTTTGTTCGCTGAGGGTATCACGGGTCAAAACGGGGCGCAATAGAGTAAACGTACACCGTACTCAGGGTGTAGCGGCGCGCGATTCGGCGCAAGACTGCGGCCTCGCGCCCCTCCACGAGATCGAAAAGCCCCAGCCTCATTCGCTGGTCATGCCCTCGCGGACCTCTGGCGCGAGTTCACCGTCCAGAAGAGTTATAGACTGGGCCACGCGGCGGACTGCGCCGCTGCGAAGAAGGCGACTAGAGGTGGGCGGTCTTGGGATCGTGCAGGCGGAAGTGGGCGACGCGGATGCGCTTGAACTTGTCGTTCTCGACGGTGTAGATGCACCAGTTCGTTGTGATGTAGACGTCGCCAGCCTTCATCGCGCGGCCCGAGAAATTGGGATAGTCCTTGAAGAAGTGGAACTCGGTGTACATCTCCGCAGCGATCATGTTTCCGTCCATCAGCAGTGCGCCGACCTCGAGAGCTTCGCGGCAGTGCTGGTGCAACACCTGGTATTGCTCGAGGAATCCGGCGCGGCCTTTGCGGGTGACGGGAGGCGCCGACGGATTGACAAGCATCGTGGGGTATTCGATCGAGACATCGGGATCGTAGTATTTCATCACCTCTTCGTACCGCTTGTTGTTGAAGTGATCGATGTATTTCAGGAAGCTCTGCTCGTCCATTTGCCGCCTTCTTCACGCAGGCCCGCGTAAGCTCATTTTGGCTCGCTGAGCCTAGCGCGTCGTGCTGGACGAAGCAACTGTCCCGGCCTTGACACACCTGCTTTGGGCCGATATAGAGGATGCATGGCCCAATCCATTCTGATTTTCGATTTCGGCACAAACGAAGAGGCAGTGCAGCAGGCGCGTCACAAAGTCGAAGGCTGGAAGCAGGCGTTCCGCCTCGGCGACAAGATCTCGCTGAAATTCGAGCGTGAGGCGCCAGCCGAAAAGGGTACGGTCGCCGAGGAACCGGCGACAGAGGCCGCTGGAAAAGCGAAATCCGGCGGCAAGAAGCCGGCAGGGAAGTCCGCTGCGAAGGCCGCCAAAGAAGAGAGCAAGGAACCGCCCGCGCGCGTGCGGCTTTTCGTCCGGCTGGCGTTTTCCGACCACGAAAAGCTCTCGCATCAGCGCTGGCTGGACCGTATCCCGGCCGAGGAGCCGTTCAAATCGGCGAAGGGCGAGACGGTCCGCTCGGGCGAGTCCGCATTTGCCAAGACGGCTGAGACTTTTGATTCTCTCGATTAAGGTTAGGCCGTGAGTTTTCGCGCGACGGATTTCGAGTTTCGTTACCGGCTCTGGTTCATCGCCGGGATCTTTGCGGTGGCGTTCTGGTGCTACTCGTTTGACCGGATGAACGTGTCGGTCGCGCTGTCGCGGGCGATTGCGGTGGCCGTGCATGATCGGAATCCGGATGCGGTCGACCGATACGTGCGCGGATTCTTCGTTCTGGGAACTTTCATCGTGACGGGAGCGGCGCTGGTCCGTTCCTGGGCGGAGTCTTACCTTCACAGCTCGATCGTGCACGACATGGACCTTCATTCCGACAGCCTGGTGGCGGACGGCCCGTACCGCCATTTGCGAAACCCGCTCTATCTTGGAACGGACCTGCTCGCGTTGGGAATCGGTTTCCTCGCAAGCCGCACGGGCTTCGTGGTCCTTGCCGTGGGGATGACGATTTTTACCTACCGGCTGGTTTTTCGAGAAGAGGCGGGCCTGCTGGCATCACAAGGTGAAAACTATCGGCGGTTTTTTGCGAGCGTGCCGCGATTCGTGCCTTCGCTTGCGCCGCGCGTCCCGGCGGCGGGCAGGCGGCCGAACTGGGTCGACGGCTTCACGGGGGAAATTTTCATGTGGGGCTGCGCCGTGGGTATGGCGCTCTTTGCGGCTACCGAAAACATCCTTTACTACTGGGTGGCAATGGGCACCGGCTTTGCCATCTACTTCGTGCAGGCGCTTATGAGGAAGAGGGCGGCGGCCCGCTCCACACCCGGCGCGGCCTGAGCCAGCGTTCCGGAATAATGGCAACCGTGGATGGCGGCCACACACGGATTTCGCTGTTTGTGGATATAATGGGGGAAGCAGGACCAGCCGGCGAACCTCCTCGGCGGAGGCGTACTGAATGTCCTCTCAGGTGAAAGCCAAGACTGCGCGATTCGACCCCTCGAAATACCACGGACTCGACCGGGATACGCTAGTCCGCATCTACCGCACGATGTTTCTCTCGCGGAAGCTGGACGACCGCGAAATCCAACTCAAACGGCAAAACAAGACTTTCTTTCAGATCAGCGGCGCGGGGCATGAAGCTGTCCTCGTTGCGGCGGGCCTCCTGCTGAAGCCGGGCTACGATTGGTTCTTCCCCTATTATCGCGACCGGGCGCTGATGCTGGCGCTGGGCGTGACGCCGTACGACATGCTACTGCAAGCGGTGGGCGCGAAGGACGATCCCTCCTCGGGCGGACGGCAGATGCCGTCGCACTGGGGAAACCGGCGGCTGAATATCGTGCCCGTGGCGTCGGCGACAGGAATGCAGTGGCTGCACGCCGTCGGCGCGATGGAAGCGGCGCTCTATTACGACCAGTTTCCCAAGGCGCTCGACCAGGCGCGCAAGGCGCCGCTCGGCGATTCGGTCAGCCACCATCGCGACGAGATCGGCTACGTTTCCGGTGGAGACGGCTCGACGAGCGAAGGCGAATTCTACGAGGCGCTGAATGCGGCGAGCCTCCGCCGCGCGCCGGCGCTCTTTCTCGTCGAAGACAACGGGTACGCCATTTCGGTGCCCGTCGAGGTGCAAACGGCTGGCGGGAGCATCTCGAAGCTGGTGTCGAATTTTCCGCGCATGCACATCGAAGAGTGCGACGGCACCGATCCGCTCGAGAGTTATGCGGCGCTCGGCCGCGCCGTGGCGCATTGCCGCGCGCGCCGCGGGCCGGCGCTGGTGCACGCGCATGTGACGCGTCCCTATTCGCATTCGCTTTCCGACGACGAGAAGCTATACAAGACGGCTGAGGACCGCGACGCCGAGGCGCGCCGCGATCCGGTCCCGAAATTCGGGCTGTTCCTCGTGCGCGAAGGCATCCTCGACGAGCACGACATGGAAACGCTCGAAGCAAACGTCGAGCGGGAAGTTCTGGAAGCGACCGACCGCGCGCTCGCGGCCGAGTCGCCCGCGGCCGATTCGATTCGCGCGTGCATCTATTCGCCGGACGTCGATCCCACGGGGAAGCAGTTCGAAGCCGCGCCGAAGTTCAACGGGCATCCTCACGGCGGGACGAAAACGATGGTCGAGATGATCTCCGCGACGCTCGCCGATGAAATGGCGCGCGACGAGCGGATCGTGATTTTCGGCGAAGACGTGGCTGATTGCAGCCGCGAGGAAAACCTCGCCAGCGTGAAAGGGAAGGGCGGCGTTTTCAAGGCGACCGTCGGATTGCAACGACGCTACGGCCTGGCGCGCGTTTTCGACACGCCGATCGCAGAGGCGGCCATCGTTGGCCGCGCGGTCGGCATGGCCATCCGCGGGCTGAAGCCGGTGGCGGAGATTCAGTTTTTCGACTACATCTGGCCGGCGATGATGCAATTGCGCGACGAACTGCCGCTGGTTCGCTGGCGGTCGATGGGGCACTTCAAGTGCTCGGCGGTGGTGCGCGTGGCGATCGGGGGCTACCTGACCGGCGGAGGCATCTATCACAGCCAGAGCGGCGAGGTGACGTTCACGCACATTCCCGGCCTGCGCGTCGTGATGCCATCGACCGCGCTCGACCTTTGCGGGTTGCTGCGCACGGCGATCCGCGCCGACGATCCCGTGCTCTTCCTGGAGCACAAACATCTCTATCGCCAGCCGTACAACCGCTCGGCGTATCCGGGAGCCGATTTTACGATTCCGTTCGGCAAGGCGCGCGTGGTGCGCGAGGGAACGGACGTGAGCATCATCACCTACGGCGCCGTGGTGCATCGCGCAGAGGTCGCCGCGGCGGAGCTTGCGCGCGAGGGCGTGTCGGTCGAAATCATCGATCTCCGAAGCTTGAACCCGTACGACTGGGAATCCATCGCTGTGAGCGTGTTGAAGACGAACCGCGCGATCGTGGCGTATGAGGATTGGCGCTCGTGGGGATACGGCGCGGAGATCGCCGCGCGCATCGCCGACGAGCTTTTCGACGCACTGGACGCGCCGGTGCGCCGCGTCGCGGCGGAAGACACCTTCTGCGCTTACAATCCGAAGCTTGAGGACGCGATCCTGCCGCAATCGCACGACATCGTTCGGGCGGTTCGCGAGCTCGCCGCGTATTGACGGCGGGCCGGAACTTTTCCGAAGGGCCCTTCGTAATAGATTATGAGCGCGGGAAGAGCGCGTCTCGCGCGGGGAGAAAGAGACCATGACCTGCGGAAATTGCCAGAGAGAAATCGCCGATAATTCGAATTTCTGTTATTTCTGCGGCGCGCGCCAGCATGCGACGCCGACGGGTGCGCCGAGGGCCTACAAGCGGCTGATGCGTTCGTCCGTCGATTGCAAGATTGCCGGAGTCTGCGGCGGCATCGCGGAGTACTTCGAGGTTGACTCCACTATCGTGCGGCTCATCTGGGTGCTGGCCGTTCTGATGCCCGTGCCCGTGGTGCCGGCGTTCATCGGCTATTTCGTGGCATGGATTGTGATGCCGCTGGCTCCGCTGCCAGCGCCTGCCGCGAGCGCGCCGCCGGCAGCCGCTCCGCATCCGGCGCAGACCGCGTAGGCCGGGCTCGCACCGCGTGGGGAATCAGTCCTTGCTCTTGGACTTGCGGGAAGAGGAGGAGCGCCCGCCGCGGAAGAGCGCGTGATCGAGCGACACGATTCCCGCGCCGAGAGACGCGAGCGTGAAGGCTCCGACGGCAAGGGCCAGAGGAAACTCGTAGTTGTGCACGGCGCGCGGGTCCGAGAGAATCTTGTGCACCTGGACGAGTGCCACGGCCATTTCCCCAGCCAGCAGCAGCGCGGCGATCCGCGTGAAAACCCCCGCAATCAGCAGGCACCCGCCAAAGAATTCAATCACGCCCGAGATGTAGGCGAAGTAGGCAGGGAAGCCCATGTGAACGAAACCGTCCATGGTCTGGCGCGTGTGCGTGAAGAGCTTCGGATAGCCGTGATACACGAATATGACGCCCAGGGCCACGCGCAGGAGCAGCAGCGCGAGCGGCTTCAGCTTCTCCAAGCTTTCCATTCGAATTCTCCCCGCCAGTTGAACCGGCGAATCGCGCCGGCAGAGCGGGATTGTAGCAGATGTAGCCCGAACCTCTTCCGACACATCGAGAGTATTTTTCCGAAGCGCTCCGAAAGCGCGTGCTCGCGTTAGTGTAGAATTCACACTTAAAGCCGGAGCATTCCAGCACGATGCCCAGCACGCGCACGATTGGTGTGGTCACCGGAGGTGGGGACTGTCCCGGATTGAACGCGGCGATCCGCGCCGTGGTCCACGCAGCCAAGCTGGGACACGGCTGGCACGTGATCGGCGTGATCGATGGATTCCACGGCCTTCTTCGGCCCGACCAATGCCACGAGCTGACGTTCGAGTCGACTCGGGGAATCCTGCCGCGCGGCGGCACGGTCCTTGGGACGACGAACTCGAAGGACCCCTTCGCGTTTCCAGTCGAAGAGAATGGACGAAAGACCACGCAAGACTGCTCGGGGCGGTGCCTCAACGGCGTGGCCAAGCTGGGAATCGAAGCGCTGGTCGTGATCGGCGGCAACGGCACGCTGACGATCGCGAACCGGTTCGTCCAGCTCGGGATGAAAATTGTGGCAATTCCGAAAACGATCGATAACGACCTGCAACGCACCGACGTGACGCTGGGATTCGATAGCGCGCTGCACATTGCCACCGACGCGATTGACCGCCTCCACAGCACGGCGGAAAGCCATCACCGCGTGATGGTGGTCGAGATGATGGGCCGCGATGC
The DNA here is from genome assembly GCA_050015155.1 of Candidatus Acidiferrales bacterium. GTDB lineage: Bacteria > Acidobacteriota > Terriglobia > Acidiferrales > UBA7541 > Palsa-295. The sequence continues at coordinate 52,653 of JBEKBY010000010.1, read as the reverse complement.
GGGATGGATCGCGCTCTACTCGGGTGTCGCCGGGGGAGCGGATGTGATCCTCCTGCCCGAAATACCGTTCGCGATCGAGCACGTGTGCCAGGCGATTCGCCGCCGGGAGGCGGCGGGCCGCAGCTTTTCAGTGGTCGTTGTGGCCGAGGGCGTGAAATTGCCCGAGCGGGATTCCACGAGCAAGCCTCTTCTCAAGACGCTCGCGGGGCAGGCCGGGAACTCGCTTGCTCAGGCGATTTGCGAACGCGTTGACAAGGAAGTGCGCGTGACGGTGCTCGGTCACCTGCAGAGAGGCGGTTCGCCGAGTCCCTCCGACCGCATCCTTGCGGCGCGCTTCGGCGCGAGCGCGGTGGAACTGGTCGCGCGCGAGGCGTACGGGCGAATGGTCTCCCTGCGATCCGAAAAAATCGAATCGGTGCCTCTGGCGGAGGCGATCAGCCCGACCCGGCTCGTCGATCCGGAAAGCGAAGTCGTGCGAGCGGCGCGCGCGCTGGGAATCAGCTTTGGGGACCGATCATGATACGAAAGCTGTTGCTTGGCTTCGTGGTCGTGCTGGTGGTCGGCCTGGCCGGCTACTGGCGTTTTCATCATCCCGGACGGCCGATCGAAGCGGCCTACGCAGGCAGTCGCGAGGTGACACTGTGGAGTACGACGGCGCAAGTGCGCGAGCCGGTCGCGACGGTCGGCTTCGGAGAGCGCGTGAACATTCTCGAGCGCTTCGGGGATCAGGCGAGGGTCCGGACAGCATCAGGCGTCGTCGGCTGGACGAGCCAGGATGAGCTGCTCTCCGCGGAGTTCTGGCGGAAGGCTCAGGATCTCGAAGCCGAGACCGCGAAGTTGGCTGCCCAGGCCCGTGGGCGCACGCGAGTGCTCAGCAATCTGCACATCGGGCCCGCTCGGGACTCTCCGCGAATCCGCCAGCTGGATCGAGGCGTTCCGGTGGATCTTTTCGAGCGGGAGGCGATCGAAGTGCCTTCCGCATCGCCGGCAACTGTGGCGGATGAGGGCACGCCCGGTCCGCGGCCTGATGCCGAGAAGCCCGAGGCCAAAAAAGAAGACTGGTGGCTCGTGCGCGCGCACTTGCCGGGATCGTCGACGACGGAAGGGCTGACGCTTGCGGGGTGGCTTCTCGGGCGTTTCGTGGATCTGGACGTGCCTTCGCCGCTGCCGGACTACGCGAGTTCGGCCGAGATGCGCATCGTGGCGTGGTTTGAATTGAACCGCGTCGCCGATGCGTCCGGCGCTGCGAAGCCGCAATATCTCGTGATCGGCACGCGCGGCCCCGAGGGCCAGCCGTGCGATTTCAGGCTGATGCGCGTTTTTACGTGGGCGAAGCAGAAGCAGCGATACGAAACCGCCTTCGTCGAAAGCGACCTCTGCGGAAAGTTGCCCATGAGGCTTACGGCCGCAACGTCGCCGGGCGGCAACGTCGCGTTCGCGTTTGAGGATTGGAGCAAAGGGACATCGCAGATGCGGACTTACCGCATGTATCAGAACGTTGTGAGGCGCGTCAGAGAAGGCGGGCCGGCGCCCGAGAGGCGGAAACATGGGCGCGGGTAGGGCGGTTTCGTCGCTGTCGGTGAGCGTGCTTGCGCTCGCCTGCTCGCTCGTCAGTTGCTCGCGCTCGGAGACGCGCGCCGAGGCGAGCAAGCCTGCCCCACCTTCGATTACATACATCGGGGCCTGGGGAATGCGGGGCGACGGTCCGGGCCAGTTGGATGGACCAACGTGCATTGCGACCGATGCCGTGGGGAAAGCCTACATCGCGGACGCGGGCAGCAGCTTCATCCACAAATTCGATACGGACGGCACGCCGCTGCTTTCCTTTCAGGACCCGTCCCTGAAGCAGCCGCAGTCGATCGCTGTCGATAGCGGAGGCGCGATTTACGTGGCCGATCCGGGCAGCGCGAGCGCATTCGTTTACCTTCCGAAGGGCACTCGCTATCGCCGGCTGGGGCTGAGAGCACGCCCGAACGGTGAAAACATCTTGAGCATTGCCGTGGACGACGAGGGACTGATCCACATTCTCGACATCGACGCGGGCCGCATTTCCACCTACACGTCGCGATTCCGGCTGGTGCGATCCTGGCAGCCCGCCGCGAACGTGCCGAATACGAAGGTTCGGCCGAGAGCCGTCGCCACGGGATCGGATGGATCTCTGTACGTGGCCGACCCCGAAGGCAATCGCATCGTGAAGTTTACTTCCGAAGGGCGCTTCCTGGGCGATGCCGCCGAAGGCGGCGCGGACCGTCGCGTGAGCGACGAATTCGCCGTGTCCGGCACGGGCATCTTCGCGATGGACGCCGACGGGCGGATGCTGCACGTCTGGGCGCTCGATGGGCGGCCGCAGCTCGATGTCGATCTCGCTCCTGAGCTCGGGCAGGCGAAGCGTTCGGCGCCGGCGCTGGCGATAAGCCCACGCAAGGAGCTTCTCGTGCTAGACGCTCCGGAAGCGCGCGTCCTTCGCTATCGAATCAACTTCTGATACCTTTCGTTGCGCAATCTCCTTTCGGGAAGGGAACCGATGCCGCTGCTGCTGACAGAAGCAGACGTAGAGTCGATCCTCACGATGCCGCTCGCGCTGGAACTAGTCGAGACTTCGTTTCGGCGGCTTGCCGATGGTTCAGCGGTTTCCCATTCGCGCCGCCGGCTGCACGTCCCAGGGAAGACGCTGTTGAACTACATGGCGGCGTCGGATGCGACGGGAGGGTACCTGGGCCTGAAGATTTATTCGATTTCGCGCGGCGCGGCGCGTTTCGTCGTGCCGCTTTTCCTGGCGGAGTCGGGTGAGATAGTTGCGCTGATCGAAGCGGACTATCTCGGGCAGATGCGTACCGGCGCGGCGACCGGCGTCGCCACGCGCGTGATGGCACGGGAGGACGCGCGTATGGTGGGGATTATCGGGACGGGCCTGCAGGCGCGGACGCAACTCGAAGGCGTCGCGCTCGCGCGGAAGCTGGAACGAGTACGAGCGTTCGGCCGTGACCCCCAACGGCGCGAGACATTTGCGAAGGAGATGACGGAGCGGCTCGGTGTCATGGTGATGCCCGTTTCCTCGGCCGAAGAAGCCGTCCGTGGCGCCGACATTTTGATTACTTCGACGACGTCGAAGACACCGGTCGTCGAAGGCCGCTGGCTCGAGCGTGGCGCGCACATCAACGCGATCGGCGTGAATTATGCGGAGAAGCGCGAGATCGATGCCGAAGCGGTTCGCCGCTGCGATGTAATTGCCGCGGACTCGGTCGAACAGTCAAAGGTCGAAGCCGGCGACCTGATTCAGGGTTTCAGGGACGATGCCTCGCGATGGTCGGCGGTTCGCGAGCTTTCGGCGATCGTCGCGCGCAAGGTTCCCGGACGCACGAGCCGCGATCAAATCACGCTGTTCAAGTCCAACGGTATCGCTATCGAGGACATTGTGGTCGGGGGCCGCATCTACGAACTGGCGCGCGAGCGGGGACTGGGACGCGAGGTGCCGATGTGGCAGAAGTAGGAATTTCTTCAGATGGTTCTTGGAATCGGCACTCCAAACTAGGCCCGCGGGCGATGAAGCCGTTTTACGAGGGCATCGTGCAATCGCTGGCTCGTATCGACCGGAAGCGGCGCTGGTTCGGAGTTGCAGTAGATCTGAATCGTTTTCTTGCAGGTATCCACGACGATTCGGCAGTCCTGGCACTTGCCGAGGTGCTGCTCGATTGAGGCGCGAAGCGCAGGGTCTAGCGCTTCGTCCAGATAGTCGGCTAGTTCGTTGATGATGGCTGTGCACTTCACGACTTGTCTCCCCGCCGGAAGTATTGGTTCAGTTTCTCGCGCAGTTTGAGCCGCGCCCGCAGCAGCCGCGATTTCACGGCTGGTACGGAAAGTCCCAGCGCCTCGGCCGTCTCCTCGGTGGACAATTCTTCGATGTCGCGCAACTGGAAAACGATTCGGAATTGGGGATCGAGTTCGCCGATTACTTTCCCCAGAATGTCGCTGAGTTCGGTTTGCCCGTAGCGCTCTTCCGGAGATGGTCCCCAGTCTTCCACGTCGCGCGGCATCATGTCCTCGCCCGTGTCGAGTTCCTGATCGAGCGAGACCACATTCGGGCGGCGCTTGCGGAGCTTCATCAAGGCCTGGTTGACGGCGATGCGCACGAGCCAGGTATAAAACCGGGAGTTTCCCTGGAAGTTGTCGAGGTGCTCGAAGGCTTTCAGGAAGGCCTCCTGCATGGCGTCTTCGGCATCTTCGCGATTCTGGGTGATGTTCTGGGTGAGGCGGAAAATCTTCCTCTCGTAGCGGCCGACCAGCGTCTCAAAGGCGGAAATATCGCCCGCTTTTGCGGCCTTAACTAGGACCGGCTCGTCGTCCTTGACCACCTGCGACGGTAGCGGATTCGGGCGCGTAGGGCTGAGTTTTGGCGAACTCATCGAAGTCCTGTCCATGAGAAATCGTAGCACAGCTTTCGGGGTTCGGCTGGCGGGAATGTATTATGATAAGCGGTCGAAGAGGATTGATGCGGACACTTCCCGATCACCTGCGCAAGGGAATGAAAATGATCCTGGTGGGCTGCAATCCGGGCGACCGCTCGGCCCGCGCAGGACACTATTACGCGGGGCGCGGCAACCAGTTCTGGCCGATGATGTACGAATCGGGCGTGATCCCGGAACCGCTCGACTATCAGGACGACCGGCGAGTAGTGGAGTTCGGCATCGGTATGACCGACCTCGTGAAGCGGCCCACGCGCGGCGTAGAGGAAATCGAGCGCCGGGAGTTTGCGGAGGGACGCGTCCTGCTGGCGCAAAAGCTCGAGGAGTTGCGCCCGCGCGTGATCGCGTTCAACGGGAAGATGGTCTACGAAAAATTTACCGGCCGTCCCTGCAAGCTTGGGCTGCAAAAGGCGCGGCTCTACGGCGCGCATGTGTTCGTCCTGCCTTCAACGAGCGGGCAGAACGCGGGAACGAGTCGGGGCGTGAAGAAGCGGTACTTCAAGAAGCTGGCCGCGCTGCTGCAAAATCTGAAGGATTAGATGCCAACAGGGGTTGACGTTCCCTTTGTAACAACCGAAGATGTGACTTCCTGAAACACCATGCAAGTGTTTGTCTGACCCAGGGACAAGGGAGACCGGATCGCGATGGGTACGACGCAACAGGCCGCAAGTCAGCTCCTGCTCGAGGAACGCTCGGGCGCGGTCGTCACGCTGCGACTGAACCGGCCGGAGAAGCTCAACGCGCTGAATCTGGAGATGTCTCGCGCGCTCGTCCACGCCCTGCTTCGCGCGCGGGACGATAAGTCCGTGCGCGCCGTGGTCCTGACGGGCGCGGGACGCGGATTTTGTTCCGGGGGCGACGTGAACTATTTTCGCGAACTCCGCGCACGGCGCTCAGTGCACGAGTTTGACGCGTTCCTCAAGGTTGGCAAAGAGATCTGTATGGCGATTGCGATGATGCCCAAGCTGGTGATCGCGGCGGTGAACGGGCCGGCAGCGGGCGGCGGCATGAGCCTCGCGCTCGCGTGCGACTTGCGGGTCGCTTCGGACCAGGCGATGTTCAAGCAGGCGTTCGCGCAGATTGGACTGTATCCCGATCTGGGCGCAACGTTCTTCCTGCCGCGGCTCGTGGGACTATCGCGCGCCTCGGAGTTCTTCTATACGTCCGAACGGCTTTCCGCCGCGGAGGCCTGCCGGATCGGAATGGTCTATCGAGTTTACCCGCAAGATAAATTCGAAGAGGAAACCCGCAAGATCGCCGAGCAAATGGCGGCAGGGCCGCCGTTGGCGTTCCGCGACGTGAAGCGTACCATGATCAGCGAAGCGCACAGCGAACTCGAGAGGACGATCGATGAGGAGAACCGCCTCCAGATTCATTGCTTTCTTTCGGAGGATTTCGCCGAAGGCATCGAGGCTTTCGTGGAGAAGCGTCCGCCAAATTTCCGCGGGCATTAACACTGCATTGATTTGCGGGTGAATACTGCTGAGGAGGGTTGAGGCATGACTGCCACCGGACGAAAGACTGCGAGTCGGAGGGCAAGATCCGGAAAGAAGGTCCTGTTCATTCAGAAGCCAACCTGCACGACGTGCCGCAAAGCAAGGGAGTTCATGGAGCGGCGCGGTTTTCAGCTCTATTTTCGGGACCTGGCGAAGGACCGATTGAGCTCTGCGGAGCTCGAGAAACTGATCGGGCGGCGCGACTCCATGGACTTTTTGAATCCGCGCAACGAGACATTTCGCAAGAAGAAAATGAAAGACAACCCGCCTTCGCGCAAAGCGGCCATCCAGATGATGGCCAAGGAGCCGAACCTGATTCGCCGGCCTGTGATTGTGGCCGGAGGGCGCGTGGTCGTGGGATTCGATGAAAACGGCATCGCGAGGCTCTAGGCGGGGCGGTCGCGCGCGAACCAAGCGCGAAGGCACGACGACCGGCGGGCAGAAGGACCTCGGCGAGCGAATCGAGATTCGGCAGTGCGATCTCACCGACATGGATACGGACGCGATCGTCAACGCGGCCAATAACGATCTTCAACTCGGCGGTGGCGTTGCCGGGGCGATCCGCCGCAAGGGCGGCCCGAGCATTCAGGCGGAATGCGACCAGATCGGCACGATCCCGGTGGGCGGCGCAGCGATCACTTCGGGTGGGAATTTAAAGGCCCGCCACGTGATCCACGCGGCAAGCATGCAGCTTGGGGGTCAGACTTCGGCGCACTCACTGCGGAGCTCGACGGCGCATTCCCTTCGCATCGCCGCGCAGAACGGACTCAAGACGATCGCGCTCCCGGCGGTCGGAACCGGAATCGCCGGATTCCCGCTTCGCGAGTGCGCCGAAATCATGCTGCGCGAGGCAGCGAAGCATCTCGAGGGGCCCACGTCGCTCGAGAAGATCTATTTCGTTCTTTTCGACCGGGAAGCGCGCGCAGTTTTCGATGAGGTTTTCCGCGAACTCCAGTCCCAGAGCGCGAATTCTCGCTGACGCCGCAGCAATCCCAACCGCCGGAACCCCCCGGCAAACCCGGTCAGTTGCTTTCGCGCCTCTTGAGCGTAGGCTCGTTGTTTGCCGGCGGGTTGCTGGGCGTGGACGGCGTTTGTGCGGGGTTGCCGCTTGCGGTGGCCGTTGGCGCAGCGGCTGTGTTGTCGCCTGTATACGGCGCTTTCATGTAGCGAGCGGCTTCCGCCTGCGCTCCGGCAGTGTCGTCGCTGGTGTGTTGGGCGAGGCTATATTCATTCACGGCGCGTTCGCGTTGGGCGAGCAGATCGTAGATCTTGCCGATGTAGATGTGGCTCCAGACCTCCGTCCACTTCGGGTCAAGTTCGCCGCCCAGCGCCGCGCGAAACGCGTTCGCGGCGGCCTGGTAGTTCTTCTGGTAAAACATCGCCTCGCCCATGCGGAAGTGCGCGAGTGAATTTGTTGGCTGGATATCGAGCGCCTGACGGTATTCCAGGATGGCCTCGTAGTACTTGCCGACCTGAGCCAGTGCCTCGCCTCTCGCAATGGTCGCGCGAACCCGCAGCCGCGGGCTGGATTTCAGCAGGCTGTTGTTCGGGTCGATGGTGATGCCGGTTGGCTTGGGCCGCCCGAACGTATCGATCTGGAATGCCGAGGTCGTGCCAGTCACTAAGATCTTCTTGTACTCCGGATTGCCCTCCGTATCGATCTTTACGTCGACGGGCATGCGAAACGTGTCGAGGTCCTGGTGGATCTTGCCCACTACTTTAAAGCCTTTCGGCGTCCGGTAGACTATATAGTCCATGGTGAATTCGGGCACACCCGTGGAATCAAGCCACTGCGAGAAGAAGGAAAGAAGATTGACGGGCGGCTCGCCCTTCCTTGGAGGGGGAAGCCGCGACCCCGCCAGCTTTCTCAATTCCTCGATTGTAGCGGTCTTGCCGGCGTGCTGCTTGTAGAAGTCGCGCAACAGAGTCGTGAATGCGTCGTCCCCCAATTCGGCGCGCAGCATGTGGAAGACCATGGCGCCCTTGTCGGCCACGACCGAACGATACTGATCGGAGTACCTCCCCAGCTGGCCGGCCTGCGATATCGGAGTCACACTCTCAAACATCAACGCGCCAACGGAAAAGTCCTCGAGCGCGCGGTTCAGGCCGGCGACGCCATCGGACTGCTCGGCGTACATCGCTTCGGCATAGCGCGAGAGACCGTCCGTGACCCACACGTCGGAGGCCGTGGCGGGCAGCACCTGATCGCCCCACCACTGCCCGGCAGCGAGCTGCGCGAGCATTCGGTCGTTCGCCCGTGTCGTCCACTGCCGCGCGCTGATCAACAGCAGCCCCGGAGCCGAGAATCCGGCGAGCGAACCGTCCGGCATTTGCGCAACAGTCAGGTTGGGTTGGTTGGCCAAGGGACCGAACGTGTCGGAAAAGTAGCTCAGAATCTGCGCGAGCGAATTCGCGTACGCGGGCGCCGTCGAAGCCTGAGCCGGCGGCGTGAAGATCGAAAACTGGTAGCCCTGCGCCGCTACGGGCGAGAGCTGAAGCGCGCCAGCGACGAACGAGCCGACGGGCCCGGGCTTGTCGCAGTGGAAGACGTACGCTCCTTGGGCCGGCGCATTGCCGAGTCCGGGCATCGGAGCGGGCGGATCGGCCTTGCCAGTGCCGGTTACGGCGAACGCCTGCGGCACGATGATCCGAAAGGTTCCGGTATAGCGGTTCGACGGATAGTCCGTCAGCGGGAACCAGCGCGCCGGGAGGAGGAGGTATGCGGACGTCTTGTCGATTGAGGCGAAGCGCACGCCCTTCGTGGGGCTGTCATCCTCGCTGGAAATGGGCCCGGCGTAGTCGAACACGAGCGTAACATCCTTGCCGGGCGTGGCCGTGCCTGGGAGAGAGACGCTGAGCAGCAGGGGGAAATTATTGTCGCGGCCGAACGTGAGCACCTGCCCATCGCCGGTTTTCACCGAGTTTAGGCGCAGGTCCGGGTGCAGCTCGACAAGAAGCGTCCTCGACACCTGAGCGGCGACGAAGTTCACTTTCACCAGGGCCGAGAGCGTTTGGTCTTCCGGGTGGAGAACGACTTCCACGTCGTAGTTTGTAGCGCGGAAGGGAAATGCGTGCGGAGCTTGCGCCGCGGCGGAGGCGGCAGCGACAAAAAAGAGCCCTAGAATAGCGACCAGCCGGTCGATCTTGAACAAGAAGAGGCCTCTCTCGAAAAAGGGCGACAACCTACCGCTTATCTAAGATACCAGATACTCCGTGCCAGTTGCCCGGCATGGGAGCTTCACAACATTCGGGCGAAAACGTCGACGGCCCGTTCGATCGCGCCGCCCGGACCAAGCTTGGCACGCACTTCGGCAAGGCCGGCCTTCATCTCGTTGCGGCCATCCGACGATTCGAGGAGATAGCGGACCTCGGCCGCCACTGCGGCCGGCGTGAAACCTTCCTGGATCAGCTCCGGCACGAGGCGGCGCCCGGCCACGAGATTCACCATACTGATGAAGGGCGTTTTCACCATGCGTCGCAGGATCGCGGCGGTCATCGGAGCGACGCGATAGACGACGACCATCGGCGTCCCGAGCAGCGCGGCTTCGACCGTTGCCGTCCCGCTCGCCACGATAGCGCAATCGGCGGCGGCGAGCGTGTCGTACGCCGACCCTTCGATCCGCGTGATCTCGACGCCGGGCCGGCTGCCACCATAGGACGCGAAAAGATCGGCTCCCAGGCCGGGCGCGGCAGCGTGAGCGAATTGCAATTTGCCGGACGCTTTCCTTTCTCGCGCGAGCAGCTCGCAAGCCTCGACGATCCGCGGATAAATCTGAGCGATCTCATTCCGGCGGCTGCCGGGAAGCAGAGCCACGATCAGCTGCTCCGGATCGAATCCGTGGCGCGCCGCGAATTCGTCGCGGGTCATCGAAGGCAGCACGACATCCGCGAGCGGATGCCCCACGAAATCCACCGGCACGCCCGCATCTCGATAGATTTTTTCTTCGAAGGGAAAAATCACGACCATGTGGTTCACCAGGCGCTTGACCACGCGCACGCGCCCGGCCCGCCATGCCCACACCTGGGGCCCAATGAAGTAACCGACGGGTATGTCGTGTTTCCTGAGCCGACGCGCGACGCCGAGGTGCGTTCCGGGCGAGTCGACGAGAATCGCGAGCGCGGCGTGCCGCCGGGCCGCTTCGCCCGCGAGCCGGTTTTGCACGCCGACCACGGAGGGAATCTTGTGAAGCACCTCGGCGATGCCGACCAAGGCGACTTCGTGGTAATCGGCGATCAGCTCCACGCCCGCCTCAGCCATGCGCGGGCCGCCCATGCCGAAAAATTCCGCGCCCGTCCGCTGTTTCAGCGCCGTGGCGAGACGCGCCGCGTACATATCGCTCGAGGCCTCGCCGGCTGAGATGAGAATCTTGGGTGGGCTCATACGAGCGACGGTCGCCGCTCAATCATCGGCGGGCAAAGGCTGCGAGAATCCGGACGTTGTGCCGGGCAGGGGAGTCGCCAGTTCCTGTTCCTTGTATTGGAGCTGGTAGAGACGATAGTAGATTCCGCGCAGGGCGAGAAGTTCCTGATGCGAGCCTTGCTCGCGCAGGCGTCCCTTGTGGAATACGAGGATGCGGTGGGCGTGCTGGATTGTGCTCAGCCGGTGCGCGATGACGATCGCCGTGCGCCCGGTGAGCAACCGGTCGAGGGCATCGCGGATCATCAGCTCCGTCATCGTGTCGACGCTGGACGTGGCCTCATCGAGGATCAGCAGTTCCGGGTCGTGCGCGAGCGCCCGCGCGAAGCTGACGAGCTGTCTCTGTCCGACGGAAAGCGTGGAGCCGCGCTCGCTGACGGGCGTTTCCACGCTGCGAGGCTGCGAATCGAGGTAAGGGCCGAGGCCCACCTCGCGCAGCGCGCTTTCGACGGCCGCGCGGCCGATCGTTTCGGTCCCAAGCTTGACGTTCGATTCCAGCGTGCCGGTGAAAAGGAACGGGTCCTGCAACACGATGCCGAACAGGCGCCGCAGGTCTTGAAGATCCATTTCGCGGATGTCCACGCCGTCGACCAGGATCTGGCCGCGCTGGATGTCGTAAAACCGCAGCAGTAGTTGGATGATTGTCGTCTTGCCCGCCCCCGTGTGGCCGACGATGGCCAGCGTCTGTCCAGGCTCGGCGCGGAAGGAAACGTCGCGCAGAACCCAATCTTCTTCTTTCGGGTTTGCGCCGCCGCGATAGGCGTACCAGACGTTGCGGAACTCGATTTCGCCACGAACGGAAGGAAGCGAGCGTGTCTGCGGAGCGGAGACGATCGCCACCGGCTCGTCGAGCAGCTGGAAAATGCGTTCGGATGCGGCCATGGCGGTTTGCAAGATGTTGAATTTGTCGCTCAAGTCCTGAATCGGCCGGAAAAAGCGCTGTGCGTACACGACGAACGAAACCAGCACGCCGATTCCCAGCGTGCCCGCAATTGCGCGGGCGCCACCGACCCAGTAGACCAGTGCAATGCCCGTCATGCTGAGGAATTCGACGCCGGGGAAGAAATAGGAGAAGGCGTCGATCGCATCTTTATAAGCTTCCATGTGGATGCGATTGAACTCCGCGAACTGCTGGCGGGACTTCCGCTCGCGGTTGAAAAGCTGCACGACGGACATTCCGCTGATGTGCTCCTGCAGGAAGCCGTTGATCCGAGCGATGGCTGTGCGAATCCGGCGATTGGCGTCCCGCACATGATTGCGGAAGAAATAGGTCAGCAACACCATGAACGGCAGCGGAGAAAGCGTCGCCAGCCCGAGGTAGAAATGCCAAACCAATAGAAAGATGGCCAAGCCGAAGAGCAGCACGAAGTCGTTGAGCATCGCCACGACTCCGGTAGCGAAGAGGTCGTTCAGGGCGTCGACGTCGGTGGTGGCCCGGGTGACCAAGCGCCCCACCGGAGTTCGGTCGAAGAAACTCATCGGCAGGCGCTGGAGATGCTCGAAGATCTCCTTGCGCAGGTCGTACATCGTTTCCTGGCCGACCCACTGCATGATTCGGACCTGGCCGTATTGCACGCCGAAACTCGTGAACAACGAGGCCGTGTACGCCGCCACAGCCCAGGAAAGCCCGCTCAAGGCCTTTTTCGTCGTGATGGAATGCGCGAGACCCGGAACAATGTACCAGTCGATGGCCACGTGGAAGAGGTAGGGGCCGGCCAGCTCCATAGCCGTGTAGGCGAGGCTCATCGACACCGCAGCCACCACGTACCAGCGGTAGGGCCGCAAATATTTCATCATCCGCCGGGTGAGGCGGGTGTCGTAGATTTTGCCTAGTTTCTCTTCTTCGCGGAAATCGCTCATTCGCGTTCCAGCTCTTCTTCGAGCAATTGCTTCTGGTGCAGGTCGGCGTACTCACCGCCGTGAGCAAGCAATTCGTCGTGCGTGCCGCGCTCGATGATCCGCCCGGCCCGCAGAACGATGATCTGATCCGCGCCCTTCACTGTGGAGACGCGGTGCGAGACGAGAATCGTAGTGCGCTCGCGCGTCACGCGCCGCAACCCGCGCAGAATCCGCTCTTCGGTGTCGGTATCGACGCTCGAGAGCGAATCGTCGAGAATGAGGATCTTGGGTTGCCGCACAATTGCGCGCGCCAGGGCCGTCCGCTGCTTTTGGCCGCCGGAAAGCGTAATGCCGCGCTCCCCAACCATCGTCTCGTAACCTTGCGTGAATCCCTCGATATCACCGGCGATGCAGGCAATGTCGGCGGCGTCACGGATATCCTGTTCGCTAGCGTCAGCGGCGCCGAAAGCGATGTTCCCGCGGAGCGTTTCACTGAACAGAAACGTGTCCTGCGGGACGTAGCCGATCGAGCGGCGCAAGGTATCGAGCGGATAGTCGCGAATCGAGCGTCCGTCGACGAGCAGAGTCCCCTCGGGTGCCTCCCAGAGGCGGGCGACCAGAGCGGCAAGGGTCGATTTTCCGCTGCCCGTGGGTCCGACGATTGCGAGCGTGGAGCCAGCCGGAACATGGAGGCTGATATCCTGCAAGACCGTTTCGTTCGGAGCGATGGGATAGGCAAAAGTCAGATGACGAAACTCGATCTCGCCCCGTATCGCAGGCTCGGAGGTCGCAACGGCGAGCGCGCTCGGCGCATGGGGCCGGCCATTGCCCCCGGCACTTGGGAGGGCGACGTCGCGGATGTTTGGCTCGGCCCGCAGGATGTACAGCAAGCGACCCATGGACGCGGCCCCGCGCTGGAAAATGTTTGTCACCCATCCGAGGGCAATGATCGGAAAGGTGAGCTGAATGAGGAAGGTGTAGAAAGCCCACAGCGTGCCGATCGACACGCGCTGATCGATTACCTGCACTCCGCCCTTGCCGAGCAGGATCACAACCGTGAGGCCGATCAGTGTCGTCAGCCCGGGAAAGAACAGGCTCCATGAGGTGATCAGTTGGAGGTTGCGTTCGACATAGTCCCTGTTGGTGCGATCGAAGGATTCAATCTCGGGCTTTTCCTGGGCGTAGGCGCGGACCACGCGAATGCCAGTCAGGTTTTCCTGCGCGCGTGTGGAGAGCGCTCCAAGAGCGGCTTGAATTCGTTCCGATAGCCGGTGAATGATCTGGCCGAAGTAATAGACGGAGACCACGATCACGGGCACCGGCAACAAAACCCAAAGCGTGAGGCTGGCCGACAGCTTAATCATGAAATAAAGCGCCAGAACGCTTGTGGCAATCGTGTTCGCCGTGTACATGATGCCCGGCCCGAGCACCATCCGAACAGCGTTCAGGTCGTTGGTGGCGCGCGACATCAGGTCGCCCGTGCGATTGCGGACGTAGAATTCGGGGTCGAGCCTGACGAGGCATGCAAGCAAATCGTTGCGAAGGTCGTATTCGATCTCGCGCGAAACTCCGATCAGAATCCAGCGCGACCAGAACGAGAAGAACCCTTTGACAATTATCACCACGACGATCGTCACGCAATAAAGCGCGACCGCGTGGGCGCTTTTGGGCGCGTAAAACGACAAAATCGGCCGCAACACTGCGCGTGACATTCCCGTCAGCGTCGTGAGCGGCGCCGCCAGGCCGTTGAGGCAGTCGACGATGATGCCCTGTACCAGCTGCGGCACCGCGCCGGCAATTCCCATCAACGCGAGGGTCAACAGGCCGAGCGCCGTCATGCCCTTATAGCGCGCGACGTAGGGAAGCAGCGGCCTCAGTTGGTCCCAGCCGGACGGCTTCCGCTCGCGCCGGGCGGCCTGTTGGGCAACGGGTTGTGCGATGGCATTCACAGAGTCAGCGTTTGGACGTACACGCGCAGAAATCGGATTCTAGCGCTTCGCGGTACCCGGCGGAAGAACTCTCCGGCAGCGGTTTCTACGCGTCCCGCGGTATCCGGTTTGTGCGTTCCCAACCCCGCCTCAGAGTCACGCTAATGGTCCGCGAGAATCTCGTCGAGGCGCGCTTCAAAGTTCTCCTCGCCTTCGGACCAGAGCTGCACGCGCTCGACCGGTAGGACCGCCTCGATCCGGCGAACCCAGTCGAGCAGCCTGCGGATGTTCTCCCGCGTCTTTTCCTGGTACCTCTCGAGGTTTTCGGGCCAGGCCATGGCCTCGAGGAAACGAGCTTCTTCGGGGCTTTGCGCCGCGCGCGGGTTGTGGCGAATGCCGAGCAGGCCCGCATGGCCGGTAAAGAAATGCTCGAAGCCGAAGTGCACTTCGAAGTGGCCGTTCTCGCGCCAGAAGCCGTCGTCGTAGTCCTCGCCGTGGCACGAGATTTCGAGGGCTTGCGGCTGGATCTTCCATTTGCCTTCCGCCGCGTCGAAGGCGGAAAGATCCCAGTGGCAGCGAACCTCGTAGGAGCAGTCGCTGTGCAGGTGTGCTTGGGATATCTCGATGATCCCGGCGGCATCAAGCGGCATCGAGCGCAGGTCTTGTTCCAGGACCGGTATCTCCGAAGCGTTCACGGCGCGGATAGTGAGCTGCGTGAACCCGGGCTTGGTCGCGGAGAAGGGAACCGTCGCCAGAAACGCACCGAAGCGATCGAGAATCAGCTCCTCCGGGATGTCCGTACACCAGACACTCAGATACGACTGATTCGCCACGCTGAGCATTATAGCGGGAAGGCCGCCCGAATCAGAAACTCGCGGGTGCGCGCCAGTGGATGCTGGGGAAATAAGCCGTGCTCGGTCGCGCTCTGGCTGGAGGCTACTTCTTCTTGCCGGGTGTTTCGTCGTCCTCGGCGGCGAACCCGGTGGAAAGGCCGAGCAGTCGTTCCTTCAACGTGTCGCCCATTCCCGCGATGACGTTGGCGAAAGTATCCTTCAGGCGCTTCTCGGCCGATTTGGCCAGGGTGTCCATGATCGACTGCGAATTCTGCCCGAGGGTGGTCGCCGACGCGAGAAGCCACGAGTTGGAGGCATTTTCAAGGCGGGCCTTGTAGGCCTCGATCGATTCGTCCGAGGACTTCTTGATCTGCTCCATCCATTCCATTTGCTGCGCCTGGCGGTTCGCCTCCCACGTTCCCATCAGCGATACGAGCTGAGACTGCAGGTGGGTCCGCGCCTGCTCGACGCCGTGCACCATTCTCTCATCGAGCTTCTTTTGAAACTCCGCGAGCGAGCCTTCGCGGTCGTACTCCATGTCGGAGCGCGTTTTCTCCAGCGCCTCCCGGGAAGCTTCCTCGAACCGGCGCAGCGATTCGCCGGCCACTTGCTGCACCCGGTCGGCGAAGCTGGCGCCCGTCGTCTCGGCGGCGTTGCTGAGCCTGCCCCGCTCGCGGTCGACGACTTCCTTCGCGGCCTCTTCGATCTGCGCGTGACTGTGGTCGACGTAAGTGCGGCGGTAGTGGTCGAGCTCGGACGCCACGAGGCTCGAGATTTCGGCGGCGCGGTCGCGCAGGGCCATCGTCGATTGCTCGACGGCCTTTTCGAGCGTGGACTGCATCGTCGTCTGCGCCCTCTTCTGATACCAGTCGGCCGCCTTGAGGAGCGCCTCGTAGGTGCTGTGCTGAGCCTCGGCGCTTTTCTGTTCGAGTTCTTCCTCGACCTTCGACAGGGCCGCTCGGCACAACTCCTCGAATTGGCCGGGGAATTGCGCGGTCGCCTGCCGCGCCTGCTCGAGCGATTCCGCGACCGCCTGCTCGGAGGCTTGCCGCACCTGTTCCCGGACCGTGGTCTGTATCTGGGCCGCTTCTTCGGAAGCGCGGCGGACTTGCTCGCGAATGTTGTTCTCGAGCTGCGTCGCCTGCTGCCCGGCGTTCGCCAGATCGGAGGCCGCCTGTTGCGCTTCGGCGATTCCCTGCGCCAATTTCTGATCGAGCTCGTTTGAGAACTGGTCGATCACCTTCTGCGAGGCGTTTTGGAGTACGGGCTCGAGTTGCCGCGTGCGTTCGGCGAGCGCCTCATCGGCCCGCCGCTCGATTTCAGACGAGCGCGCGGAAACGATCTCGTCGAGATGCTGTTGAGTCTGCTCGACGGTGGATTGCGCCTTGGCGGCCACCTGATCGGCCCGCCGCTCAATTTCGCCCGCGCGCGTAGCAACGATCTCGTCGAGACGCCGTCGGGTCTGTTCGACAGTGGATTGCGCCTCGGCGGCCACCTGATCGAGCGAGGCTTGCAGACTGGAGCTGCGGGCGGCGAGCTCCTCAGCCGTCTGTGCCAGCGCCGCCTGGGAGACGTCGGCGAGTTTTTCGTCGAGTTTCTGCGACGCGGCCGCCACCGTGTTCTGAAATTCTTCGTTCCAACGCTGTTTCGCCGCCGCTGCATCGGCTTGCGACTCTTCGACCGTCTGGTTGCGGACGCCCTGCGCCGTTTCTTCGAGGCTCTTCTTCCACTGGTCGAGATGCTGCTGCGCCGCCTCCGGGGAGGAGAGAATCTGGAGCGACGGTGAAACAGCCTCTCGCTCGGAGATGACGCGCTCGACCGCGTCTTCCACGGTCTGCTTCAAGTTCTGGGTCGCCGCCTGAGCCGCAGCCTGTTGCGCCGCGCTTTCGGCCGCGTGCGTGACGGCTTGCTCCACGGCTTGGCGAATCTTCGCGTCCAGTTGCCCGGCGCTTGCCTCGCTTGCCCTGCGCGCCTCCTCGACAATCGCCGCCGTGCGGTCGGCCGCCTGCTGCACCACCTTTCGCACGCTCGATTCCGACACGCGCTCCATCGAGACCTTGATGGCCTTCTCGACAGCTTCGTGAAGCTGCACGTCGAGCTGTTGGCGCACGATCGTCATTTCGTCGTTGATCGCCGTTTGCGCTTCCTTGCGCAGTGATTTGTCGAGAGTGTCCTTGGCCTCCGCAACCACCTTCGCCATCTGGCGCGCGGCCGCGAGCTGTGCTTCGGGGGATGGCTCGGGTTCCGGTACGATGTGGATCTTGCCCTCGTCCGAAGGCGCCGTCGGCTGCGCCGCAGGAGTTTCGGGTGCTCCTGGCGCGGGGACGGCGGCGTGCTCGACCGCGGGGGTGCCCGCCTGAGAGAAGACAGCCGGTGTTCGCGGCGCCGGTGCGGGCGCTGCCGCGGCCCCTTCTCCCGCGACGGGGAACCAGTCTTCGGGCGGGAACGCGATCCCCCAGACGTTTCCGGCGACATCGAACTCCAGGCCGATTTGGAAAAGTTCGCGCACTGCTCTCGGCCGCTGGACCCAGATCACGCGCCCAACTACCGTGCGCGCCCCAGCGTCCGCTTCAGGCCGCGGAATCTCCAGCGTGACCGTCGAATTTTTCGGGACGTAGTGCTTCGACTGGTACTTACAGCCGTGGCAGTTGACCATCAGGGTCGTGGTGCGCTCTTTGAACGGCTGCCCGAGCGCGTCCACACCCGTCACCGTGACCGGCACAGCCTGCACGATGCGCGTGCTGCGCCGCTTCTGGGATCCAGGGTCATTCGATGGTAGAGACTCGGCCACGTACCCCTCTGAGAGGCAAGCTTTAAGCGTAGCACCGCGCTTCGCCTCGGTCGAGTGGACAGTCTGGCCTGTACGAAAGGGTAACCGAAATCCGACGTCATGCGGGATGCAGGCAGGGCGGGTGCCGACCGCGGCCGTTCCCGCCCCGCTGCTCTTTCTGATTACCTTTCCGTCCTGGCCTCGACGCGAACCGTCTTGGCATGGGTTGCCTTGGGCAGTTCGACGTTCAAGATGCCATCCTTCAAGATCGCGCTCACCTTCGAGCTGTCAACCTCAGTTGGCAGGTCAACGACCCGCAGGATCTCCTTCGCGCAGCTCTCGGAGTAGACCCTCTTGCCCTTCTTGCTCTCTTCTTGGGCTTCGTGTTTGCCCGCGATCGTCAGCTTGCGTGGTTCGACATGGATCTCGAGTTCCTTGGTGCTGAAACCCGGCACCTCGGCCCGAACGGTTAGGCTGTCATCAGACTCTGCAATTTCCAGGTGTACGGGGTGCAGCAGTTCGGACTCGGCACGGAACCAATTCTCCAATTCGTGACCGAGCCACCTGCCATTATCGTTAAAAATCTCGAATGCTCTGCGGGCGATCGAGTCGTAGGTTTGCTGGATCTGGTCGGGAACATCGCTGGTGGCGGACTGTTTGACTGCTACTGGCCCCTTGGCCGGCTGCATTGCTGTTGCTGCTTGTGGGTTCATCTGTGTCCTTTTTAAATGGGGTTTCCCCTGACGACACCCCGACTGCCAGTTGGACTGCCCAGAAGGCGTCATACTCGTTCTGCGGGATGTATGCCTTGCGGCACAGGAACCGTCGCCCATGGCGGGCGCGGCGGAAGGTGTGTGACTAGACGCTTGAACTATACACCCTTCCGTCGTTGGCCGCACAACAATCGGGCCTTGATTCAGATGGATGTAGTTAAGGACGAAATCGCAGTTATCCACAGTTCACCGAATATGAATTGTACTTCTCGCTTCTTTTGCGGTAGGCTTGCGTTTGCGCTTGCCTCGCAAGTCTTCCGACCCAGTTCTCGGTTGCGCGAAACAGCAAGCTGAGGGGTGTCGAAATGTGGCGTCTGCTGAAGCGGCGGGATTTTGGTGAAAGGGTGATGCTCGTCTCGATTGTAATCTTGCTGATATTCGCAATCCTTCAACACTTCAGGCTATTTTCTCACTGACACAGCGCCTTTATATGGATCGGGCCTCCCCTTAGAATCGTCATTCTGAGCGGAGCGTCCGGACGTTTTGTCCTTTCCCGGAGATCGCGTTTTTTCGATCTCCGGGTGGGGACGCGCAGTCGAAGAATCTCTCTTCGGCGCCACTGAAATCGGGGATGAAGAAAGCCGCCGGATGCTTGCGCGAAATTGGCCTCGCGAGGTGACGCCGCAATGGGATTTGAACTTTACACGCGGCGGATCGACCGCGTCGTCGCGGTGGAGGCAGTCGGGAGGCTCACGTTGACCGACGGCCACACCAAACTCCGCGACCTGATGCACGTCTCCACGGGCGAAGGTACGAAGAAATTCATCCTCAATCTCGCGCGGGTCGAATTTATCGACAGTTACGGCATCGGTGAGTTGGTGCGCTCCTATTCCGTCGTCCGGCAGGCGGGAGGAGAGATGAAGTTGGCCGGCGTGAACCAGATGGTTTTGGAAGTCCTCGAGATCTCCCGCCTGAACAAGCTTTTCGAAATCTACCCGCACGAGCACGCTGCCCTTCGAGCCTTCGGCCAACGCGCTTGACCATCCGACGAGGATCGTCATCTCCGGTTTCTGGAGTCCGATGGACCTTGCCGAGTCCTGAAATCGGACCGGCCTGCCCTGACGAAGAAAGGGAGCGACGCCGCAGTCTGGGCGACGAGGGACCTGCTTCTGCCTTCATAGCGGCGGCCTTCAGGCCGACCGCATCGTCCTCCTATGGTTTTCTAATCGCAAACTCCAATTATTAGAATCATGCCCAACCCGTTGCAAACAAACGACGGCGACCATTTCTAATCGCCAATTTCTCGCAGATCGCGGAATTCCGTCTCTTCCCGCCTTGCTCGTTTCCAAACCAGCGGCTTTCGGAATACAATCCCCCCGGGTTTGGGTCCGCGTGGCAGGTTCCTTCGAAGGGGGAATGCGAGATGAGAAAACTGAACGGTCGAGTGCGTGGGCGCTTTCTCTTTCCGGCGATGATTTCGCTGTGTCTTGCAGGAATCGCCGCGCTCGTCTTGCTGAGTCCTTCGACGAAGGCGCAGAATTCACCGGCGCGCGGAACGCTCGCCGGCGCGGTGACCGCGGATCAAGGCGACGTGATCGGATTCCGCGTGACGGTGCACAACCTCACCTACAAGCTCTGGTACACGGTTTTCACGGTGAAGGGACACTACACCGTGCCGCAGGCCTTGCCCGGATCGTACGACGTGATCGTGCTGGAGCGGGGTTACGCGTCGCCGACTCTGCGGATCGATTTGGCCCCCGGCGAAAATAAAACCGTCGATATCGCCGTGAAGAACCTAGCAGCGCACACGGCCGCGACGCAGGGCGCGTCCACCGAGGGAATGAACGCCGCCGCCGGCGGTCCTGGCGCCGCCGTGAATACCGTGTGGGTCAACACCATGGACGACCTGTATCCTCCCGGGCCGGGCCGCGATCTGCTGAAAGCGAATTGCACCGGATGCCACGGCCCCGAGTTTGGGACGATGCATCGAACCAAGGAAGGCTTTCGCATCGGCATCGCGCGCATGACGGAAACCGGCCCGACGGACAATCCGTTCGGTACGAATCTCGGCCACACGTACCTCACCGGCGCGCAGAAAGATCAGATCGCCGAATATCTCGCAACGAATTTCGGTCCCGGAACGCCGGACAAGAGGCTCAAGGTCGATCCGCCGGTCATCGACGAAGAGGCGCTCGTGAAGGCCATTTACGTTTCCTACGACATTCCGGACAATTTTCCGCGTCCGCCGTTCAAAGGCGCCTTGATCGGCGCGAACGAAATCGACGGCGTGACGGCGCAGGATCCGTGGGTCGCTCGGCCGGACGGGCGTCCCGTGCCGCAACTCCTGCACGATCCGTTCATCGTGCCGGACGGCGTCTGGTACGCGAATCCCACCGCGAACGCGATGGTTCATCTCGATCCGACGCAGCTCGACCCGAACAAGCGGTATAAGGTGTATCCGCTGAAGGGACCCGACACCTACGTTTTCATGCACGGCATCACGGTCGACAGCAAGGGGCACGTCTATTGGGCGGAGATTACCGGCGGGCAATTGGGCGAACTCGATCCGGAGACGGGCAAGCAGATCAGGCACTACACTCCGCGGCGCGGCGGCATGTTACAGGTGGCGACGGACAAGGATGACAACGTCTGGTTCGGCATGGTGAAGGGGCCGGGCGGCGTGGGAGAGCTGGTGGCAAAGACAGGCGTCGTGCATCAGTGGCAGACGCCGACGCCCGACAACCTGATCTACGGTCTGGCGATCAGCCCGACGGACGGGACCGTATGGGGCGCCGGATACAGCAAGGGCCAGGTCACGGAATTTAATCCCAAGATTGAGGAGTACACGGAGTATTACGCGCCATCGTCGTGGGGACAGATTCGCCGCCTCGGAGTGGACTCGAAAGGCATCGTCTGGTTCTCGGAGTACACCACCGGAATCGTTGGGCGGCTCGATCCCGCAACCGGGAAAATGACCGAAATCAAAATGCCGACGCAGGGCGCCAATCCGTACGATGTCTGGCCCGACAAGACGGACAAAATATGGATTTCCGACCAGCCGCAAAGCTCGCTCGTTAAATTTGACCCGGACACGAAGAAGTTCACCTACTATCCGGAGCCGCAACTGAATTGGAGCTTGCCGAAGGTGGAGGTCGAGAAGAACAACACGATCTGGTTCGGCGCGCGGTTCTTGCCGTACATCACCGCAAACCATTTTTATCCGAACGGATATTCAGCGGACGCGCCGCCCGAGCCTTAGAAATTAAAGCTCGCGGCGGCCTTCCATGGCCTTGAGCATTGTGACTTCATCGGCGTATTCGAGGTCCGAGCCGACGGGGATGCCCATGGCGATGCGCGTCACGCGGACGCCGAGCGGTTTGATGAGCTTCGAAAGATAGACGGCGGTCGCTTCGCCTTCGGCCGTGGGATTCGTCGCGATGATGATTTCTTCGACGGTGCCGCCCTTGAGCCGCTCGATGAGGCTTTTGATTTTGAGCTGATCCGGGCCGATGCCTTGCAGCGGCGAAAGCGCGCCGCCGAGAACGTGATAAAGGCCGTTGAACTGCCGCGTCTTTTCGACGGCCTGAATATTCGTGGCCTCTTCGACCACGCAGATCTGCGAGCGGTTGCGGGTCGCGCTGGTGCAGAAGAGACAAGGATCGGCATCCGTAATGTTGTTGCAGACAGAGCATTCGCGGACTTTTTCCTTCGCCTCGCGGATCGCGTCGGAAAGCGCGAGCGCCTGTCCGCGGTCCACGCGCAGCAGGTAGAAGGCGAGCCGCTGCGCCGTCTTCTGCCCGATGCCGGGCAGACGTTTCAGTTCATCGATCAGTCGCGCGACCGATGGCGCAAAATCTGGCATGTCGTGTGGTCTCCGATTCGATTATTGCAGAGTCGGACATGAAACGAAACGTCGCAGGGCGCCGTCTGAGGTGGCAGCGAGATCGTTGCATCTGCTGTTCGGCGCAAGCTACAATTGGTCGCCTTCGGGCCGAGTCTTCTAAACAGGGTTTGGGAACATCCCGCAAGGGAAATGGGAGGAAAGACGGAATGAGAATTACAAGCAAACGATTGCTCATCACTTTGGCATTCTTGCTCGCCGCCAGTATTTTTCCGGCGGCCGCACAACAGGGACCACCCCCAGGCGGCGGAGCACCGGGAGGACGTCCCGGAGGCGGCGGACCGGGAGGCGGCGGCCCACCGCCAGGACCACCGTTGCAGATTACGACTGACGCGTACAGCGACGGCGGCGTGATTCCAGATAAATACTCCTGCGCGGGCCCCGGAGGATTCAACAGCATGACCTCCATGCCCGTTCAGTGGAAAAATCCGCCGGCGGGCACACAGAGTTTCATCCTGCTTCTGCACGATCCGGATGCGCATGCGCGAAAGTCGCTCGACGACATCACGCACTGGATCGTATTCAACATTCCTGGTGATTCGACCGGCCTGCCCGAGGGCGTGAAGGCTGACGCTCCGGCAACGGTCGGCGTTCAGGGCAACAACATTATGGGACGCCCCGGCTTCATGGGGCCGTGCGCACCAGCGGGGCCGCCCCA
Organism: Candidatus Acidiferrales bacterium; assembly: GCA_050015155.1. Taxonomy (GTDB): domain Bacteria; phylum Acidobacteriota; class Terriglobia; order Acidiferrales; family UBA7541; genus Palsa-295. Next base: position 29,635 of record JBEKBY010000010.1, on the reverse strand, counting down.
CCACTACACGCTCGAGCTGCTCGCGCTGGATACGAAGCTCGACTTGCCTGCGGGTGCCAGCCGCGATGACATCCTAAAGGCAGCGGACGGTCACGTTCTGACCGGCACTGTCTACATCGGACTGTTCCACCGAGCGCCTGGCAGCAGCATGGGGCCACCGCCGCGATAAGGGTGACACGCATTTTGGAAAAGGGCGGAGTTTGTCCACCGCACTAGGTGAGCGCTCCGCCTTTTTCTTTTGCGTGCAGAGTTTCAATAGGAAGCCGCGAAAGGGAATCGCCGCAGGGGAGAATAAATTCAGAACAGGCCGGGGATTTTCAGGCCCATGATTCCGGGTACGCCGCCGGCGATGTCCTTCATCTGCTTGGACAATTCTTCGTCGACGCGGCGCGTGGCTTCGTTCACAGCGGCGAGAATCAACTCCTGCAGCATCTCCTGATCCTTGCTCTTGAAGACGTCGTGCTCGATGCGCACTTCGGTCAGCTGTTTCTGACCGTTCATCTTCACGGAGACCATCCCGCCTCCGGCCGATGCCTCGACGGAAAGCTCGTCAATCTGCTTCTCGAGCTTCTCCTGCACCTGCCGGAACTGCGAGAGCATCTGCTGCAGCGCTTTGACTTCCATGCTCTATTCCTCGCCCGGGCGCTTGACCTTCGAAATCTGTCCGCCGAACTTTTCGAGCATCGCTCGAACGATGGGATCTTCCTCGAACCGCGCACGAAGTTCCGAGCCGCGGCCCGACATCGCCCGAACCGAATCCAGTTTAACACAGACGCGCAACGGCTGGCCCACGACTTGGTGTAAGACTGTGCGCAATCGCTCCATCGGGTCGCGCGCCTGCAACATTTCGGCGAGCGCGCGGCTCTCGGTCGGAAAGAAGAGCCGCAGCTCGCCGCCTTCGATCTCCCAGCGCGTGGCATGCTCGACCATGGACCACAAAAACTTTTGTCCCTGTAGCGCGGCTTTGATCGCATCGACCTGCGCGGAGGCCAGTCCGCTCGTCAAGTCTTCGGCGGCGCGGACCACGATTCGTGGCGGCGACGCGGGAACGGGCGAAGCGGCGCGCGCCGCCGGCGTTGCAGGCGCGGTCGGCAGCGCGGGTTCAGCGGACCGCGCCATGCGGACGGCCGCCGCGCCCGAGGACGAAGCCGAGACCGTTTGCGCCGGGGGTGTTGCACGCGGCGCGGCTCCGGACATCGGCCGGACGGGCTTCGCACGAGCATCGCCTCGCAATTCCGCAAGAGCCTCCTCGAGCGGCGCGAGCCGCTGCGCATTGATGATTCGCAGCAAACCGAGTTCGAGATGGAGGCGCGGGTCGGGTTTGCGCCGCAGGTCGTCATCGGTGGCCAGCAGGATGTTGAAGAACCGCGTGAGATCCTCTTCTCCGAAGCGAGCGGCTTGCTCGGCCAGGCGCGGGCGTTCATCGGCCGGCGCGGCGACGAGATCCGAGTCCGCGCCGCACACGCGGACGACGAGCAAATTGCGGAAGTGGCGGATGGCTTCGCGGCAGAAGTGCTGCAAGTTCTGTCCGTCGGCGATGAGCCGGTGGACGAGGCTCAAAGCGCGCCCGGCGGATTGAGCGGCAATCGCTTCGACGAGATCGTCGAGCACGCTTTCGGCCACGACGCCGAGAAGCTCGCGTGCCTGCGCGTCTTCGATCGAATCGCCCGCGTAGGCGATGGCCTGTTCGAGCAGCGAGAGGCCGTCGCGCATGCTACCTTCGGCAGCACGCGCGAGCACGGCAACCGCGCCCGAATCGATCCGCAGGTTTTCGGCTTTCGCAATCCGCGCGATCTCGCCGGCAATCTCCTGGAACGTGAGCGAGCGGAACTGAAAGAGTTGCGCGCGCGACTTGATCGTCTCGACGAGATCCTCCGCGCGCGTAGTCGCCAGAATAAAGACGACGCGTTCAGGCGGCTCCTCGAGAGTCTTCAGGAGCGCATTCGATGCTTCGTCCGTGAGCTGATGGGCTTCATCGAGGATCACGATTTTGTAGCGGCTTGAGGCGGGCGCGTACCGCACCATCTCGCGCAGCTCGCGTACCTGATCGATGCCGCGGTTCGAGGCCGCGTCGATCTCAAGGACGTCGAGCGACGTCCCGGCGGAAATCTCACGGCAGGAATCGCACGTGTTGTCGGGCTGGGAGGTCGGACCCTTCGCGCAGTTGAGCGCCTTCGCCAGGATCCGCGCCGCCGTCGTCTTACCGACGCCGCGCACGCCCGAGAAAATGTAGGCGTGGGCCACGCGGTTCGATTCAATCGCGTTTGCGAGCGTGCGCGTCACGTGCTGCTGCCCCACGATTTCCGCGAACGTCTGCGGCCGGTATTTTCGCGCGATGACTTTGTAGCTCATTCGAGGAATTCTTTCTTTCGTCGCTCGTCAGCTGCCCTCGCGATGAGAGGAACTTCGGGTACTCCGCGGCACACGAAGCTGACCCGCTACCGTTGCTCCCTTCCGGGCCTGGCGGGGTTTGCGGGGAATCGTTGCACAGAGCCCGAAGTTCCACCGATAGGCAGTCTACACGGCAAAGTTTCTTGCAGCGCAACTGCTTCGCGGAGTCTAGCACAGCGTTTTGTACCGCGAAAGGCGAGGGCCGCTGCGCGAAGCTGGTTCAAAGGCGCACAAGTTGTTGCCGAAGGAGCAATGGCGCTCGCGCGATGGTGCGTGAAAGCTCGCCAAGTCCCTACGGTTGAATCGCGCTCGCCGATCAGCTTTGGCATCGCTCCTGCACTCCTTTTGGACGGAGGCCGGATCGTGGATTTTCAATCGGGATCTGAGATGGAGAACACCAACAGCTATCGCGTGGAGGTGTCCGGTTGGGACGCGTCGGAGAAGTTCTTTGTCGAGAAGACGGCGCTGACCTGGGGCGGCGACGAGAAGAAGGAAATCAACCTGCGGTCTTCCTTGCGCGAGGGCTCCGTGGTGTTCGTGCACCTGCTTCAGGCCTTCGCGGAGGGGCCATCACATACCGATTTCCTACCAGGCCACCAGTGTAACGACGGACGTGACAGGACGGACGCTGGTTCAGTTGGAACGACTGCGTCCGCGTTCCCTTCAAGGAGACAGCCGCGGCATCGAGCGGCTCGGAGAGCAAAGTAGCTTGAGGTGTGATCGTGGGCCGGGCGCAGTTCCTGTTTGAGATTCAGGTTCCAGTTCGGAACGCTGGGCGATCTTTCGAGAACGATGTCGGTCGCGAGGGTCGCTGTTGCATCCCGTAGTGAATCGTTGTCCGGCCAACTAAGCCCCACAATTCAGAAGCCTTACACCTCAAGAGTGCCAAGCTTCCCGTTGTGGTCCGATTTCCTCTGACCGAGAACGCTACGGTGCACTCTGGCACATGCCGTGCCTGAGAGCGGGCAATGAGGGCGCTGGTGGAAAAGCCCGCGACAGGAACAGCGGCAAGAACCTACCGGTGTGCGTGTTGGATGACGACCCCGATCAGGTAGAACTCACCACCGGACGGCTCGAGAAAAACGGGTTCGCGGTGGCCGGCACAACCAGTCCTGAAGAGGCGCTACCAACTCGCGACCCGTGCTGTTCGAGCGTGTGCGGGTCGAGCCGATGGATTCCGGCCGTATGTTCGCCTAGCTGCAACCAGAACAACTATGGTCGATCGATCCGGCCGCTCACAACGGCGGGACGGGCAATGTCGCCTAGCTCGCCTTCTACGACTCATCCCAAGACGCGCGAGGCTCAACCGAGCAAGCCCCGAGCGGCTCTTCCGGACAAACGCAGTCAGCTAGGGCAGCCGGCGCCGCCACAGACCACAAAGCCGGCCGGTTCAGTTGCCGCTCGACGTGTATGACGCGTTGTGCAGCAGCGTTGCAGGAAGCGACAGGGTCGAATCCATGCGCACGAGCATGCCGGTCTGCGCCGGTAGTTCGACGTCCTTGCCCTTCTTCGCTGCGATATAAGCGCCGCCGCCCACAAGTCCAAATACCGTGCCTCTCAGCACGTGGCTGAAGATCAGGCCGACCGTGGAACCGCCCGCTGTGCCAATGGCGACGTCTTCGACATCACTCTTCACGCCCTGACGTTGCTCAACGACCTCTCCTTCGACGGTCCTGAGGTCCTTCCGCTGCTTGCCCATGTCCGTCTCACCGCTGTAGATCGAGAGGATGCTCATCTTGGCGGGGAAGATACGGCTCTCGACCTCAATCGAGTTGAAGATCAGATTCATGGATGCGCCGCCGCGGAACATCGAGAACATCTTCGGGCGATCGACGCCCGAAACCGTCCCATGGATTCTTGCTCCCGCGGGCAGGACGAGTTGGCTGCCGGAAAAAACCGGCTCGGCCACAATCGCCGTGAAAGGGTCGCCATCGTGGGCAACGCGCGTGCTCAGACCGTCGATCAAGGTAAGGCGCACCTGCGTCCCCGGGACTAGCTCAGTTGACTGGGCGTGAACCGCCGGGGTCAGGGAAAGCGCAACCAAGACCACGGCGCAAATCGTGATAACAGACTTCATAGATCCTCCTCTTTCGAGAGCGGAAAGGCATTTGCTTCCGCGACGAATAGACCCTTGGCGAAAGAACTTATCCGACCCCTCGCGTTGGGTGAAGGCTGGATCAGCGCTGCGGGAGATTCCCGAACGCTGCCTCCAGATGGCCCCGTATCGTGGGGGTTGCCGCTGGCGCAGCGGTGCGGGTGCGGAGGATGCACCCGACTGGTAAGATACACCAAAGCGCCTTTGGTTGCTTACAAAATTTCGAGCTCGATGGTTTGCAATTCGCCAGCACTACCCTGGGAACAGGGTAGCGGGGAACTAGCCGGTTCAGGTAAGATACTGCTGGATGGTGGAGAAGACATTGACACTGACGAACATCCGGAGCGTGAAGAACGGGGCTAAGACGCTCGTGAGAGTGCGGCCTCGGGGGTTCTGCGCGGGCGTCGTCCGCGCAGTGGACATTGTGGAACTGGCGCTCGAAGCTTACGGGCGGCCGGTTTACGTGCACCACGAGATCGTGCACAACCGTTACGTGGTGGACCAGTTGCGACGGCGCGGCGCCATTTTCGTCGAAACGATCGAAGAAGTGCCGGTCGGAGCCGTACTGGTTTTCAGCGCCCATGGCGTGCCACCGCGCGTTCGCACCGAGGCGAAGGAACGCCAACTGCGAGTGATCGATGCCACATGCCCGCTCGTCACGAAGGTCCACCTCGAAGCGCTTAAGTTCGCGCGCGAAGGCCGGACGCTGATCCTCATCGGCCACCGGGACCACCAGGAAATCGTCGGCACGTCTGGCGAAGCGCCGGATCGGACCGTCGTGGTCGGCAGCGTAGACGAAGTCGACAAGCTGGAGGTGCCGGACCCGTCGCGGTTGGCTTTTCTGACGCAGACGACGCTTTCGCTCTACGACACGCAGGAAATTGTGGCGCGGCTGCGGCAACGTTTTCCAACGATTGCGGGCCCCGCATCCGATGACATTTGCTACGCAACGCAGAACCGGCAGGAAGCGGTTGAGGCGCTCACCCGCGAGGTGCAATTGATTCTGGTCGTCGGGTCGGCGAACAGCTCAAATTCGAACCGTCTGGTGGAAGTCGCGCAACGCGCCGGCGTGACGGCGCGGCTGATCGAGGATGCGAACGACATCGACGCCAGCTGGCTCGAGGGCGTGGACAGCCTCGGGCTGACGGCCGGCGCCTCGGCACCCGAGATTCTCGTCGAGCAAGTGAGCCAGCGGCTCTCGTCATTTGGGTTTACGAACCATCGAGACCTGGACTTGATTCGCGAGGATGTGCGTTTCACCCTTCCGCCGGAGCTCGCTGCACGGCAAGGTCGCGCCGCGAACTGATCTGTCCTCGGCGAGCAGCCAGCAACCAAACGGCAAGGAGCGTGTGAGTGGCGGTCAAAATCGTCCGCCAGACGAACAAGATTGCCCTGTTGGGTTCGCCAACGAGTGCGGCCGCGATGTCGCCGGGCCACGAAGGCGCCCCCGCTGCGTTGCGCGCGGCGGGCCTGATCGAGCGGCTGCGGTCGGTTGGTTACGAAGTCACGGATCTCGGCGACGATCCTCCCCAGGTCTACAAACCAGATGACGAAAGCCCGCGCGCGCGGAATCTTTCCAGTGTTTTGGCTTCGCTCGAGGCCTTGAAGCCGCGTGTAGAACAGGCCGTCAAATCCGGCGCGCTTCCGCTGATTCTGACCGGTGACTGCTCGGCGGTGCTCGCAACAATCGCAGGTGTTCGCCGGTATTTCCGCCACGTCAGCCTGGTCTACATGGATCGTGATGCCGATTTGCACACGCCCGCGACAACGGCGTCGGGCTGTCTCGACGGGATGGTGATTTCGCATGTCACGGGACGCGGCGCCGCTGAGTTGGTCCGGTTCTGGGGTGAGCCGCCTTTGGTCCGGGAGCCGGACATCGCCCTTTTCGGCGTGGATCGCGTCGACCCGGCGGAAGAAGAAGTGCTGCGACATTCGCCGCTGCGTCGGTATCTTGCCGATGATGTCAGGCGGATAGGTGCGGCGAATACCGCTCAGGCGGCTGTCGAACGCATTCACGGCAGCGGCTACGAATGCGTGTTGCACTTCGGTGTGGATGTGATGGCGGACTTTCAAGCAACGAACTATCCGGGCGCAGGAGGTCTGGGATTTCAGGAAGTGCGCGACGCGCTCGAGGTCTTCGCGAAGCAGAAGCATCTCGCAGCGATCGAGGTTGCCGCGTACAACCCTGCGAAGGATTCCGACGGAAGCGGCGCGAAGATCGTGATCGACCTGCTGGCGGATGTTCTGGCAAAACGGCTGGAGGTTCTTCAGGCGGCCGCGAGCGCCGAGCCCATCGCTGCAATGGCGGCAGCAGGCCGATCATCCACCGCCCAGGCGTCCGCGATTGCGTCAGCATCGGTACCGGTCGCTGAGCGGGCTGAGACGCCATCGCAATCGGAAGGCGAATCGGCGATGGCGCCCGGCGAAGCATGGTCGTCGGATGCGCTTGACGCGCCCGAAGCGCCGGACACAACGGCGGAAACAGAAGCCGGCGAGACATCGGAAACCTCCGGAGATGCGGGCGAACCTCATTCCTGAACGATTGCCACTCCTCGAATGAAATCTCAGCTCGACGTAATCATCTTCGACGTGGACGGCGTCCTTGTGGACGTGCGCGGGTCCTTCCACCAGACCGTGATTGAGACGGTGCGATTTTTCACGGGGGAGCGCGTCACGCGCGCCGAACTGCACCGTTGGAAGAACCAATCGGGTTTCAATGATGATTGGAAGCTCTCGACTGCATGGGTCCACTTGCTCGGCGGAAAGGCGCCGTACGAGGAGGTGAAGAGGAAGTTCGTGGAAATCTACTGGGGCGAGGAAGGCAAGGGAAACGTCTCACGCGAGAAGTGGCTGCTCCCGCGGGCGAGCCTGCGGCGCCTAGCAAGCGTGGCGGAGCTCGCGCTCTTTACGGGGCGCGTTCGGCAGGAAATGGATCACACGCTCGATCGCCTCCGAGTTCGTGAGTTCTTCCGGCACATCGTCACCGTGGAAGACGTGAAACGGCCGAAACCGCACCCGGAGGGCCTGTTGAGGATACTTAACGGACGCAAGCCGTCCAGGGCTTTGTATGTGGGCGACAACATCGACGACGCGCTCGCGGCCCAGGCTGCGCAGATTCCGTTCGTCGGCGTCTTGCCGCAGGACGGTAAGGCGCGCCGGGCTCGTCGAGAGACGCTCGCTAAATTGGGAGCTAAGGCGATCCTGCGAGATGTCACAGGACTCGAAGCCTGGCTTAAGAAAAGCTCTCCTTCAGACGGTTAACGGAACGCTCACCCCACCCGCGAGGTAGGACCATCGGTCAGTACTAAACAGGACACGCGTACCATTGCCCGTTACCGGGCAAAAACTCAGTATTCCTCGTAGGGCAAGCCGCACGCCCCCACACTATGACGCAGACGATCAACAATGCCCGGCCCGCAGCGGCTCGCGCCTTTGTCCGTAGCTTGAACATTCTGCTCAAGTTCGCGAGGATGTACGACTTCGGACATCCGCGGACAGCCAAGCAATACGAGACGGCCTGGAGCGAGTTGCGCGCCGCGCTTGGCCCTGACGACGAAGCCGGCTTGCTGCTCGCCGCCTCAGGCGACCAACTGCTGCTCGACGGTACCCCTCTCGAGTCTGCGGCAGCGGAGAAGAGCTTCGCGCGGATGCTTTCGGCAGCGGGCATTGCGAGCATTCACTTCTCCCCCAAAGTAACGCAAGCCAGCCTGGCGCGCCTCGTGCGAGGCTTTCCGACCGGTTCCAGTTCGAAACCCGCACAGCTTGCCGAGCAACTGAAGGTGGCACTTGAGGGCGATCCGCATATTCATGTCAACGAGGTCTGTTTCGTGCCGGCGGACTCGGCGGTCGCCAAGTCGACAGTAGCTGCACAACTCGCCGCCCGCACTCTGGGGATGAACTCCGACCAGACCGACAAGCTCCTGAACGACCCCGAGAAGCTTCTGCAGCTGATCGTTGCAGCAGAAGGCACGAAAGCAGAAAAGGGCGAAGGTGCGGGAACCGGGGGAGCAGGCGGACCTGGGGGAACCGGAGGAACTGGCGAATCTGGATCCGGCACAGAATCCATTAGCGGCTCTACCGGGGAAGGCCCTAGCGCCGGCCATGGTGGAACTGGGCCGGGCGGGAGCTCTAGCGCGTTTGCGCCCGTTAGGGGTGAGCCCTGGCGTTGGACCAGCGCATCCTCGGGGATCCGCGGCAATCGCTCTGCCCGCGGGGGCCCCGGCACGATGGCAGTCGAAACGGGCCTGATGGTCCTGCGTGAGGATGAGTTGCAAGGGATCCTGCAAGTGCTGGCTCAGATTGCCCGGACGAGCGAGGGGGCGAAGGACAAACTTGATCCCGCTTCGTTCCAATCCCGGCTGTCGTCACTGCCGCGCCGGGCGCGCTTCACCGTCAGCCAAGCGCTGTCTGCTCTCGCTGCGCAGGCACCTGATGAGTCGTCGGAAAAGCCGACGCTGTTGAAATTGGCTGAGAATATCGCCGTCCGGTTCGCGCTCGAAAGATACGAACGCGGCGATTTGAAGGTGGATGCCGTCCGACAGATGCTGGACGAGATGAGCACGGAGCTCGACGGCCTGCGGAAGGTTCTCGGCATATACGAGCAGCGAATGAAACGGGCCGGAATCGATGTAGGGTCGCACATCGACGTGCTCGCGCAGGAATTCTGGGCGCTGGTGCCGGAGGAGAAGAAGAAGGCAGTCATCGAATCCGCGGACATCTGGTGCGTTCCGGCCCCGAAGGTGCGAGAGTATATCGACGACCTGCTTTCTCGCGGAGAAACCCAGGCCGCCGAGAACACGCTGCGCAATTATGCGAGCTGCATCAGGAACAAGTCTCCTGAAGCGCGCCGCCAGTCTGCGATGGGTCTTGCGGAGCTCGCGCCGGTCTACGCAAAGAGCGATGAGAAACTGTTTGTAGAAACGATTCGCGAAGTCGGCATCCAGCTTACCGAAGAACATGATTCGGAGTTGCAAAGCCTCGTCAGCGCCGCATTCGTCCGCCTTTCGCAGGAAGCGCGGAACCAGAGATGCTATCCCGCGATACAACGCTCCGTCGAGATGTTGAACTATGTGGATGCGGAGCGGCCGGGAACCGGGAAGAGCCTGCGCCCCCGGATTGCCGTCGAGAACCACCTTCCCGAATTCATTGACGAATCGCTGCGAGCCGGGGCCGTTCCGTCGGGCCTCCGGGACCTGCTGCGGCGGTTGCCAGAACATGCAGCGGAACAAATCGCCACCCGATTCGGCCGTGCTGGATTCCGCGAGGATTGCGAGCTGCTGGTATCGATGATGGACGCGCTCGGGACGGAAGGGCTCGACCACCTGCGTGCGCAGCTTCGGCAGGGCGAGACCAGCGAGGCAATTGACACGGTTGGGATCCTCGCGCGGATGGATCGCGAAACCGTCGAGCGGGTGCTGCCCGAGCGCATGAAAGAGTGGAAGAGGACGGCGCATGACCGCGTGGTGCGCCAGATCGCCGCCAGCGACGCCGCGGATCGTGGCCGGCTGTTGCTCGAGCTTTTTGACGTTCTCGATACGTTGATTCGTCCGCTGGCCATCGATGAAATCGGAATGAGCGGAGAGAACGCGGCCGACATGATGCTACTGCGTATCGCCGAGGGAGATGTGCCCAAGGGCTCGACCGAATATCTACGCCTGAAGGCCATCGAAGCGCTCGGCCGGCTTCGCACGGCCGGTTCCGAAGCGATCCTACGCAAGGTCGCGGAAGCGCGAAAGGCGTGGCGCTGGGCTCATCCGTCGGAGCTGAGACTTGTGGCGGCGCAAGCTCTCGAGAAAATCGATGCTGATTGGGCGCGCCATTTCATACCTCGAAGCGGGCTGAACATTGCGGAGTTCTCCATCGAAATTCTCGACAGCGATCCGACTTCCTCGGCCATTCGCCAGCGACGCTATCCGCGCCTGCGGCTCGAACGTCCGGTCTCCGCCACGACGACGAATCTTAGGGAGAATTGCCGCATCGAAATACCCGAGATGGCGCTCGGCGGCGGCGTCGCCGTCTGCGAACAGAGCCTGCATCCGGGCAGCGTGGTCGATCTGCGGCTGAACGCGGGTCAGAAGCCGGTGAGGGCGCAGACGATTGTGCGCGACGCGAACACGCAGGCGCGAGCGTTCGAAGTGGTGGACATGGATCTCGAAGAGCGCGCCAAACTGCGCAAGCTGCTCGTTCAGCTCGGCAACGCACAGAAAGAGACGACCTCGCAGGAACGCAGCCGCCGCGGAACGCGCACACTCCTCACTGGCGGCAGCTAGTCCGGAATCCCGACAATCCCTTTTTGACTGTCACGCGCGGTGGGAGTCGGAGATGTCCGCCGCAATAAATAAATGGTGCTTCACCGACCCCGGCCTCATTAGGACATCATTGACCAGGATTTCCGCCCCCATACATCCGCTAACCGTTTGACCGCTGTAGGAACATATCTCGCTTGCGATGGTTAGAAGCTGAATTGAGCCTGCAGTTGAATCATTCGCACCGCCGACGCGTTCCCGAACGCGCCACCCGCCAGAGAATTCGAAGTATCGAATCTCGCCGAACCCAGGTTCCCGGCAGGCGTGGATGGATTCACGATGTTAAACAAATTCCGCGCATTCACGCTGAACGTCACGCTATACCGCTGGCTGCTTGGGACCGCGCCGCCGAAATTGCCGCCACCGCGCCCGCCTCCACCACCACCACCACCGCGTCCTCCACCGCCGGGGCCACCGCCGATTCCGCGGCCGAATCCGCCTTGTGCGCCAGGTCCTCCAGCAACACCGCCGCCAGCAACTTCCTTCTTTGTCCCGAATCCAAACGTCTTCGAGAGCCGCAGATTGAACGTAACCTGGTTCGGCCCTGTGTAGTTATTGATTGGAATAATTTTTTGTCCCGCTGCCGGCATTATATTGAACGTTCCCAACTGGGTGCACAGGATGTTTGAACCGACGGTCTGGAGGGTCGGGCATGTCGCGGCAGAAACGAGCGCGGGCCGATCGTTCAAAATGGATGTCCCGAGCAAATCCAGCGGCACGATTATGTTAAAAGGCGTCCCCGAATTGATAATCATGAAGGGATTCAGCCGGAAACCCTTGGGAAGCGTAATCGTTCCGCCTAGAAACGCGCGATCGCGGATACCGAACGATGCTCTCCCGTAATCTGCGCCGATATCATACGGATTCGAGGGGAAGCTGGTGGGACCGGCCGTGTCGCTATTGGCAAAGTTGAGCGAATAGTACCCATTCAGCGTAAGTTTCGTGCCAGCGCGGACATTAAAATTCGTGATGAGCTGATTTTGTCTGAAAAAACCTTCGGCTTCGTACTGATAAATATTCTCCAGAATTCCATTTGGCCGGATCCCGCTCGTCGGTTCCCCTACGATGTAGGTTCCCGGTAGGGGGGCGTTAACGTTGTTTGTGAGCAATTGGTGAACGCCCAGTGAATTCACGTACGACACGGTCATATTGACCGCTCTCGATAGCTGGCGCTCGACGCTGACGGCCGTCTGCATCGTGTAAGGCGCATGCAGGTTCGACTGGATGCGGTAAATCGTCGGAACGCCTGTTTGCGCCGACTGCAGCACGCTGATCGGTGGAATATTCGGATAGAAGGTCGGATCGGTAACGATGTACTCCTGCTGCGTCACGCCATTCTGGCGCTCCGCCTGTAACACCAGGTCATTCGTGAACCGGTCGTAAAAGATTCCCCAGCCCGCGCGCAGCACGGTTTTGGGCGACGGCGATTTTCCCTGGCCGATGCCCCAGGCAAGCCCGAGCCGCGGCGCGAAATCCGTGTGGTCTGCGATGTGATTTTGCGTCTCGAATCGCAAGCCTGCGCTCAGCGTCACGTTTGGACGCCAACGCCAGTCGTCCTGCACGTAGAGGCCCGCATCGAATAGGTTCGAAGACGCCAGGGGCGCCCCAGTCGTGAGGGTAAATTGAATCGGCGCGTTCGCTTCATACGCGGCAAGAGTGGGAAAGGTGAACGTACCATTGAAGTTGGATGTGGCGCTATTCGTCTCCTGAAGATCGCGCAGCCGTGCGCCAAACCTCAGGAAGTGTTTGCCAAATGCGACCGACGTGTAGTTCTGCAATTCGTAGTGATTCTGGTGATCGATGATGTTTCCAAAGTTACTGCCGCCCCCCTGGAATTCAAACGGAACGATCACCGTAGGGGCCGTGCTCTGCGGCGTCTGAACGCTCCCATCGCGGAGGAATTGAAATCGCGTCTCGTTGACAATTCTCGAGCCAAAGACTTGCGTATCGCTCACCTGCAGGGTTTGCTCCGTCGTGAGAATGTCATACCCTTCTGAGGGCAGCGTGTACTGCCCGACCGCATCGTTGGTCTGGTTGTCCCGGTAATATTGATAGCGAACCGTGAGTGTGTTGTTCGTACTCACCTGATAGTCGAGGCGTGGCGCGAAATTTATGCGACTGCGCGGGTTCGGAACCGCTTCCGTGAGCAGCGGCGCGGGTAACGGTTCAAGCTGTGCGCTCACCACTGCGACGTTATTTATGTCCCGGTACTGTCCGTCGACGGTGAATGACGCCTTCTTGCTCAGCGGTCCGCCAATGCTTCCGTTGAATTGAATCGTATCGTAGCCGGGCAAGGGAGCGGTCCCCAGAAAGGGGCTGCGCGAGTTGAAAGCCGAGTCGTTGCCAATCAACGTGAATTGCCCGTGAAGCTGGTCTGTTCCGGGCTTGGTGAAAATTTCGATTCTGCCGTATCCGAGCTTGTCGTATTCCGCCGAGAAAGGATTTTGATTGATGCGAATTTCGCGAATGGAGGATTTCGGCGGCAGTTGACCGGCGGTGAAACCATCGATATACATCTGCCCGCCATTTGGCCCGACGGATGGGCCGGCCAATGCTTCCAAGTCCGACTGTAACTGATCCGGGTCGTCCGAGAGCTGGTCGAGGTCTTTTCCCGATAGCACAATCGCGCCGGCGTTGTTTTCGGGGTTCACGCTGAGCTGCGCTCCCCCTTCCGCCGTCACCTCAACCTTTTGTTGTTCGATTTCGAGCGCAAGCGGGAGGTCGAGCTTCTGAATCTGCCCAGCGGCGATTTGAATCTCCGCGCTCTGATATTCCTGGAAACCCTTTGCGTCGGCTTTCACCGTGTACTTCCCCGGCGCCAGCCCCTTCACTTCATAGGCTCCGTCGCGATCGCTCTTCGCGGTCGATGCCTGCCCCGTGTCGCTGGTGACCTGCACCACGGCATTGGGCACAGATGCGCCCGATGGGTCAGTTACCTGGCCGCGAACGGCGCCGGTTCCAGACTGCGCGCCCAAACCACTCGCGCAAAAAAGGGTCAAGGCTAGAAGAACAGCTGCAATTCGAAACAAGTGGCTCAAGCTGCGTGATTCCATCCCATTTCCGGGCTGACGCCCAAATTTGTCAGCATGTCGAAATCATTGCACTGCATCTCCGGCGGGCGCATCGAGGCTCCAGGGAGGAAGAATCATCGATTGGCCGCCGTTCGGCGAAGCCTGCAAAATGGGCTCGACGCCAGCGACGAGCGTTATCGCAGTGACGCCACCCGAACCCGTGCCTTCCGTCGAAACAATCATCACCGCATCACCCTTTTGCAAGTCAGCGAGCGAAGCCGGCGGTACCCTGCTCAACATCTGTTGGAGATCTCCTCCGCCTCCACCGCTAACGGGTTCTCGGCTTCCCCGGCCACCCGGGCCGCCCCCGCCACTCATCCCATCCGATTGCGCAGCAGCCGGCTGCCCCGCGCCCGCGGCCCCGCTTCCGGTGCCAGGTCCTCCGCCCTTCAGTCTCATGGCTATGAACTGCGCCATCTGAGGAGGGAGCTTGCGAAGCTGTGATTCAGGAGTGATTTTCACGGTCACAGGCTTTTTACTAATCAAATCCGTGACGCTGAGCGTGTTCGTCGATGGATCCACCGAAGAGACCACGCCGGCAATGTTTCGAAATGCGCCGGAAACGATTTCGTCCGCCGCTAACTCGCCCCCATCCGAGCTGCGTGTGCCGCGGGCCCGAACCTGATCCCCCGGTCTGATTTCGTCGAGAGAGCTTGGCTTTGCGTCGTCGAACTTCACAGAGTCGGCGGCATACCGGCGCACAATCGTATCTTTCGAGACTCGAATCACAACGCTCTTGGCGCCGGCAAGCGACTGCGTTGAAATTGTAATGGTTCCAGCCGCGGGATCGACCGTACTGACAAGGCCGCCGACCCCTCGCCTCTGCCATGCCTGGCGATCGCCCTCCTGCTTTGACACCACATCCGCTTTCTTCATCGCAATGACGGCAGTTGCGGCCACCGAACGGCCATCATTGGACACCTTCCCGAGCACCAAAATCCTGTCTCCCACTTGTAAATCCTGCAGTTGCAGTGGACTAGCGTTCTTCAAGTCTTTGGCGCCCGGTTCAATCCGCAGGATCTTGGCGCTCTCCTCCACGGAAACGTTGAAGAGAGGGCCCGCATCCGACGCGAGCACTATCGCATCGCCTGAAATCGTCTTAATCGTTCCAATTGGCTTCGCAGCAGCGCTGGAACCACCGGTCTGGGCCTGTGCGCCGGCAACGGCGGGGAAAACATGCAAAACCACCAAGAGCGCAGATACCGCCAGCTGCCCAACAACCAATCTCCCGCGGTGACGTGCCATTACAAACTCCTACTTTCGATATCTAAGATGAACCGCCAGCCAGTTACTTGATGCGTTCTCTGTTGGGACGTCTTCTCCCTCCGGACTTTTAGACGTATGCGGCATCTCGGCGTTTCAAGAGGAACTTTCGCGGTCCGCCCATCACATCGCTGGCCTGATCTTCTGAGATGGCCATTCCAGCATCGAGGTATCCGCGAAGGTATGCAAAAAGGAACAGCCATCGATTATCACCCCCTTTTAGATGTTGCGATGAACGGCGCGTGGTGGAATACGTTCCAGGGCGTGAGCGGAGTGCAATTGCCGACTTCCCTGCCCACAAACACATGATTCTGTGCGCTATCAGATAGTGCTGTGATTCTTGGGTATCCCGATTCGGCTCATTTGCTTCTGGACCCTGTGATCTCCCCGCAGCCTGCTCTGGTGGCAAATTCGTTGTTTCGAGTGCAGGAGAAGCGTACGATTTTCGAGATGAAGCGTCAAATCGGAAGTTCCGGGCTCAAGCTGGAGCGTTACTTATGAGTGGAGAAGACAGCAGGACCGCACACCACAATTCGCCTCAACCAATCCCGGGCAATCAGGACCGTGGCTGGGCGCGGCAGACGAACGATCCGGTTTAAGCGTGAAAAAGGAGTTTCCGATTGACCGCTGACGTAAACGAGCATTCAACCCCCAGCCCTGACAATCAACTGCCGGCTCCCGCTCCGGCAAATCCGCGACATCGTAAGAAGGTCGTGCGGATCGTCGTCTGGAGTCTGTTGGTACTGGTCCTTGTGCTTGTGTTCGTGCTGGTCTTACGCCACCACGAGGACGCCAAAAAAGCGGCGGCGGCGGCAGCGCGCGCTGGCGCCGCGGGGATCAGCATTACCACCATGACTGCTCGAAAGGGCGACATTGGCGTCTATCTTGACGCAATCGGCACAGTCACCCCGGTCTATACCGATTCGATTACCAGCCAGGTGAATGGTCTCGTCGTTGCTGTGCACTATGAGGAGGGTCAGCAGGTAAATAGGGACGATCCGCTGATTGACATCGATCCGCGTCCGTACCACGCAATGCTTTTGCAAGCGCAAGGGGCACTGGAGCGAGATGAGAATCTGCTCGCCCAAGCGCAGATGGACCTTGACCGCTACCGTGCCGCGTGGGCACGGAATGCCATTGCAAAGCAGGTCCTGGATGACCAGGACAAGCTTGTACTGCAGGACCAGGGGACGGTGAAAAACGATCTGGGAACGGTGCAATACGACCAGGTTCAGGTCGACTTCTGCCACATCACCGCTCCGATCGCTGGCCGAGTGGGTCTACGGTTAGTCGACCCGGGCAACGTGGTGCAGTCTGGTGGAACCGTAACCCTGGCAGTCATTACGCAGTTGGAGCCTATCACCGTAATTTTCACAATACCGGAAGACAGTCTGGGCCCGGTCGAAGCTCGCCTGCGCAAGAAGGCCAAGCTCCCCGTCGATGCCTTTGACCGGAGTGCGCAGACGAAGATTGCAAGCGGCGACCTGTTGACGATCGACAACGAGATCGACACTACGACCGGGACAGTAAAAGGGCGAGCACTCTTCGCCAACAAGAATGACGCACTCTTCCCGAACCAGTTTGTAAACACGCACCTGCTGGTGAATACGTTGCAGGGAGTGACGCTGATTCCAGCATCAGCCATTCAACAAAATGGCCAAGCGTCGTTCGTGTATGTGATTCAAAACAATATCGCTCATATGCGCAGCGTAACGCCGGGAGTCACAGACCGCGGTGTAACGCAGGTTGATGGCATCAACCCGGGAGACGTTGTCGCCAACAGCAGCTTTGATAAGTTGCAGGACAACGTCAAGGTCGTCGTTTCGAACAAGCCCGCCCTCCCAGCCGGTACAAGCGGGAGCAGCGCCCCGTGAGTCCGTCTCGTCCGTTCATCTTGCGGCCGGTTGCGACCTCTTTGCTGATGGCTGCCATTTTGCTGGTCGGTATTGTTAGCTATACACAACTGCCGGTCTCAGCGCTGCCGGAAGTCGACTATCCCACCATTCAGGTGCTCACGTTTTATCCAGGTGCGAGCCCGGACGTAGTGGCGACGACGGTTACAGCGCCACTGGAACGTCAATTCGGCGAACTGCAGGGCTTGAGCCAGATGACCTCCTCTAGCTCCGGCGGCACTTCCGTCATCGTGCTGCAGTTCAACCTCGCTGTGGATATTGATGTGGCCGAGGAAGAGGTGCAGTCCGCGATAAATGCGTCGCAGAGCTTATTGCCATCCATTCTGCCCGCGCCGCCAACGTACAGTAAGACGAATCCGGCCGACGCCCCGGTGCTCACTCTGGCCATCACCTCGAATTCCATGCCGCTTTCCCAGGTTGAGGACCTTGTAGACACGCGGCTTGCACCGAAGATTTCGCAGCTCAACGGAGTCGGTCTTGTAACCATCAGTGGCGGCCAAAAGCCCGCAGTCCGCATTCAAGCCAACCCCACGGCACTGTCATCCTATGGCCTCAACCTCGAGGACCTGCGGAGTTCGTTGACACAGGCGAGCGTGAACGCCGCCAAGGGAAACTTCGATGGGCCCAGTCAGGATTACCAGATCGATGCCAACGATCAGCTGGTCACCAGCGCAGATTACAGCCGCGTCGTAGTCGCGTATCGCAACGGTGCGCCGGTGATGCTGACCGACATCGCGCACATCGTGAATGGCGTAGAGAACAACAATCAAGCGGCATGGATGAATCAAACCCCTGCGGTCATCCTGAATGTACAACGCCAGCCCGGAGCCAATACAATCAGCGTGGTCAAGAGCATCAAGCAACTAATGCCGCAGCTTGAGGCCGATCTACCGACAGGCATTCAGGTAACCACGCTCACCGACCTTACGACCGCCATCCAAGCGTCCGTTTCTGACGTCGAGTTCGAATTGATGCTGACCGTGGGGCTGGTTGTCCTGGTCATCTTCCTTTTCCTGCGGAGTTTATACGCCACCATCATTCCCAGCGTCGCTGTGCCGCTGTCACTGGTCGGCACCTTCGCGGCAATGTACGCCCTTGGTTACAGCCTTGATAACTTATCGCTGATGGCGCTGACCATCTCCACCGGCTTCGTCGTGGACGATGCCATCGTGATGATCGAGAACATCTCACGGTACATCGAAGCGGGCGATCCACCCATGGAAGCGGCCCTCAAGGGCGCGGAGCAAATTGGCTTTACCATTCTCTCGCTGACCGTATCGCTGATCGCCGTACTGATTCCACTTTTATTTATGGGCGACGTCGTCGGGCGACTGTTCCGCGAGTTCGCGGTGACGCTGGCCGTCACGATCATTCTTTCGGCCGTGGTTTCCCTTACGCTTACGCCCATGATGAGCGCGCGGATCTTGCGGCACACGCCGAAAGAAAAGCAGGGACGCCTCTATAAAGCTTCGGAACGTGTTTTCGAACGGATGATCGCATTCTATGGCCGGACACTGAAGTTTGTTCTTCGATACCAGACGATTACGCTCCTGGTTGCAGTGACTACGCTGATGCTTACGGTTTTCCTTTACATCATCATCCCAAAAGGTTTTTTCCCGGTGCAGGACACGGGAGTCATCCAGGGCATCTCGCAGGCACCCCCGGCGATTAGCTCAAAAACCATGGCCGAGAAGCAGCAGGAGCTTGCCAAGGCGATTCTGCAGGATCCTGCCGTTGAAAGTCTTTCATCGTTTATCGGTGCGGATGGCACGAATATAACGACCAACAGCGGCCGGATGTCGATCAATTTAAAGCCGCTCAACGAGCGCAAGATCAGCGCGTCAGACCTGATCCGCAGGCTCAAGTCGAGATTGGACCAGGTACAGGGAATACAGCTGTTCATGCAACCTGTCCAAAACATTACTGTGGACGATCGGGTGAGCCGCACGCAATACCAGTACACGCTCGAAGATCCCAATGCGGATGAATTGAATGAGTGGACCAGCCGTTTCGTCGACCGGCTGAAGCAGTTGCCGGAACTGGAAGACGTGGCCACCGATCAACAACCGGGAGGACTGGCAGTATCTCTGGTTATCGACCGGGTTACCGCCTCGCGACTGGGCATCGCGCCGTCGACAATCGATAACACCCTCTATGACGCCTTCGGCCAACGGCAAATCAGCACGATGTACACGCAGGTGAATCAGTACCACGTTGTGCTTGAGGGTGAACCGCAATTTCAAAAGGACCCGAACAAACTGAACCACCTGTACATCCAATCCAATGCCTCTTCCGGGGCAATGGGTGCTGGGGCCTCTTCCTCTTTCGCGTCCTCCGGATCGTCCTCGGCAGGATCAAACGCGTTAACGGCTTCGGCGCTGTACACTCCGTCGGCAGCTACGCTTACTCCTCCCGCGAACGCTCTTTCGTCGAGCAGCTCCGCTGCGACGTCCAGCAAGGGAGCCGGCTCCGCTGGCACGACCAGTTCGGCCGTGAGCAGCGCCGTGCCGTTGAGTGCTTTCACTCACTTTGAGAACACGACGGAGCCGCTCGTCATTACACACCAGGGTCAATTTCCGGCAATCACTGTGTCATTCAATCTCGCGTCGAATGCCGCACTTGGCAAGGCCATCACGGTGACCGACAAAGCGCAGAAGGACTTGCACATGCCTCCCGGCCTTCAGGCCGGTTTTCAAGGCACCGCGGCTTCGTTCACGAACTCGCTATCCAATGAGCCGCTGCTGATTCTTGCCGCGCTCGTGACCGTATACATCGTGCTTGGTGTTTTGTACGAGAGTTTTGTCCACCCGATCACCATTCTGTCTACACTACCGTCAGCGGGTGTTGGCGCTTTCCTCGCATTGATTCTTTTTCACCAGGATTTAAGCGTAGTGGCGATCATCGGCATCGTCCTGCTGATCGGAATCGTAAAAAAGAACGGCATTATGATGGTCGACTTCGCGCTGGAAGCCGAGCGGAAGCATGGGAAAAACGCGACGGATGCAATTTACGATGCCTGCCTGCTCCGCTTTCGCCCCATTATGATGACCACCATGGCCGCGCTGCTGGCTGGGCTGCCGCTGGCGCTCGGAACTGGGTTCGGTTCCGAGTTGCGTAGGCCGCTGGGTATCGCCATGGTGGGCGGACTGCTGCTGAGCCAGGCGCTCACGCTGTACACCACGCCCGTCATCTACATCTTTTTTGACAATCTGGCGCATCGCTTTGCACGCAAATCGAATCGGGCGGAAATCGGAAGCGAGCCAGAACCAGCAGGACAGGCATGAATATCTCCGCACCCTTCATACGTCGGCGAGTGGCTACGACGCTGCTTACAGTGGCGATTGCCCTTGCCGGGGCGGTTGCGTTCGAGGTGCTGCCTGTAGCGCCCCTGCCTGAGGTGGACTTTCCGACCATTTCAGTGAGCGCGGGCTTGCCGGGAGCCAGCGCCGACATTATGGCTTCGTCCGTCGCTACCCCACTGGAGCGGCAGTTCGGCCACATTGCAGGTGTGACGGAGATGACCTCCACGAGTACGCTCGGCAGCACATCGGTGACGATTCAGTTTGACCTCAGCCGCGACATTGATGGCGCCGCGCGTGATGTTGAGGCCGCCATCAATGCCGCGCGAACCTATCTACCTGCAAACCTGCCGGGAAATCCGACCTATCGCAAGGTCAATCCCGCCGACGCGCCGATCATGATTCTCGGCCTCACATCAGACAAATACGGTCCCAGCAAACTGTATGACGAAGCGTCCACCGTCATGCAGCAAAAGTTGTCGCAGATACAGGGCGTAGGACAGGTCACTGTCGGAGGGGGAGCGTTGCCGTCCGTGCGTGTGGACGCAAATCCCACACAACTGGCCAGTTACGGACTTACCATCGCGAATGTGCAGTCCGTGCTGAGCTTGCAGAATTCTGACCTGGCCAAAGGCCAGATCACCGATGGAATTGTGACCGCGGACATCCTTGCCAACGACCAGATCTCGCTCGCAGACGACTACAAGCCGCTCATCGTCGGTTATAACCACGGCGCGGCTATCCGCCTGTCCGATGTCGCTCAGGTGACAGACTCCGTGCAGAACGTCCGTGCTGGTGGCTATTTGAACGGCAAGCGCGCGGTAATGGTCATCATCTTCCGTCAGCCCGGCGCCAACATCATTGGCACGGTCGACCGTGTACGCGCGCAACTTCCGTTCATCAAGGCATCCATTCCGCTGGGCATCGATACCACCATCGTCCTTGATCGCACCACGACCATCCGCGCCTCTGTCAGTGACGTCGAGAGAACTCTACTCATTTCTATCGGTCTTGTCATCGCCGTGGTGTTTGTTTTTCTGCGCAACGGTCGCGCCACGCTCATTCCCGCCGTGGCTGTGCCGGTCTCGCTAATCGGTACGTTCGCAGTGATGTATCTATTCGGATATAGCATCGATAACCTCTCACTGATGGCCATAACCATTTCAACGGGATTCGTGGTCGATGATGCCATTGTTGTGATGGAGAATATCGCGCGCCATCTGGAAAACGGCATGAAGCCCTTTGCCGCGGCGCTGAAGGGTGCGGAAGAAATCGGTTTCACCGTCTTCACCATCAGCATTTCCCTCATTGCCGTCTTTATCCCTCTTCTGTTGATGGGCGGAATCGTTGGCCGTCTCTTCCGCGAGTTTGCCGTCACTCTCTCGACGGCCATCCTCGTGTCCATGGTCATCTCACTGACCACCACGCCGATGATGTGTGCCTACCTGTTGAAGAACGAGCGTGTGGAAAAACATGGCCGCATCTACACGGCCAGCGAAAGGTTTTTTGACTGGGTGCTGTCGGTGTACCGCAGCAGCCTGCATTGGGTGCTAGACCATCCGGTCCTCACCCTCGTCGTACTCTTCCTCACCATAGCGCTCAATGTGGTGCTGATCGTCAAGATACCCAAGGGCTTCTTTCCGACGGAGGATACGGGAGCGATCTCCGGTGCGGTGCGAGGACCGCAGGACTCGTCCTTCCCGGCGATGAACAACTCCATTCAGCAAATCGTCGGCGTGATCAAGAATGACCCTGGCATTGCGAATGTGATTGGATTCACCGGCGGCAATGGGGCCACAAATACCGGCAACCTTTATGTTGCACTCAAGCCCCTGGCGGCGCGCAAGGTCAGCGCCGCTCAGATCATCGACCGCCTGCGGCCGCAATTGAACCGTCTGCCGGTGGCTTCTGCGTTCCTTCAGCCCGTGCAGGATCTGCGCATCGGCGGCCGATCCAGTAATGCGATGTACCAGTACACAATCCAAACCGACAATGTGCAGGATCTTTCCAAGTGGGGACCGATCATCCTGGGGGCAATGCAACACCTGCCCGGTCTGCAGGACGTGAGCTCAGACCAGCAGAACGGCGGCCTTGACGAGCTGATGAACTATGATCGCGTCACTGCGGCAAAGCTTGGCCTCACCGTACAGTCGCTGGACTCGGCGTTGTATGGCGCATTCGGCCAATCGGAAGTGTCCATCATCTACACCCAATTAAATCAGTATTACGTGGTGCTGGAAGTCGCTCCCCAGTATTGGCAAAGCCCGGAAGGATTGAAAGACATCTACCTTAATACGTCCAACGGCAGCATTCCGCTGCTCACGGTGGCCAAGGGCCAAGCCAACACGACGCCGCTGGCCATCAACCATACGGGCCTATTCCCGTCGGTCACCGTGTCCTTTAATCTCGCGTCGAACGTGTCTCTGAGCGATGCTACATTGAGCATCAACCAGATGCAAAAGCGGCTAGGCACGCCTTCCACTCTGCAAGGCTTTTTTGCCGGCACCCTGCAGGCCTACCAGCAATCTCTCGGCACCGAGCCCGTTCTGATTCTGACGGCTCTACTGGCGGTGTACATCGTTCTCGGCATTTTATACGAAAGCTTGGTCCATCCGCTGACGATCATCTCCACTCTGCCGTCAGCGAGCGTGGGCGCGATGCTCGCATTGATGCTCTTCAAAGAGGATCTGAACATCATCTCCATCATTGGCATTGTGCTGCTGATCGGAATCGTAAAAAAGAACGCCATCATGATGATCGATTTTGCTCTTCAGGCAGAGCGCCAGGATGGAAAGAGCACAGCCGACGCGATTTTTGAAGCGTGTATGTTGCGCTTCCGTCCGATCCTGATGACGACGATGGCTGCGCTATTGGGCGCTCTGCCGTTGGCGCTGGGGACGGGCACGGGGTATGAGCTCCGCCGGCCCCTTGGCATCACGATCGTGGGAGGCCTGCTCTTGAGTCAGTTGCTTACGCTCTACACAACGCCGGTTGTCTATTTGGCGCTCGACCGGCTGCGGTTACGGATGCATGGAAAGCAGCACGACATCGTTGTCCATGGGGCCGGGCCAGCCCCCAGCGCTGCAGATTAAATGGAGCCATCATGGCGCATAGGATTCTGACTCCTTTCCATCCAAGAGGCACAATATGCCTCGCCGTGACAGCTTGTCTCCTGGAAGGGTGCATGGTCGGCCCTAAGTACCACACACCGTCGGCGGAAACTCCTGCGGCATACAAGGAACTCACTCCCGCCGATTTGGCAAATACGGACGGTTGGAAAGTGGCGCAGCCCAAAGATGATGCGCTTCGCGGCAAATGGTGGGAGATTTTCGACGATCCTCAGTTGAATGTACTGGAAGAGAAGGTCAATGTTTCAAACCAAAACATCGCAGCTGCTGCGGCAAGCTTTTTTGCAGCGCGCGCCCTTGTCAAGGAAGCTCGATCGCAGCTTTTCCCTGCCGTGACGACCAACCCAGCCATCACCGTGCAACGGCCGTCGGCCACAGTATCCAGAGGCGCAGCGGGAGGTCCCTCAGGATCTGGTTCTGGCTCAGGAACAGGTTCCACATCTTCCAC
Source organism: Candidatus Acidiferrales bacterium (assembly GCA_050015155.1). GTDB lineage: Bacteria > Acidobacteriota > Terriglobia > Acidiferrales > UBA7541 > Palsa-295. The sequence goes on along the minus strand of JBEKBY010000010.1, from coordinate 5,722 downwards.
GACTGGTACATTCACTGACTACGATCTCCCATTTGATGCAACGTGGCAGCCGGACTTGTTCGGCCGTATCCGGAACACGATAAGATCGGCTGCCTACGGGGCGCAGGCCAGCGCTGCGGATCTCGAGAACACGCGCCTCACTATCCAGGCCGATGTTGCTGCGGATTACTTTCAACTTCGTGGGCAGGATGCGCTAAAGCAGCTGTTGGATTCTACTGTAGTCGCGTATCAACAGTCTCTCGATCTGACGAAGGCATTGTACGAGACAGGCATCGATTCGGACGAAGCCGTGGCGCAAGCCGAGACTCAACTCGAAGCCACGCAGGCACAGGACGTCGCTCTTGGCATCCAACGGGCGCAGTTTGAACATGCCGTCGCCATGCTGACCGGCCAACCGGCGTCGACGTTTTCAATTCCGGTCGAACCGCTTAAATCAACTCCTCCGGCGATTCCATTCGGCGTTCCGTCCCAGCTTCTTGAGCGGCGTCCCGATATCGCCGCAGCGGAACGCCTGGTTGCTCAGGCCAACGCACAAATTGGCATAGCGAGAGCAGCATACTTCCCGACGGTTACGTTAAGCGCAACGGCAGGATTCGAAAGCACCTCGATCGCGAATTGGTTCACATGGCCGAGCCGTTTTTTCTCGGTTGGCCCCGCGGCCGCGGAAACCCTGTTTGACGCGGGGTTGCGCCGCGCCACGGTCGAGCAATTCAGAGCCCAGTACGATGAGACGGTGGCCAACTATCGGCAGGCGGTGCTGACGGCCTTTCAACAAGTTGAAGACAACCTCGCGTCCCTGCGGATTCTGTCTGCGGAGATTCAATACCAGGACACGGCGGTCAAATCGGCCGAAAGAGACCTCGCCCTGGCCATGGATCGCTACAAACTAGGAATCGACCCTTACCTGAATGTGATTACGGCGCAAACTTCATTGCTATCCAACCAGGAAACCGCGGTAACTCTTCGAATTCAGCAGATGACGGCCAGCGGAGGGTTGATCGAGGCGCTCGGCGGAGGTTGGGGCGCCTCGCAGCTCCCATCGCCTGCGCAACTGATTAGCAAAGTACCATAAGGCTCGAGAGTGCGTGTGCGATGCTGAGCATTAAGAGAATTCTTCTTCCGGTCGATTTCCCGAATACGTCGCTGCGTGTGGTTCATCAGGCTGCGGCATTGGCCCACCATTTCCACTCTGAGATCGTGATGCTACACGTTGTGACGGCGCTGAGCCATGCCGCCGGTGTGCCGGAGGGCGGCCCCGAGCTTGCTGGTTGGGATATGCTCGCGGAGATCATGAGAGGCGCCGAGAAAAACCTGGACCAGTCTCTCGGGCCGGAGCTTGCTGGTCTTACCATTCAGCGACTGTTGGTCAAAGGCGGCACGGCCCAGGCAATTGTGCGGACGGCCCAGGAGGGAAAGGCCGACCTGATCATGATGCCGTCCCATGGAAACACATTCTCCCAGTTTCTTCTCGGCTCTGTGACAGCGAAAGTGCTACACGGAACCGAGTGCCCGGTTTGGACCGACGCCCATATGGAGGAATCGCCAGCGCACGAGTTTGCGATCCGCAACGTCCTGTGCGCGGTCGATTTCAACCCCCGTAATCGCAAGAGTGTGTCGTGGGCCGCGCAAATGGCCGCCGAGTTTGGCGCCCGTCTCACGCTCGCTCACGTCACTGCCGGGGTGGAGCTTTGGGGGCCGGGCGGCAGCTACGTCATTCCAGAGTGGAAAGAGGCGCTTGTCAGCGACGCTTCTCAGCGCATCGCAAGGCTCCAGCAAGACATGGGCATCAAGGCCGATGTATTTATCGGTAGCGGCGACGCACCCAAGGTACTGTGCCAGGCTGCTAAACAGACGGAGGCGGACTTGCTGGTTACTGGGTGCTACCCTTATAGCGGTCGCCTGCGGACCCACGGGTACGCGATCATTTGCGCGGTGCCAATTCCAGTTCTGAGCGTGTGAGGGCCCTGACTCGTTGCGCACATAGCATCCCTGGTGTGCTGGCGCACACCTACTTCATCGGGAACCACCGTCAGTGTACTACGCGGTCAACTAAGTGTTAGTCCGTGGTATTGCTTAGAAGGTTTTCGCCCAGGTGGGGGACTCAAAATCCCGCCAACACATTTCGCAGCACAGCGCACGAAAACGGAGCACCGCGAAAACCATTGATTTTATGGCCTGTTTCTCACTAGCGACCGCGCACTAGCCCGCATCGCCCGGCATCGAATCGAAGTACGAAGTGCCACCACAACTGCCGCCGGCGGCACCATGCTCTGAAGCGATCCAAGCACGCGCGAAGGCACCGGCCCCAGTTTCGAGCGTAGAATGCGCGCACAAAATTTTTCAGATTTCGGAATCTCCTGCCCTCCCGTAATCAGCTCGCAATCGGCGGCAGGTCGAAGGCGGGGCCTCGGGGCGGGTGGCTCATAAGCTTGACACGAGAGGGTGGCTGCCATATGGTCTTGCATAAAGATAGAGTTGAGATCGAAAATCCTGGACGAAGCTAAGGGATTTCCGATTTGGAGGTGTCCGATGCCATTCGACTTTACGACTTTGACGTGGGTAGCCAAGCCAATAACCTGGAAAGAGGCCCTGCGCATCCTGGAACGCGATCAGTTCCGCTGTCGGTACTGCGGACTAGACGGCATGGCCAGCTTTGAGAATGCTCTGACCATGGGAGTTGATTTCGTCGTTCCACGGGCTCGCAAAGGTAGGAAGACCCCGGAAAACCTTGTTGCCACCTGTCGTCCGTGCAATGTGTTGAAGGGTCGACGGCGCTTTAGCAATTTCGATGAGGCGAAATCGTTCGTGCTCACGCGCCGCGAGCAACTGCGTAAGGAGTGGGAATCTCGACGAGCGCCGCAAGTGCGTAGCGCGTCGGCGGGTTCGTAGGGCAAACCTTTCTCCTGGTACCCAATTTGATTCCGCCTGATGATGAATTGTGCGGGCAAGAACCATGGGGCGGTTGGCACAGTCGGACGTAATTGTCGGATTACGGGACAACTCGTTAGTACGCCACGTGGCCGGTTTGCGCTGCGAGCTCAACAGGTCGATGCAACACCATCTAATCAGGTGATCCGACAATACTTCCGCCTAGAGAACCGATCTGTCCGGCTGTTCTCAATCAGACCTAGACAGGGTAGTGTTTCCGTTCGAATCAACGCTCACGAACGACTCTAGCTTTTGAGACTCCTGCAAGTGGACTTCGAGCTAGTGTTGCGTCGACCCATTGAGACCGCCCGGCATTTAGCAGGCATTGGGCAGACTGAGTGGAACGCCTATGGTGTTCTTGTGGCTATCCGGCATCGCTTAATGCAGGCCAACCACGGTAATACCTCAATTGGCAGCGTGAAGTGGTGTCCACCCCCCCAGCCATGGCACCGGTCCTTGAGACGATCCCCCAATGGCCATGTGTACAGATTCGAACAGATTTTCCTTTCCGTCCGCGTTACAAAATGCACGCGGTTCCATTGAGGTTGAGAGGGTGACCAACATGATCACTGAGGGAATTAAAGATTTTTCGCCCATGTATTCTGGCTGGTTTGGTAAATCGGTGGTTTTGCAAGTTGCAATCCGTCAATGCCGCTTCCCTTTGCCTTGCAACATCGTCGGCGAATCCGACGCCGACGTGCGCGTCCGCATCAAGCCAGGATGGGAGATGGCCATCCGAAAGGACCTGATTCTAGCTGTTGAAGAATACGTCGTCGCCTTGGACAGTCGCATAAATTAAAACGGTTGGTTAGAGTAATCCAGGGAAACGTCGCAGTCTGAAGTAGTTGGATGGGAATACTGTTCCCAATAGATATGTCCACGCGACCGCGACCCGCTTCATGAACCCGAATGCGTGCGTGAAATCCTTGAATTCGAACATGCGGTGCGGATTTCCCCAGTGAACTGGACGCAAAAGTCCCCGGTCAGGTCGTCGATCCCTGACGCAATTCGCTGTTCCAGGTGCGGCCTGAACGGATAGGCCCTCTGCCCGCGAGCGAAGCCGCGCGTGTCGTAGTAGAGCTCGAACAGGTTTGCCGATTGAAAACGCGCAAGTTCTTGATTCTACGAAGTCGCAAAAGGTATACATTTCATAGAATGGTGCCAGAGTATTACAAAAGCATTTCAAGAAAACAGACCGACATCCGGGCGATTGCTTTTGCCGCCATTTTACCCTTCGGAGACAACATATGACCGTCAAGGAATTGCGCCAGAAGCTTTCCGGCTTAGATCAGAGCACTAAAGTAGTCGTTTGGTGGGAACGAAATGGCGATTCGACTCTATTGGACATACACGAGGTGTCTCTGGCTCGTGGAACACCGAAGAGGGACGCGAATAACAAGCCGGGGTTTGAGTTCGACGGTAACGGCCCGGTGGTGTGGCTCTTCATCACCGTCGCTGGGGGATGAGGAAATTAAACGGCCCGAGTTCCGAGGCTCGGGCGTTGTGCTTCGTCACTCCGCCAGATGCGATCGCGCCGCGCCCAAGGACGGGTTCGGAAAAAACGAAAACCTGAAACAGACACTAAATCGCAAACTCGGCCGACATGTGTGTGGGACTCCCCACAGACTGCGCAACTTGGATGTGATACCAAATCGCGCCCGCCCGAGAGGGGGATCATGAACATATCAGCAGAAGAAGCGATGTCTCTGTTGGAGTCGTGGAAAAATGAAATGACGCCCTTGAAAATCCATAGCTCATGCTCGGATGTGCCGCAGGATTTACAGGGAGTCATTCAAGATTTAAAAGGACAAATTGCTGTAATCTCGTCCGATTCGGGAAAATTGCAGGTTGATCTCGAAGGGGCCGAATTCAATGGAGACAGATCCCTCCCGGCCAGTTCTAACTACGGTGCCTACCTGATTTGTGAATTTCGTAACGGGGATCGTTGCTCGTTCCACGCCTTGCGGTCCAAATCGATTTGACCGAACTTGCACTCGAGAATCCACCGGCCACGAGCCCCTGCGAGCGCCGGGAAGCCGGAGCGCCTATAACCCACTGCATTTGTTCGACTTCGTACTTGCCTTCAGTACCGGGGCGGCCAATTTCCCCAGAAACTTACATTTGACAACGCTGAAGGATCGAATGTCCGTCAACGTCTGAAGCAAAAGCCAAGGTGCACTCTCTCACAATCTAGGCAGCGATAAGGTCGCAATCCGACGACAGAAAAGCCCCATACAAGGCCCTTTCGGTTCTCCCGATAGAGACCATTAGAATGGCAGTAAGGGCAACGGCGGTGACTGTGAGTGGAGAAACCTAGCCGCTCAATGAGGGACCTAGCATGCCTTTCGATTTGTACTTGCGCAATCATGAAGTCGAACCTCCGGCTGAGACCTCGTCTGTCTTGCGAAGCTCAGCCAATTCATGGGGAAGCTCCGAAATACCTTGAACGATCGAGAAGATGTCAGTCTGTGATCTTCAATATTCCACAACTTTTCTCGCCACACCGGCCGAATCGAGAAAAGCTTGCGCATCGAAACGGGCACCTCCTCATTTTTGAGTTCTTTGACCATCGCAGTCAGGTGAGCCCTCAAACCTAATCTAACTGCGAAGGAGGATTACTGTCTGTGGGGTATGCAACAGTTCGAACGTGTTGTGGGGACCGCCGAGACACAGGGATGTTGCTGTCTGCCTGAGATCTGCCACGTAAGTCCCGATAAGTTCTATAAAGGTAGAAGTCAAGAAAAACACATCTCCAACGGCTGGAATTTTTCTTGCTTCGCAGCCCCCTGGAATG
>JBEKBY010000009.1:0-91599 GCA_050015155.1 Candidatus Acidiferrales bacterium | reverse complement strand
TTGGCCCATGCGCTGATCGCGCACGGAGCGGACGCGCCCCACGCTTCTGTTGGCGCCCAGGCTCTCGTCTATCAGCAATTGCAGCGGCAGTCGACGATGCTCTCGTTTGTGGACAACTTCTGGATCATGAGCGTCATCTGCGTGTGCGTCATTCCGTTGATATTCTTGATGAAGAGAAGGACGTCGTCGCAGGGCGGCCGTGCCCCGGTCCACTGAAACGCGGACTCGCTACTGAGTTCGTCGTGCCAGGATTTTGACGAACGATCCGCTGCGCAACTCGTCCGATGAAAGTCCCGTGAGGCTTTCCACTTCGTCCGCTTTGAGCGCGCCGCAATTGATCGCCTGCAAGAAATAGCTCAACATGCCCTGCGCCATGGCGGCGTCGTCGAACACATGGCCTACACGCGTGGCCTGTGCTGCCTTCTCGATGAAGTTGCGCAACCGCCGGGATGCCGAGTCGAGGTTCTCGAGGAAAAACGAATAGACCGCCGCGTAGCGCGACGGCAGTTGCGCCGGGTGCAGGTCCCATCCCTGGTAGTAGCCGTTCGCAAGTGACCGCCGCACGCAATCGTAGTGCAGCTTCCAGGCGGCGTGCACGGTCGCGCGATTCGATTCGATCTGGAGCGCGGTGAGCGGCGGGCCGTCCTTTGCGGCCCGGTGAGGCGGGATCGGAAGGATGTTGACGGGACCATCAGACAGCCGGATGCCCGTCCCGGCGAGCGCCGCCTGCATCAATTCGCGCGCGAAATCCGACGCGGGATGCGTCATCGCTTGATACAGCGCCGCGATATTGAGAGAAGCCGTGTAGTCGTACGGGCCGAAGTGCGCTGCGACGCACCGTCCGCGCGCCGCGCTCACGAGCGGCAGCAGATTGGCCTCCCCACGTTCATTGAAAATGGCCTGGGACGTCTCGATCATCAGCTCGATGCGCAGAGCGCCGGGATGGAGGTCTAGCATCGGCTCCAGGCGCGAACAGATGTCGGCGAGTGCCGCGACTTCATCCGGCAGCGTCACCTTCGGCAGAGTAATGTAGAAGTTTTTCGGCAATTCGCCCCGCATCTTCGTGGCGAGTTCCGTCAGAAAGATGTCCAGCGTGCGAATGCTCCGCTCGCGAAGCTCTTCGCTGAGCGGCTTGATGCGGATGCCGATGAAGGGTGGCAGTTCGCCCGTATTCATGCCGGCGGCGACTTCGTCTGCGGCCGCTACGCCGTGCCCATCCTCCTCGTGATCGGGGCGATTGCCGTATCCGTCCTCGAAGTCGATTCGAAAGTCCTCAACCGGCTCGCGTTGAAGTTTCTCGCGGACGCGGCGATAGATGGTGTGCGCAAACCACGCAGGCCGGTTGGTACGCCGCGCCGCTTCGGGATCCGCTTCGATGGATTTCGCGATCGAGGCGGCCGCGTCCCGCGTTTCCGGCAGGCCTTCCGCGCCTGGCAGGGCGATCGCCTTTGCGAACGCCGCGAAATCCGGCGCGTTTTCGTCGAGGGATCGCAGCGCAAGCTCGCCCAGACGCCGCGTCGTGCCTGAGCGAAACAGATGCGCTCCGCCGTACACGACGTGTATCGGCTGGCGCTCGCCGGACGGGCCCGGATAGCGCTTCTGGAGCGCTCTGTGGGCCTGCTCGAGGCGTGTCGCGATTTCCTGAAGCGACTCCGGGGAAAGCGTCCTCTTCATGAACCCCCACGCGATCGGTTCGTTCGGGACGAAACTCGCAGCCTGTCTCTTGTCGGACGTGTGATTCCGTGTTGTCCGAAAGAACGGGACAGGATACATTGGTTTTTCCGCGGGGCGAAACGGAAGTAAGACCATGTCAGAAAAGATTCTCATCGTAGACGACGAGTCGTCCGAGCGGCTCGCCCTCGCGACGCTCCTGCGCGGCAAGGGCTATGAAGTGCGCGACGCCGGTGACGGCGCCTCCGGACTCGCCGAATGCGTCACATTTCGCCCGGACCTCATCTTGCTCGACATTGTGATGCCCGGAATGAACGGCTTCGAGGTCTGCCGGCGCATCAAGGCCACGCCCGAAACGCGGCTCACTCCGGTCGTCTTGATCACCGGGCTTTCCGCAACGGAAGATCGCATCGAGGGCATCAATGCCGGCGCGGACGACCTCCTTAGCAAGCCGATCGACTTCGACGAGCTGCTTGCCCGCTCGCGTTCTCTCTTGCGGCTGAAACAGTTTACCGACGAGCTCGAAAACGCCGAAGGCGTCCTGTTCAGCCTCGCCTACAGCATCGAAGCGCGCGATCCGTATACGGGCGGCCATTGCGAGCGGCTGGCGGGAATGTCCGCGCGCCTCGCGGGAAAGCTCGGACTGTCGGAGGAGCACATCAGGGCGCTGCGTCGCGCCGGGATTGTCCACGACATCGGCAAAGTGGTCGTGCCGGATGCAATTCTGCTCAAGCCGGGGCCGCTTACTGAGGAAGAGACCGCGGTGATGCGCGAGCATCCGGTGGTGGGAGAGCGCATCTGCGCTCCGCTGAGGACCTTTCGCCTCGTGCTTCCCATTATCCGCCACCATCATGAGAAGCACGACGGCTCCGGTTATCCCGACGGCCTTCGCGGCGGCGAGATTCCGCTCACCGCTGCCATCCTCCAGTTAGCGGACGTCTACGACGCCCTGACGACCAACCGGCCCTATCGAATGGCTTCGTCGCCGGACATCGCGCTGAGAATCATGGAACAGGAAGCTGCGCGCGGCTGGTGGGATCGTGAACTATTCGATGCCTTCCGCGAAATGATCCGCAACGGACATGCAGCCTCGCCTCCTGAGAAACTCGGCCAGGCGGCGAGCCGTCCGTAGCGCGAGGAACTCTTCAGGATGGCCCGAGCCGCTCTTCGCCAGCATAGATCACGAAGCGCCTGCCGCGCAGGAATCCGATCAGCGTGAGCCGCAGCTCCCGCGCAAGTTGCACAGCGAGGCTCGAGGGCGCCGAGACCGACGCGACCACCGGCAGCCCCGCCACAATCGCTTTCTGGATGATCTCGAAGCCGCCCCGGCCGCTGACGAGCAGAACATCGTTCGCGAGCGGAAGTCGGTTCTCCAGCAGCGCCCAGCCGATCACCTTATCCACCGCGTTGTGCCGGCCGATGTCTTCGCGCAGGACGAGCAGTTCGCCCTTCGCGTCGAAAAGCGCGGCCGCGTGAAGACCCCCGGTGCGCCCAAAGACGGCTTGCGACGCCCGCAGCGCTTCCGGAAGGCGCACCAGTACTTCCGCGTCGAGCCGAAAGTCCGGATTCGGGGGCTGAAGCGTTCGCGCGCGCACGGAATCGATCGACGCCTTCCCGCAGATTCCGCAGCTTGACGCCGCGAAAAAGTTCCGCCGCATCTTTTCGAGATCGGGCGCCGATCCCGGCTCGAGTTCCACTCGGACCACGTTCCCACGATTCGCCCCGGCATCGCCCGGGTCGTTCTCGAGCGCAACGATTTGCGAACGTCGCTGTACCAGGCCTTCCGTGAAAAGGAACCCGGCAGCCAGCTCTAGATCGTGCCCCGGCGTGCGCATCGTTACGCTCAGCGGGTCCTTGCCGATGCGGATTTCGAGCGGCTCCTCGGCGGCAAGATAATCATCCTTGCGGCGGACCTTACCGTCGTCCCATTCGGAGACCTGCGTCAGGTCGACGCTGCGCGGTTTTCGAGACAAACGGCATCTCCCAAATGTGGCGAGCTGGATCCGCTCGCGCGGACCGTCAAGCATACATCCGAGACGCCGTTGGCAGCGCGCCCAAAAACGGACTGGCTCGTCCCGAAGGCGTCGGGACGAGCCAGTGGGGGCGTTGCATTGGTGTGAGGTGTACTACGGGGAACTCTTTCGCCGCCTCACTCGAGTTGCTGCGGGAGCACGAGCCCCGTCGCTGGGTCCAGAATCAGCTTCGACGCGCGCCGGCTGCCGGTGAAGTCGAACAGACCGTTCAGTGTCCCGGCTTTGGCGTCGCTAGAGTTTCCGCCGATACGGCCCAGATTCCAGTTGTCCTCGATGAAGCGAAGAATGGACGACTGGTCGATAGCCTGGTGATCGACGTAGTTCTGTCGGGCGTAGGGAGAAATCACGAGCAGCGGCAGACGAGGACCATAACCGCACTGGCCCTGTGTCCCAACGGCAGTCGCAGCGCCGCAATCGGCGGAGCCAGCCAGGGCGTCGTCTGCGACCGCCGACTGGTTGACCACCGGTCCGAGCACGTGATCGTACCAGCCGTCGGAGTCGTCGTACGAAATGATGATCGCCGTGTCGTTCCAGTAAGCGCTGTTTGTGATCGCGTTGATCACACTCACAACGAAATTTTGTTCGTCGATGGGATCCGAGTAGCCCGGGTGGCCGTCCTGATACGCTGCGGCCTTGAGATATGTCACTGCCGGAAGTCGATCCTTGCCGAGAGCCGTCCAGAACGCACTCAGGTCATATTGGTGATTCGTCCCGTCGGATGAGGCGCCGATCAGCGAAGGGTCTGACGGCTGGACGTGGTGGAGGTTCTGAGTGCTGGTGTAGAACTGGAAAGGCTCGTGGTGCGGAATGTAGTCGCCGTCGCTGGACTGTGTGACAGCATCGTCCCCGGCCAGCCCGACGTGATGCGCGCCGCAGATCGCGCGGCCGCTTGCGTCGAAGCCCGTGGGGGCAAAGCCGCCCTCGAACCATCCCCAGGTGATGTTCTGCGCGTTCAGCAGATCGCCTACGTTCTTCCCCGCGACCGATGCCATATTGGCAGTTTGCAAGCCGGGATCTGTCAGCATGCACTCATCGTTTAAGGGCCGCACGTCGCCGAGGATTGGACCGGTTGACAAGCCATTGGCGATGACGCCCGATGCGCTTGAGGCCTTGCCATTGACCTTCAGTGGAGCGAGAGTTGCTACGTCAGTCGTTCCGGCAATCAGATTGAGAGCTCCGACTGTGGATGGCCCGAACATCGTGCCGTAAGAGTCGTCGCTCATGGCGAAGTGTTGCGCGTAATTCCAATAGGCGGTGACGGTGTTGCCGTCGAAGTACCCCATCACGACGCCGGTACCCTTGCCGTAGTCATTGCAAGGAGACGACGGTGTCGATCCCGTTCCCGTGGACTCCGGATACTTGTCCACCAGGCCATGATCGACAGCTTGTTGTTCGGGAGTATAGCTGTGATTCTGATCGCAGGTTACCGACGCCACGCCTGTATCCATCCGGAACGGCTGGGTAGAATTCGGATTTTCTGTGAGCAACCCGCCGCTCAGGAGATTGTTGACCCGCGGCGTGTTGTCGTTGCCGGTGAAGGTCGACTCTCCTGTTGGATTCGTCGCGTACGGGTACGTGGCGAAGTAGTGGTCGAAGGAAATGTTTTCCTGGAAGATCACGATGACGTGCTTGATGGGCGTCGTGGTTTCTACCGTTTCGGCAGCGTCTTTTGTCTGCCCGGCCAAGAGATTGCCGGGTGTCGCCAGGGCGAGGCTGGAGGCAAGCGTGATGGCCGCCATCCAGCGAACGTGCTTCCGGATCATGAGCTCTCCTTGTAGGAATTTTCGGTTTGATCCCTTCCGCCTCGCGGGCGTTGGCAGTGGAACAGCGGCCGCTGAGAGGCTCTCGGAATCAAACGCATGTACGAGGTGAATACGCGCCCGTTGTTATTCCCTGATGACAAGCAAATTAAAAACCGGTCGGTGCACGACCATTTTGTTTCGCGATTGCGTTCAGCGTGTTACTCCCGTGTTGTTGTCGCTGTTCCGCGCGAGCGCCGCACAGTACGCGTCCATTGGGAACGAACCGCGACAAGAGGCTTGCCTGCCGGTCTCTGGGATCGACGCGAATCAATCCCATCATTCCGCCGTCTTCATGCTCCAAAAGGTGACAATGATAGACAAATGTCCCGACGACATTAGGATCGCGGAAATCCAATCGCAATTTGACGCGCGGATACTGCCGGCTCCTTCCGTCCCAGTAGGCAACGTTGACGGTGTCCCGCAAGAAAGGTTCGTCCACCGGAACTCCGTTCCAATCCATTAACATGAAGTGGATTTGATGGATATGAAACGCATGCAGTTCCTGCGTCCGGTTCTCGATAATCCAGTCCTCGACGTCTCCTTGACGCGCCACGATATTGGGAATTTTCGCGTTCGGATCGAACAGTGCGGGCTCTTGACCCTCAACGGTGATGTAAAAATCGGTCGGGCTGTTCGGGTCGTTCGGATTGCGTGGTTTTTCGGAGAAATACAGCTTCCTCGTTCGCACCGGAGTGACGTCACCAAGCCAAGCCGAACTCGGGCGCGCGAGTGGTGCAGGAGAAGAGGCCAACGTGGCTTTTGGTGCGGACGCCTCCGGCGCAGCTACGATTGTCGCGAGTGGTCGCGTCGGATCGTTTTCGCCGGCCGGTCCCGTATCGACCGTTCGAGTGACGAGACTCGCTTTCTGGCCCACAGGCGGTCCTTTAACAACAAACTCCACTCGCCCGGCCGGCGGCAGCAAAATATGGCTCTCCCACACAATACGGTTTCCCGCCATACCGTTTTCGTTGATTGGATTCCCATCGAGCGACACGACCCCAAGCATTTGCGGCGCATCGTTGACCAGCATCTGCAAATCCAGATAAGTGATCGCGGATGCGTTCAAAACGCGCCAGAGCTGCCTTTCTGCCGCCTTCATTTCGATCGCTCCAGGGGGATAGCTCGGATAGGGGACGGGAACGAAGTTGATCGAGAGGTCCTTTGCCGGCTTGCCGCCGCCTGTTCCCGTGTTCAGGATGTCGCCCTCGGCGTCGCGAAGAACGAGCGGCGGTGGCATTGAATCCGTCTTCACTGGTTCCGCGTTTGGATTCAGCAGTTCCTGATCCCGGATAACAAAAACCCGCTCCGGCAGACCCGCAAGCGATGGATTTGCTCGCTCGATCCCCTCGACGATCAACGCTCCGGAAGCGCCTCCGAGCACTTGTGCTTTTGTGAGGCCGTGGACGTGCGGGTGATACCAATACAAACCGGGGGGTTCGTCCAAACCGATCCGAAATCGGTATTCAAAGGGCGGGTCGCCGGGCTGAATCATCGTGTTCAGCACGTCGTCTTGATGGCATACGGGCGGCACATCCAAGCCGTGGAAATGCACGTTGGTCGATGCGGCGGTCATCTCTCCGTCCGCGCACTCGCCGTGCATCATATGCGCGTGCAATTTCCGCTCGATCGGCTGGGAAGGAAGACTCACTTCGTTTTTCAGTCTCAGAATCAACAGATCGCCTGGCTTCAGGCGCAGCGTAGGTGCCTCGCTGCCATCTTTGTACACGTAGCAATAGCGGGCACTCCCGTTCGCATCGAGAAACCCTCGGTAAGTCAGCTCGACTCGTAGCACGCCATTGCGGCTGCGGAGATCCTCCGGCTCGGGCACCGTGCTTCCCGCTCGAGGGCGAGGGCAAATTTCGCCCGCGGTCTTTTGCGCGACGGCGCGTGCCGGCTCGAAGGCGAGCGCGAGCAGCATGATCCAACAGATTCGCAGGACGAGCATCCGGTTTGACTCGCACCAATCCGGCAGACTGCTCGGTGATTGTTAGTGCCCGATGAAGACGCGATTAAAACTGCCTCGGGGAATCGATTCGAACCGCCCGGTAGTAACTCATTTTAGGTAGTGGTGTCATTTGGTCTGCTCTTGAATGGCGGCAAACGACAGCGGTATAAACATACTATGCTTGCGATCGGTGAACTCGGCCGCAAGGGTCTGCCGCGCGCGATTCCAGCGGAAGAACTTCAGACAATGCTAGGAACCAGTGAGGCGTTCTGTTCATGGGATGCCTCGAATTCGACGGTCAGCGAGTTAATGGCCCGCTGGCCGTTTTTGTTTTCCCATCCTCTCATGGGCGCAAACAAAACGCCCACACAATAGACACCCAAGCGGAGCGAGAATCAAATGACACCACTACTAACCGCCCCATTCTCTTGCCTGTTCTTTGCCCTGCTGCTAGACTATCGCGGCAAGAGCTTAACTGCCGCTCCTGCCATACTTCCCGTAGAAGGTTATTCATGTCTGGACACTCGAAATGGGCCACGATCAAGCACAAAAAGGCGGCTACCGACGCCCGCCGCGGCAAGGTTTTCACCAAGCTCATCCGCGAATTGACGATTGCGGCTCGCGTCGGCGGCGCCGACCCGGACTCGAATCCCAGACTGCGAACCGCCATTTCGGCGGCCAAGAATGAAAACATGCCCAACGACAATATCGAGCGGGCCATCCAGCGCGGCACGGGCGCGCTCGAGGGCGAGACGCTCGACGAAGTGATGTTCGAAGGCTATGGCCCCGGCGGAGTCGGAGTTCTCGTTCAGGTCGTCACCAGCAATCGCAACCGCATCGTGAGTGAGATCCGCCATGTCATGTCCAAGCACGGCGGCAACATGGCCGAATCGGGCGCCGTTGGATGGATGTTCCATCGCAAGGGCGATATCGTCGTGCCCAAAGAATTGGCGGATGAAGAGAAAATGATGGGCATCGTCCTCGACGCCGGCGCGGAGGACCTCCGCGACGACGGTTCGTCCTGGGAAGTCATCACGCCGCCCGAAGCCATGGAGAAAGTCCGCGAAGCGCTCGTGGCCGCGGGGATCACACCCGCCTCCGGCGAAGTAGCCTGGCTGCCGCAGAACTACGTCAAGCTGAGCGGCGTGCAGGCGCAGCAGATGCTGCGGATGATCGAGGCGCTCGAGGATCACGACGACGTCCAGCACGTCTACGCGAACTTCGACATCGACGAGAAGGAAATCCAGGCCGCCGTCGCCGGCTAGCCGTATAAACAAAAGAGCCTGTCATCCCGAGCCCAGCCGCGTTTCTTGCGGATGGCGGTTAGGGATATGCTTTTGCTTTTCGCCCCCTGCCACCAAAAAACACTACCCTTGGATTCTGTGCCGCACGTAAACTTGTGCCGGCCGATATGTCTCCTCTTCCCATACATCCTGGCGCTGGTAGACGCAAGCTGCGCGTCCTGGGCGTGGACCCTGCCGTTGCGGGCGCGACCGGCTTTGGCGTGGTCGAGATGGATGGCAACGAAGCGCGCCTCATGCACTTCGGTGCCTGGAAGCTGCCGCCGTCCGTCACGTTTGCCGTCCGGCTGCGCGAAATCCACTTCTTGGTGGCCGGCATCGTTGAGCAATTCAAGCCGGATGCCGTCGCGGTCGAGTCCGTATTCGCGGCGCTCAATGTGGGCACGGCTCTGAAGCTCGCCGAAGTGCGTGGTGTGGTTCTGCTCGCCGCGGCCCAGGCCCAGATTCCGGCGCACAGCTATTCGCCGCGTGAGGTGAAGTCGAGCGTCGCCGGTTTCGGCGGCGCCTCGAAACAGCAGGTCCAGCAGATGGTGAAATCGATCCTCGGACTCTCCCATTGTCCCGAACCCGCCGATGCCGCCGATGCCCTGGCGGTGGCGCTGTGTCACGCGCAGATGTCGCGGGCGCGCGAGCGCATGGCGTCGTCCACTGGGCTTCGGCGCGCTTCCGGCGCTTTCGGCAACGGACCGCGTGCGGCCCGTATCTCTCTCCCGCGCGGGCGAT
Organism: Candidatus Acidiferrales bacterium; assembly: GCA_050015155.1. Taxonomy (GTDB): domain Bacteria; phylum Acidobacteriota; class Terriglobia; order Acidiferrales; family UBA7541; genus Palsa-295. The sequence continues at coordinate 82,124 of JBEKBY010000009.1, read as the reverse complement.
GAATTCCGTTTCACACCGTTTGGAGCTAGTGGGTCGCCTGAGCCTTGTGGCTCTTGTTCTGACGGGCTTGGCGATGGCCTCGCTCGCCGCCGCGCAGACTTCCGCCGATGGGGCGACCGTCACGTTCCGCAAGGTCTTCAAGACAAGCTACCCGGAATACGTAGAAATCAGAGTGAGCGAGTCCGGTTCGGCGATGTACGACATCCGCCAGCTCAGCGACGACCCCAATCCTCAGACCTCCGACGTCGCCGTGCCGATTGTGAAAAGGATTTTTGAACTCGCCGCAAAACTCCACAATTTCGCGGGCGTCGATCTGGAGATGCACCGCCGGATCGCGAATCTCGGGCAAAAGACCTTCCGCTACCAGCGCGGCGCCGAAAGTCACTCGGTCACGTTCAACTACACCCTCGATCAATCGGCGACGCAGCTTCTCAACATCTTCGAAAGCCTTGCGCGCCAGCAGACCGACCTCTCCGATCTCCAGCGCACCATGCGCTACGACCGCCTCGGTGTCAACGACGTCCTCGGCCAGATCGAGAAGGACTACAACCTGAAGCTGCTTCCCCAGCCCGAGCAGTTTCTGCCCTCGCTCGACCAGCTCGCCGCCGACAACCATTTCATCGATATCGCCCGTGAGCGCGCCCGCACGCTTGCGGGCCGCATCCGCGCCGGCCACTGATTGCCCGATCTGTCGCGACAGAATTGCCCATCGGCGCCTGTACCATTTCTGTAACTTTGGCCATCGCCTGTCCTTTGGGCCATTGCGCTTGAATGGTTCTTGTGCCGCGCAACGTTAAGGGCGCGCGCAGGAGGAATAGGATCGAAATGGCGAAGACTGCGCAGGGCACTTGCGCTGAGCCGCAAAGGGCCGTCATGCATTGCCGAGCCTTCCCTCGGCGGTTCGGGCTCCGCCGCTCTAGGCCAACTCCGCCCGATCTCCCATTCTCTAATCGCAAAATCCAATTATTAGAATCCAAGCTATCTCGCTGTAAACAAACGATAGCGGCCGGTTCTAATCGCCAAGAAATCAGGCCGTGGCAATCCTGGCGTCATCGCCTTCGTCCTGCCGGACCTTTGCGAAATTTGCCTATTTTTCTGGAACCCGATTCGCCTTTCCTCGGAATTACAAACGGGCTCTCTGCGTTCTCCCTCATGATTGTTAGGGCTTTACATTTAGTACAACTTTTCCGCGAGGCCCATCCATCTTTTGAGGCAACTGGTAGCATCTGAGGTATTCAACTATGCGAACACCATACCTAAACACCAATAAAGTGCTGTTGGCTTTTGCTCTCTTTTCGCTCGTCGCCCTGCGCACATCCGCGCAGGCGACGTACGCGCAACCCCGGATCGTCGCGGCAGTAAACGACACCCAACTGACCGTCCTCCGTGGCAACACGCACCCGCTCGCGCGGCTGCAGTTCGACCGCGGCCCGGCTCCGGCCAGCCTTCCGATGCAGCACATGCTGCTCGTCCTCCAGCGCAGCCCTGCTCAGGAAGCCGCGCTCGAAAGTTTCATGGCCGAGCAGTTGGATCGATCGTCGCCGGAATACCACCATTGGCTCACGCCGGCGGAGTTTGGGCAGATGTACGGCCCCGCGCAACAGGATATTGATGTGGTCACGAAGTGGCTGGGGACGCACGGCTTTCAGGTGGAGAAGGTTGGAACCGGACGCACCACGATCCAGTTTTCCGGCACCGCGGCCCAGGTGCAAGCGGCGTTTCACACGTCGATTCACCAGTACGTCGTCAATAACGAGCAGCACTGGGCCAACTCGAGCGACCCAGCAATCCCCACTGCGCTCGCTCCTGTCGTGGCCGGCATCCGGTCGCTGCACAACTTTCATCCTAAGCCGGCCGTCCGCCTTCACCGGTCATCTTCCTTGCGACCCGGCTTCACGTTTAACAGCGGAAGCCCGTGCGACATTGCCGGAAGCTCGGACCTCTGCTTTACGGTGGGCCCGGGCGATTTCGCGACGATCTATAGCATGCCGGCTGGCATCACTGGCACCGGCGTAACGATCGCCATCGTGTCTGACAGCAATATCAATCCGACAGACGTCGCGCAATTTCGCACCCTTTTTGGCTTGCCGCCGAACGTTCCCAACGTCATCGTCAACGGCGCCAATCCTGGTCTCACCAGCGACGAGATCGAAGCCGTCCTCGACACGGAATGGTCCGGAGCTGTTGCGCAGAAGGCGACGATCGACCTGGTCGTTTCACCCTCGACGCTTAGCACTTTCGGCGGCGATCTTTCCGCCGAGTACATCATCGACTTTCCCAACTCTACCCACACAGGCACCAGCACCGGTCTCGCTCCGATTCTGAGCGAGAGCTACGGCGAATGCGAACTCGGCCTCGGGACCACCGGAAATATGTTCTATAACACCGAGTGGCAACAGGCGGCCGCTGAAGGAATCACGGTCCTCGTGTCCGCCGGAGACGACGGTTCGGCAAACTGCGATATCAGTGTCAATCTGCCCTCCTCGTCGGCGGTGCAGCCCGCATCGAACGGGTTGCAGGTCAATGGCGTCGCGTCCACTCCTTATAACGTGGCTGTCAGCGGCACCGATTTCAACGATATCGGAACTCAAACTACCTACTGGAACCAGGCGCCCGGCACCCAGACATCCGCCATGAAGTACATTCCGGAAAGCACGTGGAATGACACCTGCACTAACGCCCAGGTTTTTCCTCTTATTACCGCTAACCCCCCAGTTGCGAACGCCGTCGCCAGTTGCAGCAATTCGGAGGTCCAGGCAGCTGGCTTGGTGGACGTGACCGGTGGTTCCGGCGGCGAGAGCAATTGCACGACATTCAACGGCACGAACCCGGCGGACTGCACCGGGGGTAACACGCAGCCTGCTTGGCAAAAGACCGCAGGCGTTCCGGGCACCACGCGCGATCTTCCTGATGTGTCGCTGTTCGCCGGCGATGGCTTCACGGGGAGCTTTTACGTGATGTGCGAACTGGACACCAGCGCCGCGAACGGAGGCCAGGGCGGGCAACCTTGCGCTCTTGGCGCAACGCCGAATTTCGTGGGCGTAGGAGGGACTTCGGTCTCCGTACAGGCGTTTGCAGGCATTATGGCGCTCGTCAACGAGCAGCACGGTCCCCAAGGCAACGCCGGCTCTGCTCTTTACGCCATAGCCGCCGCCCAGTCGAATACCTGCACCGTGGGTACCTCATGCACGTTCAACAATGTCACCGTGGGGACGAACGCAATGCCCTGCACCCCCGGGAGTCTCGATTGCAGCACTGCCGCAAGCGTTCCGAATCTCCCCTCAAGCCCCGACCCACGCATCACCGTCAGAGCTGTGAGGATCCTCTGCGCATTGTGCATCGGACTCTTGCTTCTCCTCGGCCTCCGCCGAAGACAGCAGCGCTGGATCACGGCTGCGGCGATGTGCTGTGCCGTTGCACTGTTGGTTGTCAGCAGTGGCTGCGGCGGTGGGAGCAGCGGCACCACCACCCCTCCTGTAAGTGGCGAAGGTATCCCCGAGGGAGTGTTGACCGGCTACAATGCGGGCGCCGGCTACAACCTCGCCACGGGACTCGGCTCTGTGAATGTCGCGAACCTTGTAAACGCCACGCTCTGGGCCGGCGCACCGGCGGATCCCGAACTCCCACGAACAATCAACCGACCGACCGTGACCGCGCCGGCCGCAGTCGCCGCCATAGCCTGTGTTTTGTGCCTCGGCCTCCTGTTCGTCGGTTTGCGTCGGAGGCAGGTCCGCTGGAGCACAGTCGTGCTTCTGTTGGCGTTCGCGCTGTCGATCCTGAGCGCCGCGCGTAGCAGCGCGAGCACTCATGTCGGCAACGCAGCGGCTCGACGCGCAGTCGCTTCGAAGCTCGCTGTATCGGCGCGTCGTTGAAGCTGGTGCTCAAGCACAATTCGCGCTGACCGGCAAGTTTCAGGAAACGACAACGCCGGCGTAGCCGACCACCTGCTCGCGGTCGCCGTTGATGTCGCCAGAGGTCGCGTACCGCACGAGCCGCGCTTCCGTCGCGCCGAGTTCGCGCACGGCGACGAGCATCGCAACCGTTGCCGCATAGCCGCACATCGAAATCTGTTCGTCCCGCACCGTATCGTAAAGCCCGCGCGGGTCGAGCGACAGAATGCGCGCGATCGCGCGTGCGTCTTTCGCGCGGGTGACGGGGTCGCTTTCGTAGTGATTCATGTCCGAGCTGGCGATCAAGAGCACCGGCTCGCCCCGTCGGTTCTGATCCACCACCACCTTTGCGACCGCGTGCCCCAGCTCTTCGAGCAGGGGATAGCGGTCGGTTCCGAGCACGACCGGCACGAACCGAAAATCCTTCACAAGTTTCTGAAGGAATGGAATCTGCACTTCGAGAGAATGCTCGCGCTCGTGCGCTACGGTATCCTCACGCAGCCGCGGGCACGCCCGCGCGAGCTCCCGCGCCAGCGCCGAGTCGATCGGCGCCTCGCCGAACGGCGTCTCGAAGCTCCCTTCCGTGAGTATTGCCATGGATTCCCCGCGCGGGTAGTGCCGGGGTCCAAGGAGGAAGCACCGCGCAGGAATCTCGATCGCCGCATAGACCGCTCCGGCTACGTGCCCCGAGTACATGTAGCCGGCGTGTGGCACCATGCATCCGAGCGCCGCCATCTTCGGCGCGCCATCCGCGCAGAATTCAGCGATCTGCCGGGCGAGTGCGCGTGGATCCGAAGGATAGAATGTTCCGGCGACGGCGGGCGGGCGAATCATGGATATCAAGACCGAGGGTCGTGCTCGTGCCGCGAGATCAGAGCGGCTTCGACGGCTTGCCTGCGATTTTGAGCGCCACCGTATCGCCCGGCTGATAGAGGATCTTCACTTTGTCGCCGTACTGGTAGTCGTTTTGATCGGTGAGCTTTTGCATCGCGTCCTGGATCTTTGGCGAATATGTGAAGGTGTGGACGGCGAGGGCATTGGCCCGTTCGCGCACGATGATGGAATGCGCATCCGCGTGGACCACTTCCGCTTTCAGCCAGACCGGCTTGGGCCGGTTCTGCTTTACGACGACGGTGGCTGAAGTGGCGACCTGCGCGCGAGCGGGCGCGCCAGCCACAGCCATTGCCGCGGCGAGCGCAGCGGCGCCGAAAATCTTATAGCTCTTCATCGAAGGAAATCTTCAGGGACTTCAGAAACTTGATGTCTTGCGGCGTGATCTCGACTTTCGGCCCGGCCATCTCTTCTTCGAGAACTTCCTCGTCCACGCGGATGTGCAGGGATTCCAGGAAGCGGCGGTCCTGCGACGTCATCTTCGCATCCTGACCTGTGCGCCGCGCCAGGCCGATCGTCGCGTCCAGCTTCAGCACGATGTCGAAGCCGGCGGCGCGGATACTGGAGATGGCCTCGGCGATCCGTTCGGATTCCGAGACGCTGTCGTTGATGGCATGTCCCAGCTCTCGCAGCAGCTGCTTCATCCGGTCGTCGAGTTGCAAGGGCGTCACCTCCGTAAGAGCCCTTCCTACCGTAATTCTATGGCTGGTGCAAGCCTGAAACAAGACCCGCTCGCGACATCCGATCCGTGCTCGTTACCTGCCCCCCGATGCATGTGGCAAATAGCCGGGAAAACCGCCTTGTAATAGAATCTTCCCATGTCCGCTCGGTTGCTTCCGGCGCTCTGGCGTTCGATGGTCGTGACGCTCCGGGTCTTCTGGCGTGTCACCCGCCAGCTCTTTCACGAGGCCACGGGCGCGCTTTTCGGCCTCTTCGCCGCCTGGGCTGCTTTTGCCGCCTGGAAGCAATGGAAGCATCGCCCCATCCTGTGGCTCATGGGTCTCGCAATCGCCTATGCCATAATGATGGCCGCATTCGCCTTCGCGTCGTTTCGCCGGGCGCGGCGCGTCCGCTGACTCTCTCGACTCGTAGATGACTGATCAAGCCAAGAAGCCCTCGACGCTCTCCGAGCGAAAATCCGCGTCCACCACGGGACTGCCCATGGATACCGTCGTAGCGCCGGAGGACCTTCGTGGATGGGACCCGGAGCGCGACCTCGGTTATCCCGGCCAGTTTCCGTTCACGCGGGGCGTCTACCCGACGATGTACCGCGGGCGCCTGTGGACCATGCGGCAGTACGCCGGTTTCGGATCCGCCATCGAATCGAATCGCCGCTACCGCTATCTGCTCGAAAAAGGCCAGACCGGGCTTTCGGTTGCGTTCGACCTGCCCACGCAGATCGGCATGGACTCCGACCACGCCCTTGCGCAGGGAGAAGTTGGCAAGGTCGGCGTGGCGATCGATTCGCTCGAGGATATGCGGGTGCTTTTCGACGGCATTCCGCTGGAGGGCGTCTCGACCTCGATGACGATCAACTCGACGGCCGCGATCTTGTTGGCGCTCTACGTCGCCGTCGCCAAGCAGCAGGGCGCGAACCTCGCGCGGCTTTCCGGCACCGTCCAGAACGACATCCTGAAGGAATACATCGCGCGCGGGACTTACATCTATCCGCTGCGGCCGGCGATGCGCATCGTCACCGACATTCTTGCGTGGTGCCGCCGCGAGATCCCCAACTGGAACGCCATCTCGATTTCCGGCTACCACATTCGCGAGGCCGGCTCGACTGAAGTGCAGGAGGTCGCGTTCACGCTCGCGAACGGAATCGCTTACGTCGAAGCGGCCGTCGCCGCCGGATTGCAGGTCGATGAATTCGCGCCGCAGCTTTCGTTCTTCTTCAACTCCCACAACGAATTCCTGATGCAGATTGCGAAATTCCGCGCCGCCCGGCGCCTCTGGGCGCGCACGATGCGCGACCGTTTCGGGGCGCGCGATCCCCGCTCGATGATGCTGCGTTTCCACGCACAGACGGCGGGCTCGGCTCTGACAGCGCAACAGCCTGAAAACAACCTGGCTCGGGTCGCCCTGCAAAGCCTCGCCGCGGTGCTCGGCGGCTGCCAGTCTCTTCACGCCAACGGGCTCGACGAGGCACTCGCGCTCCCCACCGAGCAGGCGGCGCTGCTCGCCCTGCGCACGCAGCAGATCATCGCGCACGAGACCGGCGTGGCAAACACCGTCGATCCCGTCGGCGGATCGTACGCGATTGAAAAGCTCACCAACGAAATCGAATCGGCCGCGCAGGACTACATCTCGAAAATCGACGCCATAGGCGGAATGCTGCGCGCAATCGAAACCGGCTACGTGCAGCAGGAAATCCAGAAGTCCGCTTACGCGTACCAGCGGGCCGTCGAGGGCGGCGAACAGGTGGTCGTCGGCGTGAACCGGTTTCAAGCCGAACAGGAGCAGCCGATCCCCACGCTGCGCATCGACCCGGAAATTGAGCGCTCGCAGGTCGCCCGCTTGCACGCGCTGCGCGCGCGTCGCGATGCCGCCAAGTCGCGCTCCGCGCTGGAGGAAGTGGAGCGTCGCGCCCGCGGGACTGAGAACCTGATGCCCGCGATTCTTGCCGCCGTCGAGGCCTACGCCACGGTTGGCGAGATTTCGGACGCGCTTCGCCGCGCCTTCGGCGAATACCAGGAATCGGTCGTCATCTGACGATGCAACCAGTATCTCTCTTCTCTGCGATCTCTGTGCCTTCTCCGCGTCCTCTGTGTTAAGTTTTTCGTTCTTTCGATGCCGCCCGACAACGAAATCCGATGGCCGCGCCGCGTCCGGACCGTCGCCGAAGCGGTGAAATATATCGACGCCGCCGGATATTGCACCCTCTTCCCGGTCAATAATGTTCCGCTGCCGTCGCTCTATTACGCCGTCACGCGGCGCAAGATACAGAAAGAGTTCGTTTGGGACCGGCTCACGGAAATGGTCTGGCGCTGGAAAGATGAGTTGCCGCACCGCCGTCACGTGTTCTATGCGAAGTATTTTCGCGGCCGGGGCAGTTTCATATCGCGCGAACAGCTCCCCTATTTCCTCGCCATGCGCGAGAGCGCCGCCCTTCCGGGCGATCACGAGCGGTTCTATTCCGATGGGCGCATCCGCGACGAGGCCCGCGTGATCTGGGAGGCGCTTGAAGAGCACGGCCCGATGGCCACGCTCGAGCTTCGCCACGCCTGCAAAATGGGGACCGTGGCGGGCAACATCCGCTTCAAGCGCGCGATTCTCGATCTGCAATGCCTGCTGGTGGCGGTGCGTTTTGGCGCGCAGCAGGAAACGGCCGCCTGGAAATCGGGCCGCTACGAGTTGACGTGCCGCGCGTTTCCGGAGGAGATGGCCGCAGCGCGCCGCATCTCGCCGGAGGAAGCCCGCACAAAGCTCGCCGGAAAATTCCTCGAATGGCGGCCAGGTGCGGGACCGGCGCAGTTGGCACGGCTATTTGGCTGGTCGAAGGACGAAGCCGCGGCGGCGCATGGCGCGGCTCGAGGTGGAGTCCCAACTCTGGAAACGAAAGGTCGGAAATGAAACTGGTCCTCGCATCGGCTTCGCCGCGGCGCGCAGAAATCCTGGGCAACGCGGGCATCGCATTCGAAACGCAAGCGATTGTGCTCGACGAGTCCTTGCGTCCGGGCGAGCCTCCCGGCGACTACGTCCGCCGCCTGGCCCTCGAAAAGGCTCGCGGGGCCGCAAACACGCGAAAGCACTCCGGCGATTGTCTCTTCGTTGGCGCCGACACCACGGTGATGGCCGACGACGAGATCCTCGGCAAGCCCGAGTCGGAGGAAGACGCGCGCCGCATGCTGCGGCTCTTGAGCGCGAACGCGCACGAGGTCCATACGGGCCTTGCAGTTTTGCGATTGCCGGGCCAGACCGAGCGCGTCGTCGAGGAGATCACGCGCGTCTTTTTCGCGCCGCTCTCCGAGGACGAAATCGACAGCTATATTGCCACGGCCGAGCCGTTCGACAAGGCCGGAGCCTACGCGATTCAGGGTGTCGCGGCGCGCTACATTACTCGCATCGAGGGCTGCTACTACAACGTGATGGGTTTGCCGCTTGCCCGGCTCTGGTCGCTCATGCGGGAGCTTGGTTGGTGAGATTCACCCGGCAGAAGAAAAACGGCGGCCGGATGGCCGCCGTCCTGAAAACAACCTGAGTCGCCGAAACTCGCCGAGCTACTTCTTTTCCTCGGTCGTCACCGAAGCGGGCGGATTCGTCACCGGCGCTGCCGGAGTGGCGGCTGGCGGCTGCGTCGGCTGATCCCCGCGCATGCCTTCCTTGAATTCGCGGACTCCCTGTCCAAGCCCTTTCATCACCTCGGGAATCTTACGTCCCCCGAAAAGCACGAGGATGACGATGGCGATAATCAACAAATGCATTGGGCTGTCCCACATAGGGTACCTACCTTTCGCGCCCGGGCATGCGAAACCCGAGCCCCCCGACCTAACCATCAAAGTATAACACGCTCGTCGCCCGCCCGCCGCGTCACGTGCTCCCGGTCGAGGTATTCGAGCAGTGGAATCGCGTATTTCCGGCTGATCCCGGCAAGGTCCTTGAACGCCGTAATGGGCAGCCGGTCGCCGCGTTCCTTTCGGTACTGGGCCAGCAGTTCACGCAGCCGCGCCAGCGCCGTTCGATGGAACACGAGATCTTCCACCACTTTGACCAGCACCTTCTCGCGCAGAAGTATCTGTAGGATTTTCTGGGCCCGCGCCGGTTCCACGGGCAGCTTCTCGAGCACCGCGGAGACGCTCGGGACGGTCAGCCCGGCGCGCTCGAATTCTTCCGCGATGATCTCCTTGGCGCGCGCCTCCTCGGGCGAAAGGGCGATTTCGCGCCCGGCGCGCTGCACGAGATCGCCCGACGTGGTTATCGCCGCGCGCTTGACCAGGTCGTCTAGCGCAGCCTCGAAAAGCTCGGGCCGGGGCTTGCCGGCGCGCCCGCGTAGCTCCTGCTTCGGAATTCCGGGCAGCAGCGGATTCGCGCGGTGAAACTGCTCCACGGTTTCGGTGATCGCCGCAGCGCATTTTGCGACCGCTTGCTCCGCTGCCACGGTCAGCGGCTGCTCGCCCAGGACTCGCAGACGCTTCTCCGCGGCAAGTGTCCCCACTGTTGCCCGGATTTCCGACTCCATCCATCCCGTGCGGGCGAGGATGTCTTCGAGCCTTAGCGGGCGCAGCGCGGCGTCCGCCAGAGCCGCCAAAATCTCCTCCCGACTTCCTTTCTCGCGCGTTTCGAGAAACGGTCGAACAGTCGGATCACTCCGCCGGTGCTTCGGCGCCCTCGCGTCGATCACCACGCCCCCTCCGATCGTCACGACCGGAGAAAACTGGCGTAGGATAAACCGGTCTCCCGGCAGAAGCAGAATCTCATCATCCAGGTGCAATTGAGCCAGCGCCGAATCGCCCGGAGCCAACTCCGGGTTTTCCAGCAGCGCGATCTGGGCGACCGTTTCGGCCGAGCCCTCGTGAAAATGCGCGCGCGCTCGGTTACGAAGCGGCCGTGCCGACGCCAGAAGCGTGATGCGCGCGTCCAGCCGCCGGGTAGGAACGAAAATTCCCGGTACGGTTAGGACCATGCCCCGCGTCACGTCTGCGTGCTCGATGCCCTGGAGATTTACCGCGGTGCGCTGGCCCGCGACGGCCCGCTCGATCGGCTTTCCGCCGGAATGCAGGCCGCGAACGCGCACGCGCCTTCGCACCGGATGTATCTCGACTTCATCCTTGACGTTCACGGTCCCCTCAATCAGCGTGCCGGTGACCACTGTGCCGAAACCCTTGGTGGCGAACGAGCGATCGATCGGCAGTCGGAAATGGCGCGATGCGTCTCTTGTGGGCGCTTCATGTGCCGTCCGCAGCAATTCCTGCTTCAGCGCGTCCAGGCCCGCCCCGGTGCGGGCGCTGACCGGAACGATCGGCGCGCCTTCGAGGAATGAGCCGCGCACGAACTCTTCGATTTCGAGCCGCACGAGCCCCAGCATATCCGCATCGACCAGATCGGATTTCGTCACGGCGATTATGCCCCGCCCGATTCCCAGTAGCCGGCAGATATCGAAATGCTCGCGCGTCTGCGGTTTGATCGATTCGTCCGCCGCGACGACGAGCAGCACCACGTCGATCCCGCCCGCCCCCGCCAGCATGTTGCGCACAAAGCGTTCGTGACCCGGCACATCGACGAAGCCGAATCGAACATCTCCGAGGTCGAGGAATGCGAAGCCGAGGTCGATCGTGATGCCCCGGCGCTTCTCTTCCTCCAGGCGGTCAGGATTCGTCCCCGTCAGCGCCTCGACGAGCGCGGACTTTCCGTGGTCGATGTGACCGGCCGTGCCTACGATAACGTGCTTGACAGTTTCCATCCGACGGCGATTCCCCGGGGAGAGATGCTAGCGGAGCGGGGGAGAGATGGTCAAACGTTGTCTGAAAACAAGGCTATCGCGAGCGGCGTGTTGCTGACGCAATTTCCTTGGCGATGGCAAGCGCGGCAGCGTGGGGATTCGGCGCCGCCGTAATCGGTCTGCCAATGACGAGGTAATCGGCTCCGGCGCGAATCGCTTCCACGGGTGTGGCGACGCGCGACTGATCGTCCATCAATGCGCTCGCGGGCCGCACACCCGGAACTACGATCAGGAAGTTCCGCCCGCCCGCGCGGCGTATCGCCCGGGCTTCGTGCGCCGAAGCCACAACGCCGTCTAGCCCCGCTTCCTTCGCGAGCCGCGCCAGGGCCAGAGCGCGCGAAGGAGGTGATCCTGAGATGCCCACGCGGCACAGCGCGGCCGCGTCCAGGCTCGTCAGGATTGTCACGCCGAGCACCGCCGGGCGTTTTTTCTTTCGCGCCACGGCTTCGCGCGCGGCGCGCATCATCGCGATGCCGCCGAGCGTATGCACCGTTAGCAGGCGCACCTTTGGCAGGTCCGCTGCGGCGGCCACGGCCCCCGCCACCGTGTTTGGGATGTCGTGGAACTTCAGGTCGAGGAAGATCCCGAAGCCCAGGCCCGCAAGCTTTTCGACTGCTCGCGGACCTTCCGCCGTAAAGAGCTGGCTGCCGACCTTGAACAGGCCTACTGCGCCCCGAAGCCGGCGTGCCAAAGCGCAGGCCGGCCCCAGGCGATCAACATCTAGGGCAACGACTAGTTGTGATGTTCCGAGGCGGGGCGTGGGGGCACCTTCAGAAGCTCCAGGCGGACCTTCGCGAGGCCGCGCTGGTCGAAGCCAAGTTCCTGGGCCACTTGATATGAGACGTCGAGCTCGCGGCCCTCTATGTAGGGACCGCGGTCATTGATCCGGACCACCTGGCTGCGGTGGTTCCTGAGATTGACGACCCGCACGATGGAGCCGAGTGGGAGCGTCGGGTGAGCCGCTGTTTCGCCATACATGTCGTATGTCTCGCCGGTAGCGGTCGGCTGACCGTCGAAATCCTCGCCGTACCAGCTCGTAGTGCACTCCCACACCGCCAGAGGCTTGGGCTGACCGGTGGGGTTCGACTTACCTTGCTGCGTGAAGTTCGGGCCGGGTGTCGTTTGGGAGGGGCTGCTCGTCTGGCCCGCGACCGTTGGATTGGCCGACGGAGCCAGGATAAGCATGCCCACTCCTAAAAACACCGCTTCGAGAACCGCAAAGATCTTAGCTTTCATTTTTACCTAACCTTTGTAAAATCAGTATATTGTAACCTTTCGAGGTTCCGTAAAGCAACCACTTTACGCCCGCAAGGAGCCTCGTAAGCTGCTGATTTCACTAAGTCTTTCGTCCCGGCACCACATTTCGAGACTGCCCGCAAGCCTTTCTGAAGCCCGCGGGTCCACGAAATGGGCCGTTCCTACCTCGACTGCCGAGGCGCCTGCGACCATATATTCGGCCACGTCGGCTGGGCTCTCAATACCGCCAAGCCCTATAATCGGTATCTGAACCACCTGACTAGCCTCATAAACCAACCTCAGTGTTATAGGTTTTATCGCCGGTCCAGACAATCCACCCGCCGTACTCCCCAAACGGGACTTCCGAGTGTGTGTATCAAGACACAGTGCCGGGTAAGTGTTCGCGATTACGAGGGCGTCAGCTCCCTCAGATTCGGAGACTTTCGCCATAAGTCCAATTCTTCCAATAACAGGTAAAAGCTTTATCCAAAGAGGTCGTTTGGAGGCCTTTCTAGCCGCCACAACGACTTCCGTAGTGAGTTCTGGGTCGACCCCATACTCGGCTCCTCCTCGCTCCACGTTGGGACAGGAGATGTTCAGTTCGTAGGCGGCGATCCCCTGCGCATCCTCGAGAACCCGGATCACCTCGACGTACTCGGCGATGGTGTGCCCAAAGACGTTGGCGACCACGGCGGTGTCGTAACGCCGAAGTTGGGGGAGTTTCTCGGCTACGAATGCCCTGACGCCGATGTTCTGGAGGCCAATGGCGTTGATCATGCCGCTTGGCGTCTCGGTCATTCGTGGAGGAGGCGCACCGGCCATTGGCTGCGCTGAAAGCCCTTTGACAACGAGTCCGCCGAGGCGGTTCAGATCGACGAGGTGTGCGAACTCGACGCCGTAGCCGAACGTGCCGCTGGCGGCGAGAATTGGGTTTTTGAGGGAAACTGTACCGATGGTAACTCGGAGGTCTACCGCCGAGGGCCGTTCTGCCAGGCGTGCCGGCTCGGGCGAACTCACTGGGGAAAATAGTCTAGCACGCGAGTCAAGCCACCGATTTTCCCCTCGGATTTCCGCCGCTGCGAACTCGCTGGTGTCTATGCTAGGATGAGGCGCCGATGCGCGTCGTAGAGAAACGCCAACTACTCTCCGCGGAAGAGATCGGCCGAACACTTCGGCGGCTCGCCCACGAGATCATCGAAGAGAGCAGCGGCGCAAAGGACCTCGCCCTCATCGGAATCCGGCGCCGCGGCGTCACTTTGGCCGACCGCTTGGTGAAAGCGATTCGCGGCTTTTCGAACGCGGATGTTCCGATGGGCATCCTGGACATTGCGCTCTACCGCGACGACCTCTCCACAATCGGCACGCAGCCCTCGTTGCAAGGTACCGAGATTGACTTTCCCGTGGACAATCGAGACTTAGTTGTCGTCGACGATGTTCTTTACACCGGACGTACGATCCGCGCCGCGATGAACGGTCTCTTCGATCTTGGACGCCCCCGGCGGGTCCGGTTGTGCGTCCTGATTGACCGCGGGCATCGGGAGCTCCCGGTCGAGGCCACGTTTATCGGCCGCGCCGTTCAGACGAGCGATACGGAAATCGTGGAAGTTCGTTTGCAGGAGACGGATGGTGAGGAACGGGTTGTGCTCGTGGACCGCGTTCCCTGATTTGCGCCGGGAAGCCGGAGGCGGCAACTAAAGGGAAAAAGTGCAGCACCTGTCACATTTGCTGGGAATCGAAGATCTCACGCACGAGCAAATCTCTTTTATCCTCGATCAAGCCAAGCCGTTCCAGGAATTCCAGCGTTATCCCCTGAAGAAACTCGCCACTCTCCGCGGCAAGACCGTGGCCGTCGCCTTCTTTGAGGCTTCTACGCGCACGCGCATCAGCTTCACCACCGCCGCCGCGCGCCTGGGCGCCGATACGATGGCACTTCAGGCCGAATCGTCGAGCCTCAAGAAGGGCGAATCCCTGATCGACACCGTCCGCACTCTTGAAGCCATGCGGCCTGACGGGATCGTGATCCGCCATAGCTCCTCGGGCGCGCCGGAATTTGTGGCCAAACGCTTGGAAATCCCTGTGCTCAATGCCGGTGACGGCACGCACGAGCATCCTACCCAAGCTCTCCTCGACGCCCTCACGATCCGCGATCGCAAAGGCAGGATCGAGGATTGGAACGTCACCATTCTTGGCGACATCCTCCACAGCCGCGTCGCTCGCTCGAATATCTACCTGCTCAGCAAATTCGGCGCAAAGATCACTCTATGCGGCCCGGCCATGTGGGTGCCCCGTGAGCTCGAAGACCTCGCGCCCAACCTTCGCCGCACGACGCGCACGGAAGAAGCGCTCGAAGGAGCGGACGTGGTCCTCGTCCTGCGCGTTCAGACCGAGCGCATCCACGAGCCGGCGCTCGCCGCCGAGGAATACATTCTCGGCTATCAGCTTACGGCCAAGCGACTGCGCCTTGCCCGCCCCGACGCCCTCGTGCTGCACCCCGGGCCCATGATTCGCGGCCTCGAAATCGATTCGGCCGTGGCCGACGGTCCGCAATCCGGCGTGCTCGAACAGGTGACCAACGGTCTCGCCGTGCGCATGGCCCTGCTCTACCATCTCATCGGAAGCGCGCCGGTGGACGCGCCGCATCCCGCAAAGGATCGCTCGAATGCTTCTGATTAAGAGCGGCCGCGTCCTCGATCCTGCCAGCAACATCGACGCGCCGCTCGACATCCTGCTCGATGGCGAGCGCATCTCGAAGGCCGGTGCAAATCTCTCCGCGCAAGGCGCTGAAATCTTCGACGCGAAGGGCATGATCGTCGCGCCCGGCTTTATCGACCTCCACTGCCACCTGCGCGAGCCCGGCCAGGAAATGTCCGAGACCATCGAGACCGGCACGCGTTCCGCGGCTCGCGGCGGATTTACGGCCGTCTGCTGCATGCCGAATACGCAGCCGGTAAACGATAGCGCCTCCGTAACGCGCGGCATCGTCGAACGCGCCGCGGCGGCCGCCAGCGTGCGCGTCTGGCCGATCGGCGCGGCTTCTGTCGGCAGCAAGGGCGAAGCGCTCGCGGAAATCGCCGCGATGAAAGACGCCGGGATCGTCGCCGTCAGCGACGATGGCAAACCCATCGCCACCGCGCGTCTGATGCGCCAGGTGATGGACTACTGCAATTCGCTCGGTCTCCCGGTGATCGACCATTGCGAAGACCCGTCGCTCTTCGCGGGCGGAGTCATGCGCGAAGGGCCGCAGTCGATCCGGCTAGGCCTGAAAGGCATTCCGGCGCAATCGGAATCCATCTGTGTGGGGCGCGACGTCGAGATCGCCGCGCTCACCGGCGCGCGACTGCACATCGCCCACATGTCCACGCGCGGTTCGCTCGAATATGTCCGCTGGGCGAAGAAGCAGGGCCTGCGCGTCACCTGCGAGGTCACGCCGCACCACTTCACGCTCATCGATGAAGATGTCCGCTATGACACGCGCTACAAAATGAATCCGCCGCTCGCCTCCCGCGAGGACCGCGACGCGCTCATCGCCGGCCTCGCCGACGGCAGCGTGGACGCAATCGCCACCGACCACGCGCCCCACCATCCAGCGAGCAAGGACGTCGAATTCGACCGCGCGCCCTTCGGCGTCACCGGATTTGAGACCGCGCTCGCGCTTGGCCTCGCCGAACTCGTGAATCCGGGGAAACTCTCATTGATGAGCCTCGTCGAGCTGTTCACCACCGGCCCGGCCCGCGTCTTGGGAATCAAGAGAAAGATCGCTCCCGGTGAGCCGGCCGATCTCACCATCTTCTCGACCGAGCGCGAATGGACGTTCCGCGCCGACGAATCGCCCAGCAAGTCGCGCAACACTCCTTTCGACGGCCGCGCCTTCCGCGGCGCCCCGATGGCCACCATCGTCGCCGGCCGCATCGCCTTCCGGCAGCAAATGTGATTTTGTGATGATGCCATCCGCCCAAGCACCGAAAAACCCTAATGCAAGCGACTATCTCGCTGCCGAGCGGACGTTCCTCGCGTGGATTCGCACGGGTCTGGCGCTCATGGGTTTCGGTTTCGTCGTGGCGCGCTTCGGCCTTTTCCTCCAGCAACTCAGAATCGTCGAGCCTGGTTTTCAGGCGCGCTCTTACGGACTATCGATTTGGTTTGGCACGGCTTTGATCGCAGCCGGTGTGTTCGTTGATGTCTTTGCCTCCTGGAATCACCTGCGGATGGTGCGTGAATTGAATCGTGGGGAAACGGGTTTCACACGCCCATCGCGAGGCGCCATCGTCCTCGCTTTATTTCTGGCGCTCGTCGGGATCGCCATGGCTGTCTACTTGATTTTGGTTTAGACGGCAACGGATCGAACCGTGATAAATCTCGTGTTGTATCCGGAGGGTGCAATGCCTTCTGCTTCAGAGAATGGAATTGTCAGCAAGCCCAGCGATCATTCAGTGGATGAAACGGTCGCAAAACTAAAGGGGATCCTGCTGGCAAAGGGTGTCATGCTGTTCGCGCTCGTCGATCACAGCGGCGAAGCGGAGAAAGCAGGCATGAAGATGCGCCCCACCAAGCTCTTGATCTTCGGCAGCCCGAAAGCCGGAACTCCACTCATGCTCGCTTCGCCGAGCGCCGCCATCGATCTGCCGTTGAAGATCCTGATCGCGGAAGACGCCGATGGAAAGATATGGGTCTCCTACAACGATCCCATCTATCTGAAAGAGCGGCACAATCTACCGGATAACCTGCTGCAAAACATTGCTGTCGTCGAAACCCTCGCGGCCAAGGCCGCCGAATAGTTAGTTCCTGGCAAACCATCCGACTGTCATTCCGAGCCCGCTGCGGCGGGCGAGGAATCTCTTTTCGTTGTTTCTGTAGGGGCACGGCATGCCGTGCCCGGCGCAGTTCTTTGGCAACGCGCGGCCCATTCAGGCACATCGACCGCCATTCACGTATCGTGCTGGCGCAATTCCCCATCCAGGGGTATCAATTTTCGAATTTCCAGTTTCGATTTTCGGTTTTTGCTAATGTGCGGCGGGTTCTGCGGCGGGATGCATTCCGTGCTGCGGCACTTCGTGGACGCCGCGCGGCGGCGGTTCCTGGTGAAATCGGAAGAGCTGATTGAGCGGTCCCGCGCCCTTGCCCGTCTGGTAGGATTTTTCAATGGCCTTCGTCACGTAGGCTTTCGCGAGGATCACCGCTTCGCGCAACTGCTGGCCGCATGCAAGCTGTGCGGCGATCGCCGATGAAAAGGTGCAGCCCGAGCCGTGCGTGTTCGGGCTTCTTACGTGGTCGCTGCCGAATGTTTCGGTTTCGCTGCCTTCGCAGAGCACGTCGATCGGTTTCTCGAGATGCCCGCCGGTCACGATCACGGCGCGCGCGCCCATTTCGAGCAGCTTCTGTCCCGCGGCCTTCATCCCGTTCAGATCCTTCACTTCCATCCCCGTCAGGAATTCCGCTTCGGGGATGTTCGGGGTGATCACGCTCGCGCGCTTCAGTAGCTCGTCGCGGACGAATTTGAGGCCCGGTGCATCGAGCAATTCGGCGCTGCCCGCGGTCGGCCGCGAAACCGGGTCGAGCACGACGTGCGCATATTTGTATTTATCGAGAAATTCCGCCACGACCGACGCGTTCGCCCGGTTTGCGAGCATGCCGATCTTCACGCCTGCGATGATGGAGTCTTCCGCGAGCGCATCGAGCTGCGCGCGCAGCGTTGCGGCCGGAGTTACTTGGATGGCGCGCACGCCCTGCGTCGATTGCACGGTCAGCGCCGTCACGGCGGCTACGCCGTAGCAGTTGTGCGCCGCGAACGTTTTCAAGTCGGCGGCCACGCCCGCGCCGCACGACGGATCGAATCCCGCAATCGTCAGCAGGATGGGCGGTGCGTTGTTCCCGTGATTTGTGTGAGTAGCGTGACTGCTCAACTTCGCGTGCCCTCCGCGCGAGGCACAAATGCCGGCTGCACCCAGCTTCGGGACGAGCCGGCATAGAAAAATGTACGCGCCTTCTCAACCTCGGCGCAACAACAATCTTTTCCAGGTTCGCGAAAAGCGGCGACGATGATCCGTTCACGCAAACGGATTTTCGTCCGCGCTGCGGCCGTAAATCACTGGAACTGGACATCGAGCAATCGCAGGTAAACGCTCAGTTGGCCGCGGTGGTGATAGCAGTGGATAAGCATAATCGACCTGACCGCGGCGATGCGGGGCGTGCACAGGACTTCTCTTCCGTTCGCCGCTTTCACCCGCCACTTTCCCAGCGCCGTTCGTTCGTCCATGTCGCTCAAAAACTCCTCCGCGGCGCGTGTGCCTTGGTCGAAAGTGGCGAGAATCTCATCGAGATTCTTCGGAAGGGGCGGATTGAAATTGGCGAAGTTGGGCTCAAATTCCTCCAACTGCAAGACCTTAGTCAAATTGCCGGGCACGCTCGCGACGTGAAAAGCGAGCTCGCCGAGCGACATCGACTTCGGATGTGGCTTCCACGAGAGTTTATCTGCCGGAATCCTTTCAAGCACCCGCTTGCTGATGGCAGCCTCCTCGCGCATCTCGCTCAGCATCGGTTCAATCATTGGTACATTTTCGTATCTCCTCATTCGGTTAAGTGTTTCGGCGCGATTCCCCTCGTGCCGGTCGGGTACGGCATCATCGCTTGCCCTCGCAGTTCTGCCGCACGATCAGCGCGACGCCGCTCGTTTCGTTTCCGCTCGTTCCTTTGCCCGCGCGTTTATGCTGCTCCATCCTCCTTGAAGACCTTTCCGGTAATCCTCCGGAATCAGGCCGAGTGCGTTGTGATGGAACTTGATGAGCGTTCCACCGTCTTCCTCGCTTAGCCGGTACTGCACATTCGACGCAACCGCATGCGACATCATCAGCGGCCCGTAGAACTCGAGCAGCGTCGGTTTCTTGATCGCTTGCACGTGCGCCCAAAGATGTCCGTTGCCAGCGCCGAGATCGCGGTACCATCTCCCGCCCGGCCACGGCTCGATTTTCATCGGCATCGGACGGTTCTTGGCAGCGGTCATCAGCGCTCCGAGTTGTTCCAGCAGGGCCTCGAATGTCACGTCCAGCGGCGCTTTCACGTGAATCTCCTCTGTAATGTTCAGAGTCAAATCCTCAATCTGTTGCTGCGATCATGATTCCTCCTTGAATTTGGGTTAGTCACGCCGCCGCTCGCCTTCGCCTCGGCGCGTTCCTTCACCTGACGCAATTGATGGCGCCAGAATCGCTCGAATTCGCTCGCCCATGCATGGAGCGGTCGGATGGCTTCGGCGTTGGTCCGATAAAGCATCCTGCGGCCGTCGCGGCGCACGTGGACCAGCCCCACGTCTCGCAGCACGCGCAGGTGCTTCGATACGGACGGCTGCTCCAGCCGCAGCGTGGACACGATGTCTCCCACGGGCCGCTCCTGCAGCGCGAGATAGCTGAGGATTTCTCGCCGGCGGGGCTCGGCGACCGCGTTGAACGCATCCGAAGTGGTCGCGGCTCGTGGCATACTGTGCATATTACATTCCCATATGGGAATATGTCACGCGACTTTTTAGCGCTGAAGGCCTTGGCTCGAAGGTTTGTTTGATTTAAATGTAGAGCTGTGGCCTTCAGCGCGGCATCTGTCCTTTCGACGCCAAGCTCCGAATAGCTTTGTGGGGCACGCCCCGTGATACTTTGTGCTTACAATCTGAGATTGAGCAGATCCTAAACCAAGAAAGTGAGGCTTCGCGTGAGCACTCTCCAGAATTACCCGCGCATTACGTCGTTTCTGTGGTTTGACTCAAACGCCGAAGAGGCCGTCGATTTTTACATCGGCGTGTTCAAGAATTCGCGCCGTCTGGATGAGCTGCGCAACACCGGCGACGCACCCGGTCCGAAAGGAGGCATCCTAACCGTCGCCTTCGAGCTCGATGGCCAGAAGTTCACGGCGCTCAACGGCGGCCCTCACTTCAAATTTACCGAAGCAATCTCGTTCGTCGTGCGCTGCGACTCACAGCAGGAAATTGACTACTACTGGTCGAAGCTGACCGCTGGAGGCAGCGAGGTCCAGTGCGGCTGGCTCAAGGACAAGTTCGGCCTTTCCTGGCAGATCGTCCCCGCGCGCCTCTCCGATTACGTCAAACACCCGAAGGCCATGCAGGCCATGCTAAAGATGAAGAAGATCGACATTGCGGAGCTCGAACGCGCCGCGAAGTCTTGATCCTGCGCGAGATGCCTTAGAGCTGCTGAATTATGGGAAGAGGCCGCGGACCAGCGTCGCATCCGCGACGCGCCCGACCGCCAGAACGTAGGCGCCGGTGCGCATGTGCGTGCGATGTTTGCGCATCGATTCGTGCACTTCGAGAAACGCGCGCCGCAGGATCGATTCGAGTTTTGCGTTCACTTCGGCGAGCGGCCAGAAGAAACTCTGTAGATCCTGCACCCATTCGAAATAGCTGGCGGTCACGCCGCCGGCATTCGCCAGGATGTCCGGCAGCAGCAGAACGCCCTTGCGCGCCAAAGCTTCATCCGCGTGCGGCGTTGTCGGCCCGTTGGCGGCCTCGGCGACGATTTTCGCCTTGATCTGATCGACGTTATTGAGCGTGATGACGTTTTCGAGCGCGGCCGGCACCAAGATGTCGCACTTCATCGTCAGCAGGTCGTCGTTCGAGATCCGCGAAGTGCCGGGCATTCCGACCACGGTTCCGGAGCGCTCTTTGTATCGCATCGCCTTCAGCGGATCGATTCCGCGCGAGTTGAAGACGCCGCCGCGCGAATCGCTGATCGCCACGATGCGCGCCTTTTTGTCGGCGAAGAGCTTTGCCACCATCGAACCCGCGTTCCCGAATCCCTGGATCGCGACGCTCGCGCCGCGAAACGACATCTTCTTCACCTTGCACGCCTCTTCAACAACCACGAGGACTCCGCGCGCCGTGGCTTCCTTGCGCCCTTCGGAGCCGCCAATCGAAACCGGTTTGCCGGTGACGACGCCGAGCGTCGAATAGCCTTTGGTCATGGAATACGTGTCCATGATCCACGCCATCGTCTGCGCGTCCGTGTAGACGTCCGGCGCCGGAATGTCCTGCTCCGGCCCGATGATGGGGAGGATTTCGGAGGTATAGCGCCGCGTCATCCGCTCGAGCTCGGCCTTGCTCATTCGCTTCGGGTCGCAGATCACGCCGCCCTTGCCGCCGCCGTACGGGATGTTGACCGCTGCGCACTTCCACGTCATCCACGTTGCCAGCGCTTTGACTTCGTCGAGTGTGACGTTCGGATGGTACCTGATGCCGCCCTTCGCCGGGCCGCGCGCCAAGTTGTGCTGCACGCGGTACCCCGTGAAAACCTTCACTTGGCCGTTGTCCATCTTTGTTGGGATGGACACTTCGAGCACTCGCTTCGGCGTGCGGAGGATTTGGCGCAGCCCCTGATCGAGCTTCAGGTACTCAGCCGCGATGTCGAACTGGATCTGCGCGATGCGGTAAGGGTTGAGATCCTCGCGCGGCGCGATCCGCGGCATGGGTTGGGGAGCCGCCTTGGCGACGGTGGTGGCCATCGTGCCTTCCTCCTGAAGGTGGGGAATCTTGCGCTGCTTCTCTCACTACGCTGCGACCAGGTGATGAATGGCCTAAATGCTCGTAAGTCGTGCGAAGGTCGAAGTTTAGCGAAGTGGCAAAAGATGTCAATGGAAACCACCGCAGGAATACTCCTATTGAACAACGGTAAATCGCGGATTTCCCCATGGGAATCGACGTCCCAGATCCCATAAGCTATTGTAAAATAAGCAGTTGTACGACATCTCTCTGAATAAGCCGTGTGGAACTGCCATGCAGAAGTCGCAGCGCCTAAATGCCCTGAAACACGGTCGTTGACCCTGAAAGGGCCTCACGCTACGCTCCCATGGCGTGAGCCGAATTTTCGGGCGTTGGCGGACGGAGGTGCTTGCCCCGGCGGGTGTCGTCCTGCTGGTCGCGACAATAGTCCTCTGGAACGAGAATCGCCGCCTCGATCAGGAACTTGCGGCGCTGCACGCGTCCGCGCGGCAACAGCAGCAACAACTGCATGAGGCCCGCGAGGTCGCCGACCTCATGACCGCGAACGACACGACCACGGTGGCGCTCGCGCCGCAACCCGGCCAGCCGAAGGGAACCGCGCACGTGATGTACAACGCGAAAATGGGCATGCTGATGTACGAAGGCGAAATCGCGCCCGCGCCGGCAGCGAAGAGCTATCAGCTCTGGCTCGTCCCGGCGGCGGGCAAACCGATCAGCGCGGGCGTCTTCAATCCTGCGAGCGAACAACCGGACCACTGGATGATGAAGGTGCCTCAGGGAATCGCGCCGAAAGCATTCGCGGTGACGCTCGAGCCCGCTGGCGGCATGCCGCAACCCACCGGCCCGATGGTCCTCCTCGGTCCCGTCTCTTGAGGATGGATGAGAAATGGGCCTTGCCGCATTATTATCTTTGGGGATATAAACGAAGCGTCCAGCCGGGAAGGCCAGCAGCCTTGTGCCGCACTGAACGCGCCCATCTCCCATAGAAACTCGCACACGATCGGCTGCTGGCGAAAATAGATTGGCTGGGCAATCGGCCATATCTTTGAGGAGGGAACTGATAATGAAAAAGGCCATCGGCATGTTCGGTCTGGTCGCGCTGCTCTTCGCCGCGATCGGCCTTTCCACAATGCATACCACACGCGCTGCCGACGCTCAGACATGGACGGGCTGGATCAGCGATAGCCACTGCGGCGCCAAAGGTATGAGCGCGGATCACAAGTCCTGCGCCATGACCTGCATCAAGAACGGCTCCAAGTGGGTCTTCGTGAACGGCGCGGACAAGAAAGTTCTCACCATCGAGAACCAAGACGCTGTGAACGGCGACAAGGACCTCGGTCAGCAGGTGAAGGTGACCGGCCACGTAACGGACAAGGGCGACCTGCACGTGGACAGCATCGCGAAGTCCAGCTAGGGAATCATCCAACCTTCCGGGAGCCGGGTGCGGGTTTCGAATGAACGCCCGCACCCTTCCCGCATCTCTTGAAAAGTTTCGCCGCCCGCGCATTGTGCCCGGCCCTCACGGTTTCGGAATCCGATCGATCCGGTCAATCCGATCGGTGCCCATGTAAGGCCGCAGCGCTTCGGGAATCAGGATCGATCCGTCCGCCTGCTGATAGTTCTCGACGATCGCGATCCAGGTGCGCCCGATGGCGAGGCCCGAGCCGTTGAGCGTGTGCACGAATTCCGATTTGCCGCCCTTGGGCTTGAAGCGAATCCCCGAGCGGCGCGCCTGAAACGCCTCGCAGTTCGAGCACGAAGAAATCTCCATGAACTCTTGCGATGAAGGCAGCCAGACCTCGATGTCGTACGTCTTCGATGACGCGAATCCCATGTCGCCGGTGCAGAGCAGCACGACGCGGTAGTGCAGCCCGAGCTTTTGCAGCACCAGCTCCGCGCTGCGCACCAGCGATTCGAGCTCGTCGTAACTCTGCTCGGGCCGAGTGAACTTGAAAAGCTCGACCTTCTGGAACTGGTGCTGGCGCTTGATGCCGCGCGTGTCCTTTCCGGCGGCGCCCGCCTCCGAGCGGAAGCAGGCCGTCCACGCGCACACCTTGACCGGCAGCGCGTCGGCGTCGAGCGTTTCGTCGCGGTGATAGCTCGTCAGCTCGACTTCGGCGGTCGGAGTGAGCCAGAGGTCGGTGCCTTCGAGGTGAAACATGTCCGCGGCGAATTTCGGCAACTGGCCGACGCCGGTGAGCGATTGCGTGTTCACTAGGAACGGCGGCAGGATTTCCGCGAAGCCGGACTCGCGCGTGTGCACGTCGAGAAAGAAATTCGCGATGGCGCGCTCGAGCCGCGCGCCGAGGCCCTTGTAGACCACGAATCGCGCGCCAGCGATTTTCACGGCCGCCTCGAAATCGAGGATTCCCGCGCCCTCGCCGATTTCCCAGTGCGGCTTCGGCGCGAAATCGAATTTCGGCGCCGAGCCCCAGCGGCAGACTTCGACGTTGTCCGCCGCGCCCTTGCCCACCGGGACGCTCGCGTGCGGCATATTCGGAACCGTCAGCAGGAATTGGCGAAGCTGCTCGTCCAGTTCCGCGATGCGCTCGTCGTTGCGCTTCAGCTCTTCGGAGACCTGCTTCATCCGCGCCAAAATCGCGTCCAGCTCGCTCGAGCCTGCCGAGGGGACTGGTGGCTTGCCTGCGAGGGCATCTGCCATTCCTTGGTACTTCTTGAGGCGCACGATTTCGTCGCTGGTTTTGTTCCGCTCGGCTTTCTTGCGCTCGGTCGCGGTGATGATCTCGCGGCGCTCGGTGTCGATTTTGCGAAATGTGGCGACGTCGAGCGCGACGCCGCGGTCGCGCGCCATCTTTTCGATCGCGTCGAGGTGCTCCCGCACGTATCCGAGGTCCAGCATGGGTGCATAGACGAGGCTAAGCTGAGAACTATATCCCAACTGGGAGGATCGCGCGAACCGTAGTAAGACGCCCCTACGGGATGCGGACGGGGACGCGTAAGCGAACGGGGCGGCGGGTCGCCAAGTATCGTCGCTGGGCACGGCGTGTCGTGCCCCTACGGGAGAAAAAACGTAAAGGCTACAGCAGATTCCTCGCTACGGTTCAAAAGGCGGCCGGGCTCGGAATGACAACGAAGAATGCCGCGCTGCCCTTCGTACGTCAGGGTAAAAAGGCCGCGGCGTTATCCGCCACGGCGGATGCAAACAGCGCACATGACGACGAGTGCAGAGGCGGGCGCGAGGCGCCCGATCGTCATGCGATCGGCAGTGCGGCGAGGCGGCGGCGGAGAAAGCGGCGTTCGACGTCGTTCGTGGCAAGGGAGAGAGCGCGGCGATAGGCGTCCGCGGCTTCGGCTGTTTTTCCGAGACGGCGAAGCAGATCGGCACGCGCCGCCGGGAGAAGATGGAATTCGGAGAGCTCTTCGCGGCTTTCGAGTTCATCGAGCAGGACGAGTCCATCCTGCGGAGAGTGAGCCATCGCGACGGCGACGGCGCGATTCACTTCGACGACCGGCGACGGACGCGCAGCCAGCAAGAGATCGTACAGCGCAGCGATCTGCGGCCAGTCCGTGTCTTTTGCCGACGCTGGTTTGGCATGGAGCGCGGCGATCGCGGCCTGGAGCGCATACCCTCCGCCGGCGCCGCCGCGCAGAGCCGATTCCGCGATCGCGGTGCCTTCGCGAATCTGTTCCCGGCGCCAGAGGCTGCGATCCTGTTCCTCGAGCAAGACAAGCTCGCCGTCCGCGCCGACGCGGGCGTCGCATCGCGAATCGTGGAGGAGCATCAGAGCCAGCAGCGCCCGCGCTTCCGCCTCGCGCGGAAGCAGTTCGGACAAAACGCGCCCGAGGCGAATCGCTTCGGCGCAGAGTTCGCGGCGGACGAGCGCATCTCCGCTGCCGGCAAGATAGCCCTCGTTGAAAATCAGGTAGACGACGAGCAGCACGGCGTCCACGCGGTCGGGCAGGTCTTCCTGCGCGGGCACGCGATAGGGAATGTTCGCGTCGCGAATCTTGCGCTTCGCGCGGACCAGGCGCTGGGCCATGGTCGCCACGGAAACCAGAAAGGCGCGCGAGATTTCTTCCGTGGTGAGGCCGCAGACGGTGTGAAGCGTCAGCGCGACCTGCGCGTCGGTGGCGAGCGCCGGGTGGCAGCAGGTGAAGATCAGGCGCAGCCGGTCGTCTGGAAACATGTCGTCGCGTGAGTCGGGCGATGAGCCGGGCTCCGGGCCGTGTTTCGAATCGGGCGCGGATTGCCCGGTCAGCTCGATATATTTCGCGAGCTCGTCCTGCTTGGCCTCGAAGCGGCGGGTGCGCCGGAGCCGGTCGATGGCTTTGTGGCGCGCCGTACTGACGAGCCACGCGCGAGGATTTGCCGGCGCGCCTTCGGAGGGCCACTGCTGCAGGGCGGCGGCGTAGGCCTCCTGCAACATCTCCTCGGCGAGATCAAAGTCTCCGAGCAAACGAATCAGCGTGGACAGAATGCGGCCGGATTCCTCGCGGTGAAGCTTTTCGAAGTCCATGTTGGACACGGACCATCATCACCCGATGTCCGAGGTGATTGTCAACCGGGCCGATGGAGTTACGGGCGGGCGGACTGCTCCATGACAACAATGGGCCGCACCTCGACGGAACCTTGGCGCGCGGCAGGAATGCGCGCGGCGATGGCGATGGCTTCGTCGAGGTCGTTGGCATTGATCAGGTAATAGCCGCCGAGTTGCTCCTTGGTTTCCGCGAAAGGACCGTCGGTGGTGACGCGCTTTCCGTCTCGCACGCGGACGGTTGTGGCCGTGGCGACGGGCGTGAGCCGGTTGCCCCCGACATACTTTCCCTTCTCCATGATTTCCTTGTTGAACTGAGCGTACTCCTGGCTCATGGCTCCGTGCTGCGCGGGAGTCAACTTTGCCCAATCCGATTCCTGGCCGTAAATCAGCAGTAGGTATTGCATGTTTTGCCTCCTATGGGTTAGTCGAACGGGGAGCCTGGAAATCGACAGAATTGTACGCGAAAAAGGCGGCCGGGCTCGGAATGACAGCGCAGGGGCGGCGGGGTCACGCCGTGATGTAGCGTTTCGAGATTTCGGCGATAGTGCGGGCGCCGGCGAGGCGCATGGTCATTTCGAGTTCGCCGTCGAGATGCTGGAAGACGGCCTGCACGCCCATCCATCCGCCGAGGGCGAGGCCGTACATGAGCGGGCGGCCGATGGCGACGGCATTGGCGCCGAGCGCGAGCGCCTTGAAGACATCCTGTCCGCGGCGCACGCCTCCGTCGATGATGATGGTGGCGCGGCCGTGGACGGCTTCGGCGATGCGCGGCAGGACGCTAATCGTCGCGGAAACGTCGTCGAGCTGGCGCCCGCCGTGGTTCGACACCTGCACGCCCGCGCAGCCGCGCTCGACGGCCGCCACTGCAAGCTCCGGCGACATCACGCCTTTCAGCAGCACAGGCAGGCCTGTCGTCTTGCGGATGAACTCGACGTCGTCCCAGTCGAGGTCGCGCTTCATCGGCGCCGCGGCGTAGGAGCCATTCTCGCCGGGAAAGTTGCCGATGGGCAGCGGCGAGCGGAAATGGTTGCGGCGGTCGGTTTCGCGGTTGCTGGCGACGACGGTGTCGATCGTCAGGACGATCGCGCGGTAGCCGGCGGCCTTGGCGCGTTCGAGAATTTCGCGCGCTTTGCCGCGGTCGGAGGGCAGATAGATCTGGAACCACTTCGGGCCGGGGCTGGCCTGCGCGATCCCTTCCATCGTCAGGGTGGAAAGCGACGCGGCCGTGTAAAGCGTGCCGGCCGCGCCCGTGCCTTTCGCCGAACCGACCTCGGCGGTGGCGTGGGCCATGCCGTGACCGGCCATGGCGGAGAGGATGATGGGCATCGAGACCTTCGAGCCGAGGAGCGTGGTGGAGCGGTCGGCGTCGTTGTAGCCGGTGAGATAGCGCGGCGCGATGGTGACGCGCTTGAACGCGGCTTCGTTTTCGCGCTTCGTCCATTCGTCGCCGGCCGCGCTGGAGATGTAGCCGAAGCCGCCCGGGGGAATCACTTTTTGCGCCGCTGGTTCGAGTTCGCGCAGGTTGATGAACTCGATGGCTTTGATTTCCGTCGGCGCGGCGTAGCCGCCCGCTCCATCAGCTGTCGTGCTGGTTTGCGCCGCGGGCGGATCGCCCTTGGCGAGAGCGGCGGGCAGGCCGGTCGAGAGAGTCACCGCAGCGGCGGTGGCGGAGAGAAAGTCGCGGCGCTTACGGTCCATGGTGTGTCCTCCGGCGAGTGATTTTCGCGCCGGATGATAGCATGAGGGCGGCTGGCTGCGCGTGGCGGGCGACGCGGAAGACTACGCTCTTTCTTCCTCGTGCAACGGGTTCGATTGGTGCGCTTCGCGGCAGTCGTGACAAACAGGCCCCTCGCACAAATCGCAAATTTCCACGTGTTCGGAGCAGAAGTAGCGGGAGCATTCAGTGCACTGCTTGTCAGCTTTGCGTGAACAGCCTGAACTGGAACATTTCATGATGAGATGCTACAGGGCGCACGGGTTGGAGTCCATGGCGAAATTGGACCCAGATGAGCGTCGGCTCCGCGGCAGCTGTGACTCAGAAGAGAGATCCTTCGGCGGGCAAAAGGCGCCCGCCTCAGGATGACGATCCTCGTCGGGTCGTCACTCGAAGCTGATGAAGACGATTTCGGGGCTGGTGCCGATGCGCATCGGCGGGCCCCACGTGCCCGCGCCGCAAGACGTGTACACGAGGAGATCGCCGAGGCGCTTCAGTCCGTAGACGAATGGGCCGTAGATGCGCGAGGTAAACCACGTGAACGGGAAAAACTGGCCGGCGTGCGTGTGGCCGGAGAGCTGGAGGCCAATTTTTTCCTCGGCGGCGATCGGCAGGTTGCGCGGCTCGTGGGTGAGCAGGATGCTGGCGCGATCCGGGTCCAGATGGGCATCGCGGAGGATCGCGCGGAAATGCTCCGGGTGCACCGAGTCGCGATGGTGCACGCCGACAAGCTGCAAGCCGTCGACGACAACTTTTTCGTTGTTGAGCACGCGGACGCCGGAATCGCGGACGGCTTTGAGATATTGCTCCTGGTCGCCGAACTCCTCGTGATTCCCGGCGATGAAATAGGTGCCGAAGGGAGGCGAGAGCTGTTCGAGCGGCGCGGCGAGATGGCGGGCGTCGGCGGCGGTGCCGTCGTAGAGGTCGCCGCCGATCAGGATGATGTCCGGCGCGAAGCGCGACAGCAGCGTTACGATGCGCTGCGTGAAATGTGCGCCGCGAACGTGGCCGAGGTGCGTATCCGTGACTAACGCGGCCACGCGGCCGCGCCAGGTTGCGGGCAGATTCGGCAGCTTGACGGAAACTTGCGTGACGCGCGTGCGCGCGGAGTTGAGCAAGCCGTACGCGCTAGCGAGTGCAGCGAGTCCGAGGAGCGCGAACGCGATGTCTCGCGGCGGCCAATGGAGGCGCAGGAGCGTCGAGACGCCGAGAACGATCCACGAGGCACACGCCGCGAGAAATGCGAAGCTGAAAAAGCCGAGCCAGACGGCCGAGATCGTGTAATAGACGCGCACGAGCGCGTTCGAATAGCGCCGGGCGAGCAGCGAGGCTGTGAGAAACGTGATGGAGAGCACCGCGAACTCGGCGGCGAGCGCGGGACCGGACAGGCGTGTGAAAAACGCCCAGGTCGCGTAAACAAAAGCGTGCGAGAGAAAGAGAATCGACTGCACGATCGCCAGAAAAGTGATGATGCTACGCCTTCGCATTTGACAATGCCCCGTAAGTTAGATGCGGTTGCGTGCGCGCGGGACTCGGGTCAGATGGCGATCACGATTTTGCCGATGAAGTTGCCGGAGGCCTGGTGGCGGAAGGCGTCGGTGGCCTGGTCGAACGAGAAGACTTTGTCGATGACCGGCTTGATGCGGTTGACCTCGATGGCCTGAATCAACTGCTCGAGGCTCGCGCGGCTGCCGACGCCGATACCGTGCAGGCTGGCGCTCTTGAACATCAGGTCGTGCGGATTGGCGTTGCCCTGCGCGCCGGCGAGCACGCCGATCAACGCGACTTTTCCGCCCCAGCCGACGCACTGGAACGAGCGCGCGAGCGTGCCCAGGCCGCCATTTTCGATCACGCAATCGACGCCGCGCCCGCCGGTGAGCGCAAGCACTTCCTTCTCCCAATCGGGATGCGTCTTGTAGTTCACGCCGTCGGAGGCGCCGAGGCTGCGGCCGCGCTCGATTTTCGCGTCGCTCGACGAAGTGACGATCACGCGCGCGCCGGCCGCAAGCGCGAATTGCAGCGCGAACATCGAGACGCCGCCGGTGCCGAGGCAAAGCACCGTGTCGCCAGGCTTCACGCGCGTGCCGACAGTCATCAGCGCGTTCCACGCGGTGGGGCCGGCGCAGGTGAGCGTCGCCGCTTCCTCGAACGACAGGCTCTGCGGCGCGGCGACCCAGCCGTCTTCGTGGAGCGCGAGGTACTCGGCGAGCGTGCCGTCGAGCGGAGCGCCCAGCGCGGCGCGGTTTTTCGGAGGCGCGCCGTCGATCCACACCTGGAAGAACGTGGGGAGCACGCGGTCGCCGGGCTTGAAGCGCGTGACCGCGGCGCCGACGGCCACCACTTCGCCCGCGCCGTCAGAGCAGGGAATCGTGTCGTGATCGAGGTTGTAGCGGTACTTGCCGACGACGATGGCATGGTCGCGATAGTTGAGCGAGGCGGCGCGGAGGCGGACGACCACGTCGCTCGGCCCCGGCTTTGGATCGGGCCGCTCGCCGCGGCGCAAGTCTTCGACGCGCGTCGCGCCCTTGGGTATTTCGTAGACCTTCATCGGTTCGCTCCGCGTGAGTCGGTCAGAAGAGCTGAATGTGTCCGAGGACCACTACCAAAGCGACCAGCACCAAAACGAGGACGAAAGACAGCGTGATGGTCAGGGCAGCGGTCCACATTTCGCGCGAGGCCCGGCGTGCGTCGGCCTCGTCTTTTTCTCGCAAGTCCATGCTGGTAGCTTACTTTGTGGAGTGTCGTTGTCAATGGTTTGAAGCGCGCACAAGAGTACCGGAACTGCCCCACGGCGAGGAGTTCGGAAGCAAGGCCACGCTGAGCATCCGGCCATTTCGGGGCCCAACGCCAGCATTCATCCACTCTTCATTCTGCTTTCTTCGTCCAGTCACACGGACACATTATTGAATACGGGGGCGACGGCAGCCATTTTGCGGAAAGGAAAGCTTTTGGGACATTCCAGCCTGCGTGCCTGCGGGGTTTGCTACTCCCTGATTGCCATATCAACCCTGATTGAGTATCATGCCGGCCTAAACTCGAATCGGCCCGACAGATTTAATGAGTTTGGGGCAGAGGCGAGAACAGCGTATCTTCTTCTCGGCAAAAAGCCTCTGCACGCAATAGAAGGCTCAGGGTCCTGAATGGGTCAATCCGATATTCGTACGCCGGTGGCGGAGTTTTTCCCGGTTTTTAGATGTGCCCAGGGGTGGATTCGATAGCAGGAAGCGTCCGGGCCAAAAGGCTTACACGGACTAATCACTGAGGGGGTGGTCCATGGTGCGGTCTCTAGAGTCGCGGTGCCGATTTGTGGCAATTCTGCTTGTAGTCCTCGCGTTGATTCCATTTGCAGCGCACGCGCAGCAAACGCTCGGCTCGATTGACGGAACCGTGACGGATAGCACTGGCGCGGTAGTTCAGCAGGCTTCCGTAAGTATCCGCAACGTCGGCACAAACCTGGTGGTCACGGCACAAACGAAGGATGACGGGTCGTTCAGCGTCGCCGATCTGCCGATCGGCACGTATGAGATCACTTTTACCAAGGCGGGATTTGAGAAGGTCGTGTACCCCCAGATTCTGGTTCAAGGAAACTTGACGACGACAGTCAAGGCGACACTCCAGCCTGGCGAAGTCACGACCTCCATAACCGTGGAAGCCACGCCGCTGCTGAACGAGACTGACACCTCGAACGGCTACACTTTGGGCAGCGACGTGATTCAGTCCGTTCCGCTCGGAACGGGGAGCTTCACGCAGCTGGCCATCCTCGCGCCCGGCACGAGCGCGGATTTCCTCTCAGGTGCGGGCAGCAACGAGGGTCTCGGTAATCAGGGAATCTATGCCAATGGACAGCGCGATACGAGCAACAGCTTCACCTTCAACTCCGTGAACGCGAATAACCTCTTCAATGGAGACTCGGCGAGCAACATTGCCGACAGCCGGTTCATTTTGAATACGGGCGAAGTATTCGGCGCCGGCGGCCTGGTGCAAACCAATACTTCGGTCTTCGATTCGATCGGCGAAGGTCTGCCGACGCCGCCGGTTGAGACCATTCAGGAATTGCAAGTCACAACGTCGATGTACGACGCCTCCATGGGGCAGAACAGCGGTGCGCATATCGAGTTGACCACGAAGTCGGGGACCAACGACTATCACGGGCAGGCGTACGAATACTTCCAAAATAATGCTCTCGACGCGGCGCCAACTTTTCTAATACCGAATGACTTTTTTACCGGCGCTCCACCACTTCACAGAAATGTTTTTGGCGGAACCCTCGGTGGGCCAATCAAGAAGGACAAGCTGTTTTTCTTCGGGTCGTACCAGCGCCAGGATGTGAGCGACGCTTTAAACGGAGCATTCAGCGGTGTTCCGACACTCCCTGGACTCACTGCCACGAATCGGGACGAGACGGATCTCGTGAATTTGGTCAATTTCGACGATGGCTTTACGAAGACACTCGGCACCTGTACGAGCAGCAAGTGTCTCACTACCGCCAAGGTGGACCCCGTCGCTCTCGCGCTGGTGCAGTTGAACCTAAAGAATGGACAATTTCTCATCCCTTCGGAAGGCGTTGGAGTCAAGAGCGCGGAGGAGAGCCCTCTCCAGAAGTACAACTCCGCCATCATAGGGCCAGCGAGCACGTTCAAGGCGAATCAGGCGAACGGCGATATTGACTACAACTTCAGTTCAAGCGATCGCCTCGCCGGCAAATACTATTTTCAGGATGACCCGACGACGAGCCCGTTCGCAATCAGTGCCGTCTCCGGCTTTGGCCAAGAGCTCCAGGCTGGGAGCCAGGTGTTTTCTCTCGACAACACGACTGTGCTGACGCCGAACACCACCTGGGAGCAAAGATTCGGCTTTATTCGCCAGATTGCCAGCGCCACAACAAACGAGTCTCTTACGCCAAGCTCCATAGGACTCGTGCTGCCGAGTAACGAACGCTTTCCCGGAATCACTATCGACAATGCGGATGGTGGGGCAACGCTTGCTGCCGGCGGGACCGTGGGAATTCACTCGGGAAACGAGCTGAAAATGGGCCCTTCCACAAACTTCGCGAACGCCGGTGTCTTTCAGAATCAATTCGAGGGATCGTCCAAGTACAACTGGGTTCTCGGGAAGCACACGCTTTCCTTCGGCGGTACGTTCGATTACGCGCAGCTGAATGTCGCGAACCGCGAAACCGACGTTGCCGAATTCACCTTCCGCACTTTCGGGGATTTCCTAGAGGGTTTGTTGGGGTCGGACGAAAGCAACGGCCTGCTCCTCGACGGTGAAACAAATCGCCACTTCCGTTCCAAGCAAGCCGGCCTGTATGCCCAGGACGCCTTCAAGGTGACACCAAATATCACCGTCACCTATGGCCTGCGCTGGGATTGGGATGGGCCTTTATATGAGACGAACGGCCTGATGACCAGTTTCTATCCCCAAGACTATGGGTACGATCTCGCAACGGATTCGTTCAATGAGGTGAACGGCACGCCGGGTGTCGGAATCGTCGTGGCGGGAAACAACAAAACGCTCGGCACAAAAGGCGTGAGCGACTCGACTTTGACCGGGCGCCAGTGGGGTTTCGCCCCGAGAATCGGAGTCGCCTGGAGCCCCCATAAGAATTTCGTGGTCCGCGCGGGCTACGGAATGTTCTACGACCGCGGCGAGTACTTCACGGAATTGTCGGCCAGCGCCGGACTGGGAATCAGCGGACCGTTCAGCGTCACGACCCAGGAGCCCTTCACGATCCCGATCAGTGCCGACTGCGGTGCTGCTTCGCCGACTTGCTCCACCGGTTGTGTCACCGCACTGAAATGCCTATCCAGCACTCCGTTCGGGACGACGCTTCCCGCTCCTCCAACATCCCTGGCGGAAATCGCCGGGCTCGTGCCCGATATGCGGGCCCTGTCCGGCTGCAGCACGACCGGGCCGGTTCCGGGCATGCAGCAGGCGAACATGCCCTACTGCACGCCGGTTTCCTTCTCACCTCCCCGTCCCTTCCTGTTCGGCGGCTACGACCCCGCGAACAAGCTGCCCTACTCGGAAAACTGGAGCCTCGATCTGCAATGGCAACCGAGAAACGATGTCGTTCTGACGCTGGGGTACCTGGGAAATCACGGGGTCCACGAGGTGTTGCCGATACCGTTCAACCAACCCGGGATCGCGACGCCAACGAGTCCGATCAACAACCAGATCTATTCCTATGGCTATTCGGCGGCCACACCCACGATCTCCGGCGGCTGCGATGACTTCAACGACGCTTCCCCCACCTGTATCCAGCTTCCGGCCGAGGCGGTGCAGACCACGCTCGGGAACTTTACGGCCTCGGACGGGAATACGGCCCTCCGCTCGAAGTACATCGGCATCAACCCCAATGCCGATTTGTGGACAGCGGAAGGCATTTCAAACTACGACGCCTTGGAATTGAGCCTCACGAAGAAAATGAGTCATGGGTTGCAGATCAACGCCTCTTACACGTACTCTCACTCTCTGGATGAAGGAAGCGGAGTCGGCGCCGGCCTTTTCTTCAACGGCAACAATCCGGCCGATCCGCGAACTTCGTACGCGTCGTCTGATTTCGACCGCACGCACGTGTTCACCATCAGCTATCTTTACAATCTGCCGACAATCAAGGACGCCCACGGCGTCGTCAATGTGCTGGCGAATGGCTGGGGGGTCACCGGGATCACAGTCGCCGAGAGCGGTGAGCCGTTCAGCGTCATTGACTTCTCGGGCCTCGCAGGCGGCCTCTTTTACAGCGCCGATGACTTCGTGACGAATCCCATTCTTCCTCTCGCGTCCGGCGTAACGCCAAAGGCGGCAGAGTCCAGATCCGGTGGCGGAGGCAACCTGGTAAACGGCCAGCCATACGTCAATCCGAACGTCTTCTCCGTGCCGTCGCTCGCGCCCGGCCAGGATGGTGTGCCTCCCTGCGAGACGGTGAGCGGCACCATGGTTTGCGACAACTACGAAACCGGATTCGGCACGACGGGCCGCAACGTCTTCCGCTCGCCATTCCAGACGACCTTCAATTTCTCGATTCTCAAGAACTTCAAGCTGAGTGAGCGATTCAACCTGAAGTTCCAGGCGGATGCGTTCAATCTTTTCAATCATCCGAGCCTGGATACGCCCGACACCGACTTCGAACTGAATCCCTGCTTCAATCCCGTGCCGTGCTACACCCTCACGCCACCGGCTTCCAAGGGCTATGGCGTGATTGACAACACGATCGGGAGCAACCGGTTCATGCAGTTGTCGCTGCACCTGACGTTCTAAGTTGAGTGTCGCCTGCGCGAAGGACAACAGTCCTTCGCGCAGGATTTGCGGGAGCCGGAGGTTCTTGCGGGGTGGGAATACGGAGGGTCTTCCTTAAGGCGGCCGCCGTAGCATGTCTCCTCTGGGCGCTGTGCCTGCCGCTTCATTCGCAGGACACCTCCCAGGTCATCGCGGTAAAACACGGGCCCAATGCCAGTGCCCAGCAGGCGAAGCCGTATGTAGTTTTGGTCTCCCTCGATGGTTTCCGCTACGACTACGCCGCTGAATATGGCGCGCTCAATCTTCAGCGTATGGCTGTGGAAGGTGCGAGCGCGCCCGAAGGGATGATTCCTTCCTTTCCCTCCGTCACATTTCCGAATCACTATTCGATCGTTACCGGTCTATATCCCGAGCACCACGGAATTATCGAAAACAATTTCTACGACCCGGCACGGAAACAGAGCTACATGTCCAAACTCGATGCGAGCGACGGCAGTTGGTACAGCGGCGTTCCACTTTGGGTACTCGCCGAGAAACAGGGCATGCGAAGCGCCTGCTTTTTCTGGCCGAGTTCGGATGCGGAGATCGATGGTACGCGTCCTTCGCATTACGTCCATTTCGACAACAGCGTCCCGGACG
This sequence comes from Candidatus Acidiferrales bacterium, assembly GCA_050015155.1. Classification (GTDB taxonomy): domain Bacteria; phylum Acidobacteriota; class Terriglobia; order Acidiferrales; family UBA7541; genus Palsa-295. Next base: position 46,084 of record JBEKBY010000009.1, on the reverse strand, counting down.
AACAGCGCATCGATCAAGTGATCGCATGGCTGAAGCTGCCGGCGGCGCAGAGGCCGCACTTCATCACGCTTTATTTCTACGAGCCGGATCATACGGGGCACGAAGCCGGTCCCGACAGCCCGCAGACGGGCGATGCCGTCCGTCACGTGGATGCTCTAGTGGGCACTTTGAGGGCTGACCTGAAAACGCTCCACCTGCCCGTTGACTTGATTGTGGTATCGGATCACGGCATGGCCAACGTGGAAGGCAACTGGATCGATCTGGATCGCTACGCCGACCTTTCGGAGTTTGTAACGATCAAGAATAGTCCCCTTCTGTATGCGCCTGACGAGCAGGGTGCCGCGCGCGCGTATCGGCAACTACGCGGCAAGAGCGATAAGTTCGTGGTGTACCGCCGAAGGGATGTGCCGGCTTACCTGCATTTCAGCAGCAATCCGAGGATCGGGGATCCGGTGGTGATCCCGGCGGGCCCGTACATGATCCGCGCTCACGCCTCGGAGAATCCGGAAATCGTGCAGCCAACGGTCAAAGGCGAGCATGGTTACGACCCTAGCCAAATGAAATCCATGCGAGCGATCTTCTACGCCGCGGGTCCCGATGTTCGCCCCGGATCTCGATTGCCCGCATTCGAGAACATCGATGTTTACCCGCTGATTGCGAGGATTCTGGGCCTTTCAATCGGGCCGATCGATGGTCGTCTGGAATCGCTACAAGGCATTTTGCAGCCTTCGCCCAAGAACAACTAACGCCGTCACAAGGATACCGAGTCGCGTCGCGCTGACGACAGTGGCGGGAGGAGATATCCCCGATAGGCGCTTTGCGGCTCTGCGTCTTGCAACCTGAATGGCCCTCAGGCAATCAAACAGAGTAGAATAGGCCGTAGCCTCGCATGTTCTCTCGGCCTATCGGGCCATTTTTGGTGGAGGTAGCCGTCATGACAAGATCCACCTTCGCAAAAGTATTACTCGCATCGATTGCCTCGCTTGTTCTGGTCCTTGTGCCGAATCCCGCATTTGCTCAGCGCGGAGGAGGGCATGGCGGCGGAGGCGGATTCCACGGTGGTGGCGGAGGTGGGTTCCACGGGGGCTTTAGTGGCGGCGGACACTCCGGTTTCAGCGGTGGCGGGCGGTCGTTTGGCGGGTCGTATCGAGGTGCGGGTGGATTCGGGTCTCGCGGTTTCGGCGGCTCTGCGTACCGAGGCTCGATGGGCGCTCGATCGTTTGCAGGTCCGCAATCGAGCGGGCGCTTTAGTTCAGGCATGGCCGGCCGGGGTTTCAGTAGCGCGGGGCGATCGTCGGGAGTTCGCAATGCCATCGCGGACGGCCAGTGGCACTCTTTTGGAAGCGCCAGCCGCATGGCGAATACTGCGGCTTCGTCCGGCTCTCGCAGTTCCGCGGTTGCAGATAGTCAGTGGCACTCGTTTGGACGGTCTGGCAGCGGATTCGCGGCGAGCACACGCGCATCGTCCGCCATTTCTTCAAGCCGCGCGACGTTGGGTTTGGGAAGCTCTCGACTCGGCAGTTCCACGTTCGCGAATTCCGGATTCGGACGAGGATTCGGTGACCGCGGATTTGCATTTGGCAACCGTGGGTTCGGATTTGGCGATCGCGGCTGGGGTTGGGGCGGCTTCGGTTGGGGCTGGGGATTCGGCTGGGGATGGGGTTGGCCGTATTGGGGATTTGGCTGGGGTTATCCGGGCTGGTATTACCCGTGGGCGTGGGGCGGATACTGGGGTCCCTATCCGTATCCGTATTACGCACCGTGGGGCTATGACGATTTTAGCTACTACACGGACAACTCGACTGACGACTACTACAACTCGGCATACGCGGGCCCTCCATACGCGCCCAACGATTTCAGTTATGATTCCACGCCGAGCGACAACAACCCAAGTTCTCAGGGCTCGCTCGACACGAATCCGATTACGGACAACGTCGCCGAATCCACGCCCACCGTGCTGCTCTATATGAAGGACGGCACGATGTTCACCGCGACGGACTACTGGCTCTCCGGCAGCGAGCTTCAATACGTTGTGAGCTACGGCCGGGAGGGCGCGATCGACATCGGCCGGCTCGACTGGCGGCGCACAGCGGATGAGAACGCGAAGCGCGGCATACATTTCTCGCTGAAACCGAAGCCGGATACTTCGTACTCCGCGCCAGCGGCGGTGACTCCGTCTCCTGCACCGCAGCCCGCGCCGCAAATTCAGGCCGCCTCGCAACTCCAGAAGGGCGCCTGAGTTCGCATCACGTGAGCTGAGGATCGCAGCGCTCGACGACGGCGCGAGCGAGTTCAACAAGCTCTTGCACAACGGCGTCGGGCAGTTCGCCACGCGTAAGGCGCACATCGCGGTGAGACCGATCGTCCGCGCGAGATTCCGCGAGTCTTCTGGTACGGGCCGGCCGGCGGGGTCTTGCCACTTTGTGTGTATCAGGCGGATTGGGCGTGGCGGTCGAAATCGAAACCGTCTAAGCTTTTGGGAGCCTCCTTCAGGGCTCGTTCACCGGGCTCTTCCAGGGCTGACAGAACCGGAGCGATTTGATGCCCCAAGACCGCCGCGGAGTAGAGGTCCTCGGAACGCTGGCGCTGGCCGCGCCGAAGCTCGACGATTTCCAGTTCGTGAAGGTGCGCGTTGAAGGAGAAGTCGCGCGGCTCACGCTCGATCGCCCCGACCACAACCTGCTGAACGAGCGGATGATCTCCGAGCTGACCGCGGGGATCAACACGCTTGGCGAGCGAAGCGAGATCAAGCTGATCGTTCTCGATTCGGCCGGTAAGACGTTTTGCGGCGGGATCGAGCTCGGTGAATACTCGCAGCGGCGCGTGTTTCAACTACTCGACGCGTTTCACGGCGCGTTCGCGGCGATGCTCGATACGTCGAAGCCGCTGCTGGTGGTCATAAACGGCCCGGCGTTCGGCGGAGGCGCGGAACTGGCGGCGCTGGCGGATCTGGTGATCGCGACTCCCAAGGCGAGATTCGCGCAGCCGGAAATCAAGCTGGGAGTTTTTCCGCCGCTGGCCGCGGCGGTTCTTCCCTACATCCTCGGGCCGAAGCAGGCGCTCGAACTCGTGCTGACCGGTGAAACAATCACGGCGGAGCGCGCGCGCGATCTGGGCCTCGTGAACTGGCTCGTGCCGGAAGGCGAGTTGCAGAAGAAAGTGGACGACGTGATCGCGAAGGTGACGGCGCAGTCGGGGCCTGTGCTGACCATGGCGAAGAAAGCCATACTCGGCAGCCTGGGCTTACCGCTGCGCGAAGGCGTCCGCAACTCCATGAAGGTTTTCCTCAACGAACTCGCCGAGCTCGAAGATTCGCAAGAGGGTGTGCGCGCCTTGGTTGAAAAGCGCGCGCCGAAGTGGAAGAACCGCTGAAGCGAATCCGCCGCGGTGGGCATCGGTTGACACCGTCGCGGGTGCGGCATAGACTGACGAACGACAATTGAACTGGCACGGGGAGCCCTTCGAATCCGCTACTGGCGGGTTCTCTGGGTGAACGGAAGGCCGTGAAAATCGGCCACGGTCCCGCCACTGTGATCGGCGTGCTGCAAACCCTTCGAACCATCCGCTGGATGGTTCCCAAGATAAAGCGGCAGCCGAGAGTCAGGAACGTACCCGCGCTAGTCGAAGCCGGCACTCTTCGCGAGAAAGAGTGTGGCGATCAGCCTCGCCATCCTCGCGAGGCTTTTTTGTTGGAGAGAAGAGTTTGATTCGATCTTGGCATCGGCGAATGGTCGCGGTTGCGACGGCGGGCGCGCTGATTGCGACGACGGCGCCCCGGACACTCGCCGCGCGATTCAGGGCGCAGGCGAAATCCGGGCGCGCGATCACCGACGAAGTCGGGCGGCGCGTGGTGATGCCGACGGAGGTGCGGCGGATCGTGACGCTCGCGCCGAACCTGACGGAAACGGTCTACGCGCTGGGACTGGGCGACCGCCTGGCGGGCGATACGGACGTCTGCGATACTCCGGTGGCAGCGAAGCAGAAGCCGCACGTGGGCAATCCGCAGAATCCGAGCCTGGAAGCGATTGCGGTATTGCATCCCGATCTCGTGCTGGCGACGACTTCGATCAACCGGCTCGAGACGGTGGTCGCGCTCGAGCGGCTGGGCATTCCCGTGTACACGAGCGATCCGCACACGGTGCGAGGGATGGTGGATTCGATCGCGCGGATGGCCGAGCTGGTAGGCGCTGGCGACCAAGGGGCAGCGCTCGTTGCGCAGTTGCGCGAGCGGCTGGACGCGCTGCACTCGCGGCTTGCCGACAGGCCGATGGTTCACGTGCTGTTCGTTGTGTGGGAGGACCCGCTGATCACGATCGGCCAGAATACGTTTATCGCGGACGCGCTGCGCTGGGCCGGTGCGGAGTCGGTCGTACTCTCGGACCGCAATTGGCCGCAGCTAAGTATTGAGGAAGTTGTCCGGCTGCAGCCGGATTACATTGTTTTCACGAGCGACCACGGCGAAACCGGTGCGACGCAGCTTGCGGATCTGCGCTCGCGGCCCGCGTGGCGGGATCTCGACGCCGTCGAGATGGGGCATGTGGTCGATGTGAGCGAGGAAGCGGTGCGGCCATCGCCGGGATTGGTCGACGCAATCGAGCAGCTCGCGCATCAATTGCATCCGGAAGCATTTGCCGCGAAGAGCGAAATTCGAAATTCGAAAAGCGAAACCCGGCTTGCACTGGAAGCCGTGCGCGAGGCCGGACGGGAGTGCCGCCAATGCGCCCGCTGACGCCGCGCCACGTGTTCACAATCTGCCTCGCGCTTTGCGCCGTGTTGTTTGTCGCGGTCGTGATCTCGTTGCGCGTGGGCGCGTATCCGGTTTCGGTGCGTGACATCGTGATGACGCTCTTCAACGCAGCGCTGCGCCGCTGGAGCGAGATTCCGCCGGATTTTCAGTCCATCGTGCTGAACATACGGCTTCCGCGGATCCTGCTGGGGATTCTGGTCGGAGCTTCGCTTTCGACCGCGGGCGCCGGCTTTCAGGCTCTGCTGCGCAATCCGCTGGCTGACCCTTACGTCCTCGGCGTTTCGAGCGGCGCGGCGCTCGGCGCCATTCTCAGCCTGATTGCGGCGCCGCACGCGCCCGGGCTGATTCAGGCGGCTGCCTTCGCGGGAGCGATTGCCACGATCGCGGCGGTCTATTTTCTCGGACGCCGCGGCGGGCAGCTCGACAGCGGCACGCTGCTGCTCGCCGGAATCATCACCGCGTCGTTTCTTTCGGCGGTGATCATGTTCCTGATGACGACGCTGCCGGGACGCGACGTGCGCGGGATGGCTTTCTGGCTGATGGGCGATCTTTCGTCGCCCTCCACGGTGGATTTGAAGTGGCTGTACTTTCTGCTGGTGATCGCCGTCGGCTCGATTTACACGACCTCGTCCGACCTGAACTTGATCTTGACGGGCGAGCAGGAGGCACGGCACCTGGGCGTGAACGTCCATCGCGTGAAGCTCGTGGTCTACGTGGCCGCTTCCGTGCTCACGGGCCTTGCTGTATCCGTGAGCGGCGCGATCGGGTACGTGGGTCTGCTCGTGCCGCACGTGATCCGCATGCTGTTCGGCACGGATTACCGGCTGCTGATTCCGGCGTCGGCGCTGGGTGGCGCGATCCTGGTGGTGGTGGCGGACACGCTCGCGCGGACGGTTGTCGCGCCAACGGAATTGCCGGTCGGCGCGATGACGGCGATTGCGGGCGCGCCCGTGTTCATCTATCTGATGCGGAGGAGGGTGCGGTGAGCACGCCGGCACAGAGTGGTGCGTCGCTCACGTCGCCCGCGCGTGTCACGGGTGGCGAAGGCACTCCGCGCGTGAAGGTTGAGCAGGCAAGTTATGCCTACGCGGCCACGGACCGTTCGGCTCCGAAGTTCACGCTGGGCCCGGCAAGCTTCGAGGCGCGTCAACGGGAGCTGGTCGCCATTCTCGGACCGAACGCCAGCGGCAAATCGACTCTGCTGATGCTGCTCGCGGGATTGGCGAAACCGCTTTCGGGACGCATCGAAATCGACGGAACCGAGGTCAGCAAGCTCGATATCCGCACGCGCGCGCAGCGCATCGCGCTGGTGCAGCAGGAAAGCGAGCTGCTGTTTCCCCTGCGTGTTTGGGAGTACGTCTTGCAGGGGCGGTATCCCCACGGACGGCGGCTGCGGTTCGAATCGGACGAAGATTGCCTGCTCGCCGGAAACGCGCTGGCTCAGGTCGGCGCGGACGCGCACCGCGATCGCTGGATGGACCAGCTTTCGGGCGGCGAGAAGCAGCGCGTGATCCTGGCGCGCGCGCTGGCGCAGCGGCCGTCGCTGTTGCTCCTCGACGAGCCAACGCAGCACCTCGATATCGGCGGCAAAGTGGAACTGCTGCGGCGGCTGCGGAAGCTGGCGGATGAGAACCGCTACACGGTATTGGTCGTCACGCACGAGCTGAATCTCGCGGCGGAATTTTGCGACCGCATCGTGCTGCTGCACAAGGGCAAGTGCTTGCGCGTGGGCACGCCCGCCGAGGTCTACGAGCGCGATCTGCTCGGCGAAGTTTTCGAGGCGCCTCTCGAAGTCGAAATGCGGCCGGGAGGGCGCCCGCGCGTGATTTTGCGAGGGAGTCACTAAGCATCATCTGCACCCTGCCATACGCGGAGGCGCGTGTCCAGCTTCTGCAAGCGGCGTCTGCTCAATGCGGGGCGCCGTCCACAATCACCGGAGGCTCCGCGCACGGGAAGACGATGAAAAGCCGTCGCCGCCGCGCGACTGTAAGGCGGAGAAATTTTCGGCGCGTGCCACTGACCCGGCCAGCGAATCGCACTTGATTCGCTGCCGGGATGGGAAGGCCGCGCCGCTGTTCCGGCACTGTCGGGACAATCCGCCAAGCCAGGAGACCGGCGGAGCCTCAATCCGGATGTGCCTGCGATCAGCACGCGCATTGGGACAGCCTTCAACTCCCGCGCGAGAGGGAGAGGAGGACAAAATGAGACTCCGTTTTTCGTTTCTGGTTTTTCTTACCGTCACAGTTCTATTTCCCCACCATACGTGTGCGCAGAGCCCGGGCGCTTCGCGGGGAGCGAGCATCCGCGGAACTGTTTACGATCCGGACGGACGCGCCGTGGCGGGCGCAAAGGTCAGCTTGCTTGCTTCCATGGTCGCGGTGGCGCAGACCGAGACGGACGCGCGCGGCGACTACCGGTTCGATGGGCTCCGCAGCGGGACATTCACGGTGGCAGCCAATCTGCCGGGGCTCACGAAAGTGTCCGCCGAAACCGAGCTGCAAAGCCCCGACGCACTCACCATAGACCTGCATCTCGACCTGAGCGCGGTGCAGGAGCAGGTCGTCGTCTCCGCGTCGCTTGGCGGCGCGCTTGCGCCGCAGATCGGCTCCTCGGTCACCGTCGTCGACCAGCAGGAAATCGAGGATGAAGGCGCCCAAACTCTGGCCGATGCGCTGCGGAACGTTCCGGGCGTCGCGATCAACCGCACGGGCCAGCTGGGGGCGGTGACGAGCGCCTTTATCCGCGGCGGAAATTCGAACTACAACCTGGTGATGATCGACGGAATTCCGATGAACGATTTCGGCGGAGGCTTCGATCTCGCGCCGCTGCCGGTGGACGGCGTCGGCACCGTGGAAGTGACGCGCGGACCGGAGAGCGCGCTCTACGGCTCGAACGCCGTCGCGGGCGTGATCAATGTGCTCAGCGAACCCGGCGAAGGCCCGCCGCACTTCAGTTTTCTCGGCGAAGGCGGCAGCTACGACACGTGGCGCATCTCCACCGGCGGAACGGGCCTGAATCACGGCATCAGTTGGGCCTACAACCTTTCGCGGCTGAGCACGCAGGGGATGGTGCCAGACGACACCTACCGGAATCAGACGTCTTTCGTGAGCCTCGGCTATTCGCGCAGCCCGCGCCGCAAATTCAACGTGCATTTCTTCGGCGATGCGGGCCACGAGGAAAGTCCGGGGCCGTGGGGATCCGATCCGGATGGACTTTATCCGGGAATTGCCGCGTCGGCGACGCTTCAGAAGCAGGACCTCTTCGGCTATCAGGCTAGCTACACCGAGCAATTTTCGAGTCGCTTTAAGCAGGTCACGACCGTGAGCGCCGCGACGGATCAATTCGGCTTCCCGTCGGCTTTTGGCAATTCATTCACCAAGAATGTCCGCATCGTCGCCAACACGCGAAGCGAGCTGACGCTTTCTGCCAAAGACGTGCTCGTCGCCGGTTTCGAATACGACCGCGAGGAGTACAAAGACACCTACGTGGCGGATGCGAGCGGCATCCCGTTCACGCTGCCGCGCGACACGTTTGCCTTCTTCGCCGAGAATCGCTGGAATGCGGGGAATCGCTGGTTTTTCAGCACAGGCGTGCGCGTCGATACCATCCAAACCGGCGATCTGCCGGCGGACGAAGTGAACGCCAGCCGCCCTTTCATCCCTGCCACGTCGATCACGCAGGTGGACCCGCGGATTTCCGTCGCCTATTTGGCGCGGCAATCAAGCAGCGGAATGCTGGGAGTCACCCGCATCCATGGGAGCTTCGGGACAGGGATTCGTCCCCCGGACGGCTTCGAGCTCGGCTTCACGAATAATCCGCAGCTCAAGCCGGAAAGGAACATCAGCTTCGACGGCGGCGTCGAGCAGCGCTTCTGGGGCGACAAGGGCGTCCTCGACGTGACCTACTTCTACAATCGCTACAAGGACCAGATCGTCACGCTGGGCGGCTCGTTCGCGAACTTGAGCACGTTCTCCTCGGCCAATATCGCCAACTCGCGCGCCTACGGCCTCGAAAACAGCCTGCGCCTGCATCCGATCCGCTCGCTCGAAATCATGGCGGAATACACGTGGCTGAATACCGCCGTTCTCGCGCTCAATGGCTCGGATGAGGTGCAGTTGCCTTTCTCGGTGGGCCAGCAGTTGATCCGGCGCCCGCGCAACTCCGCCGGGTACAACGTCACGTGGACGCACAAGCGCCTGATGCTCAACTCGAACGCCAGCATTCGCGGCGCCGTGCTCGACCTCGAGCCCAACCTCGGGAGTTTCGCGTGCACTCTCGGGTTGCAGTGCCTGTTTTGGAGCAAGGGCTACGTGGACGCGAACGCCGGGTTCGCGTACCAGCTTCCGCGGGGCGTCCAAATCTACGGTCACCTCAACAATTTCCTCAACGAGAAGTACGAGGAGTCGTTCGGCTATCCGGCGCTGCACTTGAACTTTGTTTCGGGAATCCGATTCAACTTCCCGGCGGGGGGCGCAGGCGTCAGTCGTTAGGCTCTTCAGTCGGCGAGTGCCGCCACGAGCTGTGCCAATCTACGCGATGGCCTGCGGAAGGTCAACACACGGCGGCACGGATGCTATAATTCGCGTTTCGTCATGAACCGAACCGCACAGGAGACTCCGCTGGTCGCGCCGGAAGTAATGGCGCGCTACGAGGCCGTGATCGGGCTCGAGGTCCACGCGCAGCTTCAGACGCTGACCAAGGCGTTCTGCGGCTGCTCGACGAAGTTCGGCGCCGCGCCGAATTCGAATACGTGTCCCGTGTGCCTGGGCCTGCCCGGCGCGCTGCCCGTGCTGAATAAAAAAGCGTTGGAGTTGGCGCTGCGCGCCTCGCTTGCGATCCATTGCAAGATTCAGGAGCGCTCGCGCTTCGCGCGCAAGAACTACTTTTATCCCGACTTGCCCAAGGGCTACCAGATTTCGATGTACGAGCTGCCGCTTGCGACCGGAGGCGCGCTCGAAATCGAAGTCGAGGGCGATAAGAAGCGCATCGGCATCACGCGCCTGCACATGGAAGACGACGCCGGGAAAAGCCTGCACGAAGGCTTCCCTGAGTCCGATCGCTGGAGTTACATCGATTTCAACCGCTGCGGCGTTCCGCTGATCGAGATCGTCTCCGAGCCGGACCTCCGCACTCCGGCCGAGGCCTACGCATACCTGAATACACTCAAGCAGATTCTCGAATATACCGAGGTGAGCGACTGCAACATGGAGGAAGGGTCGTTGCGGTGTGATGCGAACGTCAGCGTGCGGCTGCGCGGCGCGCCGAAATTCGGGACGAAGGCCGAAGTAAAGAACCTGAATTCCTTCCGCTACCTCTCGCACGCGCTCGAATACGAGATCGAGCGGCAAATCGGCGTGCTCGAGTCGGGCGGAAGCATTCCGCAGGAGACGCGGTTGTGGAACGTCGCCGCGGGGCGCACCGAGCCGATGCGGTCGAAGGAATTCGCCCACGATTACCGCTATTTCCCCGACCCCGACCTGCTGCCGGTTGCCGTCTCGGCGGCCACGATCGACGAAGTGCGCCGGTCGATGCCCGAACTGCCGGATGCGAAGGTCGCTCGCTTCCGGCGCGATTACGGCATCACTCCCTACGACGCGGGCGTTCTCACCGCGACGCGCGCGCTGGCGGACTATTTCGAGGCCGCGGTGAAAGCGGGCGCTCCGGCAAAGGCCGCGGCGAACTGGATTTCGGTCGAGCTGCTACGCCGGTTGAAGGACGCGGCGAAGGACATCGCGGACTGCCCGGTCGACCCAGCGGCGCTCGCGGAACTGCTCGCGAAAGTCGAAAATGGCGAAATCACTGCGGCGAGCGGCAAGAAGGTGTTCGCTACAATGTTCGAGACCGGCAAGCGCGCCGCCGAAATCATAACGGCCGAAGGCCTCGCGCAGATCACGGACACGAGCGCCATCGAGAAAATCGCGCGCGAGATCGTCGCGAAGAACGCGGACAACGCGGCGAAATACCGCGCCGGCAACGAAGGCGTCTTCAAGTTTTTCGTTGGCCAAGTGATGCGCGAGACGCGGGGCCAAGCGAACCCTCAACTCGTCAACGAGATCGTCAAACGCGTTCTCAGCGAATAGTGCGAAACAGCTCCCCGAAACTTCGGGACGGAGAATCGAACGTGCTCAAAGAAGGCGACAAAGCGCCCGGCTTCCGCGTCACGGCGGACGATGGCCGCACGGTTTCGCTTGCGGACTACAGCGGCCAGAATGTGGTCCTGTATTTCTATCCGAAAGCTGACACTTCAGGTTGCACGAGCGAGGCGGTGCAGTTCCGCGACGCGATCAAGGATTTCAAGGCCGCCAACGCCGCCATCGTCGGCTGTAGCGGCGATTCCGTGGCGGCGCAGGCGAAGTTCAAGGCCAAGTACAAGCTGAACTTCCCGCTGCTCGCCGATACGGAATTCGACGTCATCAAAGCCTACAACGCGCGGCGAATGAAAAGCTTCTTCGGGAAATCTTTCCTGGGAATCGTGCGAATGACGTTCTGGATCGGTCCCGACGGAAAAATTCGCAAGATCTGGCCTAAAGTCACGGTCAAGGGCCACGCCGCCGACGTACTCGTCGCAATCAAGGACGGCTAAATTGTCACGAGAAATGATTCGCCGCCCTGCTCGATGAGGGCGTTGTCGATCAGCCGCGTGCTGCCAACACGCGCGGCGAGCAAAACGTAGCACGTCTTTCGCAGGGCCATCACCGGCTCGAGCGTCTCCGCGTCCACAATCTCGGCGTAGTCGAGCGCCACGCCGGGCTCGCTGTCGATCACCTGCCGCAGCGTTACGATCAGCCGGGCCGCGTCGCGCTCGCCGGCTGCGACTTCGCGGCGAACGGCTTCGAGCGAGCGATAAAGTACCGTAGCCGCACGCCGATCGGCGCCCTTCAGATAGCTGTTCCGCGAAGAAAGCGCGAGGCCGTCGGGCTCGCGCACGATCGGGCAGACGACGATTTCCGCGTCGAGATTCAGATCAGCCGCCATCTGGCGGATGATCCGCACCTGCTGCGCGTCCTTGCGGCCGAAAAAGGCGAGCCGCGGCTGCACGATTTCGAAAAGCTTCAGCACGACGGTCGTGACACCGCGAAAATGGCCGGGACGCGAACGCCCCTCCAGCCGGTCGCTCAATCCTTCGACAACGACTGAGGTGCGAAACCCGGGTGGATAGATTTCTTCGGGTGGCGGCGCGAACGCGTAGTCCACGCGCAGCTCTTCGAGCGCCGCGCGGTCCGCATCGAGCGTTCGCGGATACTTTTGCAAATCCTCGCCCGGCCCGAATTGCTTCGGGTTCACGAAAATCGAGACGACCACCGGCGAGCACTGCCTCTGCACTTCGCGGACGAGCGAAAGGTGGCCCTGATGCAGTGCCCCCATTGTAGGGACAAGTCCCAGAACGCGGTCCTTCGCGCGCGCGTCGCGAGCGACCTGCTTCATCCACGCCGTGGTGTGAATTAATTCCATTCGAGGTGGGCGAGTTCGGGTCAGCTTCGAGGTAAATGGCCGCGCGTCATGCGCCGGCCTGCGCGGCGCGCTCGCGATAGAACCCGATCAGGTCCGTGGCCGTGGCCTTCGAGCCCAGTTGCCGGAGCATCGTGGCCACTTGGCCGCGATGGTACGTGCTGTGATTCGCGAGGTGCTGCAACATCTGCCAGAGCGGCTGCGCATGCGCGGCGCCTGCCGTCGTCTTGTATTGGACCACGCGGTGCAAGTCGTCCGCGGTGAGCGACGCGACGTAATCCACCAGATTGCGATCCATATCACTTAGGCGGCGCCGCACCGACTCGAAGTCCGGGAAATCGGCGGCGGAAGGAAGCGCGGTCGGTATGCGGTCGTGCCAGCGTTCGAGCCAAACCCACTCGGCCCCGTAGATGTGCGCGAACGTGTCGCGCAGCGACCGGAAGCTCGAGCTGAGGTCGCGCGTGAACTGCTCGGGCGTGAGTTCCGCGCACGCATCGAGCGTGCGCCGGTTCGCCCACGCGTTGAAGTCGTAGAGCAGCCGAAAATCGTCGATGTTCATGGCAGCGAGCTCCTTTCGAATCGGCAGTGTACGCGGCGCAAGGGATTCCCTCAATCAAGGGCGCTCAGGAACGCTGGCGCACCTGCAGATGCTCGCGCAGTTCGGCAGCCGAGTGGTACGATTCCGCGTCCGACGGGAATCTGCCGCCGCGCACATCGGCGCAGTATTCCGAAACGGTGCGAGAAACTTCCGCCGAGAGATTCGCATAGTGCCGCACGAACTTCGGAGCGTGCCCTTGTGTCAGGCCCACGAGGTCGTGGAACACGAGCACCTGGCCGTCGCAGTCCGGCCCGGCGCCGATGCCGATCGTGGGGATGCGCAGCTTTTCCGTGATGCGCGCGGCGAGTTCGCGCGGCATCGATTCGAGCACCACGGCAAACGCGCCCGCCGCTTCGACGGCTCGCGCGTCGCGCTCGATCTGCCGCGCGGCGTCTGCGGACTTGCCCTGCACGTGAAAGCCGCCCATGGCGTTCACGGATTGCGGCGTCAGGCCGACGTGGCCCATCACCGGAATCTCCGCTTCGACGAGGCGCGCGATCAGCTCGAGCCGCCGCTCGCCGCCCTCCACCTTCACTGCTTCGGCGCCGCCTTCCTTCACCAGCCGCACGGCGTTGCGCACTGATTCGTCGAGCGAAACGTGAAAGCTGCCGTACGGCATGTCCGCCACGAGCAGCGCGCGGCGCGTTCCGCGGCGGACGGCCCGCGTGTGGTGAATCATCTCGTCGAGCGTGACCGGCAGAGTGCTATCGTAGCCCAGCACGGCCATGCCTAGCGAATCGCCGACGAGCAGGATGTCCACGCCCGCTTCGTCGAGCAGACGCGCGGTCGGGTAGTCGTATGCCGTCAGGCAGGCGATTTTGTCGTGTGTTTGCGAAGAGCCAGCGGACGGATGAATCTTGCGGGACAGAATGTCGGGCACGGAGACTTTCCCGTTGCCCGCATGCGGTGCAACGCTCATATTTTTCCCCCGGTGCCGCTCCCAGGCGTCGGGATGCAGCCCACCTGACGCGATGCTACCAGAATGGAGCAAGGTTCAGCAAAGGGATTTGCATCGATGTGCAGTTTGCGGAAGCGTGCACACTTCGCCTAACTTGTCAGTTTTACGCCTGCGCGACGGTTTCCGGGGGCGGTGTCGACGGCACTTGCGGTTCGACGCCGCGCCAGCCGACCGCACGTCCCTGCACGGCTTCCTTGACCGAGCGGAAGAGGACTACGTACATCATCTGCCGGTAATAGAAGCGCTGGATGATCAGCGGCGCGAGCAGCGTCCAGTCTTCGTCCTTTTCGAGCGCGAAGGCGACGACGCACGTCAGAAGGTCGATCAGCATGAACAGCGCGAAGAAAATCAGCGAGCGCTCCACATCCTGCGAAGTCCAGAGCGGCAGGGGCAGCAATCGCGTCACCTGGAGCTGCGCCAGGCCCCACAGCACGATCGACAGCAAGAACAGAAGGTCGATCACCGGCGAAATCAGCGGCAGGATGATCTGAAAGAGGAAAATATTGGGAATGGCGATCCACCCGAGTGTGCCGTACCGCGGATTGCCGGTGGTGTCGCGATGCTTCCAGACCGCCTGGAGCGTGCCATACGTCCACCGGAATCTCTGACGGACGAGCGCATCGACGGTTTCCGGAACCTCGGTGCGGCCGATGGCGTCCTCGTCGTAGAGAATCTTCCAGCCGTTTCGCCGGATGGTGAGCGTCAGGTCCGTGTCTTCGGCCACGGTGTCGCCCGAAAACCCGCCGCTGTCGCGAAGCACGTCCGCGCGCCATGCTCCGGCCGCCCCCGGCACCACCGGAATGCAGTTGAGCAGATCGAAGGCCCGCTTTTCGAGATTCTGGCTCGTGATGTACTCGAGCGCCTGCCAGCGCGTGATCCAGCGGTTGCGGTTTATCACTTTGACGTTGCCGGCGACGGCCGCGACCCTCGGGTCGACGAAGTGCCGGACGAGGCGCGGAATCGCCTGCGCGTCGACGATTGTGTCGGCGTCGATCGAAACGATGATCTCGCCGATCGCTTCGGAGAGCCCATGATTGAGCGCCGAGGGCTTGCCGTGATTCGTTTGGAGCAGCAGCCGCACGCGTGGATCGCGGCCGAAGTTCTCGCGTACGAGTTCTGCGGTGTGATCGATCGAGCCGTCATCGACGACAATGACTTCGAGGTTCGGATAATTGGAAGCGAGCGCCGCGCGGACCGTATCGACGATCACCGCCTCCTCGTTGTAAGCGGGAATCAGGACGGTGACCTGAGGACGGTATTCCGGGTGGTCCTGCGGGGCGGGGCGGAACTTCTCGATCAGCGCCAGCAAGCCGATGATAAGCGCGCGGCCGCTCGCCAGCAGGATGCCGGCGATGAAGACGAACGCGATCCCTCCGCGCAGCCAGCGGAATGCGTCAAAGATGAAGGTGTCCACGCGCACCATCAGCCATTCTTTGTGCGTCAGCGGCACCATCATTTCGGAGCGATCCTGGCCGAGCAGATTCGAAACGGAAACGAATTCGTAGCCCTTCGCGCGCAGCCCGTCGATGATCTGCGGCAGCGCGGCGACGGTGTGGCTGCGGTCCCCGCCGCCGTCGTGCATCAGGATGATGTTGCCTTTGTTGGCCTCCACGTCCGCGAGGACGCGCTGAACGATCGTGCCCACGGGTGGCGGAGGGCCGCCGTTCGGTTCGCCCCAGTCGTGCGGGTCGATCCGCGCGCCGATGATGACGTAGCCCATCGCCTGTGGGATCGGGAGCATCTGAACTTCGTTGGCCGTTTCCGGCTGGTGGTCGATCCCGTAGGGCGGACGGAAGAGCGTCGTCTTCACTCCCAGGCTGCTTTCGAGGAGCAGCTCGGTGAGGTTCAGTTGAATCTGGAGGTCGGGCTTCGAGATGTTGTCGAATTCAGGGTGCGTGAATGTGTGATTCCCGACTTCGTTGCCCAGCGCATATTCGCGCTTCACGATGTTGTCGTACTGATTCGCCGATTCGCCGATCACGAAGAATATTCCCGGGGCTTTTTTCTGCTTTAGAACATCGAGAATCCTCGGCGTCCATTCCGGATCGGGGCCGTCGTCGAACGAGAGAGCGACCTTCTTCGGCGCCGCGCCCATCTGCTGAATCCGCCACGACATCGGGTAGTTCTGGAAGCTCTCGTCGTCGAATGCGTCGGACTCCGAGTCGTAGTCGAGCGTTCGAGACCCGTTTTGGGGCGTCCCCGTGATGCGCCAGATGTCGCCGTCGCCTTCGAGGATCAGGTCGTAGCCGGGCGGCACATCCTGTAGCTTGGCTCGAGTGGGATCATCGGCGTGGGTTGCGTCCCAGATATCCCACATCGAGGGATCTTCCATTCCCAGGCGCCACATGGCCGTGCCGCGCACGCCTGCGCGCTCGGCCGCGCGCAGTTCGTTGTAGGCCGTCACGCCGTCGAGCATCCAGACGTCGTGCACCTGATTGTTTTCGTCCTCGTAGGAGTAGTGTAGGTTGAAGGAGTCGGGATCGTAAAGAATATCCGAGCCGGATTCGACGGCGGTGACGACTCCCTGCTGAAAGGTAACTGCCTGGGCCATCGGATGCGGCGCGGCTTTCGACTTTGCCGGCCAGTCGTACCCGTAAGTGGCTATACCCATGATCAGCTTGTCCGGCGGCACGAGCTTGACCATGTTGTCGATGTTCTTCACGAACCATTCCTGCGGCGCGATCGGGCCGGGAGCGGACGTGGGCCAGTGGAAGTCGTAGTTCATTAGGATGATGGCGTCGGCCTGCGAGGCAAAGTACTTGTAGTCGTAGCTCCAGTCGGCCGCGGGAAGCGCGACCATCAGCTTCAGATTCTGGGCATGCAGCGCGACGGACAGATCGTGGACGAAATGCTGAAAGTCCGGCTCGTTCGACTGCGGCAACGATTCGAAATCCAGGACGATGCCGGGCTGATGTTCGGCATCGGCGTATTCCTCAAGTTGCTTCGACAGCTTTTCTCGCGCCGCCGGATTCGCCAGCATCTGGAGCGTTTCCGGCGGGCACCAGGCATTTTTTTTCGCGTCGTAATTATTGACCATCGACATGACCGGCAGATCGAGGTTGTGCGCCGCCTTCAGCGATTGCAGAAACGCCGCGAGCTTTGGATCCTGGTCGGCGTCGAGCTCGCCGTCCGCCGAGACGGCGTGCAGCGCCTCCGGGATCAGCAAATCGATATCGTGATAGTGCAATTGGAGAGAAGCCAGGCTGGTGTAGTCGTCGCTCACGTAAAATGCGGCGCGCAGCGGGTCGTAATTCTGGGGCACCTTGCCGAGCGCCGCCACCTTGCGCTTTCGCCCGCGGTAGGTCTTGAGCTTCGGCTTCCAGCGTATGGTGCGCAGGCTGGTGTGCGTATCCGGCCGCAAAATCTCCGGCAACGCCGGGTTCCGGCCGACGTTCAGCAGGAAAACAACGAGGACGAGCGTGAAAAACCCTCCGGCGATTTCCAACACGAGCCGGGTCCGCCGCCAGCGGCGGCGTTCCTGGTCATAGAAAATGGGCTTGCGTTCAGGCACGAGGACAATCCAAGCTAGCCATCCGTCGGCAGGCTGTCAATGACCTCTTTTTCTAAGATGCGCGCGGACGTCACTTTGGCTGCAGTCGCCGGACTGGCGCTGCGCCTGTTTTTCGTTCTGAAATTCCCCGCGACGGGCTCGGGTGATGCTCCATTTTACATCGAGCTGGCCTGGAATTGGTTGAAGAAGGGTGTCTACGGCTTCCCGGTCAGCGGCCACCTCACGCCGGTGGACATGCGCGTGCCCGGATATCCAGCGTTCCTCGCGGCGATCTTTGCGTTCGTCGGGAATTCGCAGCGGGCGGTGATGTTCGCGCAGGCCGCGGTGGACCTCGTCACCTGTTTTCTGATCGCCCTGATCGCGGCGCGGCTGGCGCCGGCAGCGGCGCGCCGCCGCGTGGCGCTCGCGGGATTGTGGCTCGCGGCGCTCTGCCCGTTCACGGCGAACTACACGGCCGTCCTCTTGACCGAAACGCTGGTCACGTTCCTGACGGCGCTCGCGATCCTGATTTTGATGGGGGTCCTGCTCGAAGCGGATGGGGAAGAGACGCCGGACCCGGCGAGACGGCGCGCTATAAGCCCATGGTTTCTCGGAGGAGTCGTCGCCGGATTCGGCACGCTCGTGCGGCCAGAGACGCCGCTGCTGCTGTGCGCGATGGGACTCATCGTGCTCACGAAATGGTTCCGCCCACGCGATTGGAAGAAGCTGGCGCAGAGCGCCGCGCTGATGGCGGCCGGGCTGCTCTTGCCGCTGCTGCCGTGGGCCGCGCGCAACTGGCGCACGCTCCACGAAGTGCAGTTCCTCGCGCCGCGTTACAGCGAGTTGCCCGGCGAATTCACCCCGCTCGGATTCAGCAGCTGGACGCGCACGTGGCTCTGGCGGTTCGGCGACGTTTACACCACGCTCTGGCAGATCGACGACGAAGAAATCTCGATCGACGATCTTCTGCCGTCGGCGTTCGATTCACCGCAGGAGCGCGCGCGCGTGGCGAATCTGCTCGCGCGCTACAACGACACTCTCGCGATCTCGCGCAGTGAGGACCGCGAATTCGCGGATATCGCCCGCGAGCGGACGGCGCACCATCCGCTGCGCACCTATCTCGAAATCCCGTTGCTCCGCTCGCTCGCGCTGTGGTTCACGCCGCGCGTGGAGCTGCTCCCATACTCCGGCCATCTGTTGCCACTCGGTGAAAAGTGGGAATACGACCGCGAGGATTTTTTCGTGACGCTGAGCCTGATTTTCGTGAATTGCATTTACGCCGCTCTGGCGCTGGCCGGCGCGTGGGTCGCGCGGAGCCGGCCGGGATGGGCGCTGCTGATCGCGTTCATCCTCGTGCGCACTGCGTTCATCGCAACTTCCGTCGAGACGCCGGAGCCGCGCTACGTCCTCGAATGCTTTCCCGCCGTCGTCGCTCTTGCCGCGCAGGTGTTTTCGGGACCGCGTCATCTGTCTCACCGTTCTTCGACCGGCTCGGGGTGAATCGTCACCCGGAAGATTTGAGGGAAGTGTTCCTTGACGCGGTCTTCGAGCGCCGCCGTGATGTCGTGGACTTCGGTGATCGGCAGGCTGCCGTCCATCGCACAGTGGCAGGAGACGAGAATCTTGTGCTCCACGCTGCGGACGTGGACTTCGTGGCAATCGACGCGCTCGCGGTATTCCGACGGAAGCGAGTTCAGGAACTCCTGCACGGCGCGGGCGAGTTCCTTCATTTCCGCCGCGCCGGGAATCCGCACGCCCACCGGCTCAATGTGGATGTTGACGAGCGCCTGCGGATCGGTGGCCGCGCGGATGTCCTCTTCGAGTTCGGTCGCGCGCCGGTGGGCCGCGCGAAGGCTCGACCCTTCGTCCACTTCGAGGTGCAGCTCGACGAAAAGTCGGTCATTGATCTGGTGCGCGGACAGTTCGTGGACGGCGAGGCCGCGGCGCTGCGCGATGGCGCGAATCGTGTCGAAGAGGTGCTCGTTCGAGCGGGCGCGCGGCTCGACGTGGACGACGATATCGGCGGGAACGATCTGCTCGATGTTTCGCTCGACCGCGTCACTCGCCGCGTGCGCCTGTTCGAGGCTCGCCGTGCGCGGCACGCTGATGGTCACGTCGACGAAGTAGCGCTGGCCGGCGCGGCGGACGCGCACGCGCTCGGTTTGCAGCACGCCTTCGGTGTCGTCCACGGCGCCCACGATCTGCTCGCGCAGACCGCTGGGCGCCACGTCGAGCAGCGCGTCGATCGTGCGCCTGCCGAGCCGCGAGCCGATCCAGATGATCACGCCCGCCACGCCGAGCGCGGCGACCGCGTCCAGCATCCCGAGCCACGGGATGTGGTATTTCAGCCCCAGCCACGCGCCCGTGATGCCCAGGACGACGACGAACGTGCTCCAGACATCCGTCGAGAAGTGCAACGCGTCGGCTTCGAGCGCTTCGCTGGGATATTTTTTCGCCACGCGATTGAGGGCGCGCGCGCGGACGAAATCGATTCCCATTCCAAGCGCCAGAACCAGGATCACGGCGGGGCTCAGGCGAATCGTCGGCGCGCGGAAGAGCAGCCGCTGAAACGCTTCCCAGATGATGTAGACCGCCGTCAGGAGCAGCAGTCCCGTCTCGACGAACGCCGAAAAGCTCTCCACTTTTCCGTGGCCGTAGAGATGATCCGCGTCCGCCGGCTTGTCCGCCACGCGGACGGAAAGATATGTGATGACGGCGGCGACCAGATCGAGGATCGAGTGCAGCGCTTCCGAAAGAATTCCCAGGCTGCCTGTCACGACGGCGAGAATCACCTTCAGCGCGACGAGCACCACGGCCGAGCCCACCGAGCCGAGCGCCGCCATGCGCTTTTCGCGGGCGGCATTGGCCGGTGTGGAAACCGGTTTGGGGGCTGGTGTGTTTGTCGCTGTCTGCGCAGCCATTCCGGGAATTATACGCTTGAGGTCGCCAGTTTCAGGGTTGCGGCGACCGCCGTCTCCTTCTGGCGGAACCTGAGTCCGGGTTCGCGAGACCGTGTATGATCGTGGCCGAAAAAGGGAGACGAACATGCGACTCAAAGACAAAGTAGCGATCATTACGGGCGCGGGGACGGGGATCGGCGAGGCGACGGCGCACAAATTCGCGTGGGAGGGCGCACGCGTCGTGCTGGCGGGTTTGCCGGGCGATCCGGTGAAGGACGTGGCGGACGCGATTATCGCGAACGGCGGCGAGGCGGAGGCGTATCTCGGCGACCTCGCCGAGGAGGCCGCGGCGCGGGCGTGCGTGGACGCGGCCGTGCGGCGCTTCGGGCGGATCGACGTGCTGGTGAACAACGCGGGCATCTTCATCGCCAACGCGGAGACGGACGCGTACCGCGTCGAGGATTTCGACCGGACGATCCGCAGCAACATCCGCACCGCGTTCCTGATGACGAAATTCGCGCTGCCGCACTTGCAGAAGACGCGCGGCAACGTCCTCTTCACCGGCTCCGAGGCCGGGATCAACGGCTCGGCGAGCTTCACGCCGTACGGCGCAAGCAAGGGCTTTCTGCACGCGTTCGCGAAGGGAGTGGCGCTGGAGCAGGCGAAATACGGCGTGCGGGCGAACTGCGTGTGTCCCGGCCCGATCGATACGGCGTGGACGCGCGGGCCCGGCGGGCCGCTGAGCATCGAGATACAGGCGATGATCGGCGGGATGGTCCCGCTCGGGCGGCGCGGCAGCCCGGAGGAGATCGCGAACGTCTTCGCGTTCCTGGCGTCGGACGAGGCGAGCTACGTGACGGGCGCGTTGCTGCTGGCGGACGGCGGCGTCACGCCCGCGAAAGGGAGCCCCGGCGAGATGGTCCCGGAGAAGCTGCGCGAGATTCCGAAGGGCGTCCTGCCGCTGCGCCATTCGCACGACGGGCTGCGTGGCAAGCAGGTGTACTTCGCCAAGAAATAGCTGCTCGGCGGGACCGGCTAGTACATGCTGCGGACGAAGCTGCGCAGAAGAAGGCATCCCGCGACCCCATCCGGGACGCAAACAGCGCGCTTCGCGCCGTCCGATATGTCGGAGCTAAAGCTCCGACCCCCTAAACTTCATGTCGGATGGAAGAGAGGTCCTTCGCTCGCTGCGCTCCGCTCAGGATGGCGATCCTCGCCGGATCGTCACTTTAATGGCGGGGCGGAGACTAGAGGGAGGCGGCGCGGTTCGCCGTGGAAGCCGCGGACTTCGACCTCTTCGAGCAAGAGCGACGGCGCGACGACGGTGCTGGGAATGCCGCCCTGCGCCGTGCCAAATGCGCCGAGCGCCGAGCCGGCAAGCCCGTCGGTGGCGTTTTGAATGTAGGTGAAGACGACAGGGTCGTTGCCAATCGCGAGAATATTGCGAATCGAGCGTAACGTGAGGCTCTCGATCACACCCCCGCGCACCGGCTCCGCGTGGCCGTCCGCGACGTAGACCCGATAGACGGAGAGCGGCATGCGCGCGCCGCTGGCGATGCTCCCGCCCAACTCGCCAACGAAATCGGAAAAATCCTCCTGGCGGAGGGACGAAAGCGCGGGATTGTCCATCTGCTTGACCTCGAGGCACCACGTGTGGCCGTCGTCGCGGCAGGCGTCGAGGAATTTCTTGTGCAGATCGTCGGCGTTCAGCGCGCCGGTGGACTGGAAGATCAGATTGCTGCTGAGAGGGACTGGGGTCGAGAGCACGGCGGAGCGCGCGTGGCCGTTGGACATCTGGAAATCGGGGCCGGGGCGGCGCGACATCAACAGGTCTCTCAAAATACCGTTCTCGACGAGCGTGACGCTTTGCGCCTTTACACCTTCGTCGTCCACATCGTAGCCGCCGAGCAGCGGCTGGCCCTGAAAGTCCTTGAGCGTGGGATCGTCCACGAGCGTGACGTTCGAGGGCAGCACGCGCGTCCCGACGCGGCCGCTCCATTCGCTGCGGCCTCCGACGCGCTCGGTGAAGGCGTCGAAGTCCTGTCCCATGGAAAGAGGCGGACGCGCGCCCGAAAGAGAAGGCTCGAGGACCTGCGCGAGCGTCGAGGCGGCCGCGGGCGCGTCAAAGAGCATCGGGCCGGTGTAATCCGGCACGAGAGCGCTCGAGCTGAAGGCTGTCGAGTCGGCCGCGCGTTGCGCAAGCCCTTTTGACACCGTTGGCGCGTCCGGCAAGCCCGCAGGCTGCGCGGCGTAGGAGGCGTAGAAATTGTGGAGCGGCATGCCGTCGTCCGCTTCGGTGTCGAGCGCCGCTTCGATGCCCGCGAGGCTGCGCGTAGTGCGAATCGTGGTGCCCTCGCTCGTCATCAGGTATGTGGTGGCGTAAACCAGGTAGTAGCTGACGCGCGTGCCGTAGAGTTGCGGGTAATCCTTCAGGACCAAAGAGGCCGCGCGCGCCTCGTCATCCCAATTGCGCGACGTCCAGTCGGGCTCGATCCGCGGATCGACTTTCACGAGCGGCGGCGCCTGCGAGAAATCGTCGATCTCGGGCGGCTTTGTGAGGCTGCGGAGAAAGGCCTGTTTGAGCGACATCTGCGTGACGGCGGCCTTGAACGCCTGGTCGGTGGCGAGCCAGAGATCCTGGCGGAGCGAGTTGTAGTCGCGGTCGATGCCGACCTGTCCGGTCGAGCCGAGGAATCCCTGAAAGCCGTCTTCGCTCAGGAAATTCGAGCTGTCCAGATGATAGTCGCCGACGCGCACATCGACGCTCATCAGGCGGCTGCGGCCGAGCGAACTCGAGACAACCGCGCCGAAAGATGCCGTGACGCTGCGAACGTCGAGATCGAGCAGCCGGTATTCGATGTAGAACGGCTTTTCCACGGGCGAAAGCGCGAGGCGCAGGCGCGAGCGTTCCATTTCGTCGTGCATCGCGCGAAGAGTCTGGTCGTTGTCGCCCGAAAAATTCGACGCCTGCGGCGAGGCCGGCGTCGCGGGAGTTCCGGCAGCTGCAAGAGGCGCGCCCAGCATCGCGAACAGCAGCACGCATGCGGAGATTTTCGTCACTGGTGCCCCTTTGCGAGCGGATCGTGCGCGGGCGGCGGCAGCAGCGGCGGCCGGTCCGTGGAGGTCTGCTTCTTCTGCACTTCCATCTCGGAAATCAGCATCGCGGGAGCTACGGCCGAAACCGGCACGCTGCCGGATTCCGCTCCGCAGTAACCGTTGAAGATGTCGGGCGTGTCGCCGGTGGCCACGATCTTTGTCAGCGAAACGAGCGGAGTGCCGACGATGTCCACGCCGCGGACAAGCTCGTCCGGGCGGCCGTCGGCGAAGACCTTGTACACGACCAGCGGTTGGACCTGAAACGCCTGGGGATTGCCGCGGCCGGTGAAGGTGAAGCCGCCGGCGATATCGTCGATGAGGAGGCCGAACTGCTTGCCCTGCTGCTTGATGAGCTCGACCAGCTTCTGCCGGAGCTGAGCGTCCGTCATCGTGTCCGTGCTCGAAACGATCAGGTTGCCCTGGCGCGCCACGGGAACGTAGCCGAGCTGGCGGCGGCCGTGCCCGTTGGAATGAGGGATGTTGATGAGCGGTGAGCGCGACATCAGGAATGTCTTCAAGATGCCGCGATCGACGAGCTGGACGTTCTGCGCCGGCACGCCTTCATCGTCGTAGGGATAGTAGCCGAGCAGCATCTGGCCGCCGAGGGAGGCTTCGGTCGGGTCGTCCTTGATCGAAATGAAGTCCGGAAGGATCGGCTCGCCGATTTTGCTGGTGAACGTCTGGCCCTCGTTGATGTCCTTCTGGCGAAAGCCTTCGGCGCGGTGGCCGAAGACTTCGTGGAAGTAGACGGCGGCGGCACGGCCGGTGAGAAGCGCGGGACCGGCGTAGGGATCGACCAGCGGCGCGTTGTCCAGCGCCTCGGTCTCGTGAATCAGCACCTGAATCCGGTTGAAGACGGTCTTGTCGTCCGGGGCGTCCTTCGGATCGAGCCAGTCGAAGTTAGCGTATCGCTGGATGTCCATTCCGTCCGGGGCTTTGCTTTGCACGAAGAGCTCAAGCCGGTAGTGCACCTGGCCGAAAGCGAGCTTCGTGCCCTCGGTATTCACCTGGTATTGATTGGCCGCCAGAGCCGTGAACGTGGCGATGGAGTTCAGTACCGCGGGCGACTTGCTGAACGCGGCCGTATATTTCCGCATGCGCTCTTCCCAGGGTTTCCGGTCAACGTGGATCTCGACGCGGGGACCGATGTAGGTATGGGGCTCTTCGCGCGAAAAATCGGGTGCGGCGCCTTCGGCCGCCTGCACCTGCACTTCCTGGCTGGTTTGGACCTTGATGAGGGCCTGCGAAGCCGCGCGATACTGGCGGTCGGTTTCGCGCCAGATTTCGCGGCGGAGGACGGGAATATCGTCGTCAAGGGCAGCCGACGTGCCGGGGCTTGTCCAACTCGGCGGGCGGTCGGGGAGCTTGTGCGTGTCATCGAGCTGGTAGGTCCCCACGCGGGTCTGGACTTCGAGCCATCGCCCGCGGTCTTCCGTGCTCGAAAGCAGCGCGCCGTTCGAGCCGGTAACCTCGGAGTACTGCCGGTCGGTGACGGTATAGCTGATGAAGTAGACGGCCGGGTCGGCCTTGGAGAGGGCTGGCAGGGAGCGGTCGAGCTCGTCCTGCATGGCGGTGAGCACGACCGGCTGCGCCTGACCGTCCGGGGGGCGGTTCACCGCCAGGCAAGCCCACGCCGTGGCGAGGAGGGCCGCGCCGGTCAGAAGGACTCTATATCTCTGTTCGTTTTTCATCGTTGCACAAAGTCTAACAGTTTAAGGTAGGATGCCTCGATTCCCAAACGAAAAGCCAGGACGGCTTTCGCGTCCGGGCTACGCGGGGGAGCAGCGACAGCCGGAGCGAGTCCAGAAAGGAAGTTAGATGCGCGCGCTCGTCGTTCGGAGGTATGGGCCACCCAACGTTCTTGAGCTACAGCAGGTACCTGATCCCCAGCCAAAGGCCGGAGAAGTCCTGGTGCGCGTGAAATCCATCGGCGTTAATTTCGCGGATCTCCTCCAGCGCATGGGAATTTATCCCGGCACGCCCAAGCCGCCGTTTGTCCCAGGCCTGGAAATCGCCGGAGTGGTGGAGAAGATCGCCGAGAGCGGCAAGCCGGGGGAAGGCGAGGGGCCCCGAGTGGGTGACGCCGTGGTCGCACTTCCGCAATTCAACGCCTACGCGGAGTGGGTCGTTGCGCCAGCCTCGCAAGTCCATCGCCTGCCGGCAGGCATGACGTTCGACGACGGCGCCGCGATCGTTGTGAACTATCTGACTGCGTATCACTCGATGTTCGTCATGGGCAATTTGCAGCCGGGCGACCGAATCCTGATCCACGGCGCAGCGGGAGGCGTGGGAATCGCGGCGGTGCAGCTTGCGCGAGCGAGGGGGTTGGTGATTTTCGGGACCGCGGGGCCCGCGAAGCAGGAGTATCTGCGCAAGATCGGGGTGGATCACCCGATTGATTACACCAGGGGAGACCTTGTGGAGGCGGTGCGAAAGTACGCTCCGGATGGCATCGAGTTCGCGATGGACGCGATTGGCGGCAAATCGTTTGCCCAGAGCTACGAATGCCTCGGCCCGGTCGGCCGCTTGGTGGTTTACGGTTTTTCGGCCGCGGCCGGTCCGGATGGGAAGCGGAGCCTGCTGCGCGCCCTGCGCGCCTACGTCGAGACTCCGCGGTTTCATCCGCTCAAGTTGATGGCCAAGAATGCGGCCGTGATCGGCGTGAACCTCGGGGGAGTGCGTTCGCGCGCCGCGCTTCTGCGCAGCGAACTCGGCGAGATCTTCCGGATGTACGCGGAGGGGAAAATCAAACCTGTGATCGGGAAAACGTTTCCGCTGGAAGAAGGCGCAGCGGCGCATCAATACATCCACGAGCGGAAGAACATCGGAAAGGTGATTTTGTCAGTGAGGTAGCGCCGCGCGCTATTTCGAGGGCGCTGCTTCGGGCTTCGAGAAGAGCGCATCGTCCACGTTGGGATTCAAGTCGAGCTGCTGGATCGTGGACTCCATGTACCTCACGCCGTCGCGATACACGGCCGTCGAGAACGCGAACTGCCGGCCGTCGATCGCGCGGTAATCGCTCCAGCGTTGTTCGTTGTCGGAGGCTCCCTGCGGCCCCGCCGACTGGTACCGCGCCGCAACCAGAAGGTGAGTGGCAGGATCGAAATAGAGCTTTATACCTCCCCAGGGTTCCTGGACCGCCACTCCGGCCACTTTCTTGCCGTCGATTTCATCATCTCCGATCGATTGGCCCGCGATCTTGCCCGCCAGCACCTGTTGGTAGAGGCCCCAGCCGCCGCCGAAGAGCGCAATCGCGCGCTCGAATTCGCCGATCATCGGCGTGGCATCCTGCGTCTGGTTTCCCATCTGCAACCATGCCGACTTTCCGTCGGAAACCTGGACGGCCGTCATGTCGCCAGCGGCAATTTCGCCGCGCGCGCGGTTCGGAAACGACACGAACCATTTTATGGTCCGCGACATCGCAGGCACCTCGCCGCCCGGCCCGATCAGCTTTCCATCCTCGGTCATCTTCAGCGCCTTGAGCGACGCAAGCGCATCGCCGCCGGCAGCCTTCGCGGCCGCCAGAAGAATTTCCTTGCCGCGAGCGAGAGATTCCGGCGTCGCCGCGGCCGCCGACGCCTTAGGCTTCCGGAGATCGGGAGCCAAGAGATCCACCTCTTCGAACGGAATCTCCTCGTATTGCGCATCCGGGAACGCCTTCTTCAGGGCGTCGCGAAACGTCGCCACGTTCCCGGCGAGAACGATGTCGAGATCCTTGGCAGTGAGGTAACGCTGCGCCATCTCGCGAACCTGTGCGGGCATCACGCTCCGGATTCGATCCGGGTACGTGCTGTTATAATCCGCGGGCAGATCGAAAGCCGCAACCATCACGACGCGGTCCGCCACCTGCTCGGCCGTTTCCGACTGAATCGGGTAGCCCCCGGCCAGATAGTCGCGCGCGAAATCCAGCTCCTCCTGCGTCACTTCGCCCGTGGACATCTTGGCGATCAGGTCCACGACCAGCTTGGTGGCTTCGACGGTCGCCTCGGTGCGCGTGTACGTCCCCACTCCGAACGCGCCGGTATAGCGGTGCGGCGTGAAGGAGGAATACGCGCTGTAGGTGAGGCCTTTTTTGACGCGAACCTCGGTATTGAGGCGGCTGTTGTAGCCGCCGCCGAAAACGCGATTCATCACTTCAACCGGGATGTAGTTCGGATCGCCGCGCCGGATGCCCAGCTTTCCGGCGCGAATCTGCGTCTGCACGGCATCCGGCTTATCGATCAGCCAGATGTGCAGGCCGTGCACGGCTTCCGGGGCGGGTGGGACGGCTGCCGCAACGTCGTGCTCAGGCCATGCGCCGAAGTACTTCTCCGCGGCAGCAAATGCTTCCTCGGGGGTGATGTCGCCCGCAAATGCGAGGATTGAGTCGTTGGGCGAGTAGCCGGCATCATGGAACTTCACAAGCTCTTCCGGAGCAAATTTCTTGACCGTTTCCGGCGTGCCCTCGGCGGGCCAGCCGTAGGGCGAGCCGCCATAAACGACCCGGTCGAACACCGCCGACGCGAGGTAGTCCGGATCCGAATACTGCACCGTCAGGCTGGAGAGAAGCTGCTGGCGCTGCCGGTCGAGCTCGTCGGCGCGAAACGCGGGGTGCAGCACGACGTCGGACATCAGGTCGAGCCCGATGGACAGGTCCTTCTTCACGACGTTGAGTATCACAGCCGTCGAATCTCTTCCCGCAGACGCCTCGAGCGAGCCGCCGACGAAATCAATCGCTTCGGCAATTTCTCGTGCCGAGCGCTTTTCTGTTCCCTGCGTCAGCAGGTTCGCCGTCATCTGTGCCACGCCGGGCATTCCCTGGGGATCCTTGATGCTGCCCGCCGACAGGATCACGAGACGCGCGGCAATCGCCGGTTCGCTATGATCGGTGACTACGAACACGCGCAGGCCGTTCGGAAGCGTCTTCGTGGCGGCCTGCGGAAAGTGAAACGGCCTCGGTGGGCCCGCAGGCGGCGTCTCGGGGACGAGTTTCACGCCGGGGGGTACGACGCCCGTGCCATTCTTATTTGCCGGCACGGCAGGTTGCTGCCCGCCTTGTTGCGCGAGCGCCGCCACCGTCGCCAGCGCAAAGGGCGCCAGAAAAAGAATCCATGGTTTGATTGCGCGCTTCATCGGTGCTCCTGGTGTGAATTTTGGCTAAGCTACTGCGCGGGCGCAGCAGGCTTGACGATCAAAACCGTGGCATGTTCCGGCACGAAATATTCCTTCGCCACGCGCTCGATGTCTTCCGGCGTCACTTTCAGATACCGCTCAAGTTCGGTGTTGACCAGATCCGGATTCTTGCCGATTACGGCAGCCCCCTCGAGCGCGACAGCCTTTTCCTCATCGGTGTCGCGGCCGAGAATGAACCCGGCGATTTCCTGATTCTTCGCCTTCTGGAGTTCCTTCGCATCGACCGGCTTGTCTTTCAATCCGTCGAGAATGGCGACGACCGCTTTCTCGCCGTCCTGAGCCGAATGTCCCGGATTCATGAAGGCGTACGCCCAGAAAAGATTTGAATCTTCGGCGAAATCCCCGAAACCGGCCGACTGCTGGGCGATCTGGTCTTTGTACACAAGCGATTGGTAGAGGCGGCTGCTCTCGCCGCCCGCGAGAATGTTGGAGGCGAGGTCGAGCGGGTAAGAGTCCGGGGCGTATCGGGCCGGAATCTTGTAGCCGATGACGACCGCCGGGAGCGGCGTGTTCGAATACGATTTCTCCACTATGCGCTCGGCTGTCTGCGGCGGCTCCGGGTTGTCGGACTGCGGGATGGGCGTTGCCGAGGGCGGAATGCCCTCGAAATACTTCCGGGACCACTCGAGCGCTTGCTTCGAATCGAAGTCACCGGCGATGACGAGCGTGGCATTATTCGGTTTGTAGTAGGTGTCGTGGAAATCGCGAACATCCTGGAGCGTAGCTTTGTCTAAATCCGCGATACTGCCGATCGAAGTGTGATGGTAGCCATGGACGGTGAACGCGGCGGCGCGGAGATCCTCCTCGATCGAGCCGTACGGCTGATTATCGACGCGAACGCGGCGCTCTTCTTCGACGACCTGCCGCTCGGACCCGAAGTTGGCTTCGTCCACGTTGAGGCTGCCCATCCGGTCGGCCTCGAGCCAGAGGACGCGCTCGAGATAGTTGCTCGGGAAGGTCTCGAAGAATTCCGTGGTGTCGTCGCCCGTCTCGGCGTTGTCGAAACCGCCGATCGCTTCGATAATGCGCGAGTGCTCGTCCGGTCCAACGTGCGCCGAGCCCTTGAACATCAGATGTTCAAAAAGATGAGCGAAACCCGTATGGCCGGGCCTCTCGTCCTTGCCGCCGACGTGGTACCAAATCTGAACGTTGATGACCGGAACTTCGTGATCCTCGAGCAGGATCACTTTGAGGCCGTTGGACAGCGTGTTCGTTGTGAAGTTGAGTTTCGGCGGGAGAACTTCGGCGGCTTGGCCTCCGGGCGATGGTTCCTGCGCCAGCGATGGTGTCACAGACGCAGCCAGCGCCGCCGCGAACAACATCATCACGATCATCCCGGTTCGAATCAGTTTCCCCGCGTAACTCTTCATCTCGATCGCTCCGATCAGCCTGCATTGCGGCGCATGCGTGAAGCCACAGCCACACTTTACCCTCAGCGCCCCTGAATTTAGACGCAACCAGCCGGGAAAGAGTAGCACCTCGCGGCCCTGCGTTGCGAGAACCTCCGCTGCGCCGGCGACTGTTTCCCGATTCGCACCGGCGTGCAATCGAAAGTTTGCGGGCCGATGGCCGGTGTGGTGCTATGGGAACTGGAGCCAAACCGCCCCGGCAACGGCACACGCGCGAGGTGACCATGCGAGCTTTTGGCAGCTTAGTTGGGCTGCTTGTGGTGGCGGCCATCGCCATGCTGGTTTACAAGTACTACCTCTCGCCGGCGCAATCTCCCGGCGTGGCGACGCCTGTCCAGACGATTGATGCCGTGGGCGTGCAAAACGACCTGCTGCGGATCGCGCAGGCCGAGCGCGCCTACCAAGCCGAACACGGGAAGTACGCTTCGATGGACGAGCTCACTTCGAGCGGCGCGATGGAGATGAGGAAGGCCGGCCGTGCCGGATACACCTACGAAGTGGAAGCATCCGACGACAGCTTCCGCGCGACCGCGCAATGCGGCGATGTCCAGGGCTGCCAGAACTACGCCGTGGACCAGAACATGATGGTCCAACCCGCACCCTGAGCCTCGAAACGATCCAACAACGCCATACGTGCTAAAATGGCGTCGTCGTGCAAAAGGTCCTCCAGAATCTCCTCGAACTGCAAAGCGTCGACGTGCGGCTGCACGAAGTGCGCGCCCAGCTTGCCGCTTTCCCCAAAAAGATCGCCGAAGTGGACGCGCGCGTCGCTGTTGCCAAAGCCGCGCTCGAGCAGAGCAAGGCTGCACAGCTCAATACGATCAAGGAGCGAAAGAGGTACGACCTCGACGTGGAGCAGTGGAAGGAAAAGGCCCGCAAATACAGGGACCAGTCGTCCCAGGTGAAAACGAACGAGGCCTATAAGGCCCTCCAGCACGAAATCCAGAACGCGGAAGAGGAAATGGCTAAGGCCGAAGACCGCCTACTCGAGCAGATGGTGGCCGCCGAAGAGTACGACCGCCGCGTCAAGGCCTCGGAAAAAACGCTGAAGGAAACGGAAGAGGCGGCGCGAGGCCAGCGCACGAAGATCGAGACGGAAAAGGGCTCGACCGGAAAGATTCTTGCGGAACTTGAGGTGGAACGCGCGCGCGCCGTGGAAGAGATTCCCGAGAATCTGCTCGACCACTACGACCGTATCGTCAAGAAGCACAATGGCATTGCGCTCGCCGAAGTGCGCGAAGAAAAGTGCAGCGCGTGCGGGATGAGGGTCCGGCCGCACGTGTTTCAGGAAATGCGGCGCGCGGGAAGCGCAGAGATGTTCCACTGCGAGACCTGCACGCGCATCCTCTATTACGTTGAGCCGGATGTATCCGCCGCGCCGGCCGCCGCTTCCGCGTCACAGGCCTCTTCCCGTGAGAGCTGAGGGCGCCTCTCGCCCTGCTTGGCCCGCATGAGCCGCACAACGAAGACTGCGCCGCACACAAGCGCCCGGTTGTTTTCGGATTCGCATCCTCCGGCGCCGCCCTCGGGGGTCCACATCGCCAACATCGACGGCGCTTCGCGCGGCAATCCAGGTCCTGCTTCCTACGCCGTGGTGATGCGCGATCCGAGCGGAAAAGTGGTCCTCGAGCTTGCCAAGAGGCTCGGCCGCGAGACGAACAACGTGGCGGAATACTACGCGCTGCTGGCCGCTCTCGATTACGCCTCGAGCCACAACATCAGCGCGCTTCGGATCCGCAGCGATTCCGAGCTGCTCGTCCGCCAGATGCAGGGGCGCTACAAAGTGAAGAGCGCGGACCTCAAGCCGCTCCACGAGCGCGCCTCGAAGCTTGCGCGCCAGTTCGAGTACTTCGTGATCGAGCACGTCCGTCGCGAGAGCAATCGCGACGCGGACGCCCTGGCTAATGTCGCGCTCGATTCGGGCGGGTTCGATCCCGCGGCTCACGAAGCTTCGGCCTCGCAGGCGCCTGCGCATCGCCCCTCGCCGGTTCGCTCGCTCGTTCGCGCGCGCTTCGCCAAGGGCGTCCTGGTGCCCGCCGAGCCGCTCGATCTTCCGGAAGGCGCCGAAGTGCTGCTCGACATTCGCAACGCGCTGAAAGACTAAGGCCTGCGGCCGTACCCCCTTCGCTCTCTCTTTGCAATATGGTACCAACGCTCCATTGCTCCCTTTGCAGCTGTTCGCTAGTCTATTAATTCGGAGGTTACGTGACCATATCGAACGAGGCGCTGCCGATCGTTCTCGTCCTGGCTGTTCTGGTCGGCATGTTCGTATCCGTGCAGCGGCAGGCTCCGTCAATACGCGTGCGGCTTTGGACATACGCCTGGGGGCTGACGTTCCTGCACTTCTTGGGGAGGGCCATCGAGACCCACGCCGGCGCCTTCAGTCAGTTCATGACGGCATTCGACTACTCGGCCGCCGAACTTTCGGGAATCGTGTTTCTCTCCTCCGCGCTCTTCAAGGACGACGACCAGAAGAAGCGCGTTCGCCTGATCCTGGGTCTGGGCGCGCCCCTGGCAATTCACGCGTTTGCAGTCGGTTTCAATTGGGGAGTGCCTTGGATTCAGGCCGGTTTGCTGGGCGTGTTTTTCCTCGAAGCCACTGCTTTTACGCTAGTGTTCCCGGAGCGCCGGTCGCCCCTCCAGTTTGTCAGGGCCCTGGCGCTCGCTGGCGTCGGAGCCTGGGCCGTTCGCGACCAGTTGCACGGAAGCCCGGTTATCGCTGTTACGGCAATCCTAATGCTCGCCTACGGACTGTCCGGAGTGCTTTTCTGGCGGCTCTATCGGCGCTGGTCGCTCGGCGTGATCGCGGTAACGGCCGGGTTCCTTGGATGGTCCTTGGTCTTCCCGGCCGGCGCACTCCTGTTGATCTTCGACCCCAAGCTGCCCGTGCATTTGGACCTCTGGAACGTGCCGAGGCTTTTCGTCGCACTGGGGATGGTGCTCACGCTTTTCGAGGATAAGTCCAGGATCGTCGAAGACGAGAGGAAGCGCACGCAAACGGAGAATCTGTTACTCGAGGGGCTTTCTCAAATCACCTCCCGCCTGCTGGCCGCAAGCGATCCCATCGCCCTGTGCGCGGAGGTGGCCCCCGCGATCACCGAATTGAGCAGCTTCCAGCGCGCGGCGCTGTTTCTTCTGGGTGAGGACCGCCGGTTCTATCTGGCGAGCTCGAGCGAATTCACGGCGCAGGAAGAGGAGACGCTGCGGGAACACTCGGGCAACTACGCGATCGAGTCGCTGAAACACCGCGCGCCGGAACGCTCCTTGGGGAGCAGGTCCTTGCGGATATCGGGGGATTCCGCACTGGTGATGATCCCGATGGTCTCGCGGCGCGGCTCGCACATGGGATGCCTCTACGTGTCCGACTCGAAGGACCCGGCCGGGGTGGATGCGTCCGAAATGGTCAAGCTCGAACTTTTCGCTGCAGACCTGGCCGTGACGTTTGAGAACCTGAGGTTGCACCAGCAGCTCGTGCGTTCCGAGAAGCTCGCGGGGCTCGGGCAGCTTGTTGCCGGCGTGGCGCACGAACTCAATAATCCGCTCACCGGCGTGATCGGATACACCGACTTGCTCCGTGGAGAGGTAAGTGGACAGAACGTGGTGGCGCGCGTCGAGAAACTGGGTGCCGAGGCGCGTCGCATGCAGCGGATCGTCGACGGCCTGCTTCGCTTCGGCCGCCAGAACAATTCGACGCTGCGTTCATCCGATCTGGC
The DNA here is from genome assembly GCA_050015155.1 of Candidatus Acidiferrales bacterium. GTDB lineage: Bacteria > Acidobacteriota > Terriglobia > Acidiferrales > UBA7541 > Palsa-295. Next base: position 12,552 of record JBEKBY010000009.1, on the reverse strand, counting down.
GACCGCGCTGCGAGACGTCGTTCAGCTCCGCGAGTATCACCTTCGCGCTCGGGGGATAAAGGTCGACATGCAGATCGACCCTAACCTCCCGCCCGTCGGAATCGGAGAAGACGAGCTCAAGCAGGTCCTGTTGAACGTACTGAACAACGCGATTGATGCCGTTCAGGAAAGCGTGCGGCGGGAAATTCAGATTCACTTATCACACAATTCGGAGAGCATCGCGATTCAGTTTGACGATTCGGGTCCCGGGTTCGCCGACCTCAACCGCGCATTCGACCCGTTTTATACGACGAAGCCCGTCGGGAAGGGCACCGGCCTGGGGCTCAGCATCTGCTATGGCATCGTGCAGGAATGCCACGGCGAGATCACCCTCACGAACAACCAGCCCTACGGCGCGAGAGTCGTTATCGACCTGCCGGTCGCTGCCCCGCAGCCTGTGGTCGTCACATCGCCGGACTACCACGACGAGTACCCGCTGCTCTCGAAGCGCGCCGTATAGCCCTGGCTATTTCAAAACATACGAGCGGTAGAGGGTGTCGCGCTGGGCGGGGATGTAGCCTGCGTCGGAGATGACGCGGCGCAGCTCTTCTTCGTTGGTGCGGTTGCGGACGCCGGCGGCGTAGACCACATTTTCTTCGATCAGGATGCTGCCCACGTCGTCTGCGCCGAACTGCAAACCGACCTGGCAGACCTTGATTCCCGGCGTGAGCCAGCTCGACTGGACGTGGTCGATGTTGTCGAGATAGAGCCGGCTGATGGCGAGCGTCTTCAGGTAATCGAAAGCCGTGGTCTCGGAGACTTTCTTTCCCAGCGGCGTGTTCTCGGGCGCGAAAATCCAGGGGATGAAGGCCGTAAACCCGCCGTTATCCTCCTGAATCCGGCGGAGCCGCTCGAAATGATTCACGCGGTGGCGGTATTCTTCGCCGCAGCCGAACATCATCGTCGCCGTGGTGCGCATCCCGAGTTTGTGCGCTTCGCGGTGCACCGATTCCCACTCCTCCGACTTGCATTTCAGCCGCGCGATACGATGGCGGACTTCGTCATCGAGGATCTCGGCGCCGCCGCCGGGAATTGACTGAAGGCCGGCGTCGCGCAAACGCGCGATCGTATCGCGGATCGAAAGCCCGGAGACCTCGGCGATGCACAGGATCTCGGGCGCGGAGAAGCAGTGCAGGTGCACCTGCGGGAACCTCTCGTGGATCGAGCGCAGCATGTTCTCGTACCATTCGATCTTCAAATCCGGATGCAGCCCGCCTTGCAGGAGAACGCCCGTTCCGCCGAGCTTCAGCATCTCTTCGATCTTTTCGTAGATCGCCTCGATCGGCTGGATGTAGCCCTCTTTCGAGCCCATCGGGCGATAAAACGCGCAGAACGAGCAGTATTCCGTGCAGAAATTCGTGTAGTTGATGTTGCGGTCGATCTGGTAGGTGGCGACGCGCGGATCGGTCTTCGCGCGGCGGACCTCGTTGGCCGCCATGCCGATGCCGATCAGGTCATCGGAGTTGAACAGATCGAGCGCTTCTTGTGGCGTCAGTCCCATTTGGTTATGAGTGCGTCGCGTGATTCGCTCGGCTTGCGGAGTCGGCACCGGCCGCCTTGGCCGCGAATTCAACCGGCCGCGCACGCGGGATCAGCCCGTTCGCGGCCGCCTTTTCGAAATACAGTCGCAGCCCGGCGATATTGTCCTCATCGAGATCGAAATGGATGTTCTCCGTCAGATAGCGCTCGAGCGCGCGGGGCGGCAAGTCCAGCTTGATGGAAGCGGCTTCGGAAATTTCGCGAACGTGCTCGAGCCCATACTGCTTCGACGCGCGAAAGTCCGCGAAGACCTCCGGCGTGAGAGCGTCGCGTCGCCCCACCCAGATCGCGAGCACGGCCGGTTTGCCCGTCATCTCGCGCCACTGATGGACGATGTCGTAGACATAGAGCGTCTCAAAGCCTGGGACGGGCATGTCTTCCGGATCGCCCTGGCAGCAGTCTCCGCCGCCCGGCGTCTTTCCGGCGAGCGCTTCCATCTTGAGCGAGATGCGCAGCGCGGGGTCGCCGATCACGAGCGCCGCGTCCGACTGCTTGAGCATTTCCGATGCGTCCGGAGCGGCGTCCACAAATTCGGGCTGGATGCCCCAATGTTCCTTTGCAAGGATGCGGACCAGCCCAGCCGTGCTGCGCGAGCTTGTGTCGAGCGCGATCCGCTTGGCCAGATCGATCGGCTTCTTAGCCACTACAAGGAGGCTTTGGACCGCGCGCTTCGACGCAATCGCCATGTCCGGCAGGGCGGCGACGCCCTCCATGCGCTGGTATTCGATCGATGGGATGATCGCGATGTCTGCGTCGCCGCGACGCAGCGCCTCGGCGCACTGCGACGGCACCGTGAACGACAGGTCGTATTTCCCGGCGAGCGGCCCGTCCGTAAAGCCCCAGACGAGCGGCGCGGTGTTCAGGTATTCGACAATCGAGATGCGCAGTTTCTGCAAGGTTCCTCTTCGGCTCAGCCAGCAACAATATAGCACAAACCCTTCTTCGAGCCGGGTTTGCGGCAATTGCTGAGGGCTATGCGTAGTGATACATAGTTACCGAACTTGACAGCCGCGCGCGGGGCTGCGTAGGCTCTGCCGCAGGTTTCCCTCTCGATGCACTCCGACGATTACGTAGGTTGGCTCGCGCTGGCGTTGACGCCGGGTCTCGGCACGCGCATGGCGGGCAAGCTTCTCGGCGAATTCTCGCACCAATAGGAGGCCGTTGTATGGCCTGTTGAGCGTGGACAAGGCGCGGCATGTGGACGATTTGGTCGAGACCTCAGGGCTCAGTTCCTTAGAAGTGCTGGCGGCGCTATTTGACTTGGAGCTCAAAGGCGTGGTACGCCAGTTACCTGGAAAGCAATTCCTGAAAGTCCTGTTGTAATTATCGAGGGCACAGCGGGTTAGGATGGTAGCTCCCAAGGGGTGGGAGGGGCGCTTGAACCCTCGCGCCTTGCAAGCGCATCATTTCAACAGGGAATGAGTCGGAGTCACAAGGAACCGAGAGAAGAATGGCAAGATCACTTGTAATCGTTGAGTCCCCGGCCAAGGCCAAGACAATCAATAAGTACCTCGGGCGGAACTACAACGTGAAGGCATCCTACGGGCACGTGATGGACCTGCCGAAGAAGACTATCGGCATCCTTCTGCCCGGCGAAGAAAATGGGAAGAAGAAGGGAAAGCGCAAGAGCAAGGCCAAAGGCAAGGCTTCGGAGAAGAAAGCCGCGAAGCCGGTCATAGTCACCTCCGAGAATATCTTCGAGCCTACCTACGAGATCATTCCCAGCAAGCTCAAAGTCATCGGCGATCTTCAGAGGGCCGCGTCCAACGCGGACGCCATCTATCTGGCTGGCGACCCCGATCGCGAAGGGGAAGCGATCTGCGCCCACCTGGCTGAAATACTGAGTAAGCCCCGAAAGTACACCAAGGTCGTTGCCAAGGCGGTCGCCCAGGTGAATGCCGAGGCGGATGAAACAAACGGAAACGGAAGCAAGTCCGAAGCTGGCACCAAGTCCGCGAAGAAACAGGAGACCGAAACCCGGTCCGCCGCTCCAAAGATTTATCGCGTGATGTTCAACGAGATCACGCAAAAGGCGATCAAGGCCGCCTTCGAGAATCCCACGCAGGTAAACGAAAACCTGGTGGAGGCGCAGCAGGCACGCCGCGTGCTCGACCGCCTGGTGGGCTACAAGATTTCGCCGCTTCTCTGGGACAAAGTCCGCCGCGGGCTTTCGGCCGGGCGCGTCCAGACCGTCGCGCTGCGTGTGATCGTCGAGCGCGAGCGTGAAATTCGCGCGTTCGTGCCCAAGGAATATTGGACCATTCACGCCCTACTCGCGGCCGGCGAACCTCCGGCGTTTGAAGCCAAGCTCATCAAGCACAAGGGCGAAGACATCGAAGTCTCGAACGAGGCCGAAGCGCAGCGCGTCGTCGCGGCGGTTGAGCGCGCCACGTGGCAGGTTTCAAGCGTCGCGCAGAGGGAGAAGCGCCGGTACGCGCCGCCTCCGTTCACCACCTCGAAGCTCCAGCAGGCCGCCTACAACCGCCTGCGCTACACCGCCAAGCGGACGATGATGCTCGCGCAGAGGCTCTACGAAGGCGTCGAGCTCGGCGACGAAGGCTCGGTCGCGCTGATCACGTACATGCGCACCGACTCGGTGAAAGTGTCGAACGACGCGCTCGCGCAGGTGCGCGACCACATCGGCGGGAGCTACGGCGAGAAGTACCTGCCGGAGAAGCCGAATTTTTTCAAGTCGAAGAAGGACGCGCAGGAAGCGCACGAAGCCATTCGTCCGACAGACGTCGCTCGCACGCCCGACAGCGTCCGGCGATACCTTGACGACGACATGTTCAAGCTCTACCAGATGATCTGGCAGCGCTTCGTGGCTTCGCAGATGGTCCCCGCTGTCTTCGATCAGACCACGATCGATATCTCCGCGGCCGATTACACCTTCCGCGCCACTGGGTCGGTGATCAAGTTCGACGGCTATCTCGCCGTCTATCAGATCGTGAAGGAAGAGGAAGAGAAGGAAGACGAAGGCGACACCGACAGCCGCACGCTCCCGCGCGTCAGCGAGGGCGAGAGGTTGCGCCTCGAAACGATTCGTCCCGAACAGCACTTCACCGAGCCGCCTCCGCGATACACCGAAGCGACGCTGGTGAAGGAGCTCGAAGAGAAGGGCATCGGCCGTCCGTCCACCTATGCCGCGATCATCTCGACCATCGTCGAGCGCGAGTATGTGAACAAGGATCAGGGCCGCTTCACGCCCACGCTCCTGGGCGAAAAAGTCAGCGACCTGCTCGTGAAGGCGTTCGAGGACATCTTCGACGTCGGCTTCACCGCGCGCATGGAAGATGAGCTCGACGAAATCGAGGAAGGGAAGCTTCCCTGGCGCACCTCAGTGAAGGAATTCTGGGATCGCTTCGAAGAGGACCTCGATAAAGCTGCCGGCGCGATGGAGTCCTACAAGGCGGGCATCCCCACAGGCAGGAAGTGCGAGAAGTGCGACGAGGGCGAACTGCTCGAACGCATCAGCCGCCACGGCTTTTTCCTCGGCTGCTCGCGCTATCCCGAGTGCGACTTCACGCAAGACCTGTCCGAGCCCGGCAGCGAAGAACTCGAAAGCGAAACCGCCACGCAGTACTGCGACAATTGCGGTAAGGAAATGGCCATCAAGCGCGGCCGCTTCGGCACGTTCCTCGCCTGCACCGGCTATCCGGATTGCAAGACCACGCGGCGCCTCGCGAGCGGCACCCGGAAAGCGTTGCAGCCGGATGTGCGGCTCGACGAGAAATGCCCCACGTGCGGCGCGCAGTTATTGCGGCGCCACGGCCGCTTCGGCGAATTTATCGGCTGCGAGAAGTATCCGAAGTGTAAGTACACGCGGCCGATCACGCTCGGCATCAAGTGCCCGAAATGCGATGAAGGGGAGTTCGTGCGCCGCGGCACGTCGAAGGGACGCGGCCGCGGGCGCATCTTCTACGGTTGCAGCCGCTATCCTGACTGCGACTTCACAACGCCCTACGAGCCGATTGCCGAGCCGTGCCCGAAGTGCGGCGCGCCGTTCGTCGTCGAAAAGCGCACCAAGCAGGGCAACTTCCGCTCCTGCATTCGCGAGAATTGCGATTGGGAGATCGCCGCGCCCGAACCTGTGCCCGTAGCGCCTCCTCCTGCAACTGCCGAGCCGCAGCTCGCCCGCTAGACTCCCGAAAATCGAGTCAGCGAAACACAGCAGACGTTAGTGGGCGGCTTCGCTCTTGAGCTGCTGGTCAGTGTTGCGCCAGCAGTCATAGAGATACTGCCAGTGTTCTTCGGCGCCGTTCTTGCGGCTGACGATGGCAGCGCGCTTCAAGTCGTCGGTGTAGCGGATCGCGAAGTCATTGGGCGGTGCGGCTTTCCCTCGCAGCCATGCGCGCGCTTCTTCCTCTGAATGAATCGCGACGTCCGGCGCTCCAGCTTCTGCGGCGCTGCGGCTCAACTGTTGCCGCAGGCAATCTTCCGTTGGCCCGCAACAAGCCTTTGCGGGCGCCGATGGGTGTTGGCTGCGGTTCTCGAGATTCTTGATCGCAGCCTGTAACATCTCCTGCTGGTTTTGGGGCGCGGGCAGCGTGCTCCAATATCGCAAGATGGGCAGCGCAGCCGGATCGCGCAGGTGTTGGACGATCCACCAGTTCTGGTCGCGCTGCGGATGGGCGTTGAACAGCCGCAACACTCGAAACGTGTCGTCGTCACTTACCAACCCGGCTAGGTGGTAGAGGAAGTGATTTGACACCCATGGATCCTGCGGCCGCGCGCCCGATTCAAGCCATGCGAGGAGCGCGTTCAAGTCGGTCTCGCTCATTTTCGGCGGGCCTGCTGCGTCGTCTTCTTGTTGCACGAGCAACACATTCGGCGGAATCCAGATATCCCAATAGTCGCGATACGTCCGGCCCATACGCGTGTCGAGATTTCCGTCGAGCAGTTCCCACTGCACGTACTGCGCCGAGTCGGTCTTGAGCAGATCGAGCGCAGCGGGCGCAAACTTGCGGCCCCAGCGGCCCCACGTGTTGATCACAATCTGGTGGCGCTCCCAGGCGTTGTCGGTCGCGAGCGCCAGGCGTTTCCAATAGTCCACCGTTTTCGCCGAGCGCAGCCCGAGCGATTTCAGAGCGATCACATGCTCCATCATTTCGCAGTTCGGTGTGTTGGTATGGACGATGGCTTCGAGGGCCTGTATCTCCGCCACTTCCTTGTTGGGATCGATGTTGGGAGCAAAGAATCCGAGCCAATAGGACGCCATCACCGATCTCTGGTCGCAGCCGCCCTGCACGATGCTCCTCAGATTGTCCTGCGTGCGTTGTGCCGGAGGAATCATGTTCCACCGGTCGTGTATCTCGGAAAGGGCGGGATAGTCCTCGTCCGCGAGGGTCGTCTCCGCGAGATTGCGGTTCGGTCCCTTTTCGGCGTACTGCTGGATAAGCCCGATGGCGCTTTGCGTTCCGATGTTGCGCAGTGCGGAGAGCACCACCGCCTGCTTGTACTCGCTTCCGGTCAGCAAGTGCTTTCCCAGAAGATCGACCGCCTGCTGCTGGTTCCCGCTCATCACCATGGCATAGACCATGGCGAACACTGTTTCCCTGCCGCGGAAATCGGGAAGGCCGGGAGGCGGCTGGAAAGCATTGCCGTCGCGCACGAGATGGTTCAACACGCCGTCGAACAGCTCGTTGTAGGGAATCAACCCGAGGTTGTCTTGTTGCAAGACAAGCAGTGCCGAGCGCGCCAGCATTTCGGTCGTGTACTCGGTGTCGCTGCTTTTCGCAATCTTCCTGATCTGATCGATGCTGAGGCCCTGCGGCGCGCCGATCTGGATCGTTCGCAGCAGCCGCTGCGGCACCGTCTCGCGAGCAGCGGCATGAGCCTGCGGCGCGAGAAAGACGATCAGCAGCGCCAGCGCCGCCAGGCTGGGCCCAAGATCAAACGTCCCGCCCCGCACAGCGCGGGACTTCAAGGCTTCGCTTCCTTCGGTTCCGCGCGACATGTCAGCAGGATGGTTCCATCAAGATGGATGGTTACGCTTCCGAGCAGGTCGGGCGGCTCGACGGCGCGTTGCATGCGATTGTAACTGAATTGCCAGTTTGCGCTGCCGCCGCCGTCGGGCCGCAGCAGAGTCTCTTCCGAGCGGACGTTGAAAGCCTGCAACTCGAGGTTGGCAGGCGGCTTGTCAGGCGCGCAGTCGGACGCGGTGGCAACGGGCGATCCGCACCACTGCTTCCACGCATCCGCCGTGCAGCGCTGCTGCAGGTCGCGCAGCTTTGCGTCGAAATCGCTCACGCGAAAACGGATTACCGCGTCGCGCCGGTTGTAATTGTTCAGCATGTTGTCGCCGAAGCGATCCAGTCCTAACTCGATCAGTTTTTGCAGGATCGCATCGACGGGAGCATTCGCAGGAAACTCCGCCTGCAGGCGCTGCACCACCTGAAAGGGCGGCTCGTCACCTTCGCGGCCCGGCTGGGGAGTCTTGAGCGTGCGCACGCGCTCCAACAACTGGAGCCGGCCGTGGTTCTCCTCCACGTAAGCGCGGATCAGCGCCAGCTGCTTATCGAGTTGTTCGATGGCGTCGGTGGGCTTTACGGCTCCGCTAGATACGCCGCCCATTATGACCGCCGTGTCCGGCGTCAACTCGGCCGTGCACGTTCCATTCAACTGGAAAATCTGCCGCCCCTCGTAGCCGCCGGCTTGCACGGGCACACTCATCACTACCGCTGTTTTCTGCGCTTGCGCGGTACCAAAGGTGAGCGCAATCACCATGCACACAAGTAAGGGGGAAGGCTTCAACCTGCTTTCAAGTTTTTATCGGGTGGCGAGAATTGTCAACGACGGCCCCGCCAGAGGTGAGCCAAGAGTAATTCGCCTGCGGATCGCTCTTCGTTCAGCGCGCGGCTTTCGCCGCAGTTGCCTTTGCCGCCGGTGCTGCGGGCCGCGACGGCAGCGCCCAGGCATACACGACGCTGTCGAGCGGCGTAATCACGTACTGCCGTCCATCCAGCTCGTACGTCATCGGCGCGCACGTGCTGATTCGGCCGCCGTACGCGTGCCAGAGCGTCTCACCTGTAGCCGGATCGAGCGCAGGAATTTTTCCGGAATCATCGGCGGTGAACAGCAGGTGTCCCGCCGTGGTCAGCACGGACGGCCAGCCACCCCCGCCCGGGCTGCTCAAATCGCGAGTCCATCGCACTTTCCCTGTTTGATAGTCGATCGCCTTCAGCACCGATTTCGAGCGCAGAATGAAATCGCGGCCGCCCCAACCCTCGACGTGTTTTCCCGGCATGGTCACGAAGTAGACGCCGGAACTCTCTCGCGCCGTCGCGTAGAAAAAGCCTGTTTGCGGGCTGAAGCTCGGCGCCATCCAGTTCGTTCCGCCCGCCGCGCTCGGCCATGCAAGCGCGCCGTCGAGGTGCGGCTCGGTTTCTTTTTCGGAACCGGCTGGCCGCGCTCGTCGAATCCCGCCACCCAGTTCACCGGTATGTAAGGTTCGTGGACAAGCGCCTGCCCATTGGTGCGATCGAGCAGAAAGAAGAGGCCGTTGCGGCTCGCTTGCGCGAGCATCTTGCGCGGCTTGCCCTTGTAGGTGCCGTCGATCAGGACGGGCGTCTGCACTGCGTCCCAGTCGTGCGTGTCGTGCGGCGACGCCTGAAAATACCAGGCCAGCTTGCCGGTATCCGGATTGAGAGCAACGATCGTGCAGGTGTAAAGGTTTGCGCCCAGACGCGCATCCGGCGCTTCCACCGGATGCGGATTTCCGGTGCCCCAGTAGGTTAGATTGAGCTCCGGATCGTACGTGCCCGTAAGCCATAGCGTCCCGCCGCCGTGCGTGATCACATCCGTATCGTGCGGCCACGTGTCCCAGCCGGGCTCGCCCTCTTTCGGCATCGCATCCCAGCGCCACTGAACTTTTCCGGTCATCGGATCGAGCGACTCGAGCCAGCCGGGAATGTCCGCCACGTCGCCCGAGATCGCCACGAGCAGATGATCGCGGATCACGAGCGGCGCCATACTCATGAAAGCCTTGAATGCGATGTCGGCCAACTCGGTTGACCAGAGCGTCTTGCCGTTCCGCGCGTCGAGGCAGTAGAGATAGCCGTCACCGGTGCCGAAAAAGATGCGGTCCTTATACATGGCCACGCCGCGGCTGCCGCCGCCCAGCGTGTAGCCGTTGAACGGATGATCGAAGTGCCAGATTTGGCGGCCCGTGCGCGCATCGACGGCCCACGCCTGGTTCGAAACCGAAAAATAAAGGACGCCGTTCACTTCGAGCGGCGTGGCATAAACGGCGCTCTGCGCGTGTGTCTGGAAAGCCCACGCGAGCGTCAGCGAGCCGACGTTGTCCTTGTTGATCTGCGTGAGCGGGCTGAAACGCCGGCCGGTGTAGTCGCCGTTGAAGGTGGGCCAGTTATCCGTGGGGGGCTTCAGCAGCGTTGCGGGATCGAGTTCCTGCGCGGAGAAACACGCCACGTACACCAGACCGCAAAACAAAATGGCCAGAAGTTTTTTCACCCCTCTCGCCCCGTTTGGTCGCAGCATCTATTTAGGCGACTGAGAGGATATTCTCGTTACATCCATTTGTCGATGGAGACGCTCACCCGATAGCTCAAATTTCCCACCTGGAAGAACGGGTTGGTCTGTCCCCCGGCCACCACCAGAACGACATCATCGGCCTTCGGCCACCACGGGATCATCGTGTCCTCAGGGCACTTGTACCACGTCGCGTACGGTTCCACTCCTCGCAGCGCCAGCGGATAATGGAACGTGTAGACGAACGCCGAATCCCGATAATCCTTCGCAGTCCGCGTCGTGTTCTTCCACAGCCAGTCCAGTAGCTTTTCTTTCGTATCGTATCCCTGCTCGACCAATCGCTTGGCGGTCAGCGGATCGCAAACCACCAGCGCGCCGAAGAGTCCCGCCAGCGTGTGGAAGATGTCGCTGATCTGCTCGTCGAACATCGGGTTTTGGAGCACGCCTGCGTGCCTCGCCCCGTGGCCTTGGCGAAAATCTTCGCCGCTGAACAGGCTTACCACGTTGTCCTCGGGCTTGAAACCCTTCTGCACGTGGAACGGCGTCCACGGGCTGTCCTTCTCGTTCTCAGCGACCACGATGTTGTTGTAGTTCGTGTTGTTTCCCTGCGATCCCATGTACGTGTCGCCGGGAATTCCGCCGTTTCCGAGGTTCTTGCCCAGCAGCGTCCAGGCCCTGCCGATTGTCGCGTTGGGCTGTGCGAATGGTCCCAGCGCGCCGATTCCATAGTTCATGTTCAGCTTGTCGCGAATCGGGCCGTTGATCACCATCGAGTACGCGAACGAGGTCGTCGAGCTACCGAGCGCAGCCATCCCGGTCGACGCGATCGCCAGGATGATGGGGAAGTATTCCGGTTCGCATCCGGCCATTACAGCGTTTACCGCCACCTGCTTGACCGTGTACGTCCACGGCGCGAACGCTCCGGCAGCCATCTTGCCGACGACTTCATCCGGAGGGTGGCTCGTGCCCCTGAGCATCGCATCGACTTTTTCTTCGGTCGGTATGATCACCGGCAGGAAGTCCGTCATTCCGTTATTCAGGTAGAGTGCCTGGAGATTGTCCAGGGTGTCCGGCCCGTACATCGGCGGCCCGACGGAAACGTCCATCATCCCCGTCTTCGTGTCTTCGGCTGAAAGCGGCACGGTCAGCCCGTCGATGATCTCTTTCATCAGCGGCTTGCCGCTGACCGGGTCGTTCCCCTCGATGTACGCCATGAGTTGTTCGGGTGTCTTGCCCCAGACGGGGTGCGGCGTGAACGCGGTGCGGATGTGCGGCATCCCTCGCTTCCCGGCGTTCGACTTCGCCAGGTCGGCAAAGGCCCGCGTGGCCATGGGAACGGCCGGGATGCCCATTTTCTCGACTGTTATGCAGTGACCGACGGTCGCTGGTGTGCAGCTGCTTCAATGGCCGATGGCCATGATCGCCGCGTTGCCTTTTTCCTTGATCTCTTTCCACAGCGCCGGATCGTCCTCCATGTAGGGTCCGGCCTTCTTGCGGAAAACTACGGTGACGCTGGGCATGTTCTTGTTGAACCATATCTGCATTTGCTGCAGCAGCGTGCCGCCGCCCATGAACCCCGTATCGACGAGGTAGATCGTCTTGCCGTCGAGCGTGTCGAGGCGCGGCGCCATCGGAACCAGCTTCACCGGCGGCGGCGTTCCCTTGGGATTGTGCGCCATCACCTGGCGCTCTGCGGTGTCCTTTGCCTGAGGAGGGGTCTTGCCTTTCGTTTGCGCGCTAGCTGCGGAGCCAGCTAGCAGCGCCGGAGACATGCCCAACAGCGACAGCAGCTTTCGTCTGTTCATGGCAGTTCCTCACACGTCGTCCCTACATCCATTTGTCGATTGAAACGCTGACACCATAGCTCAGATTTCCCGCTTGCGGGTAGGCGTTCGTCTGCCCGCCCGTTACCACGATGTTGAAACTCTCGGGCCTCGGGAAGTGCGGGATCACCGCGTCGTCCGGCATTTTATACCAGCTCGCGTACGGTTCCACGCCCTGGAGCGCCCGCGGATAGTCGAACAGGTATGCATAGTTCCGGTTTTTGTAATCCTTCACCGTCTGTGTAGTGGTCTTGTAGAGCCAGTCGATCAACTTTTCTTTTGTGTCGTAGCCTTGCTCTTTCAGCCGCTTCGCCACTAGCGGATCCGCGATGACGAGCGCGCCGAAGAATCCCGTAAACGTGCTGAAAAGGTCGCTCAACTGATAGTCGAACTGCGGATTCTCGTTGACGCTGCTGCCTCTTGCGACCTGGCCCGGCACCACGCCCAGCCCGCGGAACAGGCTCACCACGTTTTCCTCGGGCTTGAATCCCCGTTGCACGTGAAACGGCGGCCACGGGCTATCCCCTTCGGCCTCTGCGATCACCACGTTGTTGTAGTTGAGGTTGTTGCCCACCGAGCCCAGATACGTGTCGCCGGGGATTCCGCCGTTCCCCAGATTCTTGGACATGATCGTCCAGGCGCGCCCGATTGTCGCGTTCGG